>JAFGOI010000008.1 GCA_016926555.1 Patescibacteria group bacterium | reverse complement strand
ACACTATCTACTTCTGAGCTAAATATATTAAACGGAGTAACTTCAACAACGGCTGAATTAAACTATCTAGATGGAACTACAGTTTTAGGTGGAGGATTGAATTTTGGGCAGGGTGCCTTCATAACCCAAGATATAGATGCGCTCTTCTGGGATGCCGCGTCAGATTATCTTGGGTTAGGCACCTCAAATCCGCAGTACACATTAGATGTAGATGGTAGTGTGAGAATATCTACATTTGGGGCTGGAGCGGGTAATACAATAGTATTATCTAACTCGGGGGTTTTAGAGACGAGAGATATAGATTCACGCGTATGGGGGACGTCCTCTTTAGTTGATGTCACATCACCTGTGACAAATTATGTCGCCAGGTTGAGTGACGTAAACTCAATAACAATCAGTCAGATTTGGGATGATGGGTCATATGTTGGAATCGGTACTTCAGATCCGCAATACACTCTAGATGTTAGTGGAAGCGTGCGGGTAGCATCAGGATCAAGTCTTTATCTGGGTACAATAAGTGTAGGGGACACAACGAGTGGAGTAGTGATAGAGGGCAATACATACATAAAAGACAGTGGTGATTTATACATAGGAGATATAGGTGTTGGGGATTCTTCCAGTGCTACAGCGTCGGGGGCGTACCTAATAGGAGTGTTTGATGAGTTTGTTTATTCTGACCACACGAGATTGCAGGATATACTAAATGATTTTGATAATCAGATGGGTTTGCTTGGCGGCGGATCATCAAAGTGGACAGATCTAGGCGCGATGACGACACTTACTCAGCAAACCGACAATTTGACTGTTGGAGGATCTACTCCGCAGGCGGGGCTATATTTTGTTTCTTCGACAGGGAGTTTGTCACTTGATAATTACGCTTTCTATTATGATGGTTTTGGAAGATTAGGTCTTGGTGATTCTACGCCCGGATATATTTTGGATGTTGGTGGGACAGCGGGTGTACAGGCTTTAGTTTTGGGAGACACGCCGCTTACTTCTTCGGCTTCGGAATTAAACATACTCACCGGAGCGACACTTTCTACATCAGAACTTAATATGTTAACCGGAGCTACTATGTCAACTGCTGAACTTAATTACCTGACAGGTTCTACGGTGTTGAATGGGGGGGTGGTTTTTGGTGATGGCTCCGGATTTTCCCAGGACATTGCCAATATTTTCTGGGATGATATATCTGACAGGTTGGGAATCGGGACTTCTGCTCCCGGGTATACACTGGATGTAGGGGGAACGGGCGCTTTTCAAGCCCTAGTTTTGGATGGTACCGCGTTGACAGCGTCCACTTCGGAACTGAATATTCTTGCTGGAGTATCTGTAACCGGAAGTGAATTAGACTACTTATCCGGTGCGACTATATTTAGCGGCGGGGTTTTATTTGGAAACGGAACGAACATTTCGCAGGATTTGTCATATCTTTACTGGGATGACTCAAGTAAGTACTTAGGAGTTGGCACTTCTTTGCCGGGATATACACTAGATGTAGGGGGAACGGGCGCTGTTCAGGCATTAGTGCTGGGCGGTATAGCAGTTACTTCTGATGCCAGTGAATTAAACATACTTGATGGAGCAACAGTTTCGACTTTAGAACTTAATATTTTAAGCGGAGCTACTTTATCTACTTCGGAGTTGAATATACTAAACGGAGTAACTTCGACAACAGCCGAACTTAATTATTTGGATGGAACTACAGTTTTAAGTGGAGGAATAAATTTTGGACAGGGTGCCTTCATAACCCAAGATATAGATGCGCTCTTCTGGGATGCAACATCTGATTATCTTGGGTTAGGTACCTCCAATCCTCAATATACTTTAGATGTAGGGGGTACTGCATCCGTCCAAACCCTAGTTCTCGGTGGTTCTGTGCTTACTTCTTCAGCGTCAGAGTTAAATATTCTCTCAGGTATATCTGTAACTGGGGCGGAGTTAGACTATTTATCGGGTTCCGCGGTGGTTAGAGGTGGGGTCGTATTTGCTGATGGAAATAACTTCACACAAGATGTTTCTGAGTTTTACTGGGATACGGCAAGTAAATATTTAGGACTTGGCACTTCGAATCCTTCGTATGCGCTGGATGTTGAGGGGGATGTGCGAATATCTTCTGGTTCCAACTTGTATCTAGGATCGGTATCAATAGGGGATACAACCAGTGGTGTAAGAATAGGTGGAGATACATACATAGTTGGAGGCGGTGACTTGATGATAGGGGATATCGGTCTTAGCGATTCCGGGTCAGCGGTTACATCTGGGGCATATCTAATCGGAGTATATGACGAATTTACATATTCCGATCACACAAGGTTGCAGGCTATACTGAATGATTTTGATGCGCAAATGGGTTTGCTTGGAGGCGGATCTTCAAAGTGGACAGACTTGGGGTCAATGACCACACTTACTCAGCAGACTGACAATCTTACAGTGGGTGGATCTACACCACAGGCGGGATTGTACTTTGTGGCATCTGCGGGGAGTTTATCACTTGATAACTATGCATTCTACTATAATGGGTCTGGCAGGTTGGGGATAGGGGATTCAACACCCGAACATATGCTGGACGTTGGGGGTACTGCGGCAGTGGAGGCGTTGGTGATTGGCGGGTTTGCACTGAAGTCTTCTATAGCGGAACTGAACATACTGGATGGAGCTACATTATCCACTTCCGAATTGAACAAGTTAACGGGTATTTCAGTTACAGGTGCGGAACTAGATTATTTGTCCGGTGCGACAGTGCAGCAAGGGGGGTTAGTTTTTGGAGATGGTGCAAGGTATGCGCAGGATGTTTCAGATATATATTGGGATAATGTGGGAAAGATGTTGGGAATTGGAACTTCTGCACCTGGTTATACATTGGACATTGGAGGAACAGGTGCTATGCGGGCGCTAGTACTAGGAGGTCAAGCAATTACATCATCAGCTGCTGAAATAAATATATTGGATGGTGTAGTCGCGACAACTTCCGAGATTAACATTTTAAACGGAGTAACTTCGACAACAGCCGAACTTAATTATTTGGATGGAACTACAGTTTTAAGTGGAGGAATAAATTTTGGGCAGGGTGCCTTCATAACCCAAGATGTAGATGCGCTCTTCTGGGATGCAACATCTGACTATCTTGGGTTAGGCACCTCAAATCCTCAGTACACATTAGATGTAGATGGTAGTGTAAGGGTATCTACACTTGGGGCCGGTTCCGGTAATACGGTAGTACTATCTAATTCGGGGGTGCTAGAGACAAGAGATATAGATTCACGGGTATGGGGGACATCCGCGCTGGTAGATGTTGCATCCCCTGTAGCAAATTATGTCACTAAGTTAAGTGATACAAATACGCTAGTTATAGGTCAGATTTGGGATAATGGTTCTTTGATAGGAATTGGAAAATCTAATCCATCTTACCTGTTGGATATAGCGGGTACCACAGCCACACAAGGTTTGGTCTTAGCTGGGACTGCCATTACAGCAGACGCGGTGGAACTCAATATAATGGATGGAGTAACTGCGACGACTTCTGATATAAATATCTTAAGCGGCGCAACACTTTCTACATCAGAGTTAAACTATCTGACCGGATCGGGAGTAGTTTCAGGCGGACTTGTGTTTGGAGATGGAACTAAATTTACTCAGGATGCTCCTAATATTTCTTGGGATAATTCCACAAACAGATTAGGTATAGGGACCTCAAATCCGCAATACACACTTGATATTAATGGAGATGTAGCTATATCATCAGGATCCGACTTGTATCTGGGGTCGATAAGCATAGGAGATACAACAAACGGGATAGCAATAGTAGGTAGTTTGTACGTCTCAGCGGGATCTGATTATTATATAGGGGATATAGGCATCGGAGATTCAGGATCAGCTTTAACCTCAGGAGCATCTCTAATAGGGATCCACGACGAATTTACATATTCAGACGAAACTGTTTTGCAGGCGGTTCTTAAGGATTTAGATACTCAACTTGGTTTGGGTGCCAGTAAGTGGACAGATGCGGGAACGTACATATTTGCCAATAATGCGTCTTCATATTTTGGCATAGATGATTCAACCGGGTATACAGGAATAGGAACTACTAATCCGCAGTATCAACTGGATGTAGGTGGCACGGCTGCGGTTCGAGCCCTAGTACTGGGGGGAACGGGAGTTACTTCTTCAGCTAGTGAGCTAAATATTCTTGCAGGGGCGACGCTATCTACTTCAGAACTAAATAAATTAACCGGTACTTCCGTAACTAGTACTGAACTCGATTACCTGTTTGGTGCAACAGTGATTGGGGGAGGAATACTGTTTGGCGATGGATCTGGCTTTACGCAAGACGCGTCTAATTTCTTTTGGAATAATGCTAGCGATTATCTGGGAGTTGGGACTTCCAACCCGCAATATACTTTAGATATAAATGGGGATGTTCGCGTAGCATCCGGTTCGGATTTGCTAGTTGGATCAATTGGTCTAGGTGATTCAGGTAGTGCTGTAACCTCGGGAGCAATTTTAATAGGAGTGTACGACGAATTTACATACTCAGATAGTACGAGATTACAAGATGTATTGGATGACTTTGATAATCAAATGACTTTGCTGGGTGGCGGGTCATCAAAATGGACAGATTTGGGGGCAGTGACCACACTTACACAGCAGACTGATAATCTTACGGTAGGAGGTTCAACTCCGCAAGCCGCACTGTACTTTGTGGCGTCAACGGGGAGTTTGTCGCTTGATAACTATGCGTTTTACTACGACGGTTCCGGTAGATTGGGGATAGGGGACTCTACACCTGAACATATGTTGGATGTGGGTGGTACAGCTTCTGTACAGGCTCTAATGATAGGTGGATCTGCTCTTACGTCTTCGATAAATGAACTGAATATACTGACCGGTGCCACATTATCTACATCGGAATTAAATAAGTTAACCGGAACTTTAGTAACAGGCACGGAGTTAGACTATTTATCGGGGTCAACTGTGCTTGAAGGAGGAATTATATTTGCGGATAGTTCCGGATTTGTTCAGGATACGCCGAATATCTTCTGGGATGACACAAGCGATCGTCTTGGAATTGGTACATCTGCGCCTCAATATACTCTAGATGTTGGGGGTGATATCAGAGTCTCGTCAGGTTCAACTTTGTATTTAGGTTCAATTGGTTTGGGAGATACAATAAGTGGTGTGTCGCTAGATGGCAGCGTGTATCTTACTTTTGGATCAGACCTGCATATTGGAGATGTTGGGATTGGAGATTCCTCTGGTGCGACAACTTCCGGGGCTCGTCTTATCGGAGTATATGATGAGTTTGCTAATTCGCAAAATACGCGTGTACAGGATGTACTCGATGATTTAGACGCGGAAATAAGTGACATTTCAACAGGTGCGTCCGGTATATGGCGCGATGAGGGTTCCCTAATATTCCCAGCTACTTATAGCCAATTTTCAATACTAGATAGCGGACTTGTAGGGATAGGGTTAACAAATCCGTCGTACACGTTGGATGTCGGTGGGACAGCTTCCGTTCAAGGCCTTGTTTTGGCCGGAACAGCTATATCTGCAGACGCAGCAGAACTAAATATTTTAGATGGAGTTACAGCTTCAACTTCAGAAATAAACCTACTTCAGGGTGCGACATTGTCTACATCAGAACTTAATTACTTAACGGGATCCGGTGTGACTGTTGGGGGTTTAGTGTTTGGAGACGGAACTAATTTCACCCAAGACACTGTAAATATGTCTTGGGATGATTCTGCTAACAGACTGGGTATTGGTACATCTTCTCCTCAGTACACACTAGATGTAAGCGGTGATATAAGAATTTCTTCCAGCAATGATCTCTTAATAGGTACCATTGGTCTTGGAGATTCAGCTTCAGCTGTGACCTCCGGGGCGTATCTTATTGGAGTGTATAAAGATTTCACATACTCAGATCAGACTACTGTCCAGGCGGTGCTTAAAGACTTTGATAGTCAGTTAGGTGCGGGTGCAAGCAAATGGACAGACGCCGGGACATATATATTTGCCAACAATGCATCTTCACATTTTGGCATAAAGGACTCAACAGGTTATACAGGAATCGGTACTACAAATCCGCAGTATATGCTAGATGTGCATGGGGATATAGGGATTACATCCGGTTCAGTTGTGCATTTAGGCGCAATTAATGTGGGAGATACAACAAGCGGATTGACATTGTCAGGAAATGTGTATTTGCCATCGGGTTCAGATTATCATCTTGGGGATATTGGGTTGGGTGATTCGAACTTGGCTACTGCATCAGGCGCGTATCTAGTTGGTGTATATGATGAGTTTACATATTCTTCCAGTACAAAATTGCAGGATGTACTAGATGATCTGGATTTAGAAATTAATAATATAGCTACAGGCGCTTCCGGTATTTGGATAGATGAGGGTACGCTGATATATCCCACTACTTATAATCAGTTCGCGATTATGGATTCGGGCTTTATTGGTGTTGGAACGACAAGCCCGTTATATACGCTAGATGTAGGAGGAACGGGATCTGTTCAAGCTTTAGTGCTGGGGGGTCAAGCAGTCACTTCTTCAGCAGCTGAGATAAACATATTAGACGGGGTAGTGGCTTCAACTTCCGAGATCAATATTTTGAGCGGGGCAACACTATCTACATCAGAACTTAACATATTAAACGGAGCGTTATTATCAACAGCCGAACTTAATTATCTAAATGGAACAACAGTATTAAGCGGAGGAATAAATTTTGGGCAGGGTACCTTCATAACCCAGGATATAGACGCACTATTCTGGAATGCGTTCAGCAACTATCTTGGGTTAGGTACCTCAAATCCGCAATACACCTTAGATGTTGGAGGTACTGGATCGATGCAGGCACTGATATTAGGAGGTCAAGCGGTTAAATCTTCCGCCAGTGAGTTAAATATACTGGATGGAGTTACGGCAACGACATCTGAAATAAACAAATTAGCGGGGGTATCAGTTACAGGTGCAGAGCTGGATTATCTTTTTGGGTCGTCAGTGTTTAGCGGAGGAATGGTGTTTGGCAATGGAAGCAGCTTTGCACAAGATTTGGCAAATATATACTGGAATGATTCATTTGACAGATTGGGTGTGGGAACTTCAGCGCCGAGTTATACATTAGATGTTGGTGGTACAGCGGGTGTACGGGCTCTAGTTATAAACGGGGTGGGTTTAACTTCGTCAGCGGCAGAGCTAAATATACTAACAGGGGCGACGGTGTCTACTGCAGAACTCAACAAATTAACAGGAGTGTCTGTGACAGGAGCAGAACTGGATTATCTAAGCGGCGCTGGCGTGCTTAATGGAGGTTTGGTGTTTGGTAATGGGAGCGGGTTGGCGCAGGATGTTTCTCAGTTATATTGGGATGCCGGTGCGGATAGGCTTGGAATAGGCCTAACAAATCCATCATACACTCTTGAAGTATCCGGAGATGTGGGTGTGGTGTCGGGAAATACTTTATACCTGGGTAGTGTGGGAATAGGAGATACAACAAGCGGCATAGCAATAGGCGGCAGCACATACATTACGGGTGGGGGAGATATCTATATTGGTGACATCGGATTAGGGAATTCGGGGTCGGCAACGACATCGGGGGCGTATCTAGTGGGTGTGTACGATGAGTTTACATACTCTACAAGTACAAAAGTTCAGGATGTACTGGATGATTTAGACAACCAGTTATACCAAGTAATATCAGGGCAGTCGGGTTTATGGATGGATGCCGGGTTTTATTATTACGCATCTAATGCCTCAAGTAACTTTGCAATAGAGGACACGACCGGTTTCCTAGGGCTTGGAACAACTAATCCGGCGTATCAACTGGATGTAGGTGGTACTGCAGCTATTCAGGCGATAATACTTGGTAGTACTGCAGTCACATCATCTGCTTCTGAACTTAATAAATTAACGGGAGTGTCGGTTACAGGTGCGGAACTAGATTACCTTTCAGGATCTACTGTGATAGGTGGCGGTGTGATGTTTGCAAACGGTACGATACTCACTCAGGATACACCTAACTTTTTCTGGGATAATGCAGCCGATCAGCTTGGTATAGGGCTGTCTAATCCGCAGTATACACTGGACGTGGGCGGAACAGGTGCGTTGCAGGCTCTTGTTTTGGGAGGTACTCCGTTAACCTCATCCGCGAGTGAGCTTAATATATTAGATGGAGCTACACTATCTACCTCAGAGTTGAATATATTAGCGGGAGCCACATTGGACACCAGTGAACTTAACACTCTAAATGGAATACTTTCAAGTACAAGTGAGTTGAATTACCTAAATGGGTCCAGTGTGTTTGTAGGTGGTCTGGTTTATGGAGATGGTACAAAGCTGATACAGGACGTATCTAAGCTGTATTGGGATGCAGACTCGGATAGGCTTGGGATAGGTTTAACTAATCCTGCGTACACACTCGAAGTATCCGGCAATGTGGGAATAGTAACAGGTAATACATTGTATTTGGGCAGTATTGCAGTTGGGGATACAACAAGCGGCATAACCATTGGCGGGAACACATATATTACAGAGAGTAGCGATCTGTACATCGGCGACATAGGTTTAGGTGATTCTGCTTCAGCGGCAACATCCGGGGCGTATTTGATAGGTGTCTACGATGAGTTTACTTACTCCAACAACACAAGAGCTCAAGACGTTCTGGATGACTTAGATACTCAGCTATATCAACTTACATCCGGTCTAACAGGTTTATGGATGGATGCTGGTGTTTATTATTATGCTTCAAATGCTGAAAGTACCTTTGGAATAGAGGACACGACCGGTTTTCTAGGGCTTGGAACAACTAATCCGGCATATCAGCTTGATGTGGGGGGAACAGCTAGTGTGCAGGCTTTAATTCTGGGTGGTACGGGTGTTACTGCGTCGGCTTCCGAGTTAAATATCATGGACGGTATAACCGCCACGACATCAGAACTTAACAAGCTCACAGGTGTGTCAGTTTCAGGTACGGAGCTTGATTATTTAAGCGGTTCCAGCGTTTTTTCCGGGGGAATAGTTTTTGCCGATGGTACTAAACTTACTCAGGATATGGATAATTTATATTGGGATTCGAGCAACAATTTCCTTGGAATAGGGTTCACAAGTCCGTCTTATAATCTAGACGTTGCCGGAACAATAAATACAATAAATCTTCATATAAATAGCGTCACAGTGACTTCTACAGCGGCTGAGATAAACAAACTAACCGGCGTGTCAGTAACTTCAACAGAGCTAGATTATCTTAATGGGTCTGCCATATTGGCTGGAGGAATATTATTTGCTGATGGTGGCAAGTTTACACAAGATATAAACGACTTATATTGGGATCAAACAAACAACTTCTTTGGAATTGGGCTTACCGATCCATCTTACAACCTTGATGTTGCTGGAACAATAAATACGACGAATCTTCATATAAATAGTGTAGCAGTAACCTCATCAGCTGCAGAGTTAAATTATTTAGACAACACAACTATATTATCAGGCGGAATAATATTCGCAGACGGTGACAAACTTGCACAAGACATAAATTACTTATTCTGGGACGCTACAAATAAATTCCTAGGTTTAGGTCTTACAAATCCGGGATATAACTTGGATGTGGGTGGTTCAATCAATACCACAGATTTGTTTGTGAATAATATTGGAGTTGGGGGTTCCGACAGTGCTACAACTTCCGGAGCATTCCTCGTGGGAGTTTTTGACGAGTTTGATACTTCGGATAGTACAAGATTACAGGCGGTACTAAATGACTTTGATTCTGATATCTATGATCTTTCAACGGGTATGGCGGGTATATGGAGAGACGCGGGAAGTTATATATACCCGATTAATGCTTCAGCAGTTCTTGGAATAAAAGACTCAACAGGCTTTTTAGGCGTAGGAACAACGAATCCGCAATACAACCTTGATGTGGGAGGTTCCATAAATACAACAAATTTGTTCCTTTCGGGTGATATTATATCTAGCGCTGCTACGCCGTCTATTACTATAAGTGACGGAGAAATCTTTACAGTGGCGGATGCCGCAACTCCAGATACATTCACAATAAATACTAACGGTTCGCTTATGTCATTCTCTGATGGATCAAACTCGTTTACATTTGATGTGGATTCTGGCCCGTCTTACGCGGGGAATGCTAGGCCGACAAGACAAGTCACACTATCTCCGGAATATGCGGGGGCAGTATTAACCGGAGATGGCGGAAGTAATACAGGTACCATGACAACAGATTTTTGCGAGAATGGTGCCAGTTCAGACATTCCTAATACAAACACTTCTGTATGTAATACATCCGGGGATGTTCACAATTACTACAGCTGGACGACGGCAGAGGCGTCCGCACAAGATTACGACATTTGGATCAGATGGAGAGTTCCGGATAACTTTAGCGCGTGGGTTTCCAATCCAGTAGATGTTTACGCGAAGAGGACGGATGCTTCTAATAATGCTGTGACAGTGTATGTTTATGACACAGCTGGTGCGCTTGAAAATGCCGGCGGGACTCAAGTAGCGGGTACAAGTTGGACACAGACAACAGTTGAAGCGACTTTTGCGGGTACTTACACTGCGGGGTCTTATATGACCATAAGAATTGTCATGACTGCTGATACAGGCGGGGATTCTGTACAGGTAGGGGAGATTTCACTGGATTATTTAACCAGCAATTAATATGATTTGTATTATGCTTGCGCCATTACAGTGTATTAGTTACGTTGAGCCTAAGAAATGAAAAAGAAAAAAAGAAATATATTACAAGTACGTAGAATTCTGATTTCCGTGGTAGTTGGTGTGGGGTTCTTCTTTCTTACAAAGACACGAATAGTAAATGCGGTAGTCAATGCGCAAAATATTGACTTGGATCTATATCTGCTTGAAAATGACCTTGAAGTTCATACGGAAGTGAACGATGAAGAGTTCCGCCAAATAAGCTACAAATATAAAGGTAAAATCCATGAAATTACAGATGAGAAAAGAACAAGTGCAGACCCCGATACAGAAGGGGAGTATATCACTTGGATGTCATTAGTTGACGCCAATTGGCAGGTATTTTTGTATCATGTAACAACCGAAAAGACTATTCAACTTACTCAATTTGGGAATAACGTTAATCCTTCTGTTAGCGGTGATTATGTTGTATGGGAGGGCCAAGTCGCGGATGTGTGGCAGATATTTCTGTACGATGGAATTAGGACAAAGCAGCTTACTCATGGAGATATGCCTAGCCAAAACGCTGGGGTAGATAAAGGATTTGTGGTGTACGATACAAAAGAACCCGACGGTGAAGATTGGAATGTATATTTATATGATGTAGAAAAGGAGGAGACTATAAAGTTGTCTCAATATCTCCCCGGTAGAAATCCCAGTATATCTGGTGGTGCCGTTACCTGGACTGTTGTGGTGGATGGAAAGCCGTTGACATATAAGTATTTTACTGGCAGCGAAGATATTTTTGACGCGGAGATAAATGGGCAGACGTTTGATGAGGAGTTGTATGAGAATTTTGTGTCTACTTTGGAGTCTACTTCTTCAGAAGCGCCAACTGAACCAAATGCTTTTTTTCAGGAAGGCACGGTGCAAGAGGATACAGCGCCAGTTGTAGATATTTCCAATCAGGGTGGCGAAAGTGATGATGAGCCGGATCTTCCCGAAACAGTGACTGCAGAAGATATCATAGAAGAGCTGTTTGAGGCTCAAGAAAGTACAGAAAGCGTCGAGGGTATGTGAGGCTACGGAGTCAAGGACATTCCCTGGTTTAATTATGTTGAAACGGAGTACTAGAGGGTTTTTCTTAGGTGGTTATCTATTCTATCTAGAACAAAATCGTACTCAAGAAGTAAATTAGTCTGATCCACGAGTAGCTCTAGTATTTCAGGAGAGCGGATAATATTGATTTCCAAATCCAAAGCTAGTTTCCGCAGGGATGAAAAGTCCAGCGTCATTTGGTTTAGGAATGTAGCGTATTTGTGAGTGTTTGTGTAGCTGCTGCAGCCCAAAAAGTCGCTAAATGCTCTTATGTTCTGCTGTGTGTTTTCAATTGCAGATGCCAACTGTGCGGAAGCCTCGTTGTCGGAAATATTATCTTTAATCACATTCAAACCTTCTATAGCTGCTTTTAGGCTTTGAATTTTCTCATTTTCAGTTAAATTTCCAGATTCTAAATCCTTAACGGGGTCGTATCTGAATAGTTTATTTAGTTTGTCGTCAGTTTCTTTAAGCTGGTCAGTTAGGTCTTGTTGTTTTATTAAGATTGATTTGTTGCGCTCTAAAAAATTCATGTCTTCAAGGCCGGTGTGCTTTTTAAGAAGTTTTGATTGAGAATTTGATAATTTTACGGGTTCTAGTTCATCCAAACCCTTTTTATTGCTGTTGGAAACACTAATAAGCACTTTATCCTTTTCTATAGGAAAGTTAGGGGAGTTGGGATCAAGTCTTGTTAGCGCGGTAAGGTTGAGTCTATTCTGGCTTAAGCTTATATAGTGACTGGTAATGATTTTCTTCAGATTTACGAGTTCATAGCGAGGTTTGAGCAACAAGAAGTAGAGTAGAGAAACAGAAACCAAGAAGATTATTAATGATGTTATTAGTATTTTGCGTAACATGGATGAATCAGTGTTATTTTAGCATGGGTGAAAAAAAGTTTACTAAATGGACAATTGATAAAAAGGGCAATATTTGGATAATCCAATCTAGGCCATTGAGTTGATATTTCTGTTTTGTGTAATTTTGTGCGAGTTACTGTCTGTGGTACTTATTAGTCTATAATATATTTATGTCTGAGACTCAGAATTTGACTCAAAATCTCCAAGAACAGGGAAAACCCGATATATTGATTCCAGACAAGCAAATAAAGGTGGAGGGATCAACACAGTTATGGCTTTATACTAAGCAGTATGGTGAGACAGAAGTTTTTCTGCAGCCAGGTTTTGGTCAAGAGGTTAACCGTATTGAAGGAGAATACAAAATGGAAGTTCCGGATTCGGTGATGCGTATTTGCCATAAGGTGAAGTCATTAGGGGGGAGGGCATTAGTGGTTGGAGGGAGTGTAAAGGAGATGGTGATGTCGCAGGAATTTGACGATTATGATGTTGAGCCGAAAGATTACGATTTGGAGGTGTATGGTTTGTCTGAGGAGCATGTTACAGCGATTCTAGAAGATATGTATGGTGAAGTCACAAGGGACGAAAATGATGAAGGATATGCTTATCCCGTTTTAAAGGTAGATGTAAAAGGTTTAGCGTATCCAATAGAAGTAGGCCTTCCAAGAAGAGAAACCAAAACAGGTGATAAACGAGGGGATTTTAAATTTGAGGTCGATCCGGCAATGAGTATATCGGAGGCGTCCTTTAGGCGCGCCACTACAATGGAGGCGTTATTGTACGACCCTTTAACGGAAACCGTCTATGATCCTTATAATGGGGTTGAGCATATAAAAAATCGCACTATTGAAATTATAGATGAGAAAGCATTTAGGGAAGATCCTATAAGAGTGTTAAGAGTTATGCAAGCTATGTCTAGATCTGAATTCCAAGTGTCAGAAACTACGTTAAAGGTATGCAAAGAAATGGTAAGTAGTGGCGAACTTGATACTTTATCAAAGGGAAGTATTAAGGGTGAGATGGAAAAACTTTTAGTAAAAGGTAAAAAACCATCTATTGGGCTGGAATTTGCTAGGGAAATTGGCATAGTCGAAAAATATTGGCCAGAACTACACGCTTTGATAGGGGTGGAACAGAACGGTGAAGCGCATCCGGAAGGAGACGTATGGAGGCATACTATGCAGACTGTGGATGTCGCAGCCTTAATTGTTGATAGAGAGATTGAGGGAGGAAGGATTCCACCGCAAGAGGTGTTTGAACAGTTTGTAAATAATGCTCGTTGTGTGAGAGATAGCAGCTACAATGGAATTTATATAGATCGTGTATCTAAATACTTGATGGAGTTAGATGCTAGCGAGGCAGGAGAAGTAATGATAATGAGAGAGTTGGCGTCAAACACAAGAAAAGCCCATTACGAGGATACAAAACGGAGTATGACTGCGTCCAGAAAGCATGCGGGCAGACCAAACTACGTTGAAGCCATGGCGTTGGCAAGAGCGACAAAGTTCGAACAAGCTAAGATGCATAAATTGTTATCTACTAGATTAGATGTGTTAAGGGCTTCGGGAAAGTTGAGTGAGAATGATATCAAAGAATTAGAGGAGAACATAGATGCGGAAGCAGATTCTGTGGAAAGAGTGGCTTTAGCGGAGCTAGTATCTGAATCTCAAGATGAGGCGCGACTAGTATTAACCCTAGCGGCTTTAGGACACGATACAGGTAAGCCTGAAGCGTCTGTTTTTGAAGATGGAGAATGGAAAACAGATGGGCACGAGCTTGTCGGAGTTCCTAAGACCGCAGCTTTTCTTGATCACTTTGAGTTTTCCAAAAGAGTTAGAAATCAGGTTTTGACATTGATCCCACATCATTTATCACCGAAGTACTATTGGGAGCAGGAGCGAGATCTAAAGTTAAGTAGAGTAAGAGTAACGAGCGGTTTAGCTGAATTGTGTAGAAACTTAGAAGCAGGGGATACTAGTATATATATGCTATCTTTGTTGGCGGAGGCGGAGCAGCGGGGCAGAAATCCGGATCAAAATACGATGGAACCTTTGGAAGAAGAACAAGCTTCTGATCTTAAAGAGCGGCAGGAGTGGCTGGTTAAGAGAACTGAGGGGATTACTGCAAGCAATAACTCCGGAGATAGACTGCTAACTGGGGGAGATTTGCTGGGAAAGTTTTCTGATAGAAAGCCGGGTCCTTGGATAAAATCGGTGTTGGCTGCGGTATCCGGTGAACAGGCAGAAGGGCACGTAAAGGATATCCGTCAAGCTCTGGACAGTGCAAGGAGGAATCTAGAAAGGTTTACAGAAATAGTTGAACAAGTGGCGCAGGCTGAGCATGTTTCTGAAATTGTTGTTTGGGAACAGCTGTGCAGATATCCCGACCCTAGAGTTGTGTTTGAAAACAGGGATGGGGGTGCAGAATT
Organism: Patescibacteria group bacterium; assembly: GCA_016926555.1. GTDB lineage: Bacteria > Patescibacteriota > WWE3 > UBA101185 > UBA10185 > JAFGOI01. The sequence continues at coordinate 155,303 of JAFGOI010000008.1, read as the reverse complement.
AGGATATAACACGCTAATATATGCGGATACCAATTGAGCCTTGTTCGCAGGATATTTTGTGGCATATAGGTTCCATGAAACCTATATGACTCAGCAAAATGTTCTTACATTTTGTTGTGAGGTGGGGGATAATGTTAAAAAAGTTCCGTTTCATTTTACTGTTAAACTTCCAAAGCCTTTGAAGGAAAGGGTGGTTGTTGAGAGGGATGACAAAGGCAGAATAGTCCACAGCAAAGTCCCGGATAGAAAAGACTAGCAATTGACAATCGTCTAATTATCGCCTAAGATTAGTCTATGGAATTTAATCCAAGATACACAATAACCTCTAAATTACTTGATAACATAAAACAGATTACAAAGATAAAAACTGAACTGAATAACAAACGTTTCCCGGATACAGTTAAGATGAGGCTAGAGAAAAGTGCTATAAGTTTATCAGTTCACTCATCAACAAGTATTGAAGGCAACCCCTTACCCTTAACAGAAGTTAAAAAAATTCTTAAAAACAAACCAGATCATATAAGGGACAGCGAAAGAGAAGTTCTTAATTATAATGACGCTTTAGTTCATTTGCAGAAACTATTGGGTAAGAAAACGACTATCGATAACAAACTTGTGTTAGATATTCACAAGAGAGTTGTAGCCGATCTGTTACCTGGCGAAAAATTAGGTAGTTATAGGAGTGTTCCTGTAGTTGTTAATGATCCTAGAACAGGCGAAACTGTATATTTACCCCCCGATGCTAAAGATGTTGCACCGTTGATGTCAGACCTTTTTGAGTTTGTAAATAAAAATGAAGAAGGTATTGATTCCGTAATACTTGCAGGATTATTTCATAAGCAATTTGTCATAATTCATCCCTTTGCAGATGGAAATGGTAGAACGGTGAGACTTCTTACTAAGTTATTATTGGCAAACATGGGTCTAGATACCTTTAATCTATTCAGTTTTGAAAACTATTACAACAAAAATGTTACTAAATACTTTCAGAGTGTTGGTGTATTTGGCAACTATTATGAAATCAAAGATGATATAGATTTTACTAAGTGGCTTGAATACTTTACTGATGGGACAATTGATGAGTTGTTGAGAGTTTCAGAAGAACTTAAGAAAGTAGGTGTGGATCCAAAGACTACGCTGAAAGATCACCACCAAAAGATACTGAAGTACATAGAGGAACACGGTTTTATAACCGATGCGGATTATTCAAAGTTAACGAACAGAGCTAAAGCCACTAGAGCTTTAGATTTTGATAAGCTTATTAAATTAGGATTGATAAAAAGAGAAGGAAAGGGTAGAGCAACCTATTACACCCTTAAATAAGATGAGTATTTCTGTGGGGATCGTAGGACTACCCAACGTAGGAAAATCAACACTATTCAACGCGCTACTTAAGCGTCAAGCTGCGTTAGCGGCTAATTACCCATTTGCCACCATAGAACCAAACGTAGGAATAGTTGATGTGCCCGATAATAGACTTCAGGTGCTTGCGGACATAGTCAAGAAAGATTTTGGTGAAAGGGTGGGGGATAGGCAAATTCCGGGGAAGATTATTCCTGCAGTAGTAAAGTTCTATGATATTGCGGGACTGGTAGAAGGGGCTCATAAGGGAGAAGGGCTTGGAAATGCGTTTTTAAGCCATATTAGGGACGTGGACGCGATTTTACATGTTGTAAGGGTGTTTGACGATGAAAACATAGCCAGAGCAGGTTCAGTAAGCCCTGAAGATGATAGAAAGACTATAAATACTGAGTTAATACTTGCAGATATTTCTACGTTAGAAAAGAGATTACAGTTATTTGAGAGGGAGTTAAAGCGGGATCCCTCGAAAGAAAATAAGGAAAAACAGCGTTTATATCAAGTTTTGCTCGATGGACTGAATAAAACAATCTTAGGATCCGATATTGGATTCACGAATGAGGAATACAAGTATCTGAAAGATTTGAATTTGCTTACATTAAAACCAATGCTATATGTTTATAATATAAGCGAGGATATTATGAGTAGTGATGTGGTTCATAATGCCGATAACGATCTTGAGACGGGCATCTCCGTCTGTGCTAAATTTGAGGAAGATTTAAGCATGCTGCCAGAAGATGAAAAAGAAGGCTTTCTTAGAGGGTACAATATGTCAGAGAGCGGCATAAACGTAATAGTCAGGAATAGTTATGACTTATTAAACTTGCAGACTTTCTTAACGGCGGGTCCAAAAGAAGTACGAGCCTGGACTATAAAAAAAGGCTCCAAAGCCCCACAGGCCGCGGGAAAAATCCATTCTGACTTTGAGAGAGGTTTTATTTCGGCGGAAATTATAAATTTTGACAAATTGAGAGAAGCAGGTAGCTACAAACAAGCGAAAGAAAAGGGGTTAATCAGGAAAGAGGGTAAGGACTACGTCATGAAAGAAGGAGATGTAGTTGAATTTCACTTTAGTGTATAGGCTCTTGCAAAAAATCCTTTTATTTTGTAACATTCCTCCGCCTTACATAATTCTTGGGAAAATAGAATTTGTAGGGTAGACATAACGGATTCTCGACTATATAATTTTATAGATCCAGGCCCGTTACAACAGGCCCGTTACGAAAAGATTTGTATGAACAAATACGAAATGATGGCAATATATCAAATAGATATGGGTGAAGAGAAAGCAAAAGCTTTATCAAAAACCATCCAAGAACTTATTATATCTTTAGGTGGAAGTGTGGTTGAAGTTGATTTTTGGGGAAAACGAAGATTTGCTTATGAAATAAATCACAAAGGGGAAGGTTTTTATGATGTAATTCAGTTTGAACTTGAAGCAAAGCATAATTCAAAATTAAAATCCAAGTTGAATTTAACTGACGGATTAGTAAGGTATTTAATTACAGCGAAAAGCTGATTAAGGAGACACTATGGCATCGAGGAATCTCAATAAGGTAATGCTCATAGGTAATTTGACCAGGGATCCTGAGCTGAGATATACGCCCCAGGGGAATGCAGTAGCAAGTTTTGTTGTCGCAACAAATAGAGAATGGGTATCGCAGGGTGAGCGAAAACAGTCTGCAGATTTTCACAATGTTGTTGCATGGAATAAGTTGGCTGAGATTTGCAGTCAGTTGCTAACTAAGGGGATCAAGGTTTATGTAGAGGGGAGGCTCCAGACGAGAGACTGGGTGGGGGATGATGGGAAGAAGAGGTACAAAACAGAAATTGTTATAGACGATATGATAGTGTTAACACCAAAAGGCGATGCTGAAGACGATGTTGATATGGATGGTCTTAATCGTGATGATGATGAAGTATCCCACGGTAGTGCAGAGGAAGGTATGGATCTGGAGGGTTTAGATCTTGACGATGTTGATTTCGACGCTATTTCTACAGATGTGGAGGAACCGGCAGAGGATAAATAAGATCAAGTAAAATAGTGTTTTGTCTGTATGATGAAGAAAAGACCTAAAAGAAAAATAAATAAACCTAGTTTTTGTTACTTTACGAAAACCGGAACTGAACCGGATTATAAGGAAGTACTTACACTGAGACGTTTTATCTCGGAAAGAGGGAAAATACTTCCTCAAAAACAAACAGGTCTTTCGGCTCGATACCAAAGGATGTTATCACGTGAAGTAAAGAAAGCTCGTTATATGGGTCTTCTACCATATACAGACAGACACGCTATCTGATATCATATACATATGCCTATATTAGCTGCCTATTTTGGGTTATCTGTAGTTGATATTCTAATTTATCGTGATGTGGATGATTTTGAATTCGTGAAATTTCCCTATCCTTACAATTTAGAGTTAAACAGAATATTTGTAGATGAAGAGGTATACAACAAACAGGTTCTTGACACAGTGTTGGCGGACAAGGATGAAGAACTCACCGATTTTGATGTTATTGTTGCAGGATATTTGTCTAAGCCGAAGTTATCTGTCAAACCCCAGCTGTCTACTACTGTTCCGGTATTAATTAATTCGGTGGAAAAACTCAACCCTTTGTTTGTTAATTTATGGGCAGTTTCCTTGAGAGATAAAACACTATCTCGCATACTGGATTTCGAGTCTTTCAATCAAGATGCGCTAGCGGCTTTTTCAGGTGTGTTGGATTTTTTTTCGACTATATCTATATATCCCCAAATAAGTCCGATCGAGATATCAATAAGAGCACATTTAGATCAGGAACTGTGCGAGGTTTATTTTAAGGATGAGAGTTTATTATATCCTGATTTTCCTTTAGTATTCACCGGGGATAGATTTTCCCAGTTTCTTACACATAAGGAGCTAAATTATATTTTCATGCTTAGTATGGTGCAAAAATCGGGAATATATGATATTCGGGTGGATTATAACAACGCGCTTATATTGTCTCAACTCTTGAAGACATACTCTCGAGATATCGCGCTTAATTATTCAGACTTGTTTACTCACGTGGGAACGCTTCTCAGCACAACTGGGTATACCGAGTGTATGGTAGAAAAAGAAGTAGGCACAAAGCAGTTGTTTGAGGTTGAGAAAAATAGTTTGTACGTCCTTCCGCTAGGTATAGAAGTCAAGGCTAAACTGATCGCGAAAAGTCATGAAACAGATTCCATTGAAAGGGAAATTACTGGAGGGGATATAGGTTTAATATTGGACACAAGGGAAAGTAAGGGCAGCCTAGCCAGAGATATTAACATGTTTAATAAGAGTATTAAGATATTTGAGTCAGCTTTGAGGGGCTTATAAATGTATATACCTGTCATACATAAAGTGGTAGAAAAGGATTCAGTGCTGATGGAGAGAAGTTTGCCTGAAAAAGGTACTTTGGAAGTATCAGTAGGGGAGGAATTAAGGCCCTTCGACCATTTGGGTTATTGTACTGCTTCGCACAGATATTTACTTCTTCCGGAGGACTTCAAACCGGCTGTTCTAAAGGGTAAAGCAAATGCTAAAAAAGCCTTTGCTTACTTTGGGACAGTATTAGGCAAGGCAGGAGACAGCAAAGTTACTGCACCGTACAATGGATATTTAGCTGAAGTTGGGAAAAAGGAGTATAGATTTGAAGAGGAACCCCACAAACACACTCTTCTCTCAGGTGTGTGGGGTAAAGTGGAGAAAGTAATTCCCGAAGCGTCTGTTTTAATAAGAACAACAACTATAGATATTCAAATGGTTGCCTCAACTAGTAATAGTTTTGTGGGAGAACTTGTAGTTTTCCCAAATCAGAAAGAGTTCTTTGAGAAATATTTTGTCTCGGCAATTTCGGCAAGACCGGGGGGCAAGATTATATACATAGGGGATTATATTGATCTTGATATGATAAAACGTGCTGCTGAAGTAGGTGTGGGAGCAGTTTTAGCGGGTAGTGGGAAGAGAGAGGTTCTTACTTACTCAAAGCAAAACAACGTGCAACTAGGTCTGATATCCGGTTTTGGGGAAGTGGCGACTTTGGATGATATATATACGCAGCTCAATAAGACAATAGGAAGATTAGTTTTCTTCCATGGAGATAAAGGCCTATTGAGGATTCCGATTCCGATTGAGGAAAGAAGATCGAAGAAGAATAGGAAAACAGCCAAAGTGCTAAAGAAAGTGAGAACGGAAATGCAGGTTCTTACATTCCAAGGTGCATACTTTGGCTATATAGGCAAGGTTGACATGATTAAAGAATCTAGTATATTGGTTAGGTTCCAAGGTGTTAATGAACCCGTTGAGATTTTTGTCCCAAACTTTTTCATCTTGGAGTAAAATTCTTTATAAATTAGATTTATAGAATATAGGAAAAATATATGAGTAAATTTGCCAAATTTCAGAGATTATTTGTGACATTTCTCATAGCAGTCGGATTTTTTTATGGCGGTTATTACTACGGTCAGCAAGGTTATATTTTTGAAGTACGAAAGAACCCCCCAGAAATAACAGTAAAAAACAGGTATCCAAAAGATCAGACAATTGAGTTTGAGAGATTTTGGGAAGTTTGGGATTTAGTTAGTGAAAATTACCTCCTTCGACCTGTCGATCCTGAAAAAATGGTATATGGAGCAATTTCCGGCATGGTGTCTTCACTGGGGGATCCTTATACATCCTTTATGCCTCCCAAAGTACACGAAACCGTCGTAAACAGTATAAATGGCGCATATGAAGGTATAGGGGCCGAATTAGGGCTGAAAGAGGGCGTTCTGATAATAGTGTCGCCGTTTGATGGGTCACCTTCAAAGGAGGCAGGTCTACTTTCGGGAGATAAAATAGTAAAGATTGAGGGTGAGATTACTTTTGGAATGTCTATAACAGACGCTGTATCGAAAATAAGGGGTGATTCCGGGACGGTTGTGAATTTGACTGTGCAAACAAATAGCGATGAACCAAGGGAAGTACCAATTGTTAGAGGAAAAATAAAGGTTCCAAGTGTAGCTTGGGAAAATAAAGGTGAAGGGACAGTGTATATTAGAGTGAGCCGTTTTGGAGAGCAGACGAACAAAGATTGGACTGAGACGATACAGAATATAAATGTACAGGTTGAAGAATTAGATGCGTTAATAATAGATTTAAGAGGGAATCCCGGCGGTTATTTGCAGTCCGCAATTCATATTTCGGGTGAGTTTTTTAGGGATAAGCCGGTGGTATACCAGGAATCTGCTACTGGCGAACAAATTGTCTTTGACAACGACCGAATAGGCCTGTTTGTGGAAGTTCCAGCTGTGTTTGTCCTTATTGATAAAGGTAGCGCTTCGGCTTCCGAAATATTAGCTGCGGCGTTGAAGTACCATAACAATGCGATTTTAATCGGTGAAACTAGCTTTGGCAAGGGAACAATTCAGGAACCAAGAGATTTCAGCGATGGTTCAGGTTTGCATATTACAGTAGCTAAGTGGCTTACACCGGGTAAAGAGTGGATTCATGAGACGGGGATTACACCTGATGTTGTTGTAGAGAGGACGAAGGAGGATGTACAGGCGGGTATTGATGCCCAGCTTGATAAAGCTGTTGAGCTTGCAAATGAAATTTAGCGTATTTATGTTAAATTAATTTAAGTATGGATAGAAGTAGAAGAATCAAAATTACACTGTTACTCATATTTGTGGCTATTTTGTTTGTGGTGACGCCATGGTTGATTGTTTTGACTGTGAAGAAGATTCCGGATGTTATTAATAGAATAAAGTACGAAATTACAAGAGAAACAAAGTACGATGGTCCGGATACTCTTAAGAAGACGGAAGTAGTATTTGAAGAGTCAAAGATTGTAGATGTAGTAGAGAGAGTTTCTCCTTCAGTTGTTTCGGTAGTTGTTAAGACAGTGAGCTTTGATTTCTTTTCTGGGCCCTCATTGTCAGAGGAAGGAATAGGTACTGGTTTTATTGTTGATAAGAATGGATTAATAGTAACCAATTCACATGTAGTTGACGATATGACGGGTGAGTATTCTGTTATAACAAAAGATGGGACTACGTATGAAGTGGAAAAAATACATAGAGATCCCTCAAGTGATTTAGCTATTCTAGAAATTACTGCACGAGGATTACCCGAGATAGAATTAGGAGATTCGGATTCTCTCAAAGTAGGTCAGACAGCTATTGCTATAGGGAACGCGCTTGGGAGATTTCAAAATACGGTTACCGTTGGAGTTATTTCAGGTATTGCGAGACAGCTTAAAGCATCATCTGTTTTTGGTGAATCCAAATTGTACGAAAATGTAATTCAAACCGATGCGGCACTAAATCCGGGTAATTCTGGTGGTCCGCTTCTTAACTCTTCAGGGCAGGTAATCGGAATTAATGTTGCTACGTCATTTGGGGCCGACAATATAAGTTTTGCGATACCGGTAAATGTGCTAAAGCCTATTCTAGAGACATTTATTACGGAGGGAAGAATAATAAAGCCATATCTTGGGGTTACCTATACAATGATTACAAGAGGGGTAGCATCTCTAAGAAAAATCCCCGAAGGGGCATTTATTAACAGAGTTATCCCGGATTCTCCCGCATCTAAATCTGGTCTTGAGAGAGGAGATATTATTACAAAAATTGATGACGAAGAACTTGGATCGGAGAAATCCCTGTTATCAATAGTTGGCAAGAAAAGTGTTGGAGACAAGATAAAACTTACAGTTGATAGAGACAGGGAGGAACTTGTAATATATACAACTATTGAAGAGATGCCGGAAAATTACTAAATGACTAGGATATTTAGCTAATATTATCCGGGTTTAAATCTTTAAATTCTTCAAGAACAGAATCCAAGTTACCCCCCACAATATCTGACAAATTATGCCAACTCTTCTTTATTCGATGGTCGGTAACTCTGTTTTGCGGATAGTTGTAAGTTCTTATTTTTTCATTTCTTTCGGCGGTTCCAATTTGGGATGCTCTTAAATCCGATATATTGCTTACTCTTTGTTCCTGCATCTGCTTGTACAGAATCGAATTGAGTATCTCTAGCGCTTTTTGTCTGTTTCGTCCCTGTTTTCTTTCCTCCTGACACTCAACAACGGTTTGAGTAGGTAAGTGAATTAATCTGACCGCGGTTGAGACTTTATTTACGTTTTGACCGCCGTGGCCCCCGGATCTGAAGAATTCCCATTTTAGGTCTTCCGGTTTTATTTCGATATTTAGGTTTTTTAATCTTGGTAACACAGCCACTGTTGCTGTAGAGGTGTGTATTCTCCCAGAAGACTCTGTGGCGGGGATTCTTTGCACTCTGTGAACGCCGGATTCATTCTGAAGGAGATTGTAAACGTTTTTTCCTTTTATTTCGGTTGATACTGTTTTAAATCCTCCGGAAGTATTTTCTGACAAGAATATGTCTTCAAATTTCCAATTGTGTATTTCGCCGAATCTTTTATACATTCTATACAGGTCGGCCGCAAACAGACCGGCTTCGTCTCCACCGGTCCCTGCTCTAATTTCTAGGATTACTTCATTAGGATTAATATCTCCTTCAAAGTCCGGATTATCTTCATCAATAATATAATTTCCTTCCATAACTTTTTGTGCGTTTTCCAGGTCTGTGAGCTGTTTTTCAAGACTTGTGATTTCCTCTTCAACTAATGATTTCATATCAGTGGATACATCTGTTTCCAAGAGGCTTTTGTTTTCCTGTATTTGGCCCTTAATTTTTTGTATATCTTCGTTTAAATTAGTCATATTTCTATTTTGTCTATTTGATTCTAAGAAGATTATACAGAATGGCTGGATCTATTTGTTCTCTTTGGGGTCTTCTTTTTCGTTTGTGTAAGATTTAAGGATGTCTTTAACAGACTTTGCCGGCGTCTCTGATGTAGATTTCTTTTTTTTCTTGGCTGCTTTAACGAATTTAGCCTTTTCTTTTATTGCCTCAGCTTTTTGCCTTTTTTTCTCGAATTTGTCTATTCTTCCTTCTATATCAACAAATTTTTGAGTGCCAGTAAAAAATGGATGGCATAAACTACATATCTCGACTTTGATCTCGTCAAGCGTTGAAATAGTCGTAAATGTGTTCCCGCAGGCACATTTGACAACAGCGTGTGTATTAACTTTTGGGTGAATGTCTTTTTTCATAACTGGGGTAGTATATCAAGCGGATTCTTTTTCCGCAATTACAACTCCTGTAGCTATCAGAATTGTACCGGCTATCATATAAAGATTAGGGACTTCGCCCAATAAAATATATGCAAAAGGAAGTGTAAAAACAGGGCTTAAATAGCCGTAGATTGCCGATTCGGAAACATGTGCGTTATCTAAGCCCCATTGGTAAAGCATGTACGCAACAATAGACGATAATAGAGCCATGTATAAAAGGCCAAATAGAGATACGGTGTCTATTGCAAATATATCAAAGGATACATTTCCAAAAAGACCGCACTGTTCTAATAAGAACAGAGGTATAAGTGTAATTAACCCTACGTAAAAGGATAAAGTAACGATTAAAGTTGGAGAATATTCTCTTCTCATGGGTTTCCAGTTGATGTTTTGCAGATACTTTTTTAAAATACGGGATTCTTCGCCCATAGCTAGTTTTGATATTAATATATAGGCGACCCAAGTAAGGTTGAATACAACCGCTATTACATTTCCGAATAATCTATATGTTATAGGGAGAGATTCTCCATGGGGATTCAATATTGGCTCTACGACTACAAGTAGTGTACCTAAAGTGGCTAATATTAACCCTGTTACGACCTTATTATTTAGCTTATCTTTGAAAAAGTAGTGGCCTCCGTAGATTGACAAAATTACGCCTGACAAGCTGATTATTGTATAATCAAGCGCCGAGGTGTATTTTAGAGCCCAAAATGCTATCCAGATAGCCGTTTGAGAAAAGATACCCAGAATAAATAAGTTAAATAGATCTTTTTTGTGTATTTTTGTTTTGCTTAGTTCAATTATTGCGTATGGAAGCACTACAATACACACGATTAGAAACCTGTAAAAGAGGAATGAGGTGGGGGGAATGTGGGTTAATGTTAATTTGATTACCGGGCCCGCTGCTGCCCATATAAGTGTAGCTCCCAAGAATGCCCGATGTGCTCGGGCAGTGATTGCAGGTGTTTTTTTGTGTTTTTTATTTGATTTTAAAAACGGCATCCGTTTATTTTAAACCATTTAAGAAATCATCGAAACGTTTTGTTTCCTGTTTTCCTGTAGACATGTCTTTTACAGTTATACTTTCGCTTTCTATTTCTTTATCCCCGATAATTATGACGTTTCTGATATCTTTTTTATCAGCATACTTCAGCTGTTTATCCAGTTTAGTGTTTGGAGTTAGATAACTATCGACAGATTTGCCGAGTTTTCTAAGCTCATTAGAAATCTTATTCGAAGCGGAAAAAAACTTATTTTCTTTGTCTTCTGGCCATAGAGTAACAAAATATTCGATTGATGATGTTATATCGGGTAGTAATTTCCAGTTTTCCAGGAATAGTTTCATAGTTACATCACCCATACCCCAGCCAACTCCGGGAATTTTGGTGTCTATAAATTCGTCAACAAGGTCGTCATACCTTCCGCCACCATACATAGATCTTGTGTTATTTGGATTTAGGTCAAACTGTTCAAAAACACTGCCGGTATAGTAATCAAACCCTCTCATTATAGATGGATCAAATTTAACGTATAATCTGTTTTCGGATTTTTCAAAAAGACCTATCAGTTGTTCGATTTCTTTTGTACCACGGGAATCCTTTGATAATCTGTCCATAAAGGGTTTCGGATCTTGAAGAAACTTGGTAATATAGTCTATTTGAGCCGAAGTCAATTGTGAGCTATTTGAAAGTAAGTCTTGGAATTCATCAGGTGTGACTTTCCTGATTTTATCAATGCATTTACTGACTACGGATTTTTTGTTATCAGGGATTTCAAATAAATCGTAGATATCATCAATAAGTCTTCGGTTTGAAATCCTAATCTCGCAAGTTTTAGAGGTAGCTCCAAAGGCTTTCATGATATCTACAGCTATATTGATGACCTCAAAGTCAGAAGTGACATTTTCGTCCCCAAATATGTCCACGTTAAGCTGAAAGTGTTCCCGAAGCCTCCCGCGCTGGGGTTTTTCATATCTCCACAAGTTTGGAATAGAAAACCATTTAACTGGCCACGTAAGTTCCTTGTGTTTTTGAGCTACCATTCGTGCTACTGTTGGAGTCATTTCGGGTCTTATGGCCACCTTTCTACCACCTCTATCTTCGAATGAATACAATTGCTCGTTTACAATTTCTTCGCCGCTTTTAGCCGCGTAGATATCAAAACTTTCGATGAAGGGTCCGTCGTATTCTTCAAAACCGTAGCTTTTGCAGACTTTTCTCCAAATATCAAACATGTAGTTTCGGTATCGCATATCCTCCGGGTAGAAATCACGTGATCCTCTATATGGTTGTGTTGACAAGTTTTTTTTGTTCATAGGTCAAAATCCGCTCTGTCTTTATTCTATCGTATTTCCCATCTTTTAAAAATGGTATCTAGCTGTTAATATAAATCTATGGTTGAGATAGTATATATAGGCCATGCGTCCTTTAAAATAAGAGGAAAAGATTTGACACTTATTATTGATCCTTACGATCCCAAAATAGGTTACAATTTCCCCAAACAGAAATGCGATCTGCTGCTGACAACTCATGATCATTTTGACCATCATTACATTGAGGGAGTTTCCGATTATAAATTGCACATAAACGGACCGGGAGAGTATGAGATGAAAGGTGTTTTTGTCTATGGGATCCCGACATACCACGATAGTGAAGAGGGTGCAGAAAGAGGTGAAAATACGATTTATCTTGTTGAAATAGATGGATTTAATATCCTTCATCTGGGAGATTTGGGCCATGAGCTTTCGAAGGAATCCTTGAGCAGGATTCCGTTAGTGGATGTTTTACTCATTCCGGTTGGAGGTAAATACACAATTGACGCTGAGGTAGCTGCTAAAGTAGTGTCATCTGTTGAACCGGGATTTGTAGTACCGATGCATTACGCGACGAAAGATCTTTCCGGTGTAGAGGGGTTAGACGGAGTAGAGAAGTTCCTAGATGAAATGGGTATTGAAACAGGAGCAAAGAAACTACCTAGCTTGAAACTTAGCAGTAAAAGCGATATTCCTGAAGAAACAGAAGTTGTAGAATTATTGCCCCAGCATTAATATAAATAATACAAATGGCAGTAAAAAGTGGAGATTTATCAAAAATCCGAATTCCTCCCCATGATTTAGAGGCTGAAAAGTCTGTTTTAGGGGCGTTATTAATAGATGAAGATGCGATAGTTAAAATTGTTGAGTTTTTACGTCCAAAACATTTTTATACTGAAAGTCATGAAAAGATATTTGAGGCCGTTCTTAGACTGTACGAAAAGAGAGAACCGACAGATTTAGTTACTGTGCCAAACGAGCTCAGAAAAATGAGGTGTTTGACAAAATGCGGGGGAGTAGCTTATTTAACTGAACTTGTTAATTCGGTACCCACAGCGACAAATGTTGAGGCGTATGCTCATTTGATTAAGGACGAAGCGACAAAAAGGTTTGTATTGACAGCCTCCAGTGAGATAGGAAGCATGGTCTTTGATGAACCGGATGTGGCGGACCTGTTAGATCGTTCGGAACAACTATTGTACTCTATCTCTCAAGATCATTTAAAGCAGGATTTTGTGCCAATTAAAGACACTTTGCAGATTACATTTGAGAGATTAGATGAGTTAAGCAAGAATAAAGGTCAGTTACGAGGAGTTCCTACTGGGTTGAAGTCTTTAGATAGAATGTTGTCAGGTATGCAGGATGGGAACTTGATCGTTTTAGCGGCAAGGCCGTCAATAGGGAAGTCGTCTTTGGCCTTTAACATAGCCCAGCATGTTGGTACTGTGCATAAAAGGGCCGTGGCGTTGTTTTCGCTTGAGATGAGTAGGGAGATGATTGTTGACAGGATGATAGCGGCACAAGTAGGTATAGATAATTGGAGAATTACAACGGGGAATTTGGACGAGGAAGATTTTGAAAAATACGGGGTTGCCGTGGGGGAGTTAGCGGAAGCTCCCATATTCATAGATGATACTCCGGGAATTAGTGTACTTGAGATGAGAACAAAAGCGCGTAGGTTAATGCTTGAAAATGATATTGATCTTATAATAGTGGACTATCTGCAATTAGTAAAAGGTAGAAGACAGGAAAGCAGGGTACAGGAAGTTTCAGATATTTCACAGGGATTAAAAAATCTTGCCCGAGAATTGCGAGTACCCGTTTTAGCATGTTCGCAGTTGTCAAGAGCTGTAGAACAGCGCGGTGGGGATAAAAAACCTCAATTATCTGATTTAAGAGACTCGGGGTCTATAGAACAGGATGCGGATGTGGTGATGTTTTTATGGCGCCCTGAAGACGATGATAAAACCAACTGTAAATTGCTTGTGTCTAAGCATAGAAATGGACCAACAGGTGATGTAGATTTGTTCTTTAAACCAGAAATAACCAAATTTTTTGAGGTTGAGAGTAGAGAAGATATCGAAGTATAAGCCCCTATGATAAAATACCAAAGTAGTAAATGTAATAAATATGCCGTGGTGGCGGAATTGGTAGACGCGAAGGTCTCAAAAACCTTTGTCCGATAAGGACGTGTGAGTTCAAGTCTCACCCACGGCACCAGATGTAGTAAAATTCCTTATTAAAATTAATTATCAAATATGAACGTAACAGACCTAAAAACCGGAACAGTATATAAAGAGGGGAATGACCCAGTTGTAGTAGTAAAATATGAACACACAAAAACGGCTCGCGGGGGCGCGACAGTCAAAGTTAAAGTAAGAAATCTCATTACGGGCCAGGTACTTACTAAAGGTTACTCGCATACAGCAAGAGTAGAAGATGCGGATATATCCAGAAAAAAGATGCAGTATTTATATAAAGACAACGATTTTATATTTATGGATCCTAACTCGTTTTCGCAGGTATCGATCCCGCTGGATATAATAGGGGATTCAGAGAAATTTATGAGTGAGGGCGAAAATGTAATGATTATGTATTTTGAAGATAAACCCGTTTCTATAGAACTTCCAAACACGATAGTATTTGAAATAAAGTACACCGAGCCCGGATTTAAAGGAAATACCGTTACAAGCACGTTTAAAGATGCTACTTTATCTAATGGGACGAATGTGAAAGTTCCTATGTTTATAAAGATAGGCGACAAAGTAAAAATAGACACAAGGACTGGCACATATGTTTCAAAAGCATGATTAATATATCGGAGTTAGTAAAAATCTTTGAAATAAGTATTCCTCTTTATTTTCTGTTTATCGTTTCTGGGGTTATAGCTTACGTCTTTATTGTCTGGAGGGAAAGTGTTAAGGACGGTTTCAACGCCAATAAAGTGTTTGATATGACTTTATCAACAACTCTTTTTTGTGGATTATTGTGTTTTGCACTGTGGAGGTACTTTGAGTGGAATAAACTATATAATCCCATAAATTGGATTCTGTCCATAGATTTGCAGCTTCTATGTGTCTTTATTTCTGTTTTCCTTCCAGTCGTAGTAGCTCTAATCTTTTGTTCTAGAAACAAATGGTCTGTGTACAGGGTTTTAGATATCCTAACGATGGGTCTAAACTTCTTTCTGTTTAGTATCTCTATTGGTGTTTATGCTATTTATAAAGCTGAGAACTATCTGTTTTTTTCGTTGTTGTTAATACTTATTTATGTAGCTATTTTACGTTTTAGAGGGTATAAATTTACCTCAGGTTATATTTTTTCGGTTTATATCACTTTTGTCGCAATATGTATGGTGTTGTTTTTTAGAAATCCGGGATATTTGCTCTTTTCATGCGTATTATTTACAATTGGAATAGTTAACTTTTTCATGAGAAGGAGGATAATTATGGACAGAAAACCATTAACGCAGGAATTTTTAGATAAGATAAAAACTTTACTTAATAGAAAAGAGAAAAAACTGCATCAGGAAGAGCTTTTATTACACTCGGAGGATCCATATCTCCAGGAAGGAAGATCTACGGATAATTCGGATGCCCTTGATGATGCCATACTTGAGGATGTGGCGAAAGAACAGTTAGATGATAGAATTAATCTTATAAAAAGGGTGAAAACGCAAGTGCGAAAAGCTTTAAGGGCGTTAAAGATAGGAACATACGGTAAATGTGAAGTATGTGGCCGTGACATAGATAGTGCCAGGTTGAAAGCGTATCCTGAAACTACTTATTGTTTAGATTGTGCAAAAAAGCTTGATGAACAGGAGTAGTTATAACTGCAGTTATTTTCTAGCCGATTACCTTTCATATAGATCCTATTTGGGTTTAGTTGTTCTTCTAGTGAGTTTATTTCTTCTGTTTTTTGGTTGGAAGTTTGTTAGAGTACATAAAAGTAAAACTGGAGTGTTAGGTATTCTCTTTGTTTTTGTCGGTAGTGTCTTAAACCTTTTGGAACGAATGCGTAACGGAGGTTGTGTACATGACTATCTGAATTTTTTTGGGCTGTTTTTGTTTAACTTCTATGACTTGTTGATAGATTTAGGTATTATATTAGTCATAATAAGTTATGTCAGACAATCTAATTCAGAAAATAAAAATAGTATATGAAGATGATGATATTTTGGTAGTTGATAAACCCGCCGGATTAGTAATAAACAGATCAAACACATATAAAGGGGATACACTGCAGGATTTTGTTGAAGCTAAGTTTGATTTTAGTGAAGCCGTCTTTGGTGGTGATGATTTTATTAACAGGTCCGGTATAGTTCATAGGATTGACAAGGACACTTCCGGTATTGTTGTGATATCTAAGAATAGGGAAGCCTTCGATAATTTATTAAAGCAGTTTAAGAATCGGGAAGTAGAAAAGGAATATATTGCCGTAGTGCATGGATCCATTTCTGAAGATAAGATCGAAATAAATGCGCCTATAAAAAGAAGTCCCAAAAGTCCTTTAAAGTTTGCCGTTGTGGCGGGTGGAAGGGAATCGGTTACAGTTATAGAAAAGATAAAGGAAGTATCTATAAACTCTCATATTTATACGATGTTAAAAGTTTCTCCAAAAACCGGACGCACTCATCAGATTAGAGTTCATTTGTCAGCGTTGGGAAATTACATAGTTAATGATAAAATGTATTGTACAAATAAGTTACTCGAACAGGGCACAGAGGTGTCTGACAGAATGATGTTACATGCCAGTAAAATAACATTCAAACATCCCAAAACGGGTACAAGAGTTGAGTATAAGTCAAAAATACCTGATGACTTTAGCATGTGATTTTGTTACACTTAGTCCAATGCCTAGAAAATCTGCCCGATTATCACCAAAAAATCGTAAAAGAAAGACAAAGAAGTTAAAAGCTAGATATAGAAAGATAGCTTATGCAATGCAGTTGTCAGCAGTTTTTTTAATCTCCACTATATTTTTAGGCGGCTATCTTGTTTATAAGTATTTGAACATGAATTTTGCCGCGGCCTATTCCGGAAACACTTTTTATGCTGATGAGAGGCTGACTCCTTCGGTTGCGTACATAGTTGTTGATAGTTTTGAAGGAGATACACCTGAGATTTCCAGGCTGGAGTATATTATATACGATAAAAACAATAAGAAGGTATTAAAATATGTACTCCCGGTAAAGACAATAGTAGATGTTCCAGGTGATTTTGGTGAAGCTACGTTATCAAAGATATTTCTAGTCGCCTCTTTAAATAACGATAACCCTTTAGATGCAGGTATCCAAATTGTGAGTAACGTTCTTTTCAGGACATTTGGATTTGGAGTTGATTACTATATAGTGACTAATGAAACTCTTTCCACAGCATTTGATGAATACTTAAACGAGGGAAAATACGGTGAATTTGTATCATTGAACAATATACTGGAGATGAGGCAAGTTATGAAAACTAATATTTCCGTTAAGAAATTTTATGAGCTGGGCAACTTTATAAAAGGTATACCTTCCGATAGGGTATTCAGCCGGGAGATTACTCAGGGGTATTTGAATAATATGAGTATTATTGACGATGAGATCAAGGATACGAGTTTTGAGTCGATAGTTTCCCAGGAGAGGTATTCTATTGCGGTTTTAAATGGAACGGAGTACGAAGGCCTTGCCGTGTTTGGTTCCAGGGTAGTTGATAATGTGGGTGGTAGGGTAGTAGCTGTAAATAATTCCGATGTATTGTATGAAAACAGCTATGTTATTTCTGGAGATCCAAGCTGTTATACAGCAGGATATATGGCGGACATTTTTGGTATTTCTAATATAATGTCAAAAGAAGAGGCTTTTGATTTCTCTGATAATGAATTAGATCGGGCTGATTTGGTCATCATACTGGGTCTTGACACTGCAACAAGGCTATATTAACATTGTGATGCTCTCTCCTTTCAACCCCGCCCCAAATTAGGGCGGGGTTAACCATGGAAATATCCTATTTAGCGATCATTTTTATAGGCTTTTTAGCTATATCTTCTGTTATTTATTACAAAATAAGACAGTTGAATAAAGGTAACGAAGATGCGGGTATGCAGGATCTGCAGGTTCTTGAGATACAGGTGAGTAGAACTGATATTGGTGATGCGCCAGACTCGAAATCAGTTGCGGCGGAGCATATGTTCGCTTCTTTGCACGGGTTGTTGAAGGAAGATGCCAGTTTGCAGGAGCATGTTTCTTTTGAATTTATATCCTCTGGAGCGGGTGGTATACGGTTTTTTGTTGTGGCTCCCGCGAGTGTAATGAAATTTGTTGAGGGGCAGGTTTATGCTCATCATCCAACGGCGCAGATAAAGATGGTGGAAGACTACAGCCGGGAACTAGATGGCAGCGGTTTAGTTTACGACGTTTCATTAGTAAGTCTGACCAAACCTGATTTCTTCCCCATAAAGACTTATAAAGACTTTGAAGTGGATACTCTGTCGGCTTTAACATCGGCTGTTTCTGAAATACAAGAAGATGAGCGTGTGTGGATTCAGTATGTAATAAGACCACTAGCCGATGTTTGGCAGCAGGAAGGGGCTGATTATATTGCCGCGGTGAAAGCGGGGGAGGATGTAAAGAAAAGGGGAAGAAGTTTTATTGATGTATTTAAAGATGCCTTTGGAGACATTTTCAGGGAATTTGTTGATATTATCGCCGATATTCCAGTTGCGATATTCCAGCGTCCCGCGGAAGATGACAGAAGCAGAACACCAGTTAATGTGAAGGAGGAGCCGGTTCGATTAAGTGTTACACAGGAAGCCGAACTGGAAGCGATAGAGTCAAAGTTAGGGCGAATGGGATTTGGTGTAGTTGTAAGAGTATTGTCCGCGGGGGAATCGGAACAGAGGGTAAATATAAACATGAGGCATTTTCTAGCGTCGCTACAGCAGTTTTCAATAGCAAGTGCAAACAGTTTGACACCTATATTATCCCCAAATAAGTCAGAGGAGCTCAAGAATTATGAGTCTAGATACTTTGATAGTGATTCGTCGATGATATTGAATACCCAAGAATTAGCTACTATATATCATCTTCCTTCTTCCTCTGTTACAACGCCCTTTATAGCGTGGAGTTATTCCAGAAAGTCAGAACCCCCCTCTAATCTACCGACAGCGGATTGTGTATATTTAGGCGACACGCTGTATAGAAGTAAGAAAGTGAGGTTTGGTCTGAAAAATGGAGATGACAGGTTAAGGCATATGTATTTGATTGGGAAGTCTGGTACAGGCAAAAGTACACTACTTGAGACTATGATTACTCAGGATATTGTGAATGGAGAAGGTGTGGGAATTCTTGATCCGCATGGGGAGACTATTGAAAAAATACTTGATCGTATTCCGGACCATCGTCTGGATGATGTTATTTATTTAGATCCTTCCGATACAGATAGGCCGATTGGTTTGAACTTACTTGAATTGGAAGATTCGTCTCAGAAGAATTTGATGGCTTCTGGTCTCGTGGCGGCCATAAAACAGCATTTTGATTATTCATGGGGTCCTAGATTAGAGTATCTGCTGAATTATGCTATTCTGACCTTGTTGGAGGTTCCTGGAACAACTATGTTAGCTATAACCCGGTTATTAGAGGATAAGAATTATAGAAATTACATTCTCCATTATGTTGAGGATTCAGTAGTAAAACGTTTTTGGGAAACTGAGTATAAAAACCTTTCAGGTAATCAACGATTTGTAACAGAGGCTATAGCTCCTATACAAAATAAGGTAAACAGATTCTTGGCCTCTCCGACTATTAGGAATATATTGGGCCAAAGGAACTCGACTATAAATATATGGGAGGCCATGAATGACGGGAAGATATTATTGATGAATCTATCTAAAGGTAAAATTGGATCTGACAACGCTAATTTATTGGGAGCCCTTTTAGTATCCAGGCTTCAGTTTTACGCGCTTCAGCGGGCAAAGATACCATATGAGAAAAGAAGGCCATTTTATCTGTATGTGGACGAATTCCAAAATTTTGCAACAGGCAGTTTTGAGGAAATACTGTCAGAATCAAGAAAATATAAGCTGGGGTTATATTTAACTCATCAGTTTACAGCACAGCTGCCTGAGGAAATTCTTAAGGCTGTGTTTGGAAACGTTGGTACTATAGCTGCGTTTTCACTTGGTGCTCCTGATGCTAGAGCAATGGAATACGAATTCTCACCGTATTTTAGTGCTGAAGATATAATATCGCTTGAAAGGTTTCAGATATATATTAAACTAATGATAGACGGAATGACGTCGTTGCCTTTTTCAGCGAGGATTTTGGTACCTTGGGAGGGTGATTTTGTAGTGAAAAAGACAGAAAATAGGGAAAGGGTTCTCGCTTTGAGCAGAGAGAAGCATGGTACTAATAGGGAATATGTTGAGCAGAAAATATCAAAGTGGATAGAGACTAGTTTTGATAAAGGTGCGGCCATTGCGCAGGAACATCGTTCGAAAAAGGGCGTAGAAGAGGCCGATTTGAGTGAGTAATATATGGAAAATACAGATTTATTAAAAAGGATAGAAAAGCTGGAAGGGGAATTTGCGGAGTTTAAGGGGTTATTGAAAGGTTCTGGGAAAAAAGCTGTGGTCAAAAGTGAGGAACCGGGTATTGTAGGTACATTCAACGGTGTTGAGATGGTAACGGATGAGGGGGAAGCGTTTGATGTTCCTAATAATTACGCTGCCAAGACTAAGTTGGTATACGGCGATACTCTAAAAATGGTCCAAAAAGGTGATCAGAAAAGTTTCAAGCACATAAAAAAAGTAAATAGAAAGAAAGTGGAGGGAATAGTTTCAAAAAAAGAGGGCAATTGGTATGTTCTGACGGAGCACGGCAGTCATAGAATTGTGGATGAGGTTGTAGATTACAATAAGATAAAGCTCAACGATAAGGTTTTCGTTTTATTACCGGAAAAGAAGCCTTTCGCTCCTTATGCAACGTTCGATAGGTTGATTACACAAAAAGAAGATAAGGAAGTTGGAACAGATGAGCGAGTTAATACAATAGGAGGGGTCAAGTCTATTGACACTAATACAGAAGGTGAGATGACATTAGTACGATCTGATGAAGCTAAGGTGGTACCTCCGCAAAATGATGCGAAGCCAAAAGAAGATGTGAAAAAAGCGGGTGTCTCTCCAAACGGGCAGGATGCAACAAAGCAACAAGGAAACCCGTCGGAGAAACAAGGTTTATCAGCTAAACCCAAGAAAAATAAAAGAAAGAACAAGTCGCCCAATGTAAGAGAACAGAAGGACGAAAAAAGTAGTGGAGAGACTGAAGAAAATACACCAAAAAAGGAAGTTGTGTTTGAAGACGATGATTTAAGATAAACTGGATTGATTTAACTAGTTTCGATCATTTCATTCTCAGGTATTTCTATTTCCGGCTCTTCTATAGTGCCTTTTTTAACGTATGGTCTTATATCCTGTCTCTGAGATTTAAAAAGAGGTAAAGATGATTTGATCATGATCGTTGCGTTTTTCCCTCTACCTTTTACATATCGGATATATATTTTCTCTTTTTGTTTAATTGTCTGTGAGATTTTGTTAATTATAGATGGGTCGGAAATCTCTGATATAACAGTTCTAGTTCCTTCTTTTAGCAGACTAATTGCGGTTTTCTTCTTTGAGATCTCTAATTTCTCACCAGGTATAAAGTCGTCAGACGATAAGTTGGAGTTTGAAATTTCAATTTTAAGTTCTATGGTTGTACCAGGCTCTTTCACTAATGAGTCTTTATCTAATGCTTTAATATGGTTTCTACTCTTTGAATTGAGCAGCTTTAGGTTTTTCTTTGCAACTGTATTAATAGGGTCCTGTTTTAAGACGCTTTGGAGGATTTCTCTAGCTTTTGATACTTGATTACTTTGGATATAAGCTCTTGCGAGCCTGTTTTTAGCGTTAATATTCTTCGGGTCTAGATCCAGAATCCGTAAATTTAATTCTATTGCTTCGTCCCAATTTGCTTTAAGAGCAGCGTCAATTGCTCTCTTGGCAATTTTTTGCATGTGTATCAGAATATCGTAAAAAACTGTTTTGTCAATGGTGTCCAAAGTGGTAATATTTCGGTATGTCAGGACATTCAAAATGGTCAACAATTAAGCGTGATAAAGCTATAAATGATGCAAAAAGAAGTCAGGAGTTTACTAAGATCGCGCGGTTAATAACTATAGCTGCGAAGAAGGGTGGGGGAGACCCGGATGCCAATCCTTCACTTAGGTTAGCTATTGATAAGGCAAAACATGCGCGAATGCCGAAAGATAACATTGAAAGAGCGATAAAAAAAGGTACAGGTAAAGGCAGTGACAGTGAGAATTTAGAGGAAATAATATATGAAGGCTTCGGACCGGGTGGGGTAGCATATTATATTAAAGTTATTACTGATAATAGAAATAGGGTAGTGTCGGAAATACGGAATATTCTAACTAGTTCCGGTGGATCCTTAGGTGCAAGTGGAAGTACTTCTTATATTTTTGCGCAAGATCCAAGTAAACCCTCATTTGTAATTGAAGTGGACAAGGAAACTCATGGTAAACTGGAAAAGTTGAATGAAAGATTGGAAGATAATGACGATGTTCAGGAAATATACTCCAATTTTTCTCCGAGATGATTAAATTACTACAGATAGATAAAAGACAAAGATTCCTTTTTCATACGGCAATAGCGTGTATGTTTATCTATCTTGTGTTTAGCACTTTTATGTTGTCTACATTTAGATTATTGGTAGCTGTGATTGTATTTACTTTAATAAATGTAGTTTTAGCTCACTATCCAAATATTGGGGTCAGGAATGTGCATATGGCCTCCTTACTGCCGGCAAGCTTGTTGTTGGGGAGTGTTATTTTTCTAAGAAGTTTCCCTAATTTTACGTATATTTTTCAGTTGATATCTATTCTAGGCTGTGGAGTTCTTTATTATTTAATTCTGCTTTCGGATAATATATTTCTGGTAGTATCAGATAAGGACGAATTGATCCCTTTGTATAGGGTAGCGATAACGTGGAGTCAGATTCTTTCGTCATTGGTATCAATTCCATTGTACGTAGGGTTATTTAAAATACCGATCAATTCTGTTTACCATGCTTTGTTGGTAGGATTTATTGGCTATTTTATGTGTATGTATCAAATATGGTCATTAAAGCTTGATGTAGAAGCAAAAAGGATAAGGGTGGGGGAAGAGATATTATTATCCGCGTTGGTGTTTTTCATGGTTTCTTCTGTATCCATAGGCTTATCGTTTTTTCCTTCTGAAGCCTTTCTAAGGGCGTTGGTTGTGTCTTCAGTTCTTATGTATGGTCTAAGCTATGTAAACGCGCACCTAAAAAATAATATTACAAAAAAATATATTTTTCAGAACATTTCCACAGTTTTTTTATTTGTTATATTAGCGCTATTATTTCACAGCTGATCTTTTTATTTCCCTTAGATACAGCCAAAAGTAGAGTAGTAGGTTGTTATGTTTAGCACATAATACTATAGGGTGCCGGTGTTAGGGTAAAATTAGGGTTCAATCTTCATGTAGAAATGTCATACATCAGATCTGTAGAATTGTCATATATATTTTGTAAAATTGTCATACATCCTCTAGAGTAGAGTTGTCATACTTCTGGATTTAGGTTGTGGATAAAAAATCATTGGAAATTAAGCACAAACAGACTTGTTAGAAGCAGATTAATAAATAAATAATTTTGTATTAATTCATAAAAAAAAGCATTTAATATACAGAACTGAATAAAAGTGTAAAGGATAGAGCCCAGCTTACTCCCTACTAATTAGATGTGTCTATTTTAGTGAATTGTTCCGTTGCTGTGAAATTTCTATATTATACGTCGTTAAACATACATTATACGACGTGTGGTGTCTAGGAGTTTTAGACTACTCTTTTGTAATTCCCTAATAAAAAAAATATGGAAAGTGGGTATAGTCAGAAATTTAATTTAATTAAAATAAATAAATCCCTACTCTATACTGAGTTACATATCGCTTTTCTATCGTCTTTTAATGCCGCTTATTTCCCGCCCCTACGGCTAGTATGTACGTTTTGGTTATGATATATGAGGAAATAAGTTAAATTATAGCTGGATTTGTTGATAAGACGGCCACAAGTTCTCTAGTATCTTCGGCGGAGATTGTGTTTTTGCTGATATAACCGCATTTTGTACACTTATGTATAATCTTCATTCCATTTGGTGTATTAACAACCGAAACAGGTTCCATCATGCCTTTGCACTTTTCTCGGCGGTCACCCGGGTTTATGTCTACATGAAGGCTCCAAAGGCATTTCGGACAGTGGTTAGTATAGCCGGTTCCAGTAACTTTGTAACCACAGTTATTGCAAATAAAGTCTTCTTTTTTTCTTGTAAATCTTTTTACAATCATTTAGTTTCACCTTTCTTCTCCCACGGGTTATGTGAGATAAGCTGAGTCGGTTTCCAAATTGCGTAGATTTTAACATTAAACCTGCTTGATTTATACTTTACAAAACCCCACAAGCGCCTTTTCCTTGTTGTTGCAACTACAAAGTAAACTCGGCCTCTAGGATCAATTCTAAGAAGACTTTGAAAAAAAGTTGATAATTGTATCATGTATATGTAGTATCTTATGGTAAAGTAAACTTAAACCACGCTAAAAAGTATGAGTAAACTAACTCTCAAATCTAATATCGAAGACGCACTCTTGTCTTATCTTGAGTATTGTGAAATTGAAAGAGATCTCTCACAGAACACAATAAAAATGTATGACTTCTATTTAAGAGATTTTATCGGCTGGGCTAAGTCTTACAAGAAAAGGGATACCATAAGTTTGGAAGAGATTGACGATGAACTTGTGAAGAAGTACAGGATCGATCTTAATCGCAGGATAAGTTCAAAATCTAATTTAGAGTTCAAAAAATCAACTCAGAAAACATTTTTAATCGCTATAAGAGCGTTTCTCAAGTTTTTAGTTGTGGTTAATGAGCTTGATTTATTAGCGCCCGAAAAGATTATTCTTGGAAAAGGTTCTGAAAGCGTACCTAAAGTATTAAATGAAGATCAACTATCCCGAATGTTTGAAGTGCAGGATTTAAATAAAATCTCGGGCATTAGAGACCACGCTATACTTGAGGTTTTGTTTAGTACAGGTCTTCGTGTCAGTGAACTTGTTAATCTAAATGTTGGAGATATAAATTTAAATTCCAAAGAGTTTACGGTTTTAGGTAAAGGAAGAAAAGTGCGCACGGTGTATTTATCAGATTCCGCGGTTACTTGGCTTAAGAGATATTTGGGCACACGAGATGATCCTTATGTGCCTTTGTTTCTTCGATATTCAGGAAAACATATGGAACCAGGTGATTTTGATGGGGAATCTCTACGTTTGACGCAAAGAAGTGTTCAAAGATTAGTTAAAAAATATACTAAAAGAGCTGGCGTTTCGGTTGATGCTACGCCGCATACCCTTAGGCATACTTTTGCCACAGGTTTGCTTAGAGAAGGGGCGGATTTGAGGTCAGTGCAGGAATTATTAGGCCACTCAAATGTGGCAACGACACAGATTTATACGCATGTAACTAATATGCAGTTAAAAGATGTGCATAAGAGATTTCATAAAAAAGCTGAAATTAAAGAAACGAAAAAGGAAGCTATTAGTGAATTAGGTGAAAATGAGCCTTTGTATTAGGACAAGTGTATATGTCGTTATTTTTTCTCCCCTACTCTGCAGATTTAATGTTGCAATTGCCCGGGATCTTCGCGGTACTAAAGATACTAAAAATATCTAGAATACGTTTTCACCGGCTCAAAACTTCTTCTATGAATCTTACAGGGTCCGTATTCTCTTAACGCCTGTATGTGTTTTTTCGTGCCGTAGCCTTTATGTTGATGAAACTGATACTGTGGATAAATGTTGTGCATGTCTATCATGATATTGTCCCTGTGGACTTTGGCAATAATCGAGGCCGCTGCTATAGTTAAGCTTAAACTATCTCCTTGTATTATGTTAGTTTGATGCTGCTCGGTGATTTTTCTAATGTGAACAAAATCTGTTAGGACGTGTTCCGGTTTTATATCCAGACCCTTTATAGATTGGTAGAAAGCTAATTGAACTGCGGTTGAGATTCCATGCTTGTCAATAAATTCATGTGATATTTCCGCTATGGCATAATCCAGTACTCTACTTTGCAGGAAATCGCTAATTAAACGTCGTTTTTTATCAGATATCTTTTTTGAGTCGTTTATTTCTATATATAATGTATCTTTTAGTTTATCATGTGTATTAGGCTCTTTCGTTTCGGTTGAGTTGGTTTCGTCCAAAGTACTATTATTGTATTGCTCTTCAAATTCAAATACTTTTCTTAAGTCCAATATAACAGCAGAAGCTACTACAGGTCCTGCTAAGGGTCCTTTACCCACTTCGTCGATACCAGCGATTAATCTGACACCCATATTCCAAAGCTTTCTCTCCCAAATAAGCATTTCGGAAAATCTAGTCATATTTCACATTATACATATGTTCATTGGACATGATCAGTGTTATTAGGTTACTATATTGATGGTGAAGAAAAGAAAGCATATTTCAACATTGTTCAAGGGAGTAACAATAAATAAGGTTATAAAAACTTTAGTGTATTCCGACTTAATTTTGTTTACAGGATGGGGATTTATTAATCCGATACTAGCGATATTTTTCACGGATAAAGTTTCCGGCGGTGATGTAACTATGGTGGGTATAGCTATGGGTATGTATTTTCTAGTAAAAAGCCTGGTTCAAATTCCAGTGGCCAGATATATTGATCTTGAAAAGGGTGAGCTGGATGATTTTTGGATACTAATAACGGGCTCGATAATTTCCACTTCCGTTCCGTTTATATATTTATTTGTTTCTGAACCTTGGCACGTTTATGCAGTACAGATATTGCATGGTTTAGGGGCGGCGCTGTCTTTTCCTCCGTGGCCGGCTATTTTTACTCGTCATATTGATGAACACGAGGAGGGTTTGGAATGGAGCATCTATTATTCCGCGACGGATCTTGGTACAGCTGTTGCTGGTGCAATTGGAGGGTTCATCGCGGCAACTTATGGGTACGAATTTGTGATGTTGGCAGTTGGCCTATTTTCCATTATGAGTACTTTCTCCTTGTTTCATATGAAAAATGATATGAGAAAACGAACTTAGAATGTTCGCTGACTAGCTGTTACCGTTTGTTTCTTCTTCGTCTTCAAAAAGAAGAGCAAGGGATGATACGCTGTCTTTATCCTCCAGCTTAATAAGCCTTACACCTAATGTGTCTCTTCCTAGCTGCGGTACCTGTTTTGCTTCTAATCGTATTATCTTTCCGCTTTCAGTGGCAATTAGTATGTCTTCAACAACGTTTCCGTTAACAACTCTGGCGGATACAATGTTGCCCGTTTTTTCGTTTACTTTGTAGGTTTTAACGCCGGATCCTCCCCTTCTTTGCACTTTGTATTCAGATATTGCTGTTTTCTTTCCGTATCCGTTTTTTGATACGGTCATTAAATTATTTTTTTCATTGGTGTTATCTATGATTACCACACTTACTACCTTATCGTTTTCTTTTTTCAGGTTGATCCCAGTTACTCCGGAGGCAGTTCTTCCCATTGGTCTGACATCGTCTTCCGAGAAGCGAATAGACTGGCCATTTGTCGTTGTAATAAGGATTTCGTCACCCCCGGATGTAAATCCCGAAAATACCAGGTTGTCATTCTCAGAAAGCTTGATAGCGATAATTCCAGAAGATCTTATGTTTGAAAAATCCTGTAATGAAGTCTTTTTAACTTTACCCCTCTCTGTAGCTAGAAACACGTAGCCGTTTCCGTTATCTAAGGTATCTGGATCAATTGACAAAAAGTCTTGTATTTGTTCATCCTGTTTAATTTGGAGGAAATTGACTAATGGCGTTCCTTTTGAGTTTCTTCCGGATTCGGGAATTTCCCAGACTCGCAGTTTATATACCTTTCCTGTGTTTGTGAAGAATAAAGCCCAATCGTGCGTTGAACATGTTTTAATATCTTCTACTACATCTTCTTCTTTTAGTTCGGTGCCCTTGACTCCTTTTCCTCCCCTGCCCTGTTTTCTGTATGTGTTTTCTTTTAGTCTCTTAATGTAGCCTGTTTTTGAGATTGTAATAATGCAGTTTTCATCTGTAATTAGATCTTCATCGGTTAGTTCACCTACTTTGCCTTTCACAACTGCCGTTTTTCTCTCGTCTCCGTATTTATCTTTAAGCTCTAGGAATTCAGCTTTTACATCCGATAGTATCTCTATTGGGGATGCCAGTAATTTCTCATACCCCGATATGGTTTCTATGATATCTTTTAATTCATCTTCTATTTTTTGTCTTTCCAAAGCGGCCAGTCTTCGAAGTTGCATATCCAGTATCGCCTGAGCCTGTATTTCCGTAAGACCAAATTTGTTTATTAGACCGGCTTTCGCTGTTTCGACATCTTTGCTGCTGCGGATCAACTTGATTACTTCATCGATATTATCAAGCGCGATTTTCAAACCCTGTAATATGTGTTCTCTTTCTTTAGCTCTTTTTAAGAGGAACAATGTTCTCCTTATAACAACTTGTTGTCTGTGTTTAATAAACTCTTCCAATATAGTTTTTAGGGTCATTAATTTTGGCTCGTTATCTATTAAAGCTACGAAGTTGCCGTTGAATGTACTTTGTAGCGGGGTGTATTTGTATAATCTATTTTGCACTTTTTTAACTATTGCATCCCGTTTCAGTTCTATGACTATTCTCATGCCCTTTTTATTTGATTCGTCTCTAAGGTCGGCTATACCTTCGATTTTCTTTCTTCTGTGTAAATCGGCAATTTTTGAAACCAAAGTTGCTTTGTTAACTTGGTAAGGAATTTCGGTTACTACTAATCTTGTTTTTCCGCCCTTTATTTCCTCAACATCCATTTTAGCTCTTGTTATAACTTTTCCTCTCCCGGTTGCGTACATCTGCATTATTTCCTTCTGATTGTAAATTGTGCCTCCCGTAGGAAAATCAGGACCTTTTATAAATTTAATAAGGTTTTCTATTGTAGATGATGAGGAAAATTCCGGTTTCGCCACTTTAACGTAGAATGAACTCATTTTTCCGTCGAATATAGATATTTCCCTTCCAATGTCACTATCTGATGGAGATTCACCTATCCTATCTGCGTTTTCAATCATGTCAACCATACCGGCAATGACTTCGGATG
Organism: Patescibacteria group bacterium; assembly: GCA_016926555.1. GTDB lineage: Bacteria > Patescibacteriota > WWE3 > UBA101185 > UBA10185 > JAFGOI01. The sequence goes on along the minus strand of JAFGOI010000008.1, from coordinate 126,263 downwards.
AGTTGTGCGGGGGTATATTTGTTGCCATGCCTACAGCAATTCCGCTTACGCCATTCAGTAGTAAATTTGGTAAGAGAGACGGAAGATATGCCGGCTCGTAGTTTTGCAGATCGTTCAGAACATAATCTACAGTGTCTTTATCTATATCCTTATATAGTTCTTCCGATATGTGCTGAAGTTTACATTCTGTATACCTAGGTGCGGCTGCGGGATCTCCGTCAATGCTGCCAAAGTTTCCTTGCGGCCATATTAGCGGGTATCTCAGTGTGAAGTCCTGCCCCATTCTTACTAAGGCTTCGTATATGGAGGAATCTCCGTGTGGGTGATATTTTTTCATTACTTCACCATTAACTGCTGCGCATTTATTGAATTTTCCTCCAGCATTCATGTTTTGATCCTGCATCGCGTAAATAATTCTTCTTTGAACGGGTTTTAGGCCATCACGAACATCTGGGAGCGCTCTTGATACAATAACGCTCATCGCGTAGTCTAGGTATGAGTGTTTCATTTCTTCTGAGATATCTCTTTTTATAACATTTGAAGGCATATTTCCCTCGTCTGATGGGTCAAAATTACTATTTGCGATTTGAGTTACTTCGTCGTTCATATCTTTATAATAATATCAATTATTGACCGTTAGATCAATCAAAATTAGGTGTCTATCCTAATTCTTGAGCATGGCTTCTTCGATCTTTGGGGCTATATCCTTTTTCCTACTCATTCGGGGTCCTATATCAGCAATACCATCCTTGTCTTCCGTAACAAAAGCTTTTTCTACTATTTCTTTTTCTTCATCTGTGGTGTACATGATCTTTGAATTTATTTTAAGAATATCTGTAATTACTAAATAGGCATGTCCCACATTTTCCTGCGATTTTATTTCTTCTAATGTCTCCAGAAGTTTTTCTTTTTGAGATAGTACTTTCGCAGGTTCAACGGTTTCAAGCTGGTTTATAAAAACTTTTTTGCCCGAGAAATCAAATATTTTGAAATCTTTCCTCACTATTTCATCTGGGGATAGACCAGTTATGTCTGATTTAGCTTTAAAGATCTCAAATGTGAATTTATCTATATCTAAATCAGTTTCTTTAGCTAGTTTGTTGGCAGCCTCAGAATCGAAACCCGTTGTTGTAGAAGATTTAAGACCAACCGTGTCGGATAAAATGGCCGCGAGCATCAGCTTTTTCGTTTTATCAGAAGGTTTTATCCCATACATATCAAATAATTCGTATATTATTGAATTAGTTGCGCCAAATGGTTTTACGTCCAACCTTACCGGGGATGTAAAGTTTACATTTATCTTGTGATGGTCAATTATTTCTATAACCTGCTCCCGGGTAACTTTTGGATGCCTTTGGGATTCTTCGTTGTGATCAACCAGTATAAATGCATCGGTAGCCTCAATTTCCGTGTCGTCGAGAAGGGGTGGGATTTTGATATCAAATTTTTCTAATATGTGAATGGTTTCCTTATTAGGTTTACCGGAGCATACTGATACCAAAACCATGTTTTCGTATCTTTTTATTTTTTTGAGGAATTCGGCATAGGTAATAGTTGCCGTTATAGAATCTAAGTCCGGTTTTATATGTCCTGTTAAAAATATAGTCATAGTGCAACTTTCTATAACACAACAAATAAGTACGTTTATTATATTGTATTATGTAATATCTAAATTCGCCCTTTTGGCATTGGTTTGAATAAACTTTTTTCTCGGAGCTACCTCCTCTCCCATCAACATATCAAAGGTCTCATCTGTGATCAAAGAATCGTCAACTATCATCTTTTTTAGTCTTCGTGTATTTGGATTCATGGTTGTTTCCCATAGTTCCTCTGCATTCATTTCTCCCAACCCCTTGAACCTTTGTATAATGGCTTTCGGCCCTTGAGGAGTTTTAATGAATGCTTCTCTTTCGGTATCGTCGAACAAATATTTTTTCTCTTTTCCCCAAGTTGCTTTGTATAAGGGCGGGTAAGCTACGTATACATGTCCTTGTTCTATCAATTCGGGCATATGTCTATAGAATAATGTGAGGTATAAAGATTCTATATGAGCTCCATCCACATCGGCATCGGCCATTATAATAATTTTGTTATACCTAAGTTTTTCGGGGTTAAATTGTTCCCCAATTCCCGCTCCAATCGCGATAATAAGCTGCTTAAGTTTTTCTGAATCAACTACTTTATCTAAACGGGCTCTTTCGGTGTTTAGAATTTTCCCGAAAACCGGCAAGATTGCTTGGGTTTCTCTATCTCTGCCTTGCTTTGCCGATCCTCCTGCCGAGTCTCCTTCGACAATAAATATTTCGGTTTTTTCGGGATCTTTAGATGAGCAGTCTGCTAGTTTTCCCGGAAGTACTCCCCCACCCTCTAGAGCTGTTTTTCTGATAACCGAATCTCTAGCCGCCTTTGCCGCCATACGAGCTTTAAATGCTAATATGTTCTTTTCGATTATATTTTTTGCGTCTTTTGGGTTTTCATCGAAAAATATCGTTAATCCATCTTTTACAACAGTTTCTACTGCTGTTCTAACATTTGTGTTGCCTAGTTTTGATTTTGTCTGACCCTCAAACTGCAAGTCCGCAGAGTCCATATTTATTGAAATGATTGCAGTAAGACCCTCCTTCAGGTCATCTCCTCCTAAATTGGGATCCTTTTCTTTGAGTAAAGAATTTTTTCGGGCGTAGTCATTAATTGATCTTGTCAAAGCTGTTCTAAAACCGCTTAAGTGCGTGCCACCCTCGATGTTTTTCAGGTGATTTGCAAAACATATCACGTTTTCTCCAAATGATTGGTTATATTGCATGGTAACCTCTACGTGGATACCTTCGTATTCTTTTCCAATATAAAATGGAGTTGCGTTAAGTAGTTTCTTGTTCCTATTCAGGGCATATAAATACGCTTTTAGGCCGCCCTCGTAATAGAAGGTGTAATTATGATTATTCCTATTATCCAATACCTCGAATTTTATTCCTGCCGTGAGAAATGCGTATTCCCGCATTTGCATCAGAAAGTGTTTCAACTGGAAGTCCGTGGTCTCAAAAATACTGCTATCTGGTAGGAATTGCACAATAGAACCATGGCTATATTCTTCTTTTTCGTCACTGAAGAAGTTTAGATCTATATTCCACTGGGCATCTTTAATTTTTGAAGGATTTTTTCCTTCTACCGGCTCCACATTTCTGATTACATTTCCGCCGTTTTCATATTCTTGTATCACCAAGTCGCTGTTTCTTTTGACTATTACGCGGCACCATTTAGATAAAGCGTTTACAACGGAAGCTCCGACACCGTGGAGCCCGCTTGAGACTTTATACCCTCCCCCACCGAATTTGCCTCCCGCGTGCAGTTTTGCAAAAGCTAATTCTAGAGCGCTGACGTTGTATTCTTTCTTAATTCCAAAGGGTATTCCCCTCCCATTGTCGTATATAGTGGCTGATCCGTCTTTATTAAATTCAAGTTTTATATGTGTGGCATATCCACCAATGGCTTCATCCATCGCGTTATTTACTATTTCAGTAACAAGGTGGTGTAAGCCCTCCTGGCCGGTAGAACCAATGTACATTCCAGGACGCTTTCTTACTGGTTCAAGCCCTTCCAGAACCTGAATATGTTCTTCTGTATAGTTAAAATCTGTCATAATATTCATTCCAAAGTGCCTATTGATTTTAGTTTATTTCTCATTTTAATTCCAGAGCTAATAGATCAAGTAGTATTTGCTTATTTATATTAGTGTCTTCTAGATCCTCTATTGCCGATGTTATCAATTCGATATTAGTAACATATTTCAGGTTGCCTTTTTGTCTGAGTTTTTCTCTATACTGTCTGATCCAAAATTCAAGTACTTTTATTATAGTTTCTGTGTCCTCTTTGGATAATATACTTGTTCTATACAACGCCATACCCCTGTCTGACGGCAGAAGTGTACTATCAACGTCGGGAATCTCATCTACTTTACCTATATTTAATTCATCTAGCGTGGTTTCCGCGCGTATTTTTCTGCATCTGGATTTCACAGTTTCCAAAAGTCCCTTTTCTGTTTTCGCTTCCAGGATAATGTCTGCGTGTACGGGAGGTTCTTCGAGTGTTTTTAAAAGGGCGTTTTGCGCCTGGGTTGTCATGTTGTTAGCGTCTTGAATAAGCAAGACCTTGTTTTTGCGCGAATAAGGTTTTTCGTTAAGAAAGGCTATACCGTTTCTGATTTGCCCTATACCAATTGATTTTTTATCTGATTCCTGTTTAATTACCAATAAATCAGGATGGCCTTTATGTATGCTGATTCCTGCAATCGATTCTATTTTATTTTTTCGAGCTGATTCGTTTTGACCTAGTATTATTATTGAATTACTCACATTTTTATTATACTACGTGTGCTAATTTACTGATTGCTATATGTAACTCTAGTTGTTATCATAAAGTAGTACTGCCCTATGGCCAAAACAAGTTCTTCACAGACAGTTGCAGACGTATTATATGAAAAGAAGCTGTTAGATTCAGATCAGCTTTCTGCTGTTAAATTTGAGAATGTTAACACAGGTAAATCCCTCCAAAAAATAATTAAAGAAAGAGGATACGTAAGTGACGAAGCCCTCGCGGAAGCATTTGGAGAAGTATATGGAATTGAGTATGTTACCATTAATCCTCTTCAGGTGGATAATTCCTTGTTGGATATAGTGCCGTTGGCTGTAGCCCGAAAATATGATGTTGTTCCTTTTGCTTTAGAAGGAAATAATCTGTCCCTTGCGATGATAGACCCTCTTGATCTCCAGACTATTGATTTTATTGAGCGAAAAACGGGTTATAAAGTACTTCCCTTTGTAACCACAAAGAAGAATATCGAGAAAGTACTTGAAGAGCAGAAAGGTACGGAACTGGGTGAGGAAATAACGGCAGCTATGGAGGAAATCGCACAGACAACACTCAAGATTGAGGAAAGTAACGAAGAAATTGGTCAAGCAGTAATACGGGATGCCCCTATTGCGAGAATTGTAGGAATGATGCTGGAAACTGCCGTTAAGACAGGTGCTTCAGACATTCACATTGAACCGGGGGAGGAAGAGTCCCGATTAAGATACAGAATAGATGGAATATTGGAGGAAAAAAGGAAATTACCTAAGGAAATGCATGATTCTATTGTGGCTAGAATAAAGATTTTGGCAAAGATGAAGATAGACGAAAAACGTATTCCGCAGGATGGAAGATTTAAGGTCGAAGTTGGTAATACACAGACAGATTTGAGGGTTTCTACTCTGCCGACCATAAATGGCGAAAAAGTAGTTATGAGGCTGTTGAAAGAAGAAGGCCAAGTGTTTACATATAAAGACCTCGGTATGAGAGGTTTAACACTTAAAAGATTTGAGGAGACTTCGCTCAAGCCAAATGGAATGATACTTGTCACGGGTCCTACGGGTTCCGGTAAGACTGTTACTTTAGCCTCGGCATTAAGCAAGCTGAATACTATTAGAGTGAATGTAACAACTATTGAAGATCCTGTCGAAATTCGTGTTCCTGGTGTTAATCATGTGCAGGTTAACCCTCAAGCAGGACTGACTTTTGCGAATGGGTTGAGGTCTTTTTTGAGACAAGATCCGAACATAATCATGGTCGGAGAGGTTAGAGATGGCGAAACCGCAGAACTAGCTGTTCATGCTGCTTTAACAGGCCACCTAGTACTATCTACACTGCATACTAATTCTGCTGCGGGAGCTATTCCCCGACTACTTGATATGGGAGTCGAGAGTTTCCTTTTGGCATCAACATTAAACGCAGTTTTAGCTCAGAGATTAGTAAGAAGAGTGTGTAAAGATTGCCGTGAAAGATATGATCCTCCTAAGGAAGTTCTGGAGAATATTTCAGATGTTATAAGTGAAATTGAATCTAATGATGTTCTAATGAAACGCGACCCGGAGGTAGCAAAGTGTGTGAAAGAGTTTAGATCTGCAGGAGGTATTAAACTTTCAAGAGCAAAAGGCTGTCCAAAGTGCGGCAACACTGGGTACAAAGGAAGGATCGGTATATTTGAATTATTGGTCATGAGTGATGAGGTATCACATATAACATTAGAAGATTCGGTAGCAAGTAAACTCCAATCTCAAGCAGTTAAAGAAGGTATGATCACGCTATTACAAGATGGTTACCTTAGAGTTGTTGAGGGCATTACAACTCTTGAAGAAGTAATGAGGGTGGCGAAATGAAGGTAAATCTTCCAAAGCTTTTAGAAGAAATATTAGAAAAAGAAGCGTCCGACTTGCATATTACTGTGGGGTCAAATATCTACATTCGTGTGAATACTGTCCTACAGCCAATAATTGAATACGATATGATAAGCGAGACTGATATTGAAGGTGTGCTTTCTCAGGTTATGGATGACCAACAGCGAGAAATTTTTGAGGTTAACAAAGAACTCGATTTTTCCGTGTCTTTAGGCCAAAAAGCTCGTTTTAGGGTTAATGCGTTTTATCAAAAAGGTTACCCTTCATTGAGTTTAAGGACAATACCTTTGGTTATACCCACTCTAGAGGAGCTTAATCTTCCCGATCCTATTATGCATCTGTGCAATTTAAGTCAAGGTTTAGTGCTGGTTGTTGGTCCTACAGGGCAAGGAAAATCTACCACCATAGCCGCAATGATTGACCGAATTAATGATCAAAGATCAGTGCACATATTAACTATTGAAGATCCTATTGAATATATGTTTTTCAATAAGAAGTCTATGATTGAGCAAAGAGAAATGTATTTAGATACTCATAGTTGGGATAGTGCTCTTAAGTCGGTTTTGAGGCAGGATCCTAATGTTGTGTTAGTTGGAGAAATGAGAGATATTGAGACTATGTCAGCTGCGTTGCAAATCGCGGAGACCGGGCATTTAGTATTTGCTACTTTGCATACTAATTCTGCCACACAGACCATTGACAGAATCATATCCGCATTTCCTGAAGCGAAAAGATCCGAGATCAGACTACAGCTTGCTCAGGTTATAGAAGTGGTAATTGCTCAAAGGCTTTTACCATCTGAAAAACTTGGAATGGTACCGGCAGTAGAACTACTGTTGGGTACGGATGCTGTAAGAAATACCATAAGAGAAGGCAAAGCCCATATGCTGAGAAATATATTAAATACTAGTAGTAATGTAGGTATGTTCAGTTTGGAGAGAAGCTTAGCGAATCTTGTTGTGTCAAAATTAATAACCGAAGTTGATGCGTTTAACTGTTCTCCCTATCCTGAGGACTTAAAAAGATTATTAAAAGGTGTTAAATGAGCATATTTTCTTACACAGCCAAAGACAGAACAGGTGATTCTAGAACAGGGACAGTTGATGCCCGTTCCATGGAAATAGCCACAAGTCTTCTTAGAAACCAGGGTTTATTCGTTGTTAGCATTTCAGAGAAAAGAGAGGGTATTATAGATCAGGTAATTCATTTGAGAGGAGTCCCTACTAGTGATGTTGTTGCGTTTACTCGCCAATTTTCCACGATGATCTCAGCAGGGTTGCCTGTGGCGCGTGCTCTGGAAGTTTTGGGTTCTCAGAGTTCAAATAAAGCTTTTCAGAGGATCATTCAGGATGTCCTGCGATATGTTGAGGGAGGAGCCTCGTTGTCGTCAGCCCTGGCACGATATCCCAATGTTTTCTCTCCAACATATGTTTCCCTTGTAGGGGCAGGAGAAACATCGGGTAAACTTGACGAAATCCTAAACAGATTAGCTGAAACATTAGAGGAAGAAAGAGAGTTATCGTCTAAATTCAAAGGAGCTCTGATCTACCCCGCTATCGTAATGATCGCTATGGTAGGTGTGTTTATCATATTGATGGTATTTGTGGTCCCTAAACTTGCCGATATGTATCGCAGTCTTAACGTTCCCCTGCCCATGATTACTACACTGATGATAAATCTGTCGGATTTTATGGTGAATAACATTTTGATTATGTTCATACTGGTTGTTGGTGGGATTATCGGGTTGAGACTATTTTTAAAAACCCCGACAGGAAGGGATATGGTAACTGAGATAGTGTTTCGTGCCCCTGTTTTTGGGAAAATAAATAAACAAAAAGATATGGTATCTTTCGCGAGAACTCTCTCCTTACTGATATCTGCCGCTATACCTATTGTTGAGGCGCTTGAGATTGTAGCCGATGTTGTTCGTCATAGGGGTTTAAGAGAAGCCACATTGGAAGCGGTTAAGCAGGTTGAAAAAGGCAATTCTCTTTCCGGGTATTTTAAGCAGAATGAAAGGTTTCCCCCTCTGATTGGGCAAATGGCAAGTGTTGGAGAAGAAACTGGGCAGATGGATCAGGTTCTGTCTCGTGTGGGGTCCTATTATGCTGGGGAAGTAGACCATTTAGTCAAGGGATTATCTTCAGCACTTGAGCCGATAATACTAGTGCTGTTAGGGGGAATGGTAGGATTTCTGATTATTTCTATAATTACACCGATATACAAGATCACAAATGCATTGTAGTATTAATGTATGAAATTTATTTTTTATCGGATTTGAGTCACTCGCTGGCCAGGGATTCAAGTCATAAAAGATAAAAATTTTCGAGAGGGGGTGACAGGGAATGGGAAGAAAAGAAGGTTTTACGCTAGTTGAACTACTAGTAGTTATAGCAATCATAGCTATTTTAGCCGGGGGTTTGATGATAGCAATTAATCCGCAGTCAATAATGCAGAAAAGCAGAGATTCAACAAGAATGAGAGATATGACAAATTTAAGAGACGCAATTAATATCGCTATTACAGAAGGACAACTTACATTGGCTGATACAACTGGTTGTGCTACTTGTACCAGCACAACGGGCACACAGGCAGTTGACGGATCCGGATGGGTTGCCTTAGGAACAGGTTCTTTAGCTCAATATGTTCCTGCACTTCCAATTGATCCTACAAATGTTGCTCCGCTTGAATATGCATTTGCGTCCGATGGCCAAAACTTTGAGTTTGACTGTGTTCTGGAGCATCCGGATAACCAGACGTCAATGGGTACTGATGGCGGAAATGAAGCAGGTGTTTATGAGGTTGGAACCGACCTTTATTTGCTTGGTGTTGGAACAACATAATCTGTATCTTCGATGCTCAGATTTGCAGTTGTCTGTCTGAATTGCAAATTACTAAAAAGCCCCCTACTCTGTTTGGGGGCTTTTAAGTTTCTTTAATGTGATACATCTAAAGGGTGCAATTGTGGCAGCTAATCGAAAGTGATTACTAAATGCCCGGGATGACTCGGGCATTTATGTTTATATGAATGATTTATCAGATGAATCAATACAGATATTCTATTTGGAGTCCCTTCTCGAGTTCGATCTATTTAGCTTACAAATCTATATATAACGGTCCCGAGTTCCCTATGCAAATCTTTTTGAACCTTGTATCATTTTCTAATGGCATTATATTATTTGTTACTTTTTTATGTCGGTACCTTTATAGGTTCTTTTTTAAATTTAGTGTCGGATAGAATAGTCAGGAATGAGAAGATTTTCCTGTCTCGCTCAAAATGCGAGAGCTGTGGAATGCTACTCAAACCAAGGCACTTAGTTCCCCTATTTTCTTTTATATTCCAGAAAGGAAAATGTACAAACTGTAAAACTAAGCTATCATATTTATACCCGTTTTCTGAAGCTATAACGGGGTTAGCTTTAGCATATTCTGCCTATAGAGCGCAGTTTTTTTATGCGTATATACGACCTGAGAACACAATATTGTTCTTTTACTTTTTTATAGTATTTTGTTTCTTTATAGTTCTGTTTTTAACGGATCTTAAGTTTCAGTTGATTCCAAACGTAATAGTATATTCCGCGATTGTGTTTATAGCTTCGTTTATTCTAATCAGCCAAGTATATTCTCTAATGGGAGTACACAATAAATTGGTTGCAGATGAAATAGGTCAGTTTTTGATTCAAGGGGGATATATGCAAATACCTTTAAGACATGTTTTTAAAAATATTACAATACTACTTGTGAGTTCGGTTTTGATAACGGGATTTTTTCAGTTTTTGGTATATATTACTAGAGGTAAAGGTATGGGTGGCGGCGATGTGAAATTGGCTTTATTGATAGGACTTTTTAACGGGTTTCCTATTGATTCCGCTTTCTTTAGGACTAGATCTTTCATGTTTTTTGATTTTGAGGATATTCTGCAGAATATTCTGGCGGTTTTTCTGGGATTTTTGTTTGGGGCAGGATTTAGTGCTGTCCTGATGCTTTTGGGTAAAAAGAAGATGAAAGATACTATCGCGTTTGGTCCGTTTCTTATTATTGGAAGTGTTGTTGCGTTGTTGTGGGGTAAGGTGTTGATTAGGGCTTATTTGTCCTTGAATTTTGGCTGATATTAAAATACCGATTATCTAAATTATAGTTGATATTTTATCCTGAACGTGGGATTTACTTTCTTCTTCCTTTTTTGTCCTTTTATATTTACCCTTGTACTTTGGGAGTGTAAACCAGAATGTGCTGCCCTTCCCTTTTCCTTCCGAGTAAACTCCCACGTTGCCTCCCATAAGTTCAGTGTATAATTTTACTATGTGAAGTCCCAATCCTGTTCCTCCCGATTCAGCAACTTTTGTGTATGAATTGTCTAGACGACCAAACTTTTTAAAAAGTACAGGGATATCCTGTGCACCTATTCCAACCCCTGTGTCAATGATTGATGTCTGAATATAATTACCGATGTCTGTGAGTTTTATTATGATGCCACCTTTATTCGTGAATTTTAAGGCGTTTCCAAGCAGATTAGTTATTATTTCTTTTAATTTAGTTGGATCCGCAGAAACATCGGTTTCATCACAATCTTTTTCTATTTTTATGTAAATATGCTTTTCCTCTGCTTGAATCCTAAAACCTTCTATTAATTCCCTTATATTTTCACAGAAATCGAGTGCCTCAATTTTAAATTCCATTCTTCCTTGTTCTATCCTTGAGATATTTAACATATCATTTACAAGATTAATTAAACGATCAGTACTTTTCATTGCGGTGTCCGCGTATTTTTTCTGGTTATTATTTAGTTCACCATACTTGCCGGACTGCAGCATCCATATGTAGCTTTTAATAATAGTCATAGGAGTTCGTAATTCGTGTGAGGCAACTGACAGGAAATCGTCTTTTGCTTTGTCAAGTTCTCTAAGTTTATCGTACGCCTTGTTAAGGGCTTCCTTTGCTCTTTTTAACTCTGTATATAATTTTGAGTGCTCAAGTACTATTCCAACACTTTGTGAAAATCTTGTAATCATTTCTTTCTCAAAGGGAGATAATTCTTCTGGATTTTTTGACATACTCGCTATTATTATTCCGATTGATTTCCCGTGTGCTATGAGAGGATTAACTATGGAGATAGAAGTTCCCATGAGTTTTTGAACAAACTCCGCGTTTTCTTTTGAGATTGCCGGTCTTACTACATCGTATAAGTTACGTGTAATATATTGTTTTTTGTCACGCATGGACTTAATACAATAGTTTTCTAAGTGGTTAAGAGGTATAACAATTTCTTTAAACGGACGTTCTAGGTTTCCAAGTGCAGTTTCACCTCCAGGTGTTTGTGATATGGCTACTCTTATTAGTTTTTCTTTGTCCTCATCAACTAGAGCGAGAACTCCCGTTTCGTAGCCTAACGTTTGTGGAATAATATCTGCGATTTTTTGGCTCATCTCTTGGAATTCAAGGGACTCCAATACTATTTCAAACAATTTATATGTTGCTTCTAAAGCCCTGTTTTTCTCAATTAGGTTCTCAGTTTGCTTGTTTTGAGCTTTAGTGTTTTTTTGGGCAGGTTGTGCCATATATCTTGAAACAAATTTTTGAGTAAACTATACTAGTGCCAGTATAGTTTATTTTATGGGGGAATCCAAATATGCTGAATCTTTCAAAATCAAAAGAAGCTTTAGAACTCTCAGAAAAGAAAGCAAAAGAATTAGGAATTAAAGTTACCACGGTAGTTGTTGATGAGCACGGTACACTTGTCGCTATGTCCAGAATGGATGGCGCTTTCTATATAAGTCCTAAATTTGCTAGTATGAAAGCGTATACTTCTGCCCTGTTAGGGCTCCCGTCCGGTGATATTGCTCCATATACTGAAGAAGGAAAGCCGTATTTTGGTTTAAATGCGGCCTTTAGCAATGAGTTAATTACCTTAGCCGGTGGACTTCCTATAAAAGATGGTGATAAGGTAGTTGGTGGTGTGGGTGTTGGCGGATCACTTGATGTAAATGACGATGTCAAGTGCGCTGAGGAAGCACTTAAGGCTTTCGGCAAGACGGAAGTTAAATCAGTAGCATAATATTACTTTTATGGGTAATTTTGTAGTATAATATTTCCCATCCATTGCTATGGGTTTGTATATGCGAAATACCTTCAGGTTAACTGTGTCCTCTATATTTTTCGATCATATTAATACTGACGATATTATTCCTGGATGGACTTTGCAGGAGTCAACAGATAGATCATTTTTTGGAAAGTATGCTTTTTCTGTATACGATCCCGATTTTATAACTCGTTGTGGTATGATCGAGCATAATTTAATAATTGCCGGCAAAAACTTTGGAGCTGGTTCGTCAAGAGAGCAAGCAATCTACGCATTGCAGCATAACAATGTGAGGGTCGTAATAGCGCAGTCTTTTTCGGAAATATTTTATAGAAATGCGCTAAATAACGGATTGATACTCATTCGATTTGATAATACCAGAATTTTCAACATGAATGATGAAGTTGTGCTTAATTTAGAGGATAGCCAACTTATTCATAATGATATAATTCACGACTTTAATATAGATACTACAGATAAAAAGATTTTTTCTATGGGAGGGAAAGCAAATCTTGTAAAAGATTTTTTAGTGGATAGTGTATCAAAGAGAAGGAAAAGATTAGATCATTATTCAAAGTACAAAGCAAAGAACAATAAAAGCCAGACACTCGTTGAAAGAATAATATCTTCGCATATACATCGGGATGTATATGCAGGAGAGAGATTAGACAATATTCCAGTGGATGTATTGTTTGTTAATGATGCCTTTGGTCCTGCCGTCATTAAGGAATATGAAGATAATTTTACTGATGTTTATCGGGCTCATAAAACCGCTCCTGTTGTTTATGATAAGTCAAAAGTATTTTTTATCGTAGATCACGATTCTCCCCCGTCAAGTGTAACAAGTTCAGATGGTGTTGAAATTATGCGAGATTTTTCAAGAAAACAGAATTTAAAGTTCTACAAACCGGGGGATGGAATAGAACATGTGGTTTTGGCGGAAGATGGTTATATCGTACCGGGATCTTTTGTTGTAGGTACAGATTCTCATACTTGTACGGGCGGTGCGTTAAACTCATTATCATTTGGTATTGGTACAACTGAAGCTGCATATGTTATGGCGACAGGGCATTTACATGATTTTGTCGTACCCGAAACCATAAGAGTCGATTTTTCTAATAAGCTTCAGAAGGGTGTATATGCTAAAGATATAATTCTGTATATCTTGAGTATTGTAGGTGTACATGGCGCGTCGAAGAAGATCATGGAGTTTGGAGGCTCTGCTTTAAAGACATTATCAATTGATGCGAGAACCACTATTGCTAATATGGTAGTTGAAACGAGTGCGCGGGGGGCGATTTTCGAATATGACTCTGTGACGGATAGTTTTATAGTAGATAGGGCTCAGTATCCATATAAGGAGGCTAACCTCGATGAGAAATGCGTTTATAGCAGTGTTATACACGTTGATCTGTCCTCATTAGAACCGTGTGTCGCTTTTCCGCATAAACCAGATAATGTTACGTTTATTTCCAAAATAGAGGATTATATGCTGGAAAGCCAAAAACAGGATGATCCAAACTTTCCTCCGGTGTATGATCTTAAGTTAACAAACGGGTTTTTGGGTGCCTGTACAAATGGGAAGTATGAGGACTTTGTCGAGGCGGCGAAAATCATAAAGGGTAGAAAAATACATGACAGCGTGGATTTTGTTGTAATCCCCGCTTCAAGGAAGATATATCAGAGATTACTAAGTGAAGGCATTTTAAAGGTGTTCTATGATGCAGGTGCAAATATTGAATCTTCTACTTGTGGTCCTTGTTATGGCAAACACAAAGGTTTATTGAGTAGTAGCGGGGTGATGATATCTTCATCAAATAGAAATTTTATGGGACGAATGGGCTCGAAAGAAGGTAAGATTTTCCTTGCTTCTCCGTTGACAGTCGCGGCTTCAGTAATAGAAGGTAAAATAACGGATCCTAGAAGGTATTTATAACATTATGACACTAGTCCTTGGTTATAAGAAGGACCTCATCGTCTTTTAGAACCACATTTTTAGATGAAGCGTGTTTCAATACTTTTTCTATTTTTTCTTCTGTTGGCTCAATTCCGTGTTTTCTTAGTACATATATAACATTAGCCCTTCCACTCAAAGGCCCTACAAATATCTCAGTTTTTAGTCCCACGTACTGCGGATTGACTCCAGAGTAGACTGTATTAGCGAGGTCCTCCCTGTACATATTTCTAGCTTTTAATATTGCGGAAGCATGTATTCCAACGGACGTTGTGTGTACGTATTCCCCAACGATGGGCATATTTTGGGGTATATTGATATTAAAGATATTAGAGGCGTACATTGAGAGTTGTGGGAGTTCCCTTAGGTTTTTACCGTTAGCCATTCCCATCATTTTCATATTAACTAGCAGCGGTTCCATGGCCGTGTTACCCGCTCTCTCTCCTATTCCTAAGATACATACGTGTGCCCTGTCTGCACCTGATTCAAAAGCTTCTAAAGCATTGATGGTGCCGAAATCTCTGTCGTTATGTCCATGCCAATCTAATGTGATATCTTTGTTTTTCTTAAGTATGTCCTTTTTAAATAGTTCGATTATCTTTTTTGTTGCATAAGGAGTAGCAAAACCGACCGTGTCGGCAATCGTAACTTTGGAAGCGCCTAAGTCAATTGCGTATTTATACAGATCTGTAAGCATTCCTGGTTCCGTTCGTGTACCATCTTCAGTTAGAAAATTTACTTCAAGATTGTTTTTAAGTGCCAGAGTAATACATTCTTTTATCCATTTTTTGACTTGGTCAAGATTCCAGTTCTCTACGAAGTGTCTTACTTTACTACTTCCCACTATAGTTATTACTTCGACCGGTATCTGAGCTTTCTGTGACACCTCTATTGCGGCTTCAATATCTTTTTTTTGCGTGCGTGCTAATACGCATACTTCAATCCCAAGATTTTTTTCCTTTATATGTTTTGCGGTTTCGATAACTTCATTTTTGTGTGACTTCGAATTTACTGGAAATCCGATATCTGCAGCATCCACTCCAACTGAATCCATTAAGTCTATTAATTTTATTTTTTCTTCAAGACTAGGTTGTCTTATAGAGGGATCTTGTAGGCCGTCTCTAAGGGAAGTATCCAGAATTTTTTTGTTATTAATAACCCTTTTTTTATCCCAGTTATATATTAAACCTAGTTCCTCTAAAGTTTCCATGGTGATTTGTATGATACGAATTTATTGTTATGGTGTCAATTTAACCAGTGACAAAACCGATGAAACAACTTTTTAAAACATTAATTTTATTACTACAAGTTATAAATATTGTCGCCGCGTGTTATAATTCTGCCAGAATTCTATAATGCTAGAGTATGTCTAATAAGTCAATAATAAATTTGAAAAATGTCTCTAGGAAAGATGTTCATTTAGTTGGTGGAAAAGGCGCTTTCCTAGGAGATCTCATTAAACAGGGTGTGCCGGTTCCGCCGGGTTTTATAGTGAGTACGGGTATTTTTAGGGAGATTGTGTTAAATCCAGAATTAATGTTAGAAATAGATACGCAAATAAGTACGCTTGATACCCAAGATATAAGTAATCTTGAGAGAGCGTCGGAGAATATATCAAATAGAATTAAGGATGTTACGATTCCAGAATATATAATTGAGAGCATTGAGGAATCTTTCGATAAACTTGATTGTAGGTATGTTGCTGTTAGATCAAGTGCAACTGTTGAAGATGGAAAGAACTATGCTTGGGCAGGTCAACTAGAAACGTATCTAGGTGTACCAAAGGATAATCTAGTGGAGAGTATCAAATCGTGCTGGATGTCTTTGTACTCACCGAAAGCTTTGTATTATCGTGTAGAAAACGGGTTTCACTCGGCCGATATAGGGGTTGCTGTAGTTGTTCAACGTATGGTTAGTAGTGAGGTTTCCGGAGTGTGTTTTAGTGTACATCCGATTACGGAAAATACAAATCATATTCTTATCGAAGCATGTTATGGCTTGGGCGAGAAACTTGTTTCTGGGCAAATTCATCCAGATAGCTATGTGGTAGATAAGGAAACAAAACTAATACTTTCTAAACAGATTAATAATCAAAGTGAGGCAACGTTTTGTGATGAAAGCGGATGTATTGCTAAAGATATTAGCCTTGAAGAGGGAATAGAACAAAAACTTGATGATAAGAGAATATTATGCTTGGCAGATAAGGTTATGAAAATCGAAAGCATATCAAGGTTTCCCTGTGATGTTGAATGGTGTTATGCAAATGACAAGTTATATATTTTGCAGAATCGGCCAATTACAACACTCAAGAAAGACGTTTTTGAATATTCTGACAACAAATACAGGATGTTAAGGGCAAGAAAGCTTAAATTAGTATCATGTATGTGGAATTATACAAGTAGAACACACCCTGTAACTGAAGAACTTCATGGTACTCGATTACCACAGGCTTGGACATTATTTGAACCCAACGGTGATTTAACGTCTTTTGTAGTTGAGAATGAGTGGAAACTAATGGAAGAGCACTTTAAGAAACTTTATATTGAGGATCCATTGTATCTACCAAAAATCTATAATACTCAACTTGAACAGGGGCGGAAATTGATGTCTATATCGGAAAAGATTATGGAGGAGCCTCTAGGTGAATATACAATTAACAAATTAATTAATAGATATAGGAAGATCAAGGATAATTGGGAGAAGTACAACAGTTTTAATTCTATTCCTTGGCTTGTTGGTGGAGATTCCTTAGGGAAGCATTTGCTGGAGGAGTCTATGCGTTTCGATATGGAACCCGAAGAATATAGGGTGATGAGTATGAATCCGGAAAAGTCGTTTAGTTTAGATGAAGAATACCAGGTAGTTAAATTATGTCTAGATATTGTAAGTGGGAGGCAAAAAAGTGTATTTAAGAAAAGGAATGTTGACTTTATAAAATTACCAGGATGGATCCAAGATGCCATAGATCAATTGGTTGAAAAGTATTATTGGGTACCGTTTGGGTATGATGGACCCAACCTGTATGATAGGGAGTACTATATTGCGGAGATATGTAAATATTTAGAAAAAAGTAAGAAAGAACTAACGGAAAGATATGAAGAGTTATCTAGGTTTGAAGATGATACGAAACAGTTGCACTCGGATATTAAAACAAAGTATAACCTTGATGGGCATTATTTAAGAAAGATTGGATATGTGCACACGCTTTCTCGGATGTCGGATGAGAGAAAGGAGGCAACCAATAAGTCTCATATTGCTATGCACAGGGTTTTTAGTGTTTTAGCTGAAAAAACGAATGTTTCGGAAGATGTATTTAAGTATCTTTCGTTTGAAGAGCTGAAACAGAATATAGACGATTCTCATAGGATGTTGGAGATCTATAGTAGAAGGATAGACAATCCGTACATTCTATACTATGTAAATGGTACATATGAGATTATCGAAGATCCTGAGGATGTGATTGCTCTAACCGAAGAGCTAAGACCGGATTTGGGTTCAGTACATAGTGTACAAGGATTGACCGTGTCTTCTGGTAATGTTGATAGATTAAAAGGGACAGCCAAAGTATTAAGATCGCATAAAGAAATGAGTAAAGTTCAGGAGGGAGATGTTTTAGTAGCAACTATGACTACACCGCAATATTCTCCTGCAATGAGAAGAGCCGCAGCAATTGTAACAGATGAGGGAGGTATGACCTGTCACGCAGCGATTATATCAAGAGAGCTTAATATACCTTGTGTCATAGGGACGAAAATCGCAACAAAGGTTTTTAAAGATAACGAAGTTATAGAGTTAGATTTGAAAAGAAGTATTGTACGTCGGATATAGGCCAATATATGATGAGTATACTTACTGAAGATGCTATATTTATTTGAATTTGTAAAATTGAACATATATGATCGGATCCAAGGATAATAAAAAGCGTGCAATACTTCTTGTAGAAGACGAAAAAGACATTCGCCTACTCTACGCAGAAATCCTAACTGATGCAGGTTACATCGTAATCCAGGCAGTAAATGGAAATGAGGGAAAAGAGAAAATCCAAAACGAAAACTGGGACGTTCTGTTATTGGATGTAATATTACCCGAGAAAGATGGGATGGCGATACTGAAGGATCTTAGGGATTCGGAATGCTTACAAAAAGGTCCCATAATTCTGCTCACCAATCTCAAGAGTGATCACGTGCCAGATGAGGCGTATAAGCTAGGTGCAACCGGATACATCGTAAAATCGGATATTACTCCGGATAAGATCTTAAACGAAGTGAAACGGGTTTTAAAGTAGTACAAAAGATACTATTGACAAACTCCCCTACTAAATGTGTTACTATTATAACTAGTATGGTGACACTTAATCCGCCGAAGAAGACTATTCTTATAGTTGAGGATGAGCACGATATACGCTTACTTTATGCTGAGATATTGATGGATGCAGGTTACGAAGTACTACAGGCTTCGGATGGCAACATTGGTCTTGAAATGATTCAAAATGAGGTATGGGATCTCCTGCTACTTGATGTGATCCTGCCTGTTAAAGACGGAATTAGAATTCTAAAAGAGATTAAAGATACGAAGGATATTAAGAAAGGGCCAGTTATTGTTCTCACCAATCTTAACAGCGAACATATTATTGATGAAGCTTTCAAATTGGGTGCGTCTGGTTATCTTATTAAATCCGAGATCACTCCTGATAAAATTCTGGACGAAATAAAATCATTTGTCGGTTAATTACTATACTTTTTGGTTTTATCTTGACAACAAATACTACTCCGTTCATACTAAAAGCTAGATATAAGTGTATGAATAAAAAGTTTCTACCTTTTGTTATTATAGCCTCGGTTTTGTGTGTGATTCTACTTGCAGTTTATTTTGTCACAAAAGGTGTTAATGTTAGAAGACCTGTTTTGAAAGACAGCGGGTCCTCTGACATTCCTGCAGACACAAAATCTGACCTGATTGATAAAGATCAAAGTGGAGATTTGTCGTCGGATCCGAGTAAGTCCGCGTTCTCTGATTATATTTCCTATACAGCTCGGGATGGGTCCGGTAATCAGTTGAGCGGAGAAGATATAGATAAATGTGTGTCGGACTATAAACCGGGTGAAATGCCGGAAGTGGGTTATGCACGGGTGGGAGATCGTTTGCATTCTTTTATAGAGTCGGTAAATGTAGATAATGGGTCACTTGTGCTAAAGAATGGTGAGGAGGTCTTTGTCGCTGATTTGTTGGTTTATCTTGTTCAAACAACTGAAAGTCTCGAAACAAATGTGTATACTCTAAAATTGGAGGAGGAATCCCCTGCTTTTCTAAACTATATAAATTCCGGCGATTTTGCTACATTTGTGCTCGATTCTGATGGATATGTCAGGATGGATGTTTATTGTGACGAGAGATAAATTTGAATCGTGCTGTGCAATTTTTCCTAATATTTTTTCTTGACAGTAAAGAGTTGGCCATTCATACTAAGTGCTAAGGTGTTAGTAAGATGAAAAAGAATCTGCCTTTTGTATTTAAAATTTTGTTTTTGTCCCTCTTTGCTACTTTATATATTGGTCTAAATGAAGATGTATATGCCGCGAGTTGTATGAGTAAAAGTGATTCGTGCCCCGGGGAAGGTCAGACATGTTATAGTTGCGACTGCGGTGCTGATTGCCCTGGTGACGAATGTTGGTGTTGTAGTTCAACAGGAATTCTTGTTAATGAGCCAACAACATGTGCAGCGCCCAACCCTCCCTGCCATTGCCATTGCCCTTGTAGTAAAGGAAGTCCGCCCACGAACCATCCTCCAACCTGTACTACTCCGGTGGGTGTCCAGGATATAATGGCGAATTCATCTGGTATTACGTATACATCTTCTGCCTCAGATTCAGATGGTGATACTGTAACATGTACATGGAGAGATGATCCGGATAATGGGGATTTTAGTACGGGCGCGGATTGCAACTCCGCGGTTTATAACCATACTACGCAGAATCATGGGAATGTGAGTATTATAAATCATGCTGAAAGCCGAGGGGGAAAAACAGCTGAGTGTCCCTATACAATAGATGTTTATGATTGTGAAAGTGTTGATTGGCCAACCTCAGATGTTTCAGGTTATAAAGCTTTTGACTGGCTTGGAAAACCAAGAGCGGTTCCTCAATCCCCCGAAACTGGAACGCACAACTATATTGTCAACACAACAATAGAGGGTCCCCCGAATCCGCCTACATTTACTTATACAAATGATGCCCTAGCGCCGGATGATTCAACATGCGGGATAATAGGTGGCCGGGATGTCAGTCCGTTTGTTTGGACTTCTCCGGATGAGACTCATAGAGGTGAAACATGCAGGGTGAGATCAAGGGCGCATGTTAATAATACGACAAATTGGTGTCAACGAGCGGATGTTTTAATAAATAGGCTCCCTGTTCTTGGATGGCCGTATGTTAATGGCCAAAACTATTTTCCATTTAGTATATTTACACATGATGTTAATGCTTGTGATGGCGACGAGGTATTTACGATGCAAAGTATGACCCGTCCAGGGTATGGAGCTGATGATCCTGACCCGGGAGATACCGAGCATCTGGTCTATACGTGGAATGTATATTGTGACTCGGGTGATAATGGGACTTTTCCCAGCGGCAATGTCAGTACCATGCCTAATGCAGAGATATTATGGAGGGCTCCTGTTCATTCTCAGTCTGATAATTCCGAAAAATGCGATGTAGTTGTTACGGTTTTTGATGGGTTTGAAAGCAACTCAGAAGTTTATACCGATTTTGTTAATATTACATATACATATCAGCTTGAGTTCAATGTGTTTGAGACACCATATGAGGATTGTGATGATCACCAAGGTACTGCGGATGGTGTTTCTATAACGTATAGGGATGTTAGTAATTCTAGGGTTTATACAATTGTTGATGGTTCTGGGAGTGATTCCGATGGAACAGAAAATGGTAAGATTCTTTTTGACGCTATCCGGTCATCATCTCATACATTTAATGTTGATGTGTTTTACTCTCCTGAATGTGCGCGATGGCATCTTAATTGTGTGCCGGGAGAAGTTGTAGGGGGCGGTGTGTCTGCCCAGATAAGTGTAACTCCAAGCGGTTGTGGTGTTATACCTTTGGATATTGAGTTGTTTGAGGAAGAGCTCAATTCATGGGAGATAGCCATTGATGGGGATGTGTACGCAAATTCTTTGGATACTGATGTAGTGTGTGCGGGTGAGGAGTTGGGAGATGGTTTTGTAGGTTCGTTATTGCAGTTCTCAGATGTTTCAAGTCACGTTGACGATGCGTTCGCACATACTCTTAGTGAGAATGCTGTAGATACCGCGATGTGCTCTCCCGAGGCTGACCACTGCGGTTTTGCGAAAAACACTTCAATGAGATCCGAATGGTTTGATAATGTATATACATTTCAGCCCCCGACACATTCTGAAGTAAATACTGTGAGTTATTTGTATGAGGTTAACTGGGATTGGTCTGATGATAGGAGTGTTGTGAACACGATGACTGCCTCAAGATTCAACTCCGAGTTTACAAGATGGGGTTCTCTTGGATATGTGCCGACTATAGTCAGACGTAGAGAAGCTGGCATTTTGTACGTACCTAGTGGCGGTTCTACTCTTGATATTTCTTTGCCAATTCACAGATATATGAACAGTAGTACTTACAGCGATGACTTGTTGATTATAACTGACGCGGATGTCAATATTGACGCATCGGTTGGGTACGCTACCTACGGTGTTGGCGGGTATAATCTTCAAGCGAGACCTAATATTGAGGCAGGTATAATTACAAGCGGAACTATTAACATAGAAGGTGCCGCGACTCCGCCGGATATACCTCTTCTTCTCCAAGGACCGCTAGTCGCTGAGAACATTACTTTCAATCGTAATCTTGTGTTAGACAATGATATGTATCCTGCGGTGGCGACAAAGTATAGTACTGATTTTCTCTACTATCTAACAAGAGAAGAGAGAGACCCAACTTACTGTGATATAGATTTTACTGGTCTTGGGATGTTTGATGTTCAATTTACATACGGAGACTAAATGTGATGATTAGGTTTATTAAAAAACAAAAAGGCCAAGTACTGCTTTCTGTAGTTGTGGCGGTTACTGTGGCATTGGCGGTTGGAGTTTCTATATCCACAAGGACATTATCCATGTCTTCGAGGGTATCTCGTACGGACACTGCTTCCAGACTTATAGCGGCAGTTGAAGGCGGCGCCGAAAGATTTCTGGTTATAAACGACTGTCGCCTAAGGTCTTTTGCCGATACTACAGATGCGGATCGTTATGAACAATATTGCGATGATGCTAATATGGAATATGTAGAGGGAATTGAAGGTTGTGTTGTGAACTTTCCTCCTCAGGGAGATGATAAGATAGCAACAAGAGCTATAGTAACTGTTGAGGAATTTGACTATAATTCCGCCGTTGATGATGAAAATCATTATAGGTTTGTGTTGAATGCGGGTCAGATGAAAGAACTGCCTTTGACCGATGGCACACATACATATGGGAATAATGAGATTGATGTTTGCTGGGATAACGATAACACAGCTATTTATTATGTTGCTTATGACACTAGAGGTAATATAACAAGGGGTGGATTCTACCCGCGGGCGTTTGTTGACCCGCTAGACTCCATGCGGGGTTTTGAACAGGCAAGCAGTGTTTCCAGGGATGGATATACATGGTGTGCGACAATCCCGTTGGCGGAACTACAAAATAATCAGTATTACGGTTTAAGACTAAGGGCATTATATGATCATGCGACTTTTGGGTTGTATCCAAGTCCTTCGCGATCCCTTACTTCCCAGGGTTACAGAATAGTGTCTGTGGGGGAGCTTAGTGAGGAATCAGAGGAAAAAACAGTTAAAGTGGTTACAGTATATAGATCGTACCCATATTTACCCGATGTTTTTGATTACGCGATATTCACGAATGGTTCCTTCTAGCTATCCTTGTCGTGCGGAAATTTTTCTTGACAGCGATTTTTTAGGAATTCATACTGAGTACAATATATGGACACAAAATCACTGCCCGGTTTTTTTATGGTTATTTCTTGTTTTTTTGTTCTAGGCACTTTGGTCTATATATACCTTCCGGATTTGTTAAAAGAAGATGAAGAGGAGCTGGAACTAGTGGAAGGCATTTATCCCGATTCTGTGCACGAAAGTGTCTCTGCTTTAGACGAGGACTCATTTGAATTTGAGCCCGAAGAAAAGAAGGATGGATGGTTAGTTAGACCCTCAAAATACTATTTGGATGAGTGCTTGTCTGAATACAAACCTTTTACTGGCCCCGGGAAGTTGCGCAGTTCCGATAAAAAAATTTATGATGGATATATACAAGAGATAGATGTAAGTAGCGGGAAGGTAATTTTAAAAGATGGCTCGTATGTTTTTATAAGATCGTTTGATTTTGAGTTTTTAGAGGTGAGACGATTACAAAAGGAAAATGGTACTGCTTTAAATTCCTTTAATCTTCTGGAATTTTTTAGTGCGCCCCAAATACTAGAAATACTTGATCCGGGGGATTATATTGAAATATCGGTTGATAAGACTGATAATGGATTAGTAAAGCTAACTTGTTATGGAGAACCTTTGTAAGTGAAATTTAAAAAGCTGCCCACATTGATAGTGATTATTTCACTTCTATTAGTGGTTTCTGGGTTGTCTTATGCGGTTGAGTGTGAATGTTTTGAGTACAATCAGTGGGGTTGTTTTGACGATGGAAGTTGTTGGGTGTGTCATAATGATGATTGTGATGGAAGTGGCGGAAATAAAGATTGGAGTTGCGTTAAAAGTACCTGGGATTTAAAAGTCTGTAGTTGCGAGGGTAGTTGTACTAAGCCAAATAAAGCTCCGGCGAGCTCAATAGACTCCGGTCCCGCAAAGATAATGTCAAACTCTTCAGTTCGTTTAAATTCTTCTTCTTCGGACCCAGATGGCGACACTTTATCATGCTATTGGGGTGATGATTCTGATAAGGGAGGATTTTCTGGTGCTGACTGTACCGGCGCGATTTATAATTCGATTGGTTTCGGAACCCGACAGATTTCATTTTCCTCATCAGATGGTAAAAAGGATACCGCCGATTTGTTTGAGATAGATGTCTACGATTGCTCAAATATTGTATTTCCCAATGCGGATTCTTCAGGAACTTTTAGAGCTGCTGCAGGGCGGACATATGAGTTATATTCAAATATAGAAGGTCCTACTCCCCCACCCTCCTTTAAATATGAGCATACAGCCTCGTGTGGGAGTATAAGTGGAAATTCTAATCCGTTTTTTTGGACTGCTCCGGAAGGGAGTGCTTGTGGGAAAGTGTGTGAAATCGGAACTGCGGTATATTTAGAGGATAGTGGTGTAACTACCACTGATTTATGTTTATCTGTTCCTGTGATAATCAATTGTCCGCCTAGTTGTGGTGATTTTGTAGTCGGTGATGAAACCGCTTGGTGGGAACCGGGGGATTCCCGATATAAGATTGATGTAAATATGTGTGACGGCAATATAGTATTATCTATTAACAACGCCGATGGTATGAATGTGAGTAGTGTTGGGAATATGACTTATACATGGAGTGTTAGCTGTGAATCTTGTAGTGATCCATCATTGGGATGCAACGGAAGTTTTCCGAATGGCAATGTAGTTTTAGGATCGGATCCTTCAGTAGTATGGTTACCCCCCGTGCATTCTCAACCAGATAATAGTGAATTATGTGACGTGAGAGTGGATATATCAGATGGATATGATACGACAGTTTGTGTGCACGAACGTCTTATAAATGTTATTTACGACTATATGCTAGAGTTTTATGTTAATGAATCCGACTATGGGGATTGTGCAAGTGATAATGGAGAGGCCAGAGGTGTTTCTATTACTGTTCAGGATGCGGATGGGGGTGCTTCTAGAACTATAGTTGATGGGTCATCTGATGATTCGGATGGTGTTGAAAACGGGCATGTTGGATTTGATAATATAATCTCATCTTCTAACACATTTAATGTAAGTACATTTTATTCGCCGGGCACCTCATTATTTCGAATTAATTGCGTTGAAGACGAGTTTATTGGCGGAGGTGTTTCCACGCAGATTAATGTAACTCCGATTTCGTGTGGGAGAGTGCCAGTTTTAGTTGATCTATTTAAAGAACAGGTATCTCCTTGGTATACCTCTATAGATGGTGATGTGTATTCTAAAGAGATCGATATACAGGTTGTTTCTTCTGGGCAGGAGTTGGGAGGTGGATTTTATGGCTCATTAATGCAATTTTCGGATCCTGGCAATGGTATTAGCGATGCGTTTGCTCATTCATATGCCGAAAATTATACGGATACCAGCGCGTGTCCTTCTAATGCTGATAATTGCGGTTACGCGGAAAATACAGGTATGATTTCGAATTGGTATAATTCGAGGTTTTCATTCTCTGCTCCTTCTCATGCCTATGTAAGAGCGATATCTGATATTAGTGAGGTAATTGCTGGCGGTGTACATAAAATGAATAGTCAGGATTTTAATGATGATTTTAACTTAGGGCCTGTAAAGTATAATTTGGTCAATGGAGATGCTGTTATATATGTTGAGGGCAACGGATCGGATTTAGAGGTGCGTGACGACATTATGCGTATTCCCAGCACGAATTCGGGATGTTTGTTTATTGTTACTGACACAAATGTACATGTATACCCTAATGTAGGCTATACGTCTTATGGATCACAAGATGGGTATTATTTGCAAGCTGATTCAAATGTGGAAGCAGGGTTTCTCACAAGTGGGGAAATAAGGATAGAGAACTACCCTACCCCGCCGGATTATCCAGTCTTATTAACAGGACCGTTAGTTGCAAAGAAAATATTATTTACTAGGGATTTAGGAGTTGAAAATGACATGTATCCTGCAGAATCAGTTAAATACAATCCGTCATTTATACCAAACTTTACTAAGATGGAAAGAGATTCAGATTATTGTAATGTTCACTTAACGGGGTTGCGGGTTTTTGATCTTCAATTTGATACGGAGGGGGCGTTTTAAGTGAACATTGCAAATAAAAAGCGTAATAAATCTGGGCAAGTACTTTTAGGAGTAGTTGTAGTTGTTGTTATAGCTCTAACTATTGGATTATCTATAGCGACGCGAAGTTTGGCTGTATCAGCTAGAGTGACTCGCACTGATACGGCTGCGAGATTGTCAGCTGTTGTAGAAGGAGGTATAGAAAGATATTTGAATGCTGGTGATTGCAGACTAGAGGCTCTTTCTGACGTGACCGATCCCGATAGATATAAAACAAACTGTGAGTTGATTAACTTGAGATATGAAGAAGGGATTCAAGGATGTATAGTAGATTATCCGCCACTTGGCTACGATAAGATTTCAGCTGAAGCTGTTGTAACCGTAGAGAAGTTTCAATACAACTCCAGTAGTAAAAGTTCAGGGGATCATTACAGATTTGCGCTTACATCAGGTCAGCTAAAGGAAATATCCCTATATGACTCAAACGGTGTATATACAGACGATAAAATAAATGTATGCTGGGATAATGATAAGACAGCATTATATTATATAGCGTATGATGACGCTGGGATGGTAAGTAAAGGCGGTTACTACCCTATTGCGTTTTATGACCCACTTGAGTCGATGCGGGGATTTGTACAAGCTAACGCGGAAGCGAAAGATGGTTTTAATTGGTGTGCCGAAATTGATCTCTCGGAGATTAATCCGTCCAGAAAATTCGGTTTGAGGATAAGGTCTATGTATAATAGCGCCAATTTTGGTGTGTATCCTTCTGTGGGTGATCTTCCAGAGCAGGGTTATAAAATAACTGCGGTAGGTAATTTAGTAGAGGAGTCAGAACAAAGAGTGGTTAAGATTATGTCGGTATACAAATCCCGTCCGTATATGCCAGATGTTATGGATTATAGCTTTTTCATAGCGGACTAATGCGCTTGGTGTTATTTCTTGACTTTATAACTAGTGCAATTCATACTCAATATAGGCAATTAAGGTCGCCTGCCCTAACTATGTTGTCTAAATACTGGTTGAAAGATAAATATTCTATTGATCGTGGATTTACGCTTATTGAACTTCTTATAGTGATTATAATCATAGGTATTCTGGCTGCAGTTCTAATTGCAGTTATAGATCCTATTAGACAACAGAACCGAGCTAGAAATGCGGCTATCAGATCTGCGATTCAAAAAGTTGCATACAGTATAAATACTGCGCGTTCTTCAACTGGCCGGCTTCCGTATGAAAACGATATAGAAACAGAGACTGAGAATGTTGTGATAAACCCCGATACAATTGACCTTTATCGCTCAAATCCGGAAAACGGCGGTTTGGGTAATACAACGGTTGAGACTGAGGTGTTATTTGACTTTCCCGGTGTAGCACTTCCATCGTCCTGTAACGAAACTAATTGGGATGACGCGATGGAAGGAACTACTCAGTGTGTGTTTCAATATAATTCCGGCCCTATAAGAGATGGCAAATTTAGAATTATCGCCAAGTCATGGGAGTTGACACCAGATATGGATCTAACTAATGGTTTATATTATGTGTTTGATTCTTCCGATGGGTTGTGGGAATGCTCTTCTGCCCCTTCTGGCCTTGATCCCTCGGATATGAGTATTGAGGATTTTTCTTATGCTATAGAAATGAATGGGTACAATTGTGACAGATTCGATGACCTTTGATGTTAATACCTCGTTTTACTTCTATTTCCTTGACATACTGCGTGTTGGACTTCATACTTGTATATAGGCAACAAATAGTTGTCTGCCCATTTTTATGTTGCTTATGAAACTTTTACAAAACATGCTTTGGAAGGGGGTGAGCAGTGAATGAAAGAAGTTAAAAGAAAGACTTCAAGATTAGATCTTGACAGCGGTTTCACACTTATAGAGTTACTCATTGTTATCATAATTATTGGTATATTGGCCGGTATTCTAATCGCAGTAATTGATCCTATAAGACAACAGAATAGATCAAGAAATGCTGCAATTAGATCTGCCTTGCAAAAAGTGGGTTATGGACTAAATTCTGCTCGCTCTGCGACCGGAAGAATGGTATGTGAAGATGAATTGTTATTGGAGGTTAATAACCTGGAGGTTGTTGGGAACTCAAACACAAATAGCCCACTGTCAACAGATAACCCAATCGATACTACTATAGGGATTGACGTGGATTTTAATTTTCCGAGTGTATTGTTGCCTGACACATGTGTGGCGTATGTTGGAAACGAAACTAATCATGTCTATAGTATGGCCGCAGATGGGACAGCTCAATGTCACTTCAAGGTTGTATCCGGTCCATTGAGAGGTGGTCGTTTTGCGATTATTGGGAAAGCCTGGGAATTAAATCCGGACGCGGTTGTAGATAATAATACGTGGTATGTAATTCATTCGGAATTTGGTATGTACGAATGCAATGGTGCGACGGGAATTGATCCGACAGATATGACAGTAGATACGGATCCTTACGCAGGCGATGCAAACTGTTCCAGAGTGGATATTAATTAGCGATTGATCAAGGCGGGGCCGCAGGCCCCGCCTTATCTTTAAATATATCAATTTGAAAATGTTTTATGATTAGAAAAAACGGTTTTACACTTGTGGAGATTTTAGTAGTTATTACTGTGATAGGTATATTAGCTAGTATTTTGGTATCGCTTATAGATCCAAATAGGCAGAGTCAACGCGCCAATGAAGCAGTTGTGCGATCCATGACTGAAACGATGTGTTACGCATTGAAAGCGTGTGGCGCGAGTGAGGTGGACGCGAGAAGATGTAACTCTTGGGATGATATTAACGTGACCTACCCACCTAATCCTCCGGAGGGTAGTATCTTTACGCTTACTGAATCCGCAGCCACTGCGGATGCAACTATAACTATCAGCGGGGCAATCCCTACTCTTGATGGTAGTGCTCTGTGCGAATTTCAATGTGTATATAATTTTAGTGATGCCACTGTAATGGATCTTGCGCAAGTCGGCACAAATTGTATAATTGAATAGTACGAATGAAAAAGATAGTTTTTGGGAAAATAAATAAAGGATTTACGTTAATAGAGCTGTTAGTGGTTATTGTAATCATCACTATTCTGGGAATCATTTTGATGGGGCTGTTAAATATAGGTGGCACTCAAGAAAAAGCCGAAAACGCAGTTAGAGAGAATAATGTAAATCAAATAGCAAGTGCTTTGGAATCCTATTATTCAACCAAAGGAGAATATCCGCCAACGAGTGATATCGCGGATATATCCTCTGAATTTAGAACTTATTTTATCACTGATTGGCCCGATGGGGAACCTGAGGGTGCAGTATATACTTATAATTCTGATGGCGCCGATTATGGGCTTGTGGTGAGTTTAGAAGATTCTACGGATGGATGTTACAAACATACCTCTGCGTGGCAGGATACGTATCAGTGTGTTTTAGATACGTGTGATGTTACTACGTTTGACTGTGAAAATGAGGAAGGAGAAGATGTTATACATCCCTCGCCAACACCTACTCCAACCCCCGATGATGAGGAGGAAAGGTGGAGATATTGCGAAAGTTCTGAAGAATGTGAACCGGTAGGATGTGCATGCAAGTGCAGCGGGTGCGGCGGATTTGATTATGAGGATGTTGTTAATGTTAGGTATGTAGATGCGTGGTATGACAAGGTAGAATGTTCGGTACCCGCAGGGTGTATGGATAGGTGCTGTCCACCGAGGGAGGTAGTATGTTTAGATAATAGGTGTGGCGTTAGAGAGTTACTTACATCACCAACCCCAACTCTCCCGCCTGAAGCTTGTACGGATACAGATGCTGGTTATGATATCTATACACCTGGATGTGTTACAGATACGGCCGGCGAGTCTTGTGATTACTGTGATAATAATGTTTTGGTAGAGTACTACTGCCAAAATAATGGCTTGAAAGGTTCCAGTGAAGTGGAGTGTGAATGGCCGTATGTTTGTAAATCAGATCGTAATGGATACGCTTGCTTTCATTATAGGTACCTTGGGCCTCCGCAGTAGTGAGAATAGGGTGATTTATACGGCTTTTGTGTCTGATCCCCAGGTCTATCTCCTTCAATTTTCATAAGTTCCTAACTTGAAACCACCTGCGTAAGCTGTTGGAGTTTCATTGTATAATTCTGCCATGCTGGATATTGCAGTGGATGAAGTGATAAGATATTTTTTGCCTTTGATTCTGGCCAATACGTTTATAGGTTTAGTCAGTTGGCCTTTTACATCCCTCTTTTTTAAAAGATTAAATGACAAAGGATATGTAATTGCCCACATACTTGGTTGGATATGTTTGTCTTATTTTTATTTTATTATTGGTACGTTTATTGGATTGGGCGATGTGTGGTTTTTTCTTTGTGTTATTGTCTGGATTCTTGTGAATTTGGCCATTGAACTAAAGACCGAGTTCTTAAGAACCAATTTTAGTTTAAAGATAATATTCTGGACCCAAAGTTTTATTGTTTTGTTAATGCTTTTTTGGTACGTGGTACGCGGGTTTAATGCTGAAGTACACAGTATTGAACGAATTTTCGATTATGGTGTTCTACAAACTCTGGAAAATGCTACTTCTCTACCCCTTCCTGATGTATGGTTTTCAGGAGAATCATGGAATTATTATTATTTTGGCCATTTTATTGGGCATGTCATTTTGAAATTCTCTAATGTGCCTCTATTACAGGGGTTTTTTGTCTTAGTATGTTGGCTGTTTAGTATGTTAAGTGTCAGTGTATTTCAACTTGGGAAGGAGATCTACTTAAATTATCAGTTAAAAAAAGGAAGAGGAATTGTAGCAGTAGCGGGTTTGTCATCGTTTCTATTTTATTCTCTCTCAGGAAATATTTACGTATTGACATATTTGGTTGGAAAGTTGATGTATATCCTGGGCTTTATTTCAATTAAACCTTCTTTTTGGTATCCGGAGGCTACAAGGTATGTGAGTGGGACTATCATGGAGATGCCCGTATATGGTTTTTTTGTGTCTGACTTACATGCGCATGTTTGGGGGGCTTTTGTGAGCGTTGTAGTTTTCGCGTTGCTTTATGTGATTTTTATTGATAATAAGTCTGGTTTGTCGTTCAAAAGCGAGAAAATGTATCTTCTGAGTTTCTTATTCGGTGTAGTCTTTATGACTAACTCTTGGGATACGGTGTCCCTTGGAATACTATTTTCCATACTATTTATGTATAAATATGGGTATGAAATAAAGAAAGCTGTTTTCACCCGTGTTAGGTTTCAGGATGGGATCATAAACGTGTATAAAATATGGAGACCTTTTATTGTGCTTACCTATATACCAATTGGGGCGGTCATGGTTTCCAGGATTTGGAGTTATTATTACAAAAGTGCAGTGGCCGGTTTGGGAGTCGTTAAAACGCCCACGTCTCTAAATCAGTGGCTTTTGCACTGGGGGTCGTTTGTATTCTGCTCTATTCTATTTTTTGTTAAAGATATCCTAATTGATGGGGAATATTATAGAGCAAATACCGTTTTTAAGTTCACATTTCAAGTATGGTTATGGCTCAGTATCTGTTCGGGAACGTTTATGGCTGCAGTATTAACAAAGCTGAAAGGAAGTGTGAATAGATTATTAATTGGGTCTGTATTTATATGCATGTTTGCCATTCAGTTGTATTATCCCTATGTTGTTTTCAAGGTTACAAAGGGTTGGTCTTTGGAGTTTAAGGGGATTAACGAGGGATTGCATTGGTTTGAAAGCAAATATCCATATGATTATGAGGCTTACGCTTTTTTAAAAAAGTATAGGGACATGCAAAACCGTGGAGAGAAAATGAAAATAATAGTTGAAGCGGATGGTGACAGTTATGAAGATAATAATCTATTTAGTGCTTTATTGGGTTGGCCGTCGGTAGTCGGCTGGCCTGTTCATGAATGGACGTGGCGGGGATCTTATGGTGAAGTTGATGTTAGAAGAAGAGATGTACGATCTGTATATTTGGATGACGATGTAAATAAAACGAAGATGATATTACGTAAGTATAATGTAGATTTTATTATTGTCGGAGAGATAGAAGAAGACATTTATTCGGATGGTTCTATGCAAATGGACAAACTTCTCGCTATGGGAAATGTATTTTTTCAGAATGAAAAGACAACTATTATAAAAGTTAATAAAGATATCATAGTGAGATAATTGACACCAAAACTGTACTAAATTAAGATTTATATAGATATATGCCTAATAAAACTGCCAAATCCTTTACTCTGATTGAACTTCTTATTGCTATAAGTGTTTTGGCTATATTAGCGGCCATTACTTATAGAGTTATTGATGTTCAGGGAGTAAGAAATCGAGCACGAGATTCCAATATTTTTACCGCAGTTGACAAGATGGCTTTGTCCATTGAAGCGCATATATCTGCTTATGGAGAGGCACCCTATGGGGATGATATTTTAGCATTGATACAAGGTGCTTCTAGTAGAGATGGCTGCGATTCAGAAGGAGGTGCTGAAGATTCATTTTGTATTTTTTCAGTAACTGGGTTCGATTTACCGTCCAATCTTTGTGGTACTAATAGTTTTCAGGGTTCAGGAAGTTCACAGTGCTACTTTTATTATTACAGGTTGGAAAATGTCGGTGGTAGAACCGCTACAGATTATATTCTGCTAGGAAAATCATTTGGTCAGGCGAGTGCTACTCTTGGATTTTTAACAGGCGTTGGTGCGGTTGAATGTACTGCCCAGATTGCGAACGCTTTATCAAGTCCAAATTTATCTGTATGTACCGCTGTTCTAAATTAAGCTTATGTTACAGACAAAAAAGGTTATTCAAGATTATAAAGGATTTACGCTAGTTGAGCTATTAGTAGTGATCACGATAGTTGGGATATTGGCCGGTGTTGTTATGAAAACAGTAAATGTACAAAGGCAGAAAGATATATCTCAGGATGGAGTAAATAAAAAAACTATGATTGATTTAGCTCAGGGAATTCAAGCTTATCGGATTGCTGAGGGTTTGCTGCCGCAGGAAGTATCCGGGGAGCCTTCAGCGGACAATCTTGATATTTATTTAAATGATTGGCCAAACGGTTTTGCATATTTTGTTAGTGGTACTGAGTTCATGATATCTGTTGGATCAGAAACTGAGAGTTCGGAATATTATGTTTATTCTTCTACAGCAGGTAAAGTTGTCAGATGCAGCTCTCCTGACTGTTCCGAAGGTGTTATAACACCCGTACCCCCTCTATGTGTGGATACAGATGGCGGAGATTACTCAACGGAGCAGTACGTTTCTGGGTACGTTTATTACGGGGATAATCCGGATGTTCATATTCACACGGATAGATGTGTAAACTCTAACCGCCTTCGTGAAAGTTATTGTAATAGTAATGAACCTGCTACCAGAAGGATACATTGTAGTGGGAGTTGTGTTCATAATGCATGTGAAATAGGCGGCCCTGTTCCGTACTAGTTGATTGATGGTTGTTAATTTTAAGATATATGTTTATGACTAGATGTAAATGCGGCTTTACATTAATAGAACTCTTAATAGTTGTTAGTGTTGTGGCTATTCTAACAGCTTATTTAGTGCGATCTATGAACATAAACAGGCATCGGCTTGTCGCCGAAGATGGTGTAAAGATAGTAAATCTGGAAAAGTTGGGACAGGGTGTAGAAGCATATATTTCAGCTGAAAGGGAAATGCCTGGTGTTAATGCGGGTGTTCCAGTGGGTTCTAGTTTGAATTTTTATTTGCAGACGTGGCTGGATGGATATGTTTACGATCCTTCAGTTGGAAGCGCAAATGAATTTGTTGTTTATATACAGTCCTCTGTAGATGCAAGTAGTTCAATTACCTATTTTTCTCGAACGGGGGAAATTATGTATTGTACCGACCCTACTAGTATGGGTACTTGTACGTCTATAGATTAAATAAATATAATATGCATGTTTTATTTGCAAAATATAGAAAGAAGGGGTTTACACTTATAGAGTTGTTGATTGTTATAAGCATAATTTCTATACTGACGGCATACTTAGTTCGTTCTATTAATGTAAACAGGCACCGTTCTGTTGCTGAGGACGGTGTTAAAGTAACGAACCTGGAAAAGCTAAGTCAAGGAATAGATGCTTATATAGTATCTGAGGGGGAACTTCCCGCTGCTAGTAGTGGCTCGCCTTCCGCGCAAAATCTCAGTTTTTATCTTGACTCGTGGATTCTGGATTATATATATGCTCCTTCAGTTGGGGGGACGGATGAATACGTTGTTTATACTCAGTCCTCTTTAGATTCAAATATAGCCATAACTTTTTATTCAGGTACCGGAGAGATGTATGATTGTACTGATCCAACTGATCCTACGAATCCCGATAATTGTACACCAAGACAGACTTCGATGATTACAGAGCTCCCTTCTGGGACACCCATATCCACTTCCACGCCTACTCCAACTCCAACTCCAACGCCTACCCCAACGCCCACTCCAACGCCTACTCCACCTCCAACTTGTGTGGATGGGGACGGAGGCACTGTTTGGCAGCAGTATATAAGATCTTATGCGAGTTGGTCTGATGGTTCCGGCAGGATAAATGACCGCTGTGGTGGTAGTCAGTTGCGTGAAGCACAATGTGGCGTTTCCGGACCCGAAATTATACGTATAAATTGCACAAATGGGTGTTCAAGCGGCAGATGCCAGGTATTTGGGCACTAGTTATCACGCATATTTAAGTGTTATTAAAAAGTATGTTAGATTAAATGTATGTTTTATAAAACTAGGAACGAAAAGAAAGTGTTAAATCAAGGTTTCACAATTATAGAGTTGCTAATCGTAGTCCTTATTATAGGTATCTTAGGTACGATAATCATAAGAGTGATGAATGTTCGTGGAATTCAGGCAAAATCAAGAGACGCCCAGAGAAAGAAAGATCTTAATACTATCAGTTCAGTTTTGGAGTGGTATTTTGCTGATCACAGAGAATATCCTTCTAATCAGAATGATCTTATTCCCAACTATATTAATGTTCTTCCTCGAGATCCCCTTTCAGACGTATCATATTTATATGATTCGGAAACCTATATTAGTCCAGCGAGATCTTCATATGTTTTGGTTGCGGAAATGGAAATTTCCACGTCTGCTGATGATAGTTATTGCGGCAATTTCGCATCAACTTTGGAAAGCGCGGGACGCTTAGGTAGGGATCCGGATAATTGTTATCTATTTAGTAGTCCGACGAGTAGTATAGTTCCAGTTGTCAGGTAAATTAATTTGTATGCTGTCTGCGAATATTGGGGAAACCAAATTAAGAGGATTTACATTAATAGAGTTGTTAATAGTTATATTAATTATAGGGGTATTAAGTGGGTTACTAATAAAATCCTTAAACGTGGGAGGAACAGGTACTAAGGCTCGTGATGCGCAAAGACAGGGAGATTTACATAGGATACAAACCGCGCTCGAGATGTGTTTTGATGATAATAGAGTTTATCCTGATACAAGTGATAATTGGGTGATGTTGACTGGTTCTGATACTGTGTATACGGTCTTAGTATCCGAAGGATATATTATAAATCCGCCCGTTGATCCCGTAGGAGAGGGATTGACTACGCCATCAAGCCCGT
The DNA here is from genome assembly GCA_016926555.1 of Patescibacteria group bacterium. Lineage (GTDB taxonomy): Bacteria > Patescibacteriota > WWE3 > UBA101185 > UBA10185 > JAFGOI01. Next base: position 90,423 of record JAFGOI010000008.1, on the reverse strand, counting down.
GTGATGCTTCATCTTATGAATATTACTATAGAAGTAATGGATCAACATATTATCTTACTGCGCTGATGGAAGTAGAAACTTCAGCAGGTAACAGTCCCTGTAGTAATTATGCAATAGGATGCGTGGGAAGTCCTCCTGTGGCTTGTTATGCAGTTAAGAACCCATAAAGATTCATTAGGATTTACATATATGGAGTTAGTAATTTCTGTGGCTGTGATATCAGTTCTTTTTAGTGTAGTTTACCTTTTTATGCGGCCCGCTGAATATAAAGCAAAAGCTAGAGATAATAAAAGGATGTCGGATTTGGCTAATTTTGAAAGAATGATAAATGAGTTCTATATTGATAATGGGTACTATCCGGATATTCAGGTAGATGATCTGTCGATGTACAATGTGAAAATTCCTCAGGATCCAATAAACGATGCAACATATTTTTATACTTACCAAACAGATGGAGCTGTTTATGAGATAAATGCTCGATTAGAGTATCTTACAGAAGAGATGGAGGATGACGGGGGGAACCAGAGTGAATTTTATGAAGTGGGCAATAATCTTTATTTGCTGCCCTGACGTGTTAATATATTTATATGACTGCCCGTAGGTATTTGAATACAGGTGGATTTACTCTTATCGAACTCCTCGTGGTTATATCTATAGTTACTATTTTATCCGGGGTGTTAATTCCGTCGTTTACTACTTACCTAAGACGTCAGACTGTTAAACAAGCACAGCAAAAGTTAGTAAGTGATCTAAGGACAGTACAAAATAAAGCTTTAACAGGCACTTTGTCTGATCAGCTTATAAATGGGACCGATCCAGTTGCTTTTTGGGGTATTGAGTTTGTGAATGACACGAATGATTATGTGTATTTTATATCTGCAGAAAATACAGCATGCAGTGTGGCACGTATTGATCAGGAGAGATACTATCTAAATCAAAATGTAAATATCTACAGTGCTCCTCAGTGTATATTTTTTAACATGGATAGTGGAGACATAACAATACCGGGTGTTTCTTTCGATCTGGAATCTATAGAAGTAGGATATGAAGATGGAGGTGCAGAAAATAAACAAGTACTTTTCAACCCCGCTGGTTTGATATATGCTAATAATTAGTAGTAGTATGACTAAAAATAACCAAAAAGGTATAGGTTTAGTGGAGGTTATAGCTGCCCTGGGCATATCGGTTGTAGTTATAACATCTTTAGTGGCTCTCACTATTTTTACGTTAAGATCTTCTCAAAGAAGTAAAATAGCTCTCGAATCACAGAAGCAGGCTAATAAAATGCTCGAAGTTGTTAGGGCCTTTAGAGATTCAGTTGAATGGGCGGGAGAGCCTGATAGGTTTTTGGATATATTACAAACAAATGGGTGCCACACTTCTGGACAAGCATGTAAAATCTCCACAACTGGTGATGTTTTCACTGTTTCAAATTATATACCACAAGATCCCATGACGTTTACGCCAGAGCAGGTTGATACCTACTTTACAGCGGTAGATGCCGTAAATGGTGGTTTGACACCCGGAACGACTACGATTCTGAGGGTTTCTGTTTATTCCGTTACGCGAGTTGGAAATCAGGTTAAAACACATAATCTGTATACAGACCTTACGAATTGGCGCGAAAACTAATCATCATCTAACTTTATTGTGTTAAAATAGTACTATATGTCTGCCCCAAGATTATCTCTGGCAAAGGGTTTTACTCTCGTTGAGTTACTACTAGTGGTAGCATTGTTAGGTATCACAGTTGGTGTAACAAGCGATATTTTATTATCTATAGTTAGAACATATAACAAGACGCAGGTTCTTAACGAAATCGAACAGCAAGCTAATTTCGTCTCCTTAAAACTGGAAAAGGAGCTTAGAAGTGCTATAGACGTAAGTGTTGGTGTAGATGACGCTCTGACAATAAGTTTGTCTGATGGGACCACCTCAGTATATAGGCTTGTGGATGTAAGCGGTTTCGGAGTTATTAGAAGGGAAAATCAGTTGTTGACTTATGATTTAACGAAAGCGGATATGCTTGGCGGTGTGACGGTTTCCTGCGGTCCAACTGGATGTTTTACTGTAGCTGGTACAAGTCCGACAATTGTAAGTTATGACCTAGTATTCGCACAGGCGGGCGCCACTGATGTTTCGTTTACTGGCAGTTCAAATATTAGTAATACGATAGTAATAAGATATTCCTACTAATAATCTGTGTATGATGCTTAAGATCAATATCAAAAAAAACTCACAAAAAGGACAGACATTAATTATTGTTTTTATGGTAATGTTAGTGGCGTTAATTGTCGGACTGACCTTGTCTTCGAGATTTATTAGTACTTTAAGAGTGTTGTCTAGATCAGATAACTCAGCCAAGGCGCTCGGTGTTGCTGAGGCGTTGATAGAGAATTTTCTACTCTTACCCAGATCTACGATTGAGGATTATGCTACTAATGGCACGTGTGGTGCCGATTGTTTACTTACAATTACGGATGATAATGGAATGGAATTGCGGGCGGAACTAACTTTAAGCTTTCTAGGAGATTCTTCGTTCGATTATGAGGTTTTGATACATGAGGAGGATGTGGAGGAAGTATCTTTAACTGGATACACATCAGATAGTTCGGTGGATATATGTTGGAACACAGAAGCTTCTTTGTATGCAAGTTATGTATATGATGATTCGGGTGTTGTAAGGTCTAATGCATATGCTTATAGTCCAATAGGAACTGCTTATTCGGGGGATAATTTTGATACAGCCACTGAGATGCATGGGTATTCCAATTGTTTCACGGTCGATACAGTTGAAACTCCGTTATTATTAAGGCTGAAGCCCTATAGGGGCACAACAGATGTACATATAGTCCCCGCCCCTGGTGAGACACTGCCGGTGCAGGGTATATTGCTAACCAGCAGGGGATATGCTGGAGAGGCTCAAAGGGAGGTTAACGTGTTAGTAACTAATTCTATCGCCCCCGAATTATTTGATTACGCTATATTTCAGTATTCATCTTCAGATCCGTTGTCCAATTCAGGTAACTGATGTAACATAGATATATGCCCATCATAGGATTAAACTTAGGAAAGAGCGGTTTCAAAGCTGTCGAAATAGATAAAAAGAAGAATACGTATACACTTACCCATTTTGGAATATATGATAGTCCAGAGTTAGATCTATATACAGAAAAGAAAGAGGAAAGGAAGGCCTATTCAAAGGCTTTAGAGAATTTTGTTAATGAGCAGGGATTTGATTCGAGAAATGCGGTGATAGGTCTTGAAGAAGCTAACGTATATATGAGAATCGTAGAACTTCCTGTGATGAAGGACAAAGAGTTGAGGAATGCAATAAGATTTGAAGCGGAGCAGTATATTCCCCTACCACTTGAAGAGGTTAACATTACATATCAAAAACTCGAAGGTGGATATATAAGCAGAGATAAAACAAGCATTCAGCTGGTAGCAGCGAAAAAATCGATTCTGGATATGTATGTAAAAACCATAAAGAGTGCGCGTTTAGTTGCGAAAGCCATAGAACCCGAAGCCGTCGCTCTTGGAAGGATATTGGGTGACACTTCGACTGTACCAAATGGCACTATTATTATGGATATTGGGTATTATAGTACAATAGTAGTTGTTGTATATGGCGGGGCCGTGCAGTTTACCAGAAGTGTTCCTGTTGGGGGTGATGTTATAACTAAAGCAATCAAGCAGAGTCTCAATCTGGATGTTAATCAATCTGAAGAATACAAGAAAGTATATGGAATGGATTCCCAATATGCCGATGGAAAAGTGTCCGAGATAATTAAACCCATGATTGACAATATCTTAATAGAGGTTAAAAGAGCTTCTGTTTTCTTCACGAATCACACACCGTCTGCCACCATTAAAAAAGTTGTAATAACAGGAGGATCTGCCCTTATGCCCGGTTTATTATTGTATATTGCAAGTAATTTAGATTTTGAGGTCCAGACTGCTACACCGTTTCACAATATACAGATTTCTCCTCAATTAGAAAATGAAAAGAAATTTTTATATGAAAGAGAACCATTGTTCTCTACTGCAGTAGGTTTAGCAATGAAGGAACTGTAAACTCATATGAGTCAGAGCATTAACTTAATACCACAACAGGAAAAGCAGGAACAGCAAAAGACCGCAATAGTGAAAGCTAGTACTGTGTTTTCGATCGTATTGCTTGTCATTGTTGCGGGAGTTAGTGCCTATTTATTTTTTGAAGCAAGAAAATACCAAACCAAGCTGGGTCAGGTGAATGATGAGATTGAGGATCATAGGTCAAAAATTAATGCCAAAAAGCAAGTCGAAATAGACGCTAGAAATCTAGATAAAAAATACAGTGTACTTGAAGAATTGTTTAAAAACAGAATACATTACTCGGTGCTGTTGCGCGAGTTTGTTTTGAGAACTCCCGCAGGTGTGACTATAAATCAGTTTGATGTGAGAAATAAGTCAATCAGCCTGTCAGGTTATGCTACTAGTTATATTAGTGTGGCCGATTTTATAAACAGCCTATTAGGTAAATCGGGGGCATCTGCCAGCAGTTCTCTCGGGTTGGAAGAGCTTTTTACTGCGGTGAAGCTTAACTCGGTTTCACTGGATTCCGGTAATAAGGAAGTGAAATATTCTATTGCGATTGACTATGATCCATCGAAACTGAATTTTTATTAGTATATGCAAGAAGAAGTAAATGAAAAAAAGGGAATAAGTTTTGACACAGCTCGTTTAAAGGATACTCTTTTAAATTTTATAGTGCCTCTGGTAGCATTTGCTGTTATCGCAGGTTTATTTATGTTAATCATTTTGCCTACTATGAAATCCCTTCCGAATTTGAAACAAGAGCTCACTCAGAAGGAAGCATTAAGTGAAATACTATATACTAAAAACAATGTTTTGGACCGGCTTGTAGATTTTAAATCGATAGTATCTGAGAATTCGACTTTAGTTGATCGTGTACTAGTTTCTGAGGAAGAACCTTTACCTCTTCAGGATCAAGTTTATAAAATGGCTATTGATGCGGGTTTAGAGGTCACGAAGTTGTCATACTCTTCTGGTGGAGGGGGTAAAACGGAAGCGGGTGCTTATAAAATAGTTGGTATTAGTATAGGGATTGATGGTAATTATGATGAGTTGGTCAAATTTTTTGAGCTGGTTGAAAATGCAGCGCGGTTTGTGCAGATAGATGGTTTCAGATTCAATTTAGGTAAAGATAATCAGTCCATAAGTACGGATATGAGAGTTGACGCTCCTTATTTGTTTGTAGCAAGTCAAGCAGTAACAGATGATCCAATAGAGCTGGATATTGCGTCTGATGACTTTATTAAATTTGTAAATAGGTTAAAGGAGCTTAACTTCTATATTTTTTCTGAGCCGGTTGAAATACCTGTGGGGATCCTTGTTGAAGGTACTGAAGAAGAGACTGAGGGTACTTTAGAGGAAGAGAATCCAGTTATTCCTCCTGAGGGAGCTGAGCAACCTGTGGAAAATCCTTCGGAGTTGCCATTTGAACCTGTGACACCTTAGGGTTAGAGGTAAGTTTATTTTCCCGGTTTCTTTTCAACAGCGGGAGATTTGTTGTCTCGCCATTCCTCAATGTTTTTATGGTGGCCGGATAAAAGAATTTCTGGTGCGTGCCATCCTCTAAATTTCTCAGGTCTTGTATATTGGGGGTGCTCTTTTTTGTCGTTTTCAAATGACTCTTTCGTTTTAGCTTCTTCATCTAAGACACCTGGCAGTAACCTTACCACACTTTCTATTAGTACCAGTGCAGGTATTTCACCTCCGGATAAAATATATTCCCCTATTGATATAACCTCGTCGGCAATATATTTGTGCACTCTATGGTCAACTCCTTCATATCTTCCGCAAATGATCGTGATATTTTCAAGCTTTGATAGCTCTTTTGCCTTGTTTTGATTGAAAAGTTCGCCCTTGGGGGATAATAGAATTACCTTTTGCTCACCGTGATCCTTTTTTATCTGTTCAACTGCTGAGTAAATCGGTTCAACTCTTAGTACCATCCCCTTTCCGCCTCCGTAAGGTTTGTCGTCTACTGTACCATGTTTGTCTATAGCAAAATTTCGCAGGGGATATAAATTTATATCAAGCGCATTTTTTCCCATAGCCTTTTTATATGGCAATAGTTTGAAGTAAGGCTCTATTACTTCAGGAAATAGCGATATTATGTTGATATTCACTATATTATGCTACCTCGGGTTGGTCGTTCTCCTCAAGTATGATCTTAACGAAAATGTTGTCTTTAATAGCTTTAGCTTTAGCAACATTTCTTAAGCTGTTAATATTTCTTCCTTCTTTTCCGATAATGATTCCCATGTCTTCCTGTGCCGCTCTTATTCTATACACAAAAGCATCCCCTTCTTTTTCTTCTGTAACGGAAATTGCATCCGGATTTGTTACGATTTGTTTAAGTAAGTATTCAATGAATTCTTTCATGAATTTTCTCCTTGTAAATTTTTTTCGGCAGGAGTATTTTCCTGCTTACTTTCTACATTTTTCTTGGGTTCATACTTGGTAAACTTATATGTCCCCGAAATTAAATTTTTTACCGCAGCAGTAATAAGAGCGCCTTTTCCCACCCATTCTGCATATTTTTTCTTATCATAACTGAATGATTCAGGATTATGAGAGGGGTTGTAATGTCCCAACATATCCAGAAACCTGCCGTTTCTTTTATCTCGTGTGTTTGAAACAACGATCTTAAATGCTGGCGCGTTTCTTTTTCCTATTCTTGATAATCTGATAGTTACTGACATAGCTGATGCATTTTAGCAGATAAAGATGCTGATTTCTAGGGTTTTTCTAAGTTCTTTCCAAGAGAGTTTCGTGTGCGTTTTTCGCAGCTTTTTGTTCTGCTTTTTGTTTACTGCTTCCTTCCCCTTCCCCCCATTTTTCATTGTTTAGAAAAACCCCCACTCTGAATATTCTTTCGTGATCGGGTCCCCAGGAATCAAGTACTTCATATTCGGGTGTTATACCTAGTACCTCTTGAGATAGCTCTTGAAATTTGGATTTGGCATCCTTGTAAGACTCATTTTTTACTATCTCCGCTATTTTATGGAACAGTTCTTTTTCGACGAAACCGCGGCAAAAATCCAATCCCTTTTCAATATATAAGGCGCCCAGCACTGCCTCAAATGTATTTGCGAGAATGTATTCCCTGTCTCTGCCCCCCGTTGCTTCTTCTCCCTTGGATAACAATAATATTCCGCCATAGCCGAGCCTTTTTGCTTCTTTTGCCAAGGATTTTGTACAGACAATTGCGGATCTATAGTTGGTGAGATCTCCCTCTGGAGATTTAGGATATTTCTTAAATAAAAATTCCGAAGAAAGATGCTGTAGAACAGCGTCTCCTAAAAATTCGAGCCGTTCATTTGACGGATTTTCGTAATCAGGATGTTCATTTAGATAAGAACGATGTGTGAAAGCTGTTTTAAAAAGGCTCTCGTTATCCGAGTTTATGCCTAGGATTTTTTTTACTTTATCAAACTCAAAACACATAAATACTATTCGATTTCTTCGGAGAGTAAATCGAGAATATCCTGAACCGTTTCGATCTCACCAATATTCTGCGAGATATCTGTTTCCAGGGTCTCATCAACTTCTGTCAATATATCCAGAAGTTCCATTTCACCGATATTTAAATCATCCTCAATATATGAGTCAGGAGTTATTTCTTGAGGAGTGTGACCTGTTTTACTCCCGATTATTTGTTTAATTAATTTTAAGTGGTTATCATTCATTTGCTATTGTTTCCACGTTAACTTCTTTTTCTGTATACTTTTCTGATACTGTTCCCAAAACACCGTTTACGAATTTATGTGATGTGTCGTTCCCGAATTCTTTGGCTAATTCTACAGCCTCGTCTATGGATACCTTAATAGGTGTCTTTTTTCCATAGATAATTTCGAAAATAGCTATCCTAAGTATAATTAAATCCACTTTGGAGATTTTGTCAATTGGCCATTCGGGTGCCGCTTCCGCTATGATCTCGTCTATACCCTTTAGATTTTCTTTTACACCTTCAATTATGAGATCGGTAAGGTTTTGATCGTGTGTATCTGCGGGTATCTCTAGAAGTTCCTTTGCTAACAAATTACATTCTTCCCTATGGGGTTCTGTAAATAGCCAGCAAAAAAGCGATGAAAGTGCAATTTTTCTCGCTGTATGTCTTGGATCTATCTTAGATTTCATTTATACCTAGTTATTTAAACTTCAACGTACTCATCAAAATGAGGTCTTTTGTACCCCTTTTTGTCTTCTGTTTGAACAACGCCGACAGTGTCCCTTTTATAGTGGGAATTTCTCTTTCTTCTTACCTTTCCTTTTGAATGTCTTCTCTTTGGTACTGGCATATGCTTTTTATTTTATATTAATTTGGTTGTTAGTGAAATGTTTTTTAGTTCATTTTCTAACTTAAGGAATATAGCTTGATGGAGGTTTGTTGTCAAATGGAACTAATACAAAAGTTTAGTAATTCAGGCGTGAGTACCTAGCCGCTCTCCGATGAGCTAGGTACTCGTTGATGAAGGATATTATCGCCTTTTCTTTTTCTTCCCTCCCGAGCCGTTATAAGAGGCAATCAAGCTGCCTTTTCGCCGTATCTCCCACCACGTGACGTTCACGGTGTTGTCTGCGAGTGTACATTCGTAGTAGAAGATAACAGCCGGGTTGTTAAACATAACCGACCCGCTCGAGGTTTCCTTGTCTTCACCACGTAGTTGTGGGAAATTTGTAATGTCGATTCGAACACTGCCTCTATAGGTTCCCCGGCAGTGTATTCGAACTTCAGCACTTGCTTTGCCTTGCAAACTTAGTTGACGTCGAGTCAGATTCATTTGAGCGTATACTCCTTTGCAGCTTCTGGATGTAACTACTAGAATGGAGAGCTATTCTTCCTTTTATACCAACGAAAACTCAGTTAGTCAAGTGTGTGATCAGAGTAAAAAAACTTATACCAAACCTTCTTTGATCTTTAATTTCAAAATTAGTATCTTTGAGTGTTTTTTCCCAATCAAGATTTTTACTATGAAAAAAAGCAATAACTCCATCCGGCTTTAATATTTCTTCTAAATTCTTAAATAAATGTATGTGAGAAATGTTTTCATAATAAGGATCCGCAAAAATCACGTCATATTTTTCTGGTGTGTTTGCAACATATTTTACTGCGTCACTTCGTATAACTTCTCCGCAATCTGAGAAACCTGTTTTTTCCAGATTTTCTTCGATCACTTTAACAGCCTTTTTGTTTTCGTCGACAAAGTCACATATTTTTGCTCCCCTGCTTAATGCTTCTATGCCAATATTACCGCTGCCTGCGTAGAGATCGAGGCATACCTTATCCTTTATTTCATCTTCTAAAATGTTAAATAACGCCTGTTTTGCGACTTCCTGCACTCCTCTATAGCCAGGAATGTTAGGAGTGTTTAATTGTATATTTTTAGCCTTACCTGAAGATATTCTTATCATAAAAGGATTTTAGCATAATTAATTTGGTCTTATCTGCGTGTTTGCGCGGTTTTCAATTTCGTTTTTGAGTTCCTTATGTTTATCTAACTCACAATATAAGTTTTGAGCTTCTATTTTAACTTTCTCAAGCATCTGTAAATCATCCAGTCTAGCTATCTTAAATTTTCTAAATCCATGTTGCATTGTCCCGAAAATATCTCCCTGCCCCCTTATTTTCATATCTATTTCAGCCAATTCTAGCCCGTTTGTGATGTTTTCCAGATTTTTGAGTCTAAAGTATGCTTTTTTGGAATTACTGCTTAAAAACAAAAAACAGAAGCCGTCCTTATCTCCTCTACCCACGCGTCCCCGTAGCTGATGTAAACTGGCTAATCCATATCTTTCTGCACTTTCTATTATCATAATTGTTGCCTCTGGTATATCTATTCCGACTTCAATAACTGGTGTTGAGACTAAAACTTGTATTTTCCCCTCACTAAATTGTTTTACTACCTCATCTTTTTCTTTAGATTTCATTCTTCCATGTAGTAACCCAATTTTTATATCACTAAACACACTTTCTTTTAGGTTTTTATATTCTGCTTCCGCTGCTTTGACATTTTCCAAACTGGCACTTTCTGACTCTTCGATTAGCGGACATACTATAAACGCGGATTCTCCCCTTCTTTTTATCCATTCATATGTTTCTAATCTCTGTCTTTGTGAGATTACTTTGGTTACAACGTTTCTCTCCTTGTTTGGATGCTCTTTTAGGACCGATATCGATAAATCCCCATACAATGTTAAAGCCAGTGTTCTAGGTATTGGCGTAGCCGTCATGGTTAACAAATGAGGAACTTTAGTACCCTTTATTAGCTTAAGCAGCATTCCACGTTGTTCTACGCCGAATCTGTGCTGCTCATCTATTATTATCAGACCGATGTTCTCGTATTCTCTTTTATATATAAGTGTGTGAGTGCCTATTAATATATCCCAGTTTTCCTCTAGTTTTTTTGTTGATCCAGTGGTTAGTGCCACTGTAATACCATAACTGCCTAAAAACTCTTTAAATGTCTTGTAGTGCTGTCTGGCAAGTAGCTCTGTTGGAGCCATACATAGTATTTTGACCTTGTTTTTGTAAGTTAAGTATGCAGCTATTATCGCTGCTATAGTCTTTCCGGTTCCCACGTCACCCTCAAGAATCCTGTTCATGGGGTGCTTTTTTTGCATATCGAGAAGTATTTCGTGTGTGGCTTCCTTTTGTGACTTAGTTAATCTAAAAGGTAAATTAATAATGAATTCATCGATTTCGTCTGAAAATGGTTTATAAAAATGTCCAGTTAGATTTTTCGACCATTCGATTTTTCTATGTTCCACACGTAAAAGTTCTATTAGCAGTTCTTCAAAGGATAGCCTTTTTCTCGCCAAATTATTTGAGATTTCGTTATCAGGAAAATGTATTTGTTCTAAGCTCCATCTGATTTCTTTTAAATCATATTTATCTCTTGTAGCGTTTGGGAGTATTTCCGGCAGAGCCAAGTCCAGTTTAAGAAGAGAATATATTCTACTTCTCAACCATTTTGAGGAAATTCCGGCCTTTTCGGGGTATACCGGGACAAGTCTCCCCGTATTAAGGTTTTCTTTCTTACCTTTTTCTATTTCGGGGGAGATCATGGTTAATTTATTACTAAAAATACCTACCCTGCCGCTTATCTTGTACCATCCGCCCTTTGTCACTACTTTTGAGAGATAATGCTGATTAAACCAGATAATAGGCAGCTCCCCTGTGTAGTCAGCAATAGTAGCCTTACTTAGTTTCTTGCTGTTTTTTGTGTGTATGTTTTTAAAATCACCTATTATTCCTTCAATCGTTACGATATCTCCTTCCTCAACATCTTTTATGGCCTTTTTCTGAGAGTAGTCGTCGTATCTGAATGGGAAATGATAGAGAATGTCCCCTATGGTATAGATCTCCAGTTTTTCGAGCAGTTTTTTATATTTTGGTCCAACTCCCGGAATAGCTGAAATTGGATCGCCTAATTTGTACATAGTTTAATTCTACAGGAGTCTACAAAATATATGGAAGTATTGATGTGGCAATAATTGCTACTGTACAGAACGCTATAACAAATTTCATGAAGTTCTTGCCTCGGAGAGTCTTTTTGATTGTCTTTTTAACTTTCTTTATATCTCTTTTCATTTTTTACTATCTATCCTACTTGAAAAAACCTTCTTTTACCGAATTTGATCAAGGTTCCCGACTCGAAGTTATACTCGGCTTCCAGATCGGTTATTTTCTCGTTGTTTATAGAAACACCCCCTTGAGTTAATACTCTCTTTATTTCCCCCAGGGAAACTTGATCGCCCAGACAGGTTTTTAAAAAGTACAGAACTTTCATCCTACCTTTATATTCAACTAATTCCGCAGCGTTTTTGATGTCAGTGGTGTCTTTCTTTTGTACTGTACCCTCAAAATACCTTTCAGCTTTTTCTGCGTCTTTCTGCCCCCTGATTATTTTAACAACTTCAAACGCCATAACCTTCTTAAATTTCATTGGATTTGCACCACCTTCTACTTCCTGCTCCATTTGCCATATATCATCCATGGGTATATCAGTTAATAATCTCATAGCTTTGAAGATCAAAACATCCGGATAGGACATTGCCTTTCCATATATATCTTTAGGTGTGTCACTCAAATTAATACCATTTCCCTTTGTTTTGCTCATAGTTAATGCGTCGGGGGCCTCCATTAGCAGATGAGTTCTCACGAATTTCTCCTTGTTTAAGTACTTTTTAACTATATGTCTACCCATTAGCATGTTAAAAGTTTGATCAGTACCTCCGATTTCCAAATCTACTTTCATAGCGACACTATCGTAACCCTGCATAAGCGGATAAATAAATTCCTGTATTCCTATCGGATCGTTTTTTTCAATTCTTTTTGAAAACATTTCTCTTTCCAGCATTTGTTGTACGGTTGCTTGGGACATTAGATCAATAAGGTCAGCAAGGTTTAGTTTTGAGAGCCATCTGTAATTATGGTCGAATTTAACCGGATTACTACCATGAAAATCAATTAGTTGCCCCGCCTGTTTTTTCCATCCCTCCATATTTTTCTTGATTTCTTCGGTGCTTAACAGCTTTCTACCCTTTTCTTTATCAGGGTCCCCTACTCTTGCCGTAAAGTCTCCGATAAGAAATATAATTTCGTGGCCTAATTCTTGTAGAATTCTCATTGCTCTTATTCCCATTGCGTGTCCGATGTGCAGATAAGGTCCTGTTGGGTCGAAACCTTGGTAAACCTTAATTCTTTCTCCCGAGAGTAATTTTCTTTTTAGTTCTTCAGGTGATGGGTAGATTTTTTCCACACCTCTGTTGAGAAATGTATCAATCCTTTTTTCGTCAATAATGACTTTTGACATATCTGTAGTATATTAGTACAAGCGTATAAAACGCAAGTATTCGTAAAATGGATTCGATATAAGTTTGTTGATATATTCTTACGGTATAATTTAACTATGAAATCCGTGGTTAATAACTACAGAGATAGGATTAGAAGGTATTACTTAAAAGTGAAGAGAAGAGGTACACGTCAAACAAAGTATATAAGAAAGACTATAGGTCGGAGTATAACAAAACAGAGGGAGAATCTTCAAAAGGATCAAAAGAAGTTGAGGTTTCTAAGTATTTTGGCTACGGTGCTGTTTGTATCCATGGTCACGGTTTTTCTGATTGTGTTAATTATATTCGCCCTTATATCAAGGGAACTTCCGAATCCAAATCAGCTTTTGGAGAGAAGTTTTGAGTTATCTACAAGATTTTATGATAGAAATGGCGAACTGCTATTTGAAACGTATGGTGACAAGAACAGGACATTAGTACAGCTTGACAATATATCGCCATATGTTGTTCAGGCGACCTTGGCTGTTGAAGATTCAGCATTTTATTCTCACAAAGGATATTCTATTCGGGGTGTGCTTCGTGCTGCAAAAAACATGATTGAGGGCAAAGGTGTTCAAAGCGGGTCGACATTAACTCAACAGGTAATCAAGAACACTTTATTGACGCCAGAGCAGACAATTTCGAGAAAGTTAAAGGAAATTGTGTTAGCTCTTCAGCTTGAAAACAGGTATTCGAAGAATGAGATTCTCCAGATGTATCTTAACGAAACACCTTATGGTGGTATGAATTACGGAATTTACTCGGCGTCTAAAGCGTACTTTAACAAGGAGCCCAAAGATTTAACTATTGAAGAAGCGGCTTATCTTGCAGGATTACCTCAGAGTCCCAGTTATTACTCGCAGTTTGGTTCCAATCCTGAGGCAGGTATTGAAAGAAAAAACTATGTGCTATACCTTATGAATGAGAGAGGTTGGTTGGATGAGTCAGTAAAGCGTCATTATCTAAATGACGATGAGTATGAAAGAGTAAAAGAGGCCCCGCTTAATTTTGAAGCGGCGAAAACACCGCTGATCGCCCCTCATTTTATCTTTTATACAAAGCAGCTATTATCCGAAATGTTTGGAGAGGAAGCTGTAGAAAATGGAGGTCTTCAAGTTACTACGACACTAGATTTGAAGATTCATGAGTTGGCACAGAGAACGGTTACTGATGAGATTGAAAAATCAGAGGAGCTGCTAAATGTGTGGAATGGTTCAATGATCGTTTTAGATCCGAAAACGGGCTATATCCTATCTATGGTAGGTTCCAAAGGGTATAATCTCTCTCCCGAGCCCGAAAATTGCATATCCGGGGGTACTGGAGAAAAAGGTTGCAAGTTTGATCCTTACGTAAATGTAACGACTGCATTACGTCAGCCGGGATCGGCAATTAAACCGATTACTTATGCCACTATGTTAAACCAGGGTTACTCAGCTGCCTATCCCCTTTTAGATGTTCCGACAAGATTTCCCGGTGCGGCTGTCGATAAACCTTATATACCAGAAAATTATGATGGCATTTTTCGAGGTGTTATGCCTTTGAGAAAATCTCTTGGTAATTCATTGAATATTCCCGCAGTAAAAGCTTTAGCTATTGTGGGGATAGATAATATGATAGATATGGCTGAAAAAATGGGCATATCGACTTTTAAAGATAGAGAAAGATATGGATTAGCATTAACTTTGGGCGGTGGTGAAGTGAAATTACTTGAATTAACAGGTGCATATAGCGTTTTTACATCTAAAGGTGTATTTCACCCACCTACCTCTATTATAGAAGTCAAAAATTCCAAGGGTGAAATTATATATAAACATCAAAGTCCTGATATACGTGTTTTAGGAGAAGATGTGGCGTTTCTGATCTCTGATATTTTATCTGATGACGGTGCGAGAAGCGATGCTTTCGGTCTTGGTACATTGTTGCATATACCCGGGTATGAAGTGGCTGTAAAAACTGGTACTACTGACGATAAAAGAGATAACTACGCAATAGGATTTACACCTTCTATTGTGGCTGGTGTGTGGGTAGGAAATAACAATAATGAGAAAATGAATCCCTATGTTGCTTCCGGTATCACTGGGGCGACTCCCATTTGGAATACATTTATGGCGACGTATTTGAAAGAGATGGTCGAAAATGCAGCGGAAGATACTTTTGAACCTCCTGAAAATGTAAATAAACTTGAGGTAGATAAGCTAACAGGAGGGCTTCCCTATGGAGATAGTGAAAAAAGATATGAGTGGTTTATAAAAGATACGGAACCTACTGCAATCAGTGGGTGGTATCAGCATTTGGAAATCTGTAAAAAAGATGGCAGATTAGCAAATAGTGAGTGCAGAAAGGCAGATGAGACAGATGAGAAGACATATATAAAAATCCAAGCCGAACTTCCGCAGTGGCAGACTTATGTAGATGCATGGGTTAAGGAAAACTATGACGATGATAAGTATTTTCCGCCGCAAATGGAGTCACGTTTGGAGTTTGATGGAGATGAAGTTGAAAATAAAGATAAAGTATTTATAGAGATAACCGGTTTCGAAGATGGAGATGAGGTATCCCTGGAGTTTAGGTTGAGTGCGGAAGTATCCGGTTACTATGATATTGCCGAAATAAGAATATATATGGACGACAACAAAGTGGCTGAGGATAGTTCCGAACCGTATGGATATAATTTTGAATTGGATAGTTCTCAAATGGGTAAACATAAGTTCAAAGTAGTTGTTGAGGACGAAAAAGGGCATAAAGATGATGATGAAGTAGAGCTTGTAGTTGCAGGATACCTATAAGTTTTTAAACTCGTAGTTCGTGTTTATCTGAATTCAATATCAAATTCTTCTTGCAGTACTGTTTTTATTTTGTCTCGCAGTTTGTCAAATTTCTGCGAATTGTGTGTTACTCTTAGGAGTATTCCTTTCTCGCCTTTTTCAACGTTATCTCCTATATAGGTTTCAGCTAGTTCTATACCCAGTATGTCGGTGTCCATGTTTGTTATTTTATCTATTATCGGACCAATAGGGCGATGTTTCTTAATAGATAATGATAGATCCTCCGTTTTGTAGTTTCTGAAGTCTGATAGGACTCGATCATTTTGTCTTTTATATTTTAGTAATTTTTCCGTAAAAAGTGTGAGTGAATCGTATTTTAGGTATCCAATGAGATCTTTGTTGAATAGAATCTCTGTGTTTTCATTGCTTTTTGATTGAACAAAGCCGGAAATACCAAGTTCGTATAAAATAGTAGACAAATATGTCTTAACTCTCTGAGAGATAATTTTTGGGTCGTTTGTGGAGTTTTTATATACCACTTCAAGTACTCTTATCTCATTATATTTTTCGGACTTATTGTGAGTTTCTTTTGTATAAAATTTCCCGATCTCGAAAACTCCAATATCCGATATTTTGTGTTTGGTGTATATATTGAGAACAGGGGCCAACGTTTCGTAAAGAGTAGTTCTCAACGCGTTTTGTTCAGAGCTCAAAGCGTTTTCTAACATGATCTGATTGGGATTTGATTCTCCTCTCTTAACAAGGGGTTCCGTTATATGTTCATGTAGCCCTAATTTAACGCATATATCTTTTAACTCATCCTCGAATTTGTATATAGGCGGCGTGATTTCTTTTGGCGGGGTTTCGGAAATAGATGTTATCGGTATGTTTTGGTAATTTCCAATCCGGAGAACATCAGACACAATGTCATCTTCAACTTCGACGTCTGTTCTAAAGTAGGGTACTTTTACATAAAATCCCTCTTCGTCAGCCAATATTATTTCGTATCCGAGTTTATTGAGAATATCTTCTACTCTTTTAGTATCAATGTCCATGCCGCTTACTTTTTTTACTCTTTCGTATCTAATTTTCATCTCTTTTTCTGCATGTTTTTCAGGATACCAATCGATGTTTTCATAATAATCTCCTCCGGCAAGATCTAAAATTAGCCTTGCTGCTCTCTTTATAGCAATTTCAGTAAGATTGGGGTGTAAGAATTTATCATATCGTATTACAGTCTCATTTTGGATTTTTAGTAATCGAGACACTTTTCTGACAGTATTTTGGTTGTAGTTTCCCGCGTCGAGAATAATGTTTGTTGTAGATTTATCCACGCCTGTCTTTATACCCCCTACAATGCCTCCGATTACGGTCGGTTTATCGTTTTGAGTTAATACAAATGCGTCTGGTACAACTTCTACAGTTTCACCCAGCAGTGTTGTGACGGATTCCCCTGCTTTAGCCTTTCGTATAACTATTTCTTGAGCTTCCATTTTAGTTAAATCTTGTGCATGCATAGGCTGTCCCAGCTCGACCATCACATAATTAGTTATATCTACAATGTTATTAATTGATGGAATACCATACGCTTCTAGCCGGTTCTTTAGCCAGTCGGGTGAATCTTTAACCTTTACATTCCTGAACACAACAGTGGTAAACCTGTTTACAATATCAGGGCACAAAACCTGAATATCAACAATCTGGTTTTTGGCAGGTTTTATAGGTTTTTCCGTTTGTAACTCCGGGTATAAGAGCTTATTACTATCAAAGGCAGCCAAATCTCTGGCACAGCCCAAAATGGATAACCAGTCTGATCTGTCCATTCTGTGTTCAAGATCTAGTATATCCGTTTCGTAACTTCCCGAGATATATTTTTCTATGGGTTTGTCTAACAGTAGTCCAAGATAGGTAAAAGATTCGGCAACCTCATCAGGGGATCTATCTGTTTTAACATATTCTTTTAGCCATTCATAAGGTACTTTCATATTATTTAGGCGTAAACGATACCTCCCCCATACAATTTTCTTATGTCGGGAATATTAAATTTCTGCATCACTAACCTATCCAAGCCCATTCCGAAAGCAAACCCGGTGTACTCTTCGGGATCTATTCCGCACATTTTTAGAGTATTGTAATGAATCATTCCTGAACCAAGCACTTCGATCCAGCCCCTTTGTTTGCAAACATTACAGCCATTCCCGCCGCAAAATTGGCAGATCATATCTGTTCCCATGCCGGGAGATACCTCAGGGTAGTATTTATATCTAAATCTTATTACCACATCGTCTCCGAATAAGAATTTGTGGAAATCTGTAAGAGTCGCTTTTAGATTCTGGATAGTAGTTCCTTTATCGACCACAACACCCTGATAGTGGTGAAAAAAAGACCCATTCGTTGTATTTACAGTCTCATTTCTGAAAACTTTACCGGGAAATGCGACTCTAATTGGAGGATCATAATCAGTCAATACTCTAGCTTCAACGGAGGAAGCGTGTGTGGTCAATAGAATATCAGGTTCTTTTATAAATAGAGTATCTTGCAGGTCGGTTGCTGGATGATCCTCGGGAAGGTTTAGCTTTCTAAAGTTATATTCGGCAGTTTCAATTTCGGGTCCTTCCGCGATTGAAAATCCGTAATACCTAAAGAATGTGTTCATTTCCCTGATTACTTGTGTGGTGGGATGTAGCATACCCGAATTTAAGGGTTTTTCCGCGTATGTTAAGTCTATTGATGGGTCTTCAATAGAATTTTGTATTAGCTTTTTCTTTTTTTCATCAAGTTTCTGTTTGAATTCATCTTGTAGTGTATTTAATGCGGGTCCGTAGATTTTCTTTTGATCAGTAGCTAATTTTGGAAGATCTTTTATCAATTGGGTTATAATTCCATGTTTTTTTGAGAAGTACTGGAGGTACAGCTGGTCTATTTTATCCACTGAAAAGGCATTTTCCAGTTTATTTGCTAAATCGTCTCTAATCTGCTGAATTTCTTTGTCCATGTGTTAGATTTTAGCACAAGGAAGTAACTATTTGATGCTGGGTTTTACTTTTTCGACAATTTTTTCGAATGCGTTGGGGTCTTCTATCGCTAATTGAGAAAGCGTTTTCCTGTCCAAGTCAATATGTGAATTTTTCAATGCGTTGATAAACTTGCTATATTTAATTTCATACTTGTCCAGTGCGCCGTTTAGTCTGGCTATCCACAGTCTTCTGAACTGTCTTTTCCTTTCTTTTCTTCCTTTGAAACTATGTTCCCCTGCCCGGATAACAGCTTCATTAGCTCGTCTATAGAGTGTGCTTCTTGTTCCTCTATACCCTTTTGCTAATTTGAGGACTTTTTTATGTCTTTGACGAGCTCTTGGCCCCCCTTTTACTCTTGGCATTATTTAACCCCCTTACCTTCTTTGGCTAATAAATTCTTAATAATTTTTTTATGTCCAGAATTATCTATAGTCTGTGGTTTTAGCTTTCTTGACTTTTTAGAAGCAGACCATTTTCTCTTCAAATGACCCGTTCTTATTTGTTTTGTCACAAGCTTGCCTGTTTTTGTTATTTTCACTCTCTTTTTAAGTGTTTTTTTTGTTTTTAGTTTTGGCATGCTATTTACTTACAAAGACAACCCATATTGTACTACCAGTCCTTTTCGGTTTTTCATCTTCCATGCGAGCGACGTCTCTTAACTCCTCCGCTGTTTCCCCGAGCTTGTCAAAAGCGACCTGAGGAAAGGAGTTCTCCCTTCCGCGCATGACAACGCTCATTTTAACTCTATTTCCACTTTTTATAAACTCTTTTGCCCGGTCAACATATCTTTTAATATCGCCGGATCCGGTCGTAGGTCGCATCTTGAACTCTTTCAACTCGCTTTTTTTTGCTTTACTCCTTGCTGCACTCTGTTTCTTATTCTCCGCGTATAGAAACTTATTATAATCCAAGATTTTTGCTACCGGAGGATTCGCCTGAGGAGCTATTAAAACAAGATCTAGCTCATTGTCTTTAGCGATTTTCAAGGCCTCTTCCTTGGTAATTACACCTAGGTTTTCTTTTCCATGAATGACCCGTAATTCTTTTTCGCGTATCCTTTCGTTTATGATATGTTTTGGACCTCTTTTATTATTTCTAACGTATTTCAACGGCATTAAGTTACCACAACTCAAGGCTCTTGGTCAAATATATATTCTTAATTTTCCCCATTACTTCTTCTATTGATTTTGATCCAAGGTTTTCGCCTGATCTAAGTCTTACGCTTACGGTGTTGCTTTCAACTTCCCTATCCCCTACTATGAACATATAAGGGATCTTTTGTAGCTGAGCGTCACGTATCTTAGCTTGCATTGTATTGTCTTTGTCATTTATTTTTGCCAAAAGACCGTTTTCTCTAAGTTTTTCGGTCAGTTTTTGCGCGTACTTGATATGACTATCGTTGATTGGGATTATTTCTATATGTTGCGGGCATACCCAGACGGGAAACGCTCCGCCGGTGTGTTCAATATATACACCCATAAATCTTTCTAGTGAACCAAGAAGTGCTCTATGAATTAAATAGGGCACGTGTTCCTTTCCATCTTCGCCTATATAAGTCATATTAAAGCGTCTCGGCAGGTTAAAGTCGAATTGAATAGTGGACAACTGCCATTTTCTACCCAAAGAGTCTTTTAGGTTAAAGTCGATTTTCGGGCCGTAAAATACAGCTCCGCCCGCATCCTCAGTATATTCTGTGCATCCCACACGCTTCATTGCTTTAACAAGAGTTTTTTCGGCCATATTCCAGCCCCCGTCGTCTCCGACGTATTTTTCCTTTTCAGCGAGATTTCTTACTGACAGTAGTAATTCAAACTCTTTAAAACCCATTGTCTCAAGTATGTAAAAAGTTAATTCTAGTGCTTTCACAAGTTCATCCTCGATCTGATCCGGTGTACATACTATATGTGCATCGTCCTGGGTAAATCCTCTCACGCGGGTTAGTCCATGCAGAGTGCCGCTTTTCTCGTAACGATAAACAGTGCCCATTTCGGTCCACCTTAAAGGTAATTCCCTATAGCTTCTAGGTCTGTAGTTGTACATCTTTACTTGTAAGGGGCAATTCATAGGCTTGAGTCTATACTGCTCATTTTCTATACCAAATGGGTTGTACATACTTTCTGAGTAAAAATCTAAATGTCCTGAATGAGACCAAAGTTTTTCGCTGGCTATATGGGGTGTAAAAACTGGTTCATATCCTCGATCCAAATAGGTGTTGAAAGCAAAATCTTTAACTTTATTCATTATGTATGCTCCTTTTGGAAGCCATAGGATTAAACCCTGTCCCACTTCATCATCCTGCATAAATAATTCTAAATCTTTGCCTATCCTTCTATGGTCACGTTTCTTTGCTTCCTCTAGGTTTTCAAGATATTTACCCAATTTATCTTTGGAATCAAATGCGGTTCCATAAATCCTTCCCAGCATCTTATTTTTTTCGTCCCCGCGCCAATAAGCTCCCGCTAAGTTTAGAAGTTTAAAAGCCTTGATTTTGCCTGTAGACTTAATATGCGGTCCCGCGCAAAGATCAATATCATAAAACTCATCTCCCTCTTTTCCCATTTCGGTAACGGTGACCTTCTCACCTTTTTGTTCCAGGTCATCAATGAGCTCAAGTTTAAACTCATTGTCTTTAAATATCTTTCTTAGTTCATCGAATGTAGATTTTCTTACTACGATAGGTAGATCAGCGTCAATGATCTCCTGCATTTTAGCTTCCATTTTGGAAAGATCTTCTTCGGAAACCTTGCCTTCATAATTGTAATCAAAGTAAAATCCGTCTTCTATTGGCGGTCCCATAACTTTCTGCAATCCCGGGTATAAAATCTCCATACTCTTGTGAAGTACATGTTCCGCGGAATGCCTAAGCGGCATCAACGGATCGTCTTTTAATTTGTCTATTACTTTTTGTTTATTCATATAAGTCTCCTTTTTAAATTTTACCTGTTTTTGTCTAAATGAAAAGAAAATATTAAGTTTAATTAGAATAATTCCCCCTTACGGGGTTGTTGTCATGGTTGTTGTGTTGTATGCGTAAATGTAATACATCACCTATGAATTTATCTCATAAACCTAAAGGGAGGTCAAGATTTTTCGTTTATTTCCATCATCACATACCTCTCCGATCTGATTTTGTAAGTGGATTATATATTAACGGGTATGTATGTGTTCGGTAATATTATAGCAATAGTATAATACGGAATATGATTCTAAATATCTACAAACAAAAAAACTGGACGAGTTTTGACGTTGTCGCCAAAATTAAAAGCTTATTAAAAGTAAAAAAAGCTGGTCACGCCGGAACACTTGACCCGCTTGCGGAGGGTGTTCTTATAGTTCTCACGGAGAAAGATACAAAGAAGCAAAGCGAAATAATGAACCAGAAGAAGGAGTACGTTGCAGAAATAGCTTTTGGCGCCTCTACAGAAACACTTGATTTAGAAGAAACACCCGTGCTGAGTGAAAACCTTGTAACGGAAGAAGTGTTACGAAATGAAATTCCGGCAGTGCTCAGTAAATATGAAGGTGAAATTGAGCAGGAAATCCCCAAATTTTCAGCGAAAAAGGTAAAAGGAAAGCCGTTGTACAAAAAAGCGAGAAAAAACCTATTGGGAGAATACAAACCGGAAAAAAAGACAGTAAATATATATGAGTCTGATGTTCTAGATGTTTATAGTAAGGAATTTGAGACTAATAAAGGAAATAAAACTTTGCCAGTTTTAAAGTGCAGAGTTGTGTGCTCGTCAGGAAGCTACATCAGGCAGTTAGCAGCTGATTTAGGCAATGAATTAGGTACAAGAGGAGTTTTGGTAGATTTAGTGCGAACGCGAATTGGAGAATATACTTTAGAAAAAGCAGTGAAAGTATCAGAACTTAAAATATAAGATTTTCTTTCTCAACATTTTCCGTATGTATATGTACTAATTTTAGTCTTTTTGCAGTCCAGAATATTAAATCTATCGTTAGTCCATACAGGAAAAAAGCTATCAGGGCGTATATTTGCAATACACTAAATGTTACCAAGGATAGTATTGGTTGAAAGAACTCTTTATACTGTTCTGTCGCTTCGTTTACTTTTCTGCTTATGAAAGACTTTAGTTGTTCTTGAGTAGGTTCTTTATCTTCGTAAAGTTCACGGAGGTCAATATAAAATCCATCATAAATTTCGGCTTTCGCCGGTATTTCATAGCCTTCAGAAACAACAGTTCCGCCATCTTCTATTACATCGTAGTCCTGTTCCAGTATTTGCTCCGAGATTTGTTTGTCTAAATATTTTTCGACATGTTTTCCCGACAGTTCTGCTACTCTTTCTCCTAAATCAAAGCTTTTTTTCATATCTGGATCAATAAGACTGATGATTCCGCCAAGAATACAGAAAAGAAGCAAAAGACTCTTTGCTGAAAATCTCATAATAATTTTAGGATCGACTTTTATTAAAAGGTTTTTGAGTCTAGTGGATTTTCTAATTTCATATGCAAGCAGCAAAGTAGCAATACAGCACGTTGAAAGTATATATTTGGAGTTTGAAATAAATAGTTTAATAAATATGGCTAATATTATAGGAATTATCACCATTATATATTGCTCCCACTTATACCACGCGCCAATACTTAGTGAAAAGGTATAGATAAGAAGTAGCATAACGAGTATAACTTTTATTGCTATATCAAGAGCAAATTCTATATTGTTGTGAAATGAAACCAAGTCATAAATGAGCTGAAGAAGAATATAGGATTCTATAAAAAGCGATAAAGATACACATACAGTTTTAATATAAAAAGAGGCAGATTTCACATAAACATAATAACATTTGAATGAGATTATGGTGCAGTAGATTTTGGGTTAGGTTAGCTCATTTTGTTCTTTTGCTATCTTTTCCTCTTCTCGCGCAGCTAGCCATCCTGCTGGTCCTAAAGCATAATTTAGTCGCTCAGGTGAAATTCTTTCTAGGACGGCGGATAATCTAGTGTTAACTGTGTCCGCTTCAGTAGTTTGCGGGGTTTCTGATTCCCTAGCTATTTGCCCACGTGCCTCTTCCATCTGTTCCAATGCCTGTTCACAACGTCTCGTATTAGCAGCTTCCGCTTTAGTAATAAGTAGAGCAATGGTTTCTTTAGCTTGTGTCCATCGTTCCTCGGATAGGTCTAGAACAGTGTGCATTCCTCTACCGGCACGTATTTGTTCAGGCGGAGTTCCCTCTTCAGCTTCTTTTTGAATTTCATCGAATAAACCTCTGACTTTTCCTAAATCTGCTGCTATTGTTGCACTTTGCATTTGCTCCTGGCCCATTCTATGGCTTTGAGCTTCAGCCTCAAAGTGTTGTATTAACATATAAGTTACTAGTTCCTCTGATTGTGTGGGGGACATACCTCCCTCAATTAGAATATTTAGTAAGAGGGGTACGTTTTCAAAAAACTGATCCCCAAGATGTATACCCAGTTCTCGGAAAGTTGCGCTTTCTCGACCACCATATAAAGTGCCAAAGTGGCTCTCAACTCTGTTTCGAATAGTTTCAGAGTCAACTAGTATTTCTGATTGACCGCGCTCATTTGTGTCTGCAGGGTTCATAAAAAGTAGTTCGAGGTTGTGTGTATTAGGAGGTCTGCATCTGTTTAGTGCCTCGTTCATTGTGTTCTCTGCGGAATCTGCGTCAAACCACCCATATCCGTCACCTAATGCTTGTTTAAATATTGCTCTTCTCTCCTCTATCTTTTTTTCCATGTCAGCAACTTGGACTTGTTCCAATGCAAATGCTAATGCTTCCAGGACCTCAATTTGGGCTAAGGTTTCTATAGCCTCCTCAGGAGTGCCCGCTGTTAGCTCGACTAGTTGTCTCATTTCCTGAAGCTGGGCTGCCCAAGTCTGTGTTGTTTCTATGCTGGGATCCGTTGATCGGGTTTGTTTTTCTGCCTGAGTCTGCCACGCGCTACCATCATTGTATATATCCACGAATGCTCTTTTATATACTCCTGGCGGTTTCTGTGCATCAATCCTATGTTGAGCAACACCTGGGAATAAATGAGGCATATTCGATGCCGTGGCTATTCTAGTTATTGCTTCTCCGTTGTATACTCCTCGTTCTGCATCAATTCCTGCGAATTCATCTCTTTCGTGTACCCAGTTAAGGGCGTGTCTCGCAATTTGTCGAAGTGGCCCGAAATCACTTGTTTCTCTTATCCTCCTAATATCTTCACCTAATGCTTCAGCAGCTAAATAATATTGAGTTCCAGGAGGGAGTTCCATCACATCAGCATCTTCAAGCTGTTCACGCAGTGTCGTATATTTTGCCCGAGATATTTTTGCGCCCAGTTCTAGTTTCCGTCGCCAGATTCCATCCTTGTCGTCAGGTATTTTAAGGAATCCAGATTTTTCCATACCATTCCATATTGTTTCTTCAACAGAATGTTTAAGCGCTCCGTATAGTTCGGGTTTGTTACTTAATTGTATAACCAGAGGATCTAGTTCTAGACCGGCTTTCAGTGAAGTGTTTCTGCATAGACTTTTTATGGCGTCATATCCTGATACTCCATCTTCCGCCAATTCCCCGTTTATAGCGGCTAATTCGTCTTGTCTTCTTAGTTTTAGTTCCGCTACTGTCTGATTGAACTGCTCCAACGTAATTGGTTTCTCGTCTTGAGCTTGTTGTTCTGCCTGGTCAGCAGCTTTATTAGGTGTTTCAGCCAGATAGTAATAAGGACCGGAATTTTGAAGATTGAGTACCCCTTCTGAAATAGCCTGTCTAATATTTCCGTTCACATGAATTCCATGACTCTCAATTTCTTTTAGCTGGTCTACTATGAATTGAACATCAGCAAATCTTAGAGTTTCTAGCCACGTGGTACTAACACCCTCACGTCTCCATTTATCGACTACTAATTGAAAAGCTTCACCTGCAAGACGTGCATTTTGTAAAGCTTGTCTCTCTTGCTCTGTGGGGGCCTTAGCCTGTTCCATGGCCTTACGTTCTTGCTGTTTAATCCTATGAAGAAGACTTACGGGTTGTTCCCGCGATTCTGCGGGGGTTTGGGATATGCCCGTAGGCATTATCTCCGCATCACGTACTTCAAGTCCGGTTGCATCAATGATTCCTTGCACGTCTGCTGGGAGTTCTCTGCGCACGCCAGGTTGTTCTTTTTGAGGATCTCCTACTGGAAGAGGTGGAGGTACAAGTTCGTATCCTGGGGTACCCGGTCCAGGATAATTGGAAGCCAATGAACTTATGCTTTCTTGAACGGGCATATAAGTAATATTATGATATTAGGTTTCATATAGCAAGAGAGTATCCGCATTGTAGCTGGATAAAGGACAATAGAAGGTCGTTAGTTTATTTTACTTTGTATCTTTGTTTTCAACGTTAAATAAAAATTTAGTTAGTGTGAAAGGCATTACCATTATTTGTGCAAATCCCCCTGTGATAATAATCCTTAAGAACCACTCATCTTCAAAAACCATAAGATTTGAGCCGACTAAAAATGTGATAATGATTTCAAAAAAAAGTATAACTAACACGATTCCCTTAAAGAAATTTGCCCATTTACGTCTCATTTCCAAAACTTCTTCCTTTTCTCTTATCTCAAGCTGCTTTTTTTGAGATTCAATAGTAATGTCACTTATTACTTCTTTAATATCCTTGTTGTCGTGTTGGATCATTTTCGGAACTCCTGTAATTGATAATTAATTACCGTAACGGGAACCGTAAAAATAGTAGATAGCACAGAATTTGACTCTTTCCGATATTTTTTTAGCATATCAAATGGCACCATCAGATTAGCCGCAAAATGGTAAGCCTCTTTCATTTCATCTATGTTTGGGTTTAATAATTCTTTGCCTCTTAATAATGGTCGAACAGAATTGATATCTGTTACAACTTTTTGCTTGTTAAGCACGAAGTAACCTACTTGGTGAGCTATTGCAAATATCATGTTTTTAGGGGGCTGTTGTGTATTCACAAAGATTGTTTTATTAAGTCCGTCCAGCCTGGCAGCGATTTCCCTTTTGTTTTCTATATAAGTTGGAGTTGGTAACTGTAGACTTACATTTTGAACAACTGAAAGCCCAATATATTCAGCGATCTCCAGTGGTGATACAGGTGGCTCATCATATCCAAGTTCATCTAGGATTTTTTCAGCCTCAATTACTGCCCTTTTGTAGTCTGGTATATTATAGGTCATCGTGAGGATGATATATTATATTTTTGTTATTTTCAACTTGACATAATATAATTTTTTTATGAGTGGATTTTATAATGATATGTTCCCCAGAGATGAACCTCGTCAGAATGAGGATACTGCTGGTCTTGATGTCGATAAATATATGGACATTTTAGAGTCTTTGGCTGGTGGTGGAGGACTTGAAAGTGCTACAGAGAAAAGAACGGCATTAGAGAGATTACATGTAGATTTTATTGACAGAATGCAGCAGGATATTCAGCAGGCATGGGTAAATTTCGAGAAGTTTAATCCGGATGAAAAAAGACCCTCGACCGAACCATTTGAAAAAGCTTATGTCGCGGGATATTTATTTGAAGCTCTAATTATGTCTGGTTCGGAAATCGCGGAGACTGATCAGCGCGAACTGTCAGAGACTATAGTTAGGATTTTTCACGAACCGCGTAAATACGGATTATCCGGGAATCTTGAGAGATTAAGAGATCCGGATGTGGCTGAAGTTGGACTTAATGAGGCGGGTGTGAGAGAAGTAACTGGTATT
This sequence comes from Patescibacteria group bacterium, assembly GCA_016926555.1. Taxonomy (GTDB): domain Bacteria; phylum Patescibacteriota; class WWE3; order UBA101185; family UBA10185; genus JAFGOI01. Next base: position 63,026 of record JAFGOI010000008.1, on the reverse strand, counting down.
AAAGAGGCAAAGTTGGGTTTGCTCAGCAGAAGAGCGTTCAAGCAGTTAAGTGAAGACCGAGGCGCGCGCTATGGCGTGAGGCAAATTGTAAACGCATTAAATGAAATGTCTCCGGAAGGATTAGCGCGGGTGGGATTAGATCGGGTATTAAGCGCGGAAATGGCAGTAGAACAAGAACAGATTTATCTCAGTGTTGCGGACGATCTAGAACAAGTACTTGTGTTACCCGCAAATCGGGAAATACCGGATTTAAGTGTTCTCAGACGATTAGACTCGTTTGATCGGTATAAGGAGTTGATCCGATCTGATTCTGTTTTAGGAGCTGAGGTAGCAAAACTCAGAAATCTTCTTGGACAGGATAACTTTGAGACTTCTTATGGCGCGGCATTAAGCGAGGAAGAAGAACAGCGTGTGCTTTATAACTATATTGATTTGTTTAGAACAGTAAATATACAACAATCTCCGTTTTCTTCAGGTGAGATTTGGGATATGGCTGAAGAAGTCTACGAAGATATCAAGCGCGCAAGAATTCAGGAAAGAGTGGCCCATGAAAAATTAGGTGAAGCTGAAGCTACTATATTATCGGAATTAGTACCTGTTTTAGAGGATATGCCGCAAGAGGAACGGGTCGATTATGTTAGGGAATATGTAGCTTGGGTAAATGCCAAATTGATTAAAAAGGATTATGAAAGCCCCAAAATTATCAAGAAGACTGAGGATTTTGAAGTAATTCAAATGGAAGTAGCAGAGCTGGATGCTATGGACAATCCTGAAGATGCCAGTGAAGCTGTAAGTCCGGCTGAATCGGGTACCACCTTAAGTGCTGTGAGCACTCATTGTATAACTAGGTTTGTTCAGTCATACTCCCAAGGCAAGGAATATCGGCATAATGAGGCAACTTCTAAGTTGTATTTAAGTAAAAGACTAAAAAAGCATTTGCTGGCTTGGGAAAGTTATCTTGAAAATTCACAAGAACATGAAGCTGTTACTGAGGATTTAATACTGGCATGGGTTAGTTAGCTTTCTTTTCTATGGTTACCTGTTCATGGTGACCGAGACAGGACTCGGTTACATGTCTTTTGTCTGTAACTCTCTTCGTTCGTAACATACAAAAGCACGCAACCCCCTCTCCCTCGTTCCCTCGAATACTCGGGGTCACTCAGTCCGAATTATTCTCGTCCAGTCTCTCTCACTAGAGAGCTGTCTATCACCTAAAGGTGATATACACCTTTCTCTGGTGACCGAGACAGGACTCGAACCTGTGACCTCCACGATGTCAACGTGGCGCTCTAACCAACTGAGCTACCCGGTCTAGCAGTAGAAATATAAATCAAAACTTTTTCGGGCTCAACAATATTTCTCTATTTGTCTTTTCTCCCCTCGTCATTCTTCCTGGGATCCATAATCTTATCTACAATTCCATATTTTAGTGTAGCTTCTGCATCCATCCAATTGTCCCTCTCAATATCATCAAGGACTTTTTTGACTGGCTGCCCTGTATCTTTTGCTATACATTCAGCATATTGGTGCTTAAGTCTTATCATGTGATTAGCAGTAATTTCAATATCGGTTGCTTGTCCTTCTACGCCTCCCAGAACCTGATGAATCATTGTATATGATCCCGGCAAAGAAAACCTTTTTCCTTTTGTGCCGGAGCCCAAGATCAATGCGGCTGCTGATGCTGCTAAGCCCACATTTATTGTTCTAACAGGGTTTTTCACATGTTTTACGGTGTCATACATTGCTCTTCCAGCATAGGCTACTCCTCCGGGTGAGTTTATATAAACACTTATGTCTCTTTCAGGGTTCTGGCTTTCCAGAAAAAGCATTTGGGCAATAAAAGTGTTGGCCATTTCCATATCGACCTGTCCTGTAACAAATACAATAAAGTCTTTGAGTAGTCTTGAGTAAATATCGTAAGATCTTTCAAAACCACCCGGTTCTTTTTCTACGACAATTGGTACTAAAGTTTGGTTAATGCTCATCTTTTTGTTCTCCTTCTGCTTCCTCCATTAATTTTGTAAGTAATTTATTTTTTTGGAGGATACTTTTTACATAAGCTTTTTCTAGAGGATTATTAAGTCTTTCTTTTGCGTCGGGTAATCCAGCGGTTTTAAAAGTCTCTAAGATTTCCTCATCCGTTGCGTCTACTTTTTCTTCTTGAGTTAGATGTCCCAGCACAAATTCGGCTTTTATGCTTTTTTCAGCTACCTGTCTATAGTCTTCCCGCAGTTCGTCGGCTGTTTTGTTTTGGGCTCTTAGGTACTGTTCTATTGACATGCCAAGATTTTGTGTCTGATCTATTAGTTTAGACATCATTCTATCCGTTTCTTCTTCGATTAGTAGATCAGGAATTTCAACTTCGGATTCTTCGTTTAATATTTCTAGAACATCACTTGTGCTCAGTTGTGCCTTTGCTTCTGCAAGTTTTTCGCCCTTTGCTAGTTTTTCCTTGTTTATCTTTTCAAGATCTTTTTTTGTCTGTTCAACTTTGTTTTCGTATCTTTTTCTGAGCTTTTTTTTGTAGTCTTTCAGTTTCACATCCGGCCTTGTTGCGACCAAAGCTGTAAATTCGAAATCCTTGTTTATATCAAATTCCTTAATCTCAACCTTCGGGTTTGATATGGCAGCGATATGATTTTCCTTTAGTGCTTGTGTATAACCTTTTTTTAAAATCTTATTTATTACCAGTCCTTTTATTTTTTCTATGCCTAATTTTTCCTCTACAATCTCCTTTGGCGCCATTCCCCTTCTGAAGCCTTGGATATTCGCAGTTTTAGCTTGTTCCTCAATAACCTCTTCGCGTGCGGATTTCACATCCTTCAAGGGTATAGTAACAGTAAGTTTAACTGTCGATTTAGGTTGTTTTTCAACTTTTACTTGCATAACGGAGTTATTTTAGCACAGTTTTTATATGTAAGTCGGCATTAAATGGAGTCTTACCAGCTTCCGACACTTCCTCCGCCGCCTCCCCCGCCGGAAGAACCTCCGGATGAGAAGCCGCTTGAGAACCCTGAGCGGCTTTTTCCGCTGCTTCCGTATGTTTTAGCCGATGTCACGCCGCTGTCTATAGTTCTGCTTAGCGTGGAATATGTTGTAGCGTTTAGGATATCACCTTCACACCAATCAGATTGTGTGAATTTCAAATCAGAAAATCTATCAGCCCAGACTTTTTCGACACCGAATGCTGTTGCGTATGGTAGCAGCTTTTCGAAAAACATCTGATTTTTGGACTGAAAATTAAGCTGTTCGTCTTGTGACGATAGGAAATTCTTCAAAGAAAGCGCCTCCGAGTATTTTTGTATTCCTTTAAGGGTCTTTGCGAAGGATTTGTATCCGAGTAGTATGAACGTGAACATTGGGAGCAAAGATATAGTAATCATAGCCAAAACAAACAGAATCATATACTTATTTTGAATTTTCTTGGGATCGTCTTGAAAATATCCGTTTTCGTAAAGGTGGTTTAATACCTTATTTTGGAATGAGGCAATTACTTTATAGAATTTAGTCGATTTTTTTAGTGTTTCCAGATCAATAGAATCTTTGTCTTTATCGGTAACCGAGTTCAGTATGTCTTTTTCAAACTGAGTTAAGTTCTTTTTACTGCTGGAGGTGTCTGTTTTTTTCTTGAAAGCTACCTTGCCCTTTTCGTCCACAGATATTGTAAAGAACCCCTGTTGAGCAAGATAAATTATTGTTGCTGATATAGCGGAGTGATTTGTTGATTTGCTTATTATAGCAAGCGTTTCCGCAGGCGAAAACTTCTTTCTGTCTTCGCGCTCAGGCGGCTCAAACCATGCTGCAACAATTTGCTGGTGGTTCCTGGTGTTTACCCTATCCTTGCGCCATTTTAAGAAAGTCAATATAGGAACTACTACGTTCCATAGAACGTATAAAGTTAATAGGACAATAACTACTATTGCTATAAAAATATCAAATCTGTCCTCTTTTGGCAGCAGTACATCAGCGTATCCCTTTGGAAATTTCACTGCTATCGTTAAAGTCTCATTTACTTCGAGCGGTTTTGTACTATTGAAGAAAATTGCTTCATTTACTCTTTGAATATCACAGTTGCTTTCTTTTGAGTCTTTTACACCGGTGTAGCAGATATAATCTACTCCATCCTTAATATCATGCGGAAGTATCAGTTTAGTTGTTGTTCTGGTTACAGGAACCTCGGATTCGGTTCCCACCGTATTCCAGAATAGTTCGTCATGGTCCTCAAAATAAGTTAGAGCACCTACAACCTGATAGTTTATTGTGTATGTGTGTGTTCCTGAAATAAGTTTGTCCGGATCCCCTATTCTTAAACTGAGATGTTTTCTAGATTTAGTAATTTCAGCTGGATAATTCTCAACTTCGACATTATTTATAGTTAGTATAAAATTCTTGCCCTCATCGTTTGTTTTTATTAGGGGGATTTCTCTTGTTATTCCATGTTTTTCGTTACTTCCGAAGTTGTAAGTGATTCTTTCGGTCACATTAATAGTACCGTTTTTATTTATCTCAATTAAATTGTCGTAGAATTCAATTTTCTCAGTTTCGTAGCCAAAGCTGTGTTTATTGAAAATAGCAAGTATAGTAACTGATAAGAAGGTAAATAATAATATTTTCTTCATTACGATAATTATACAACTATACTTAAAGCTATTATAATTTGATTGAGCATCTTTTTATGAGTTTATGAGTGATATTAGAAAAACGATTAAATCATTAATAGCAGTGTTTGGTATTTCATTTGCTTTACTTATAACGATTTTGTTGCAGAAAGAGCAAATAAAAATAAGTGGCACTGAAAATGAAATTGTCGATAAATCAGTGTCGATACCAACTAACTATGAAGAATGTTTATTAGATATTAAGTATAAACTGCCTAATTTAACGTCAACAGTATCATGCGGGATAGAAGTACCCATAGAAACAATGGATGAGGACGCATGCAGACGTAATGGTGGCACAGTAAAAATCTCTTCTGTTTCTTATAGTCCTGATGATCACGACAGGATTATATGTAATATTAATTTTCAAAATGACAAGAATATTTTAAAAGGATTTCCCAAGGATTTTGATGAGTGTATGGTAAGTCCTTATGTATTTGTGTTGGAATTGAAGGACAGATATGACAAAGAGGAGTGTAGTATAAGGATTTATGAGGATGATCATAATTTTCAAGAGTGTTTAGATAGGGGTGGAGAGAAGATGATACATTGTCAGGGGTATCATGGCAAAGAGGCATACTGCATTGGAGGGGAATGGTATTGTTCCTATACTTATAACCGGTAATCTCACGAAAAAATCTACAAATATCTTGGTGATGAACTTGCGAATAATAAAAGCTATTTGTGCTTTAATGTTTTTTTGTCCAACTTCGTGTAAAAGGCAAATCTTCTGTAAATTGTAGAATTCTTTTGTGAAATCAAATTCGACTTTTGGTGGGCGAGGTGGGACTCGAACCCACAATCCGCAAGGAACACGGTTCTAAGCCGTGCGCGTATACCAATTCCGCCACTCGCCCTGGAGTAGCGTTACGATTATACTATGTATTTTTCAGTGCAGAAAGGATTGTAGTGAATTCCTTTCTGTGTTTGATACTTATAAGTTTGTCCTGGTAAGGTATCAACATTTTCTCTGCGAATTTAGTGTAATTCTAAATTGCTCGCTAATCTAACTTGATTAGATACCTCTTCTTTATCTATTTGTTCGATAAAGAAATTAACACCTTTTAGCCATCCATTGGAGTTAGGAGGTGTATAAACAGGGGCTATTTTGTCAGGTGTATCCAGGCCTTTTGAAAGATAAATGTCACTCATGCCTTTTCCTACAGTCTCTATTGCCTCATCGAAGCTGTTGAAAGCAATGGAGCTATTTCCATGAATACCCCATCCAAAAGGATTATAAGAGCCCGGTATCATGTATTTTCCGCATGTAGATTCCATACACGAAATAGCGGGGAGTATTGTGTAGTCCATACCATATTTATCGGCTACTTCAACAAAAGTGTCCGCGTGATCTCTTAGAGGTGAATTGTAGTTATCAAAGAAGTTTTCTAGTACTTCTACCCTATTTACCTCTGAAACCGCGATTTTATCCGAAAATAACGGGCCATTTATAGCGTTTTTGCTGTTAGAAGAACTAAAACTAAGCAACGTAAACAGAGCCATTAAAATGGCCGCAGGGGTAATTATTGAGCTGTAAATTCTAAGTTTTATCCGCATATGAATTGAAATTATATCATTTTTTGGGTGTAGCCGCAAATACTACAGGTTATTCTGCAGCGGGAGATTTATAGTTAACTATCAGCTCTTTGAAGTGCTCAACTCCTTCACACCAGGAGCCGTTGGATGGAGGCGTGTAAATTTTCATTATTTCGCAGGTATTAGTTATGCCCTGAGAGTAAAATCTATTAGATAAGTACTTAGAAACAGTTTCTATGCCTCTTGCCCAGTTATCAAAAGAGTGTACGCTCTCGCCGTAAACAGCCCATCCCCATGCATTATATGATTCCTGTCCATCAATTTTTGGCGAGTTTTTGCCGCAACTTGACTCCTGAAAGGCTATAGCAGCTACGATCCACCACGGAATGTCGTTTTCGTCGGCCTCATGCACAAAGGTCTCCCCCATCCCCTCCAGCGGGCATCCGTATTCTTTGAACACCTCATTTATTCTTTGAGAACGGGAATCCTTCGTATAGATGTCATAAGTCATCTCATCCATTGTTAACGGTTTTGATGAATATATTGAGTATGCGTCTATCCTCGGTTTTATCTTTAGCGGTATTACTAGTAGTACAATTATCGCTATAGCAAGTGATGCTGCTGAAAAGGAGCTCAGTTTAAGTAGAGAGAACGATTTGATGTTAGGAAGTGGCAGTTTAGGCTTTGAATCCACGAATTTCTCAAACTTCTCACTCAGAAGATTTCTCAGATTATTTGGTTTTGGCGGACTGTTTAGTTCATCAAAGATAGCCTGATTTATGTGAATTTCGGATGTTGGGACAATACTAATTGTTTCTATGGTGTTGTTTAAAGGTTTGCCGTCTCTTTGGAAAAATTTCTTCGAGTTTTTAGAAGTCACACACATAGCCTAGCACATTGTGTGAGAAGTTAACAAATATCTTCGGGTTTGCTTAAGCCGGCGGAAATGCCTATTTTAAAGGAACCATTTTGTTGGTTTAATGTCAATTTTGTTATAAAATCGCTTCTGTTATACTTTCTTTGGATTTAATATCTATTTTAGTTAGCGGGGTGTAGCTCAGTTGGATTAGAGTGCACGGTTTGGGACCGTGAGGTCGTCGGTTCAAGTCCGACCACCCCGACCATTGGATTTTTTACGCTGTTTTATAAGGGTATCAAATGGCTCTTTGAGCTTATATGACAACACTTCGTCAACTCCAATATCAATGTTCAAGAATATAAATCTGCAAATTGCATCTTTTAGTACGGCATCTCCATTTCTGATTGTATTAGGAGCATTTTTCGACAAGTTCAAGAATTGGTCGAGACTTATGACATCAACTTCAACTTTTTGAAGTTTCTCCTCAATTTTTTCAATCTCATCTTCCAAGTCACTTTTCTGTATCATTAAATTCTCTAGTTCTTGGTTTACGTAAGGGGTTGCATCTTCATTTGAAATCCCCTTTGCTATTGATAAAGATAACTCTTTAGCGTCCTTATCTACACTTTTTAACATACCTCGTTTGTTGTTCAAATCTATTGGCGGTCAGTTCCTTAGGCGCATATTCAATGAACTCCTTTCGAAGACCTGCCTGCCATCCTCTCTGTAACTGGTTTGTTAGTGGTACGTCGTGCGAAATTTTCTCGAGGTTTTTTTCACAATCAACTATATAAAGGGTTTTGGTATCATAAGTGACTAATTTTGTCTTTACGATCCTTGATTTATCTTTGAAAATAAAATTGTGTTCGTTTTAAATTGGGGCAATAGGATATACTTACCTATTTTTACTCCTACGATGTGGTTTGTCTATTTGCACCTATAAATATCCCAATACTCTACTCCTTTAAAAGAAATGGTTTTTTCTATAATACAATGTTGATACTCATTTGGGAGTGTTTCATCTTTTGCAGCTATCAAGTACTCTGCAGTCCATCCTGCTGGTAGTATTTCGTGTATTGTATATACTTTTCCCTTAACAAATGGTTTAATTCTGTGCACTTTGTCGGATAGGCTTATAACTTTGAGATCGGAAGCGTTTGGTTTGTTGTTTAGATATTCACCTATATCACTGCACAACGAGCATCCAAATTGGTCTTTGCCTTTTTGACTTGGGTATATTAAGTAATTTGGGTAGTAGCTTAGAATAAATATAAAGTTGGCGATGAAAAGTAGTAGAAAAATATTGTATTTGTGGGTTTTTAAATGTTTATCGATAAAATTAATAATCCCGTAACCGCTTAGTAGTGCAATAAAGGGAAATACGGGGAGTAAATACCTATCCATTTTTTGCTTTGTGATAGATATTTGTAGAAGATAAAAAAAGGTATAGCAAAATATGTAGAAAATCGAGGTTTCTTTTTTTAGTCTAAATTCTTTTCTGTTGACTATGAAATATAGAATGCTTGTCAAAAAACACATTAACAATATAGGTGTTGTCACTCTTAAAATAGGTTCAATGTAGTAGAAAAAGTTGTTAATACCATCTCTTCCTGTTGTTGCCAGGAAGTACCCTTCGTAAATGAATATTTCCTTTAAGTTTTGTGCAGGTTCGATCCACATATCGGGCAGTAAGATAAAAAAAGTGATTGAGCATGTGATCAGCCATAAAAGGAAGGATGAGATATAAAACTTGAGCGGTCTTCTATTAAAAGCGAAATCCAGTAATAGCAGTAGAGAAATATATGGCAGCAGAAAAACAGCGGATGATTTACTTAAAAGAGCCAGACCGGCGAAGACTCCGGAAAAAATAGCGTATTTAACAATTGGTTTTTTGTTTAAGTAGTAAATAAGGATAATGGAGGATAAAGTCATAAATGCAGCTAATATACTATCGGAGTGGAAATTTCTCGATATACCAACATAAAATGGTTGCATACTAAAAAGAATTACACCTAAAAGACTAATCTCCTTAGAAAATATCTTACTGCACAAGAAGTAAAAAACCGCGATGAAAACAACATTTACGGTTATTAAAGGTGCGATAACTGAAAAGTGAACAAGATGAAAAGTATCGTAAGTATAGATGTCCGGTCTAAAGTGATATATCTTTTCGTACAAACTCAAGAAAGTTTCCAAACTTAATCCGGAGAGCCAGTGAACCGTGATTCCCGGTTTTGGATTTTGAAGAGTCTCTCCCCATCTTTTTTCTTGTACTGCGTCAATAAAGTTTTGCGTTCTTGTATACCAGAATTGGGCGTCATTATTTATTGAAGCCTTCCCTATTCTGCTGTACCCAAAGAACGCGTAGATGATTAGGGTAATCACAAACAATATATCTGTAAATTGCAGTTTTTTAATCTTGAGCTTAGATAGCATCCCAGTTTAATTTTATCTCAATAATATACATATTGTATAAAAGGGCGTTACAAAATAGTTGTGTATAATTATATTGATTTTATTGGAATTAGTATATGAAAGTGCAAAGTTTGGAAAGATTCTACAAAGCGGTGATCTTGTTCATTTTTGTGATATCTGTAATTTTGAGACTATTAGTTTTTGATCAAGAAGGTGGTGATCACAGTACATTTAAAACCACGGTTATGAATTTTCTTGGCGGCGTGAATCCTTATATATACACTGTCCAGTCGTTTGAAGATGAAAAACTTAAACATGGATACTCTTATATGCCTACTCTTTTATACATTCAGACTTTTTTTACAAAAGTGAATATGATTTTTGATCTTGATTTACCGACAAAGTATATGTGGAAAGTTCCCGTTCTTATAGCGGATATAATTGTGGGTATTTTGCTTTGTAAAATTTTAAAGAAGGAAAAGTTTCCCTACTCTGTGATTATTTTTGGTTTGTTATTCTGGTTTATACATCCGTATTTTTTTATGAAATACGAGTATACAAATTATGATGTGCTGCCCGTGTTGTTTCTGCTGATAAGTGTTTTTACTGTAGGGAAAAAAGATTTTATATCGGGTGTGATGTACGCGTTATCGGTCACTTTAAAAACATTTCCTATAATACTAATCTCAATATTTTTAATAAAGACAAAAGATCTGAAAAAGTTTATTTTAGGAGGTTTTTTGATAACGATACTTCTTTCTCTACCCTTTATCACGTCTGTACAAGACGCTATGCTGTATATAAATGGTGCTTTGCTTGTTCATGGAAGTAGGAGTATTCAGGGCCGGCCCTTTTTTGGTACTTTTACCTATTATCTCCAGGATTATGGAGTTAATTTCTACCAGGCGGAGTTTAACGAAATCTATACGATGTGTGCTTTGCTGGGAGCGCAAATTTTGCCGTTGTATTTGTTTTTTAAGAAGAAAGTTAATAATATCTGGATACTAATAATAACTTCTTTTTCTGTTTATTATTTGTTTACGCCTGTGCTAAATAGAACCCATTTTATATGGGGTACTCCTTTTATATATTTAGGAAGTGCAACTATTTTTAAGAATAAACTTAAAAAACACTTTGTTTCTATGACTGTTCTATATGTATTTTTGTGCTTTTATTTAGCGATATGGAATAAAGGTCTGAAAGAGCCCGCTACTTTTGGCGGAAGGGTGTGGCTGGATCCCGTATTAGTTTATAAGCCGACCTTTTCCTTGATTTACGAATTGAGAAGTAGATTCATTAAGGGGATTTAAGGTAGTTTGGTCCAGAAACTCTAAACCCACCTACCCCGCACTCGACGATGATAAGTCCCATTATTTATCGAGTTTCGATGCAAGAAGTGATACTGTAGATGGGCTTGATGAAGGATTGAATTGACATCATTTGTTGTATGTAGTATAAAGTAAGACTGACCGAACGGTCAGTAGATAATATGTCTATAAATAAAAATACTAGTAACGTTAATACTAAGGATAAGATTATAAAGACTGCCGCAAGACTATTTTCTCAGAGGAGTTATTATGGTGTATCTATGGACAAAATAGCTTTTGAGGTTGGTGTTAGTAAATCGACACTCTATTACTACTTTGAAAGTAAAGAACAGCTTCTAAAAACAGTACTAAATACTTCTTGCACCAGACTTAAAGAAAAACTGAGTGAGGTGGTATATGACAGCAAAGATCCAATAGATTTTATTTTCAGTATTGTGCGTATGATCGTTGATTACGGTATAGCTAATCCCGAGATAAAATTGTTAACCTCGTTAGGTATAACAGGTCAGGATGAGTTTCCAGTAACAAAGTTCATCGTTGAACTCAGAACAGAACTTCTAATTTTTATAAGGGAGTTGCTTGGAAGTGTGAGTTTGTTTAAGAAATGGACTTTTAAGGTCTTATCAGTTGTAAGCATGAATATACTGAGTTTTGCTTTAAACCCTTTTATTCAAGACTTGCAGGATTCTGATGAGATTACGGAGAAGTTTAGTAGTATGTTGTCAAAATCTATAGAAAGTAATTAATTTTCTGGTTAACTTATGAATTTATTCACATTTCTAGGTTCAAAACAATACAATGAGAAAATAAGATTATCTAGTTTAGATAGATATATCCCGGATATCACATTTGGAGATACGGAGAGTGATTTAGAAAAAGATGCGGGACCTGCAGAACTTAATACATTCATCATCAAATATATTGGTGATTATATGAAAGCTTTGGAATACGATGCTAAAGAGGTTGAATCGCCTATTGAAGTTGATAGATTGGCTACTAGAATTGGCCGGTTTTACGAGAGAATCAGGCAAGTTGTAGATTGGAAGGAGGAGCACCTTGTCAGGCGGTCCGCAATTGAAAGGATTCTAAAAAGGAGGCTCATAACAAGAGCTACCGGAAAGAACCTTATTCTAAACGGGGATCTAAATTATGATTTTGCGGAATCTTTTATGGACGAATTGTTACGCACCGGATACTTCTCTCATAAATTGATATCTAAGAAAAAGGTACCTGAGATTCTTAGTATTCTAAAAAAATACGATTACATATTAAAAAACAATCCCCTTTCTAATAAAACCGGGAACCTTTCGATAAAAAGAAAAATAGAATTCTATAACTGGATAACTGAAGTAGCTGCGAGTGAAATAGAAGAGGCATTAGAGCCAGCATATAAAGAGCACGCGCTGATGAACTTAATGACAAATGTTATTTACACTAGAATAAAGGTAAAACCGGCTAAAGCTATTACTAATGAAGAAAAGTATATCCAAACATATGTAGCGGTTCATAGGAGTATATTTAATCTGGATTCTCCTATAATTTCATTCAGGCTTCTTAAGTATAAATACAATAATTTCTGCAAGTATACGGAAAAAGATTTCAAATATTTTAGCGACAATATAGAAAAAATATGGAACGAAATTACGGAGTATTTAGAACACCCATGGAAAGGTAAATTTTTTGAGATATGTGAGAAATACGATGCGGCTTATTTGATAATTGGGGATGCTTTTGAGCGTATATCAAAAGATAGGGCATCGTTAAAAAGTATAGTAAGTGACAGGGCAAAGTTTGGTTGGTACATAAAAGAACAGTATAAACAGCGTATGTCTACGTTAAAAAGACGGTTAACCAGGTCCGCGATATATTCTACTATTTCCATTTTTGTGGCTGGTGGAGCAAGTTTGATAGTGTTCGAGTTTCCGATAGCGAAATGGATATATGGCGAGTTTAAACCATGGGCGATTGTTGTAGATATTATGATCCCTACGGCGATGATGTTTATTCTTGTAGCTATTATTAAATTACCATCGCCTGATAATTTTAAGAGACTTCTCGATGAGATATACAATATTATTTATGGCAGTGAAAAGGAAGATGAGTACGAAATAATTCTAAATAAGAGGAAAAATCCGATATTTTCTTTAATATTTACACTGATTTATGTGATAGGAGGTATAGGATCGTTATATTTGGTGTATATAGTGTTTTTATTCGCCGGTGTGCCATGGACATCTTTGTATATTGATGCGGCGAATGTTGCTATAGTAGTTTTTGCCGCTATGTTGATAAGACAAAAGTCGCGGGAACTAACCATTGAAGAAGATGGCGGTCTGGTGGAAATGTTTCTAAACTTTTTTTCGGTTCCTATGGCCAAAATTGGCATGTGGTTATCAAATAAATGGAAAGAATATAACTTTGTGAGTGTGTTTTTAAGTGCGCTGATAGATGTGCCCTTCTCTACTTTTTTGTCCTTTATTGCTGATTGGCGAAAGTTTATAAAAGAAAAGAGTGCCGAAATACACTAGTTGCAAAGTACAGGATTATACCGTGATAAAATGAACATATGCTTCTTGGTAAAAAGGAATTTGGTACCAAGGTGGGATTTACACTTGTCGAAATAATACTTGTAGTGATTATATTAGGTATTTTAGCTGTTGTTGTTGTTTCAGTGATTAAGCCCTATAGACAAATAGCTCGGGCCAGGAATACAAGAAGAAGAATTGATATTCACATGATCGCACTCGGAGTAAAGAGTTATCAGGCGCAAAATGGAGATCTGCCGCTTTCTATTACTCAAGAACCCAAGGAAATATGCAAAGAACATGCAGTTGATTGTACCGGGTACGTCGATTTGTCCGTTTTACTAAAAAATGAGCAGTATCTGACCCTAATCCCTGTGGATCCTCAAGATAAAACATTCAACGGAACCGGATATGAAATATCAAGGACTCAGTATGGAAAAATAACAGTGCACTCTTTATTAGCTGAACTAGGTGAAACAATTGAAATTAGCAGATAACTGATAACTACTGATAACTATTGTCTAAGTATTAGATAAAACCCAAATGCAAAAAGAATTAGAGGTACTACATATCCCGCGTTTAATATGCCAATGTTCTTGAGTAGAATTAGCAAGCCAAAAAAGATAAATATGGCACCAGGAAGGTACTTTTTATCAACCCTCTCAAATTTCTTTGTGAAATCGTTGACTCTGTCCTGTATATCATCAAGATTGTCTTTCAGTATCTCTTCTTGAGTGGCGTTTGATTCTTGATTCTCGCCGGGCACAAACAGCCATAAAATGATGTATATTACTAATCCACTTCCTCCGAAAATAGCGAGTAATACAAACACGATTCTGACTACTAACGGATCAATATCCAGATAATGAGCAAGTCCTGAACATACTCCTGCGAAAACTCTGTCTTTTTTACTTTTTACTAATCTTTTTGGTATAGTCATTTCTAATAGAATAGTAACATAATAGAATGTGGCATAAAAGATGGATTATAGTTCCGGTCTTACTTCTTCCATGATTAGTTCAAGTGGTTTTGATTCGTAAACATACCTCGAGTTATTAATGAGATCTATAACGTGAATCTTGAAAGTGTATGTGCACGTTTCGCTTTGGGAGCAAAATGGCGAGGTTTCATCGTGTTTGTGTATGTTTCGGGATATCTCAGATATCACAAAAACATTATTGTCCAAAAAATAGGCTCTATCAAAGTAGCAATTGGCCCTTGTGGAGCAGTCAAGAATTCTAGCGTCTATAATTTTATCTTCTTTGAGGCCGTAGAAATGGACTTCGTTTGGCGCGTAGCCATCCCTATATTCGTATCTATAGTCAATGTATTCCCTATCACTGGGCGAAAATATTACTTTTTTAATATCTCTATGTTTTAACAGGTTGTTCTCAAACTCTTCTTTTTTTCCATCTTGGTCGATAGAAAATACCTGCATCCATTTTGTATTATATATTTCGTTTTCTTCAATTAGTCTAAATTCGTCTGCTTCAATTTCTATATCTTTATTTTTCAAGTTCGTTATCCATCTTTGAAAGCCACTGTTTTCCTCAACCTTATTTGGGATTTTTGAGTAATCTACTTCAAACTGCTGTTTGATATTGATCCCAACACCGAGGGCTACGAGAAGAAAAATGCAACCTGTCAAGTAATATATCAATTTATCTTTCATCAGTATGATGATAGCACAGTCAATTGGCTTACGTTACGATGAGAGTTAAGTGTTTGAGACTCTATAGTTCGCGGGCGAGATATTCTTTCAATTCGCTAAAACTACTAAGTTCCACTATTTGATCCGCCATTCTTTTTTCGAATTCGCATGATAGATTTTTGTTAGTCAAGGCTACAATAATTTTCTTCTTCATCAACTTAGCAAGTGCGAGTTCAAATGATAATCCATAGCTTTTTTCATCATTTACAATATATGCAAAAAGTAGCTCCGAGTTAATCAGGTTTATGAAGATGTAAGGAATAGTTTTCCATAGCGGAAATCTGCTGCTGCTCCAGTTTTTCTTGTCTCTGCCTAATAAAAATGTAGTGTGTCCCAAATCAGAAATAATATCAGAGACCTCTTCAAGGCCTTTTTTAAGGGAATTTTTGTCTTCAACGTTTGTATATTTATAACCGATATATACTTTCATTTTAGCTATGTTATTTTACACTATTTTAATCAGTAAATGAAAAAACCACCGTTAGGTGGTTTCTTCAGTGTCTCAATAGGAATAAATTCCTATTGAGACGAAGATCAATTTACTAAAAATTGTATGGGTTGTCAAGAGATAATTTTCAAAACAGATTTATAGCTTATAACTGTAAATTAATTTAAAATAACTTTATGGCGTTAGGAGTAGTCGAAAATTACGAAAAGGTCGATCCTGTGCCAACAGAGAGTGACTGTATATTTTTCAGAACACCCGGTGTGCCATTTAAATTACCCGAAAAGATAATGGATACCTACCGTGTTTCTGAACATCATATGAGGTCTCTTGGCAGTGAGATAATTGATGGTAATGTTCTTTGGGCGGATGAGCATGGTAATAGGTTTACGGCAGTCTCTTTGAAAGGAAGTGTTCCGGAAGGCAAGTCTCCTTATTTAGAAAGAGATCCGGATTACGGGCATCTTCGCACTCATTACTTATATCATGTATCAGATGATTCTAAACTTGAACGTCTTCAAAAAATATCAGAGTCAGTTAGGGCAGCTGGTTTGCCGACCGAGACAATGGTAGTTGCAAAAAAACTGTCCAAAATGAATATAGATGGTGAAAAACTAACTATAGAAGAATTAAAAAAACGCCTAAAGGAAGAATATTTCGGATCAGACAGTGAGAAACAAACACTGGATTTTACTGAAGAAGAAGTAGATGTATATTTAGAAAGAGTTCAATACTACGAGATCATAAGAATAGTTCCATTTCAGGAAAGACTCAGAGATACACCGCAAATTATAAAAGACATAGATTCTTCTGAAGCACAAAGGTTAATGCATAATTTATCAACGTACTTTATGGACAATTATCGTGGAGTTGACTTTGAACCTACTCCGGAGGGATTTTATAAATATTATACTCAGGATCTTCCCGCACTTATGGGTAATTACTTAGCAAGATTTCATGGTACGGGTTACTTTCATAAATATCCTACAACTCATAACTGGACTCTAACTGGAGAATTGGTTGATTTGGAAGGTGCAAAACCATTACAATCTAAAGATTTCACACTTGAAGATGTCCATTGTGATTTATCACAAACAGTAATGTCAATACCCGAACTGTATACTCATGCGTTTCAAACTTTTTGTGTTGATAATAATATTTTAGAAGAAACTACTGCGCACGAAATGGCCCGTGGAATAGCTGTAAATTCACTAAATACTTTCTTTAAAGCTTACTCAGAGGCAAGCGGTATACCACTGAAAGATCTACAGGAAAAATATAAAGAATTAATTGAAGGAGAGCTTACGTCGACCTCATATACTCATAAATTTATTAGGTATTGATTTAAAAATTGGGTAATTAAAAAGTGGACTGGAATCGATTACTCGATTGTGCGTGAGAGGTTGTACCAATAATTCTCACCTGTTTATAACTCTGAATCTAGCGCTTCTTTGCGAATGTCTGATTTTATAATCAATATATTGTTCGTTCTCTATGTGTGCCATCTTGTCAAACCAGCACCTTTCGATATCATGCGCAAATGCCGCTAACTCCATTTCCCAAGTCGCATTTGGTTCAAGTTTTAGTGGCCAATCTAGAGTGGTCTCTGCGTGTGTGATGTAGTCCGGTCTGCGGGATTTTGATGTGTGCTGAGTGAGTATATCTTTTAAGTGATGCCATTTATTCTCCATAGTTAGGAGATATATTTGTGGTGCCCGGGGTGGGAGTCGAACCCACACGTCCAAAAGGACAAGAGATTTTAAGTCTCTCGTGTCTGCCATTCCACCACCCGGGCGTGTAAAAAGATTATACGTTTAGCTAATAAATGGTGACAAGTTTTTTTGGCGCGCCCGGAGGGAATTGAACCCCCGACCTTTTCCTTAGAAGGGAACTGCTCTATCCGCTGAGCTACGGGCGCAGGACACAGCTATTTTAACCTTTTTTAGGTTATTTAGGAAGTAATTATAACTGTAGATAAGCTATAAATACGAGCCAAAAAACTTTTGCATAGCTAAGTTAGCACTATGTAGACCTTCTCTTGATGGAAAATGTCCCCCACTCTCTATTATTTCTATCTTCTGGTGTTCATTAGTAAGCTGTAACTCATCAAGATATTTTTCTTTTACTAAACTATCATTTGTACCAAAAATATATAAGAGTGGGGATTTAACGTTTGTATAGGTTTTTTCCTTAAATATGGTAGGCGCTTTATTGATTAATTTGCTATCATACTGCCCGAGAGCTTCATTTTCCCGCTTTGACAGAGATATTGCACCCGTTTTTAATAGCAGATCCGGTAGAAAAGATTTATAAAGTTTACGGTATACGAACATCGGCAATATTTTAGTTAGCCAAATACTAAGCTTAGAGTTAAATCTAAGGAAGTTGTGTTTAAGGTTTAAAGGAGCAGCCCATATTATCCCATACGTTTGGGTAGAGCTTTCGATTAGCTGAATAGTCTTTAAAGCGACCAATCCGCCAAGAGAAAATCCTATTATCCCGATCCTGCTTATATTTTTAAAGGTAAGAAATGACTCGATATACTTTGCGAAATCGAGTAAACAAGTTATACCTTGAGTTTCCAAATTTCCATGGCCCGGTAAGTCTATAAATATGTATCTGAAATTGTCCTTCGTTTCAATTAATTCAGACATGCTTTCCTTGCTTCCGGCCAAGCCGTGTATAGCCAAAATAATATGTTCGCCGGTTATGGAATCAAGATATTGATATTTATATCCCTTAAATTTTTCGTTTTTTTCGGTTAAAGAAGAAGACATAAATAAGTGACCATGTGTTGAATGAATTTGGAGCGGCGAACCGGGCTCGAACCGGCGACCTTCTCCTTGGAAGGGAGACGTTCTACCAACTGAACTACCGCCGCATATATAGTATATTTTACCCTATTTTTTTCAAAAGCTCATTTTTCTTCTTTTTGTAGAAAGATTTTGAGATTTTCCCGCGCAGAGCAAGTTCCTCGAGCCGGCTTAGCGCCTTTTCAAAAGATGTCATATTCTTATAGTTTTCCGTACTGGTGTCTTTATGAGGATGCATTTTGGCGTGAGCATGGTATATTTTCTGGTCTATGATTTTCTTTGCTAATTTTGCTTTCCACTTAAAAACATACTTAACTGTTATTTCGTCCTTTCCCGTTGTAGAGAGTTCCAAATGAGAAAACAGAAGACCTGTTTTTAGTGAAACCTGTGCTATTTGGTTATAGGAATATGTTATTTCGTCACCCCAGAAAAAAAATTTCCTCTTTTTATATACTACTAGATCATCATATATATATAAATTTGGCGGGAATAGGGTTTTATTTAAAGCGTAATAACCATTTATCTTAAGTAGCAGTGTTGCCATTTATATTTCATCCTCAGGATATTCGTCTAGTCCAACTCCAGTGAGGTCTGTTTCTGGTATATAGTCTATTTCTATTACGGTATTGTTTTTCTTGGGTTTCACATTAAGTGCTTTAGCAATATCAGGATCAAGTTCTTCTCTTATATTTTCTTCTTCTGTTACTTCATCACCTCCTGTGACTATAGTATCTGTGCCATCATTTTTTTTATTATTTGTATGAGTTTTTTTTCTTTTGTTGGACATAAATTAATTATGCATAATCTTGTTGCGGTGTAAATATAGTATACTGGTCTTATGTCTAATACAAGTTTTGAAATTGTGATAGTGGGAGGGGGTTGCGCGGGTTTGACGGCAGCAATTTATACATCTAGAGGGTTTCTCTCTACGTGTGTCGTTTCCGGGAGTACTTCTGGTGGGCAATTAATGATTACTACAGATGTTGAAAATTTTCCTGGGTTTCCCAAGGGTGTAAAAGGGCCTGAATTGATTGAACGAATGCGTTCTCAAGCAGAAAAATTTGGAGCTGAATTTATGGATTACGATGTAGATTATGTTGAAAAAACGGGAGAAGATTCTTTTAAAGCAGTTCTGGAAAACGGAAGTGTGTTGGAAGCAAAGGCTTTAATTATTGCAACGGGGGCTTCGGCGAAATGGTTGGGTTTGGAAAGTGAAGAGAGGTTAAAAGGCAGAGGAGTTTCAGTTTGTGCAACGTGTGACGGCCCCTTTTTTAAGGATAAAGTTACTGCGGTAGTGGGCGGCGGAGATGCCGCAATGGAAGAGGCGTTGTTTCTATCGAAGTTTAGTCCAAAAGTATATGTTCTCGTCAGAAGAGATAAGGAGAATCTAAGAGCAAGTAAAATAATGCAGGATAAGGCTTTTCGAACTAGGAAGATAGAATTCCTGTTCAATACCGAAGTAAAAGAGATTCTTGGAGAAAAGGTTGTAGAAGGATTGATCCTACATGACAATATTAAAAGAGAGGATACAAAGCTGGATGGCGTAAAAGGTTTATTTATAGCAATTGGGCATAAACCAAATACGGACTTTTTACAAGGTTTTTTGGATTTGGATAGAAAAGGCTATGTGATTGTGCATGAAGGTACGAAAACCTCTGTGGGGGGTGTTTTTGTTGCTGGGGATGTCGCAGATTATAAGTACAGACAAGCTGTCTCGGCCGCAGGTTTTGGCTGTATGGCCGCGCTTGACGCAGAAAAGTATATTTCTGATCTACAGACGCAATGAAGCTCTCGTTCAAGAAACATGAAAAAGAATTGCTGATTTTTCTGGCTGTTGTTACTGTGTTACTCCGCTTATTGTTTCTTGGATATTCGGATTTCTATGGGGATGAGACAAAAACTTTTTATCAGGATAAAACAATTCCCGCGAAAGAATTTCTGTTAGATCAGCGAAAGGGGCCGATGCAGTTTCTTGTGGTTTGGTTTACCGAGAAAATTATTGGAGGTTATCATGAATTATGGACTAGGATACCTTTTGGAATTGCGGGGGTGATATCTGTTTTTGTTTTGTATCTTCTTGTGAAAAGTCTCTACGGATGGAAAACGGGAATAGCGGCTGCATATTTATTTTCGGTGAGTGGCTTTTTTATAGCGTTTTCACGAACTATTCAGTACCAGAGCATACTCATATTATTTGGTCTATCGGGTATTCTGCTTTTTGTTAAGTATGTTAATCAGTGTAAAAAGAAGGAAAATTGTGTTCTACTGTTATTATCGGCTATATCTTTCAGCGCTTCCCTACTCTGCCATTATGATGCTGTATTTTTTCTAATACCGATATTTTATTTAGTAATTAGAAACAAGTTGAAGTTTATACCTATTCTTGTATATTTTGTTGCACCCTTTTTACTTGTAGCATCGGTTTTCTATATACCTTATTATACCGGCGGCTATTTTGAGGATAACACGGTTAATTATGTATTGCGGAGGATGACGGGTGGAGATTTTTCGCTCAATAACTCCTTGTATACGTATTTGGTTTACAACCGCACAATACTAGCGTTTTATATATTTCTTGTTCCATTTGTATTGTTTTTTATAAAGATAAAAGAAAAATGTATGAAACTTCAGTTATTCTGGTTTATCAGCGCCCTTCTTATATATGAATTGGTTATTCTTAATCCTGGAACACATATTTATATATACGTCATTCCCCTGACTATTATGTGTGGCTACTCATTTGTTGAAATATACGAAGGAATTTCTGATCGTGTCGGTCTCAAACTGGCAAATGTTTTAGCGGTTTTCGTAATCTCCGTAACTTTAGTAAACTCTCTATTTATTTATGTGCCGAGAATAAATACAGGGTATCCATGGAATAGTAAAATATCGACCAAATACCATTTATATTTATATGGATTTCCCTATAATCGATCTTGGAGAGAGCTAAGAAAATATTTTGAATCAAAAGAAGGTGTCAGAGGTATTTACACAAATGATAATGACACAATAGCCCAGTATTATTTAAATGGGATAGACTACACTCCTCCTGGATCCAACTTTTTGCCTCAATTTTATATTCATGTGAATAATCCGCAGGAGTTCTTTATTAAGGATGTCAACTTTAATAAGGTTTACAAGGATTACTACGAGAAAGAGAAAGAGTTTACGCAAGGTGGCCTAGTTTTGGCTGAAGTTTATAGATTAAAGGGCTCCTCGAATACTCACTGGTAGGCTATCTCTTAAACCTCAGATATAAGTTTCTTAAAGTTACTAGTATAGTCAAAACACCTAGTATTATCGGTGAGTATACAAAGAGCCAAATTGCCGCCGTACCGATTTTTTGCGCGGATATTAGTAAACTGCGGACTGCTTTCTTGAATACGGTTTCTGGACTCCAAGGATCAGAAGGTAAATATGGCAGAGCCTGTTCATCGGTAGTTAAGTTGACTTGGACCAAAATCGTGTTTAATTCCAGATCCAGAAAGTCTTTTCTTGCCTTAAATGCTTCAATGTCCTCTTGTACCGTATCAATCTGTCTTTGAACGTTCATTACCTTAACGGAATCCTCAGTCTTTGTTTTGATATCTTCCAGTGTATTAATTGTAGATTGTAGCTTTTCTATTTTTTCGTCTAGATTTTCGTAGGCGTTCTCAGTGTATGAGGTATTTTTTATATTCTCTGATACTACTCTTATTGATTCACTTCGTAGGAATCCGGCAAATGTTTCGAAATTATCCTTTGGGAGCCTTATTAGCAACTCCGCGATTTGATCTATAGTTCCTCTATTATTGTCCCAGGATAAAACCTCCCCCTCTAATTCTTCAACTTTATTTCTGAGTGACCCCAGTGTGTAATCAGTGTTATTTACCAGGATGGAAAATATAGATTTGGTGTGATCGTAATTTGCGTTACTTGTTTCCGATTTGCTCGATAAGTTTGCTGACTTCAAACTTGCGCCTGAATTATATGAAGTTAAACTGGAGCCAAAGATTGTCCTTGACACATCAGGGAAAAATACTTGTAGAGACAGCAAGACCACAGCGAAAGTTAAGATGTATAACAAACTATTTCTATTAAAAAGGGATGCTAATTTGTTTTTATTCACTAAATATGATGATACCCATATAATTAATTTGGTTCAATAATAATGTTTAATACAAAAAAACTCGGAACAAGGCTAAAACTAAATAAGGAGACTAAATATCTGGCGCTGTTGCTTCTATTTATGGGAGCACTCAGATTTGTAAATCTTGGTTACTCCGAATATATTCCCGACGAAACATATTTGCTTATGCCGCTGAAGATAAGTGGGAATTTTTATGGATGGGATAGGTTTCTTAGTGAGAGGAAAGGGCCTATTCAGTTTTTAGTCACATATTTAGTGTACTTAGTTAATGGGAGTGTTTTTCCCGAATTGACTTTTCGTGTTCCCTATGCCCTATTTAATTCTTTCTCAATCTTGTTCTTCTATTTAGCAGTTAAAAATATTACTAAGTCGGATAAAGTCGCTTTCTTGAGTTCATTTATATTTGGT
Source organism: Patescibacteria group bacterium (assembly GCA_016926555.1). Classification (GTDB taxonomy): domain Bacteria; phylum Patescibacteriota; class WWE3; order UBA101185; family UBA10185; genus JAFGOI01. Next base: position 40,199 of record JAFGOI010000008.1, on the reverse strand, counting down.
GTGAACGGTTTCACGGTCGCATTTGGGAGAATAGTACAGTATCAAAGTTTAAACCTGTTTTTCTCAACTGTTTGCATGTATTTCTATTCGGATATACTTAAGGGCGACTCTGGTAATTTTGTGCGTAATGTGGCGCTGGGTAATGTGTTTTATCTCCTTTCTCTTCTATCTCATTGGGATGCGGTATTTATTATGCCATTTTTGTTTATCTGTTGTGTGACCCAGTTAAGAGGTACTTACAATAAGAGAAGTTATAAAATACTAGCCTTTCTACTTCCGGTAGTTATGTCGATTTTGATTGTTTCAGTATATTTTGCTCAGTATAGCAAAAACGCGGATACAATGGATTATTTCAGATCCAGGGTGGGGCTAAGCTTGAACGTTGTTGAGAAGATATATGAGTATGATTTTAGATATACTCTTTACAACCCATTTTTATTTAGATTAGTAATGGTTTCGGCAATAGTATTAAGTATGGTCTCGTTTAAAAAGCATAAATATTATTTGCTATGGCTGGTAGCGGTTCTGTTGTTCTTTGTAATTTTTATAAAAAGTTCGGGGACACATGTTTACAATTTTTTATATCCGATATCCATTTTAGTTGGATCGTCTTTTGTTGAAATCCAAAATAGGTTGAGGGGCACATGTAAATATATTGGATATGTCTCAGGGGCAGTAATCTGCTGCTTTTTGTATTATCAAACATATATGATCATTGTTGATAATAGGCTTGAATATCCTTTTGTTAGTGAGAAAATTTTGTTTTTGGAGACAAAGCAATATAATCATAAATCTCTCACGAACAATATTATAGGGTTTCCATTAAGGAGAAACTGGATGGAAATAAATTCGTATATAAATGATCAAAATAAGAAGTTGGGAAGAGATTTAACCTACATAACAAATGAACATAGAAGCATAGCGGACATGTACATGGATATTGAGAAAAAGGAGAGCAAAGCTGGCTATTTTATTATAGGGATAAAAAATCCGCTTTCATTTGTTCAGGATTACAAGTTTTCGCAGATAAGAGGAAAGGAACATTTAACAACAGTAAGGGATAGAGGGAAAACTCTTGGTAGAATATACTTAGTTGAATAAAGTAATGAACAACAGATACAAAGCTGTCAGCATAATAAAAGTTATAATTTATGTTGTTCTCCTATTTTTAGCTTTTAAGAAAAGAATTCTGTATATTAGTCAAACAAGCAAGGATATATATGCATATGAAAGGGCGATCTCAGATCTTTTTTCAGGAACAAATCCCTACTTATGGTCAATAGAATCCTATTCGAACCCGGATGACCCCGGCAATCATGGTTTTGTTTATTTACCTGGTATATTGTATTTATACGGCTCCATTTATATATTCTGTCTATTATTTCAGCTTCCATATGTAGTTTTATGGAAGATACCGATTCTCTTGGCTGACTTTGGGGTCGCATTTTTGATATTTCGCCTACTTAAAGATAAAAAATATACTGAGAGACTTTTGGGGGTTTGTTTATGGCTTTTTAATCCATACTCTTTTCTGAGATCTGGATATACGTATATAGATCCTTTACCTACTCTATTGGCGCTACTGGCAATAATATATCTCGAAAGAGATAGTGTGCTTTCGGGGACATTTTATGCGTTATCTGTATTGGTGAAGACGTTCCCGATTATTTTATTTCCTATTTTTATAATAAGGTCAGAAAATAAAATGAAGTTTCTTCTATCAGGTTTATTAGTTTCGCTATTATTCTTTCTGCCTTTCTTATTTGATTTAAATGACTTTGTTACTATGTTAAACGGAACTTTTTTTATACATGGAAACAGATTTATTCAGGGGCGACCGCTGTTGTTTTATATTAGTTATTACTACAATATAGAGTTTTTCCAAATAATTCCATTTAAAGTTTATAGTTTCTTATCCATAGTAGCTCCTTGGATACTCGTGTCTGTGCTGGGTACTGTGCTCAAGGGAATAGACAAATATATTCTAGCTACGGTTTCTTTCCTTACTTTCTATGTAATTACGCCGGTATTTAATAGAACTTACATCCTTTGGGCAATTCCATTTTTGGTTATGTGCGGTTTTAAATTTAATAACAAAGTCGCATGTTATGCATTGCTTTGCGGGTATTGGTTGTTCTTTTACTTTTACTTGGTTCAATGGAAAGACGGTTTTCATGTTTGGCATCCATAATTATATATTTGGGTAAAAATGAGAAATATAAAATATAATCTTAAAAATTTGAAGACGCAGTCGTTTCTTGCAGTTATTATTTCGACAGCAATATATCTTAGATTTTGTAATTTCAGGTGTGTGAATTATATTGGGTCGGAAACTAATTTTATAATATGGTGTTAATGAGTAAAATTAAAAGCTTACTTATTCTCTTGAGGGGAAAGGAAATATATATCATCATATCGCTGTTGTTTCTACTTCCCAGAACCACATCCTTGAAATACGACATGTCGAATTCAGATGCAGCGAGATGGCACAGAAGGTCTATAGGATTCTTGGAGTCGTTAAAATCTGGCGATTTCAAAGAGACATACCAAAGTTATCACCCAGGTGTGACTATAATGTGGATTGGCGCGATCTCGGAAGAAATTTTATTCAGGTACCAGCTAATACGCAATATGGAACCCAAAACACTTGAAAATGCTGATTTCTATCCAGTTATACACCTAATTACGCGTCTGTTTGTTATATTATCTCTCCTTGCTCTTGTGACAATTCAATATGAGCTGATAGGAAGGTTGTTTTCAGTAAAAACCGCGCTTATTTACGTGATGCTCATATCCATAGAGCCTTACTATATAGGCATTAATAGATGGTTTCATCTGACTTCTCTGGAGATAAATTTGATGTTTACATCTCTGCTGTTTGTTATGTATTGGTCGAAATGTTATGACCAAAGAGCTTTAAATCTGTCGGCAGTGCTGTTGGCGTTAGCTCTGCTTACAAAAATAAGTGCCGTAATAGTAATTCCGGCTATTTTTTTAGTGTTGCTGCTGAAGTTTAAGGAGCATAGAAATGTGCTAATATTGATTTCTTTTCCATTGTTGGTAATTCTTACTTTTTATTTATTTTTCCCTGCAATGTGGACAGATTCGTTCTATGTGTTTAGTAATATTTTCCGCGGTATTACAGGATCGATAAATGGCGAAATAAGAAAAAGTGATTATAGCGGTATAACATCTTTTTTGTATTACCCCGCCGTTTTTTTGTATAAATACTCTTTTGTTACTGTAACGCTTTTTTTAGTTTCGTTATGGGAAATAAGGAAGACAAAAGATTTTAATATTCTGATTGTACTCGCAAATATATTATTGAGCTTCTTGTTCCTAACTATAACATCCCAGAAAATTGATAGGTATTCCATAGTGTTTTTACCTTCGATAATTCTAACAATCTCTATATGTTTTACGAATTACCTTATGAAACCTGGATTGCCGGTTTTTCTGTCTATGATGGTGTTTCTTATAGCCGTGGAAAAATATCACCCGGTTTATTCCGCGTACTACTCAGGTGTTTTAGGAGGCACGAAAACAGCTCTTGAAAACGGATTTTACGATAATAGCGGCGAATATTTTGCGAATGCGGCAATATATTTAAATGGTAAAGGTAGAGATATCACTGTATATGTTCCGAATAATATTGAGTCATTTTCCTATTATTTTAAGGGTAATATAAAAAGGGATTTTGATGGTGATGTGGACTATGTTGTTTACTCAATGGATACAGATAGAAAAAGGTTGAATTACTTTCCGGGGTGCGAGGTTGTAGAGGAAGAATTCGGTCCAAAAGATTTCTCAACCGTATTTGTATTAAAGTGCCCAGGGGAATAGACTAGTGAAAATATGAAAAAGATTGATTTTGTGATAGTTAATTATAATACGGCAGAATTGCTGAAGAAGTGTGTGGATAATCTGGCTGATATATGGCCGAATATGGAAATTATCGTTATTGACAATGATTCCAGCGATGGTTCCAGAGAAATTTGTGAAGAATATAGTCAGAAAGGAAAAATCCGATTTATAAGGAGTAAAAACGAGGGATTGGCTTCTGCACATAACAAGGCTTTAAATATTTCCAAGGCGGATTACATCTGTTATTTGGGTACGGATGCGTTTCCTACAAAAGATGCTATTAAGAAACTATTTGGTTTCATGGAGATTTCAGATGGTGCAGGAATATTATCTCCCAAATTGGTTTTGAGAGATGGTTCTATCGATTGGGATGCGCATAGAGGTTTCCCAACACCTTTGGCGGCGATGACACATTTTCTGAGTTTGGATAAATTATTTTTTAAGTCAGAATTGTTCAATCAGTATTTTCAGGGATGGAAAAACCTAAGTAAACCCCATGAGATTGATGCATGCATCTCACATTTTATGTTTACTAAAGGGAAGATATATGAGGATGGTATTAAATGGGATGAGGATTACTTTGTGTTTGGTGAAGATATAGATTTTTGTTATAGAGTAAAAGAAAAAGGATATAAAATATATTATTTGCCTCAAATTGAGGTACTTCATTACAAAGGTGCTTCAATAGGAAGAAAACAATCAAAGAAGATATTAGGGGAAAATAAGAATATTAGAAGGATTCCTATTGAGACGAAAGTAAAAATGGCGAGGGCATCTACCGAAGCAATGAGATTGTTCTATAGAAAACATTATATGGATAAATATCCGATGTGGATTACAAGCGTAATATTCAATGTAATTAGAGTCTTGGAATTTATCAGGATTACAAAAGTATATCTTTCATCCTAGAATTTGTTTTATTTTGTTCTCGGTTTTTCCAGATATCGGGCTGTTTAGCAGTAACGTTACTTTCGGTTTGTATTTAAACAGGTTGTTTGTTGTGCGGATCAGCTCTTCTCTAATTAGCTTGTCTATATAGCGCAGTTCATATGAGTGGTTCTGATTTTTGTTCCCGTGAGTAATGCAGTTTGAATAGTATTCCGCTATAGATGAGGTTTTTTCTAAAGAAAATAGCAAATTGGATTTATATACTTTCTTACAGTCATAAAGGCATTCTGGGCTAATACTATTAATACCATCTATTACGTTTCTTAGTATGTTTAAGTAAGAGATCAAATTGTTCCCTTCTAATGTTGCATAAACAGAAAATATGCCAAATGTACCCGAGCTGTAGTTAAAACATTCTACGTTGATGTATGGTAGGTTTTCTTTAAGGGCTCTATTCAAGCTAAGTTTAAGTATTAGTGCTAAGAGGTTAAGTATGTAAGATTTGTCATCCGAATATTTGAGGCTTGGGAAGTCTATTTTTATGTGGCAGGGTAGAAATCCGGGTTTGATTAAGGTGTTTAGTTTATAGTTATGGCTGTTTTTTAAGTCAATTGTGTTTTTATTCTGTAGTTCTTGAGAGCCCGTTGGAAAGTCAAATCCATTCAGAAATTCTAAAACTTGTTTCTTTTTAATATTTCCGGATATCACAAGTGTAAAATTGTCGTAAGAGTAATTTCCTGCATGAAAAGATTTCAGACTGGAGAATGTCAATTTTTTAGCATGTTCCGTTTTGCCGGTATTAGGCAGTCCTATTCTTTGTTTTGGAAACATTATGCTATATGTGGAATTACTTAGTATTCTTGATAATTTTAAATTATTAGCCTCGATCTCCTGCAAAACTGCATTGCGTGTGCTCTCAAAGGCGGCTTCGTTATAAGTTATATCGTTATTCAGGATAGTTAGTATGTAAAGAAGGGCTGTATCAAAGTACTCTTTAAGAACCTTGACCATAAAGAGAACATCGTCTCGGCTTGTAACTCCAATTATCTTTCCCCCACCTTTTAAAATAGCGTCCTTTTGTCTAGTTATCTTTTCATTTTGCGGCAGGTTTAATAGATAGTGTTCTATAAAGTGAGCTGCTCCTATTTCATCTCTGCCCTCATAATTACTTCCCGCGTGGCCTTTTAGGTGTAGAGTAACAGACTCCGAATACTCATTTTCAATAATACATAGAGTTAATCCATTTTTAATATTTAGTATATAGGGTGTTTTCACTTATTCTTCATATTTAATTTTACGTTCCTCAAAACCTTTGAGTTTTGTAAAATTGAAGATAGTGAACATTAAAGTGGATGCCATAACTATTCCAACGAAATTTGCGGAGAAAACCCTTAACGAGCCTATGAAAAGAATATAATCCGCTTGTGCGATGGATATCCCTGTTACGGAAAGAGGAGGAAGCAAGGATACCGCAACCGCAACTCCTGTTAAGGCCGAACTTATTTTGTGTTCTATCCACGCATATGTGGCGCCCAATCCGGAGAAAAAAGCAATTACTAAGTAAGCAACTGAGTAGGATCCTTTTAATAGAACCTCAGGTGTTCTGTAGTGATCCGAACTCGTACTCAGACCAATTATGAATGAGATAAATACTATAGTAGCGATTGAGTTTATTATTCCGATTGAAGACCTGAAAATTGCTTCTCCACTTAATGTAGTTACACCTAATCCAAGGGCTAATATAGGTGTTAATAAGGGAGTAATAAGCATGGCGCCAAGTATAGCTGTGCTGTTATTGGTTAATAAACCTAGAGAAGCGATAATAGCTGAAATACCGAGTAGAAAATAATATCCTCCCGTGGTTTTGCTTTCAGTAACAAGATTACTTACGACCTGCTTTCGTTGATTTTCTTCTTTAGCATTTGCGAAGAACATAGTGAGTTAGCAAATTTTCTCCTTTATCTGAGAATCTTCATATACTATTCTCTTTTATATCATATACCACCTGCGTTTAGCCTATTTAATCTGATTATATATTAACAGATTAAATCACTAAATGAGAAACATTTTATTTGACATCTGTTTTTATTATCAGCTAGACTAGATATATGCAAAAGAAAAATCTGCTAACTCTTTTTTCTTTCTTTTCATTGATATTATTACTTTTAGCCAAAACCTACGCGGCGGATTTTTCTTTAACAGAGATAGGCGCGCTTAATACAGGGGGCGCAACGTATTCCGATTGGTGGTATACGGGAGTAAATCCAACACTGACGGGTACGGGAGAAGCCGATACTGAAGTGAAGGTCAAAGTTGATGGTGATTCCCATGAAACGACTGCAGATGGAAGCGGCAATTGGTCCCTTAGTTTGACATTGGCCGCGGGAGATTATTCTATTGAATTGTCTCAAGGAGATGATTCTTACTCTTTTACTCTCCATCTCGGGCAAAATCTTCCGGCAGACTTGGGCGGTTCAGGTACATCGGAAACTTCTGAAAGCACGGGTACAGTGCCTGAAACAGGGTTTAATCAGTTTATTGGTGTAACTATGAGTGCTGGCGTGCTTCTTCTTGGGTTCTATTTGTATGTTTGGGGAAATCCCAAGGTGCAGGCTGCTATTGAAAAGAGGCTAATCAAAGACTAAAAGCTTTTCGCAAGTTTTTCTAATTCGGAGAAATCTTCCTGCGGACCGAGTTGAGTCGTTAGATATCCGGGGTAATGTTCAAAATATACCCGTTCGTGTGCTTCACCTAAGCCAGATTCTCCCTTGTGGAACGGATAAAGTTTAATATGAAAGTGATTTACGCCTGTCCCGTCAATGGCCATACCAACTCTTTCGACGTTTAGTTTACTGCTTAATATCTTTGATATTTCTTTTGCCGCGATGATGCCTTTTTTCAATATTTCATTGGGTATTTCCATGGGATTCGATGCGTGATGTTTCTTAGATATTACAAGAGTTGTTCCTTTTACATTTGGGTTAATGTCCAGTATTGAAACAAAATCAGCTGTTTCGTGTATTTTATAGGATGGAATATTCCCGTTTATTATTTTGCAGAAAATGCAATCTTCCATGAAGAAATTATGTGATTTTTTTATATATCTTGTAAAGATTTAATAAGTCAGATTTGCCGTCCGATCTATAGGTATCCTCAAAATGTAATTTTTCTCGTATAAGAAGGCTGTCTAATAGTTTATATTCCTCTTCGCTGTAAATATGAACATATCTAAAGGCGTTATTCTTTTTATCCCACCCTAAAAAGTAGTCTCCTTCTTCAATATCGTTTTCGCCAATTTTTACTGAACCTGATGTTATGTTCCGGCTAGATTTGGAAAATCTTTTGTCATTGTTAAACTCCCAAAATGTAAGGATTAGTAATCCCTTTGATTCGACTAGTTTAGATAATTTCTCAAACCATTTTTTTCGAAATTCGAAGGATGGAATGTGGTGAGTGATTCCAAAACAGGCAACAACATCGTATTTTTCGTGTATTTTTTCTAGATCAGAAATTATATCAAGTTGCAGAAACTCAGTATTTGGATATTTGCTTTTTGATATACTCAATAAAGGTTCAGAAATATCGCAGCCTGTGTACTCAAATTTGTTGGTCGTCAAGTTACTGGCTAAGTAGTCATAAAATCTTCCGTTGCCGCATCCTAAGTCTAATACCTTTATAGTATCTTTTTCATCAAGTAGTGTTTTTATGTGTACTACTACCCTACCCCAGCCTTCCCAGGGATATTGTCTTTTTGAAGAAAATGACTGTCCGATTTCATTATAGAAATCCTTGTTAAGTTCGATTATTTTCCTAAATGTTTCCGGTTTCACAATGTGATTATATTACATATTTAATTTATAATTCCCCTGTGAAAAATCGCGAGAGTATACAGAAAATAATATTAGAGATTCTTGATTTAGTCGAAGTAACAGAGAAATCTGTCCACAAAATATTTTTGAAATACACTTCTGAAACAAAGAGAGTGTTTAAGAAGAGTAAAGTGCTATCAGAATATAGAAAATTGAAATCTGTGAACAAGTTGAATTTAACGGAATCCGAAGAGAAAAAATTATTAAAAGTACTACGTTTAAAGAAAACTCGAACTATATCTGGCGTTACTCCTGTTACTGTTTTGACAAAACCCTACCCGTGCCCGGGTGAATGTATTTATTGCCCGGGTGATTTGAGTATGCCCAAAAGCTATCTGAGGGATGAACCTGGCGCTCAAAGGGCTGAAGCGAACAAATTCGATCCGTATCTCCAAACATACAACCGTCTCGTTACTTACAATGATATCGGCCATCCTACGGATAAAGTTGAGTTGATAATCTTAGGCGGGACATGGACGGTGTATCCGGAAGAATATCAAATATGGTTCGTAAAAAGATGTTTCGATGCTATGAATGATTTTAACCCAGATATTATTTCAGATAAAAAAGAGGTCGATGTTGAAATGCCCTATAACGAAGAAGAGGTAGAAGAGGGAGCAACAAGTGATTATAGTAGCAAGATTTCAAAAATATTGAAAAGAAATGAAAAGGAGAGGTCCATATGGGAAGAATTGTCAAAATCGCAGAAAATAAACGAAAAATCAAAAACGCGGTGTGTAGGTCTAGTTGTAGAGACAAGACCAGATTTTGTCACAGAAGAAGAGTTGAAAAGAATAAGAAGACTGGGAGGTACAAAAATTCAAGTTGGAGTACAAAGTTTGGATGACGAAATTTTAAAGCTTAATAAAAGAGGACATACTTCAGAACAAACAAAGGCAGCGTTCTCATTAATCAGACAGGCAGGTTTCAAAATACACGCCCACTGGATGCCTAACTTATTAGGCTCCAATGTGGAAAAAGATATTAAAGACTTTAAAAAACTATTTAGTGACAAGTGTCTAAAACCTGATGAATTAAAAATATATCCCTGCTCGCTTATAAATGGGACAAAACTCATGGATTATTACAAAAAAGGTAAGTGGAAGCCTTATTCTGAACAAGAACTTCTTAAGGTTTTGAAAAGTGTAATAATGGCGACACCGCGGTATTGCAGGATAACTCGGGTTGTGCGTGACATCTCGTCAGACGATATAGTTGCTGGAAACAAGAAAACAAATTTTAGACAGATTGTGGAAAAAGAACTCCTTAGGGAAAATAAGAAGCCAAAAGAGATAAGGTTTAGAGAAATAAGAAACAAGGACGTAAATGTAAGAAAATCGAGTTTTAAGATCACAGAATACAAAACTGATGTGTCTACGGAGTATTTTATAGAGTATATCTGCGAGAGTGATATTATATTAGGCTTCCTTCGTTTGTCTCTACCGCATAAGAAGCCATTCATGTCGGAACTAGATAATTCGGCGATAATTAGAGAAGTACATATTTACGGCAGAAGTATAAGAATAGGCTCTGAGGAAAATGCTGTAGCTCAGCATATGGGGTTGGGAAGGAATCTTATTGAAAAGGCTGAAAAAATATCCAGAAAACACGGCTTTAGTAGAATATCAATTATATCCGCAGTTGGCACAAAAGAATACTACAGAAATATAGGTTACAAAGAAAACGGTCTTTATATGCAAAAGGTCCTATAGCATATAAATTTTGTACTTTTTTCTAAAATTACCTCAATCAGTTAGTTACACTCAAGATCTGCTAGGCAATCCGCTTTTGCAGCGGCATCAGGAAGAGAGTTGCACGCCTTACAGGCTGCCTCTTTCATGGTTTCCATACCTTCCTGCATGTCCTCATTGACTTCCGTCATTGTGTCTAGCATTTCATTCATATCTACAAATTCAACGTCTGTTGGGACATCAAACTTTGAATTGTCGACAACCCAAGGATTACAATCATACTCAAATTCCTCCCGCATGTTTTTAACGGCTTCACCATTTGGGGTATCTGGTAATTCCTGATCTGTTTTGTCTTCGATTTCGTTTAGGTCAATTTTCACACCCTTTTCCATCATGGATCCCCAAGTGTACGCGACCTTGTTTTTTACTAGGGAATGGGATTCAAATTCCATTTCTTCATTATCCTCATCCTCATTTTCTGCTATTAATGTCATTTTTGTGTCGCTTCTTACTTTATCTCCCGCTATATAACTTACTCCCTCGAAAGAAAAGTTTTCATCTGTCTTTGAATATGTGCATTTGTAGTTTTTGCCCACACTCAAAAGATCCAAGATAGATCCTTTAATTTTTCCTGAAGTAGTTTCCGTTGTATCACTTGCTTTGGGAGTAGTATCTTCTACTTCTTGTGTGGTTTGATTTTTCTTACAGGCTGTGACAAACAGGGGCAAGATTAATAGTATTATTAGAATTAAGTGTTTCTTTTTCATAATATATATAATACAACAAAATTTTTTTTTGGTATCATTAATGTATGGATGAAACTTCTGCCCAAAATAATATACAAAATAGTAAACAAGTTCCAGTGCAGAAACCGTTAGATGATAACATAAAAAGTGCTGTACCCAGTGCATCTCCGCAAGAAGAGCGAGTCGAACAAACTACTCCGGGAAAAGGCGAAGTAGAAAAAAAAGAGAGCCCGCAGGAGGTTTCCCAAGAGCCGAAGGTCCAGATACCATCTCCATTAGATCCATTACCTACCCAAAAAGATGATAAAGGCAGGAAAACTATATCTGTTCTTGGTGTGATGTTATTTGTGGTAATATTTTTTATTCTAACTGTGGGAACGGTATTGGCGTTAATTGCGTATGAAATAATCCCAATGAAAAACGAAGAAGTCAAAAACGCAATAACAGATATTGTAATGAAAGTGCCATTTTTGCCTAAAACTAAGTCATATATCTTTAAGTCTATGGCCGAAGCACATAAGAATCTGAAATCTGTGTATCTAGATGCCTCTTTTGCTACATCAGCTGCTGGATTACAAGATGTCATAGGAATGACAGATTTCGATATGAGCGTAAAAGGACCGATAGATTTACGAGATGAAGAGAATATGAAAATGTCATTAAACATTAATGTTACTAACCAGTTAGATATGGAATTGCGGGTATTGGATAACTTTCTTTATTTCAAGGTTAATACTCTACCTACACTAATAAAGTCTTTTTTTGGTGTGACTAGCGGAGAGGCATTTGATGATCTGCTCGGTGTATGGGTACAGCAGGATATATCTCCCTTTGAATCGGAAGCAAGAGATACCTTGGATGAGTTTAAAGAAACTGAAGAAACGCCCGAAAAGCCGGAAATAACGGTTTTTAGAGAGTTTGTGCGTGACGAAATCGTACCTAAGTTTACACAAACTACTGAAGAAGTAGACGGTTTTAAAACATATAAGTTGAGCGTGCGTATGGAGGGAGAGGAAATTAAAGATCTTTACAGAAAACTGGGTGAAGAACTACAACAAGTGTACGATGAAATGAGTGAATCTGAAAAAAGAGACTCTCTAAATGGCACTGATTTTAGTACTTACGATTTTGATTTAGATGATGTCGATGTCGTAGAAAGTTTATCGATTAATTTGTGGGTGGATAAAAAAGATTATTACATGAGAAAGACAAGCATAATAGTAAGACTTGATGGTGAAGCTTTAAGTAAATCTACTTCAAGTATGGGCGGGTCCGAAGTGTTACCGATGGTCCTAGGAGATAGTACAACTACAGAGCCAGTAGACCTGACATTTGTAATTAAGTTTTCTGATTTTGGAAGTAATTTCGGAATAGTTGCGCCGGAAGAATACGTTGACATTGAATCTTGGGTAGAAGACTTGTTGTCGGCTTTTGGTATGGGGTATCTGCTAGATATGGGGTCACAGGCTAAGCATCAGCAATTTATGATGGATCACTATAATGTGAAAATCTCTATTCTTTTGAAATGGATTGAGAACAATACACCGCCAGAGACTTATGCAGACCTTGAGGAGTATTCATCAGTTCCTCCGGATGAGTATATAGGTTTTACGAAAGTACCAAATGAGGAAGTAGTGGTAATATACGGGTATGATCCTCTTAGCGATGACCCCTTAAAACCGATATTGATGACTGTTATCGACGATAAATCCGAGGAAAGTGAGGAATATTATAGCGAAGCCGAAGCCAATGAACTTCTTAAAGGTTATGGGATTGAGGAAATAGATTGGTCAATGTATAGTCCTCTAAGTGTAGAAGTGCCTGAAGATGTCAGTACGACACCGATACCGACAGTACCTGAAGAAAAAGAGTCTGACACGCCTTTTGGTAGATTTCTAAATTAGCTCTGTATTACTTCGATACTATCGATTGTCACGGGATTAATGGGTTTGCTCATCTCGCCGTTTAAACTTCGTTCAACAGGAGCTGTAGCTATTTGATCCACAACTTCAATACCCTCAATAACCTTGCCGAATATCACGTACTGCTTAGGCAGTGTATAATCTTTGTGCATTATAAAAAACTGGCTGCCCGCGCTGTTTGGCGCGGATGTTCTAGCCATCGCGAGTGTTCCCCTTGTATAGTCACCAGTAAATGTCTCGTCCTCGATTGTATAACCCGGCCCGCCGGTGCCATCTCCTTTTGGATCTCCCCCCTGTATCATAAAGTCTTCAATAACTCTGTGGAAAATTGTTCCGTTGTAAAAGCCTTTTCTTGAAAGAGTAATGAAATTTTCTACGGTCTTTGGCGTTTCATCTGCGTTAAGTTCCAATTTTATTGGGCCCGCGGATGTATTTAACACGACATAAACCTTTTCCCGAGTCTTTGTGTCCTTTTCATCAGGTGTTTTATTATCTTCTTCTGGCATGTTAGTTTCTCCTTTATTGTCTTCAGGTGCAACCGACTCTGAAGATTCACTTTGTACATTATCTTCTAAGATTTGTGCCTGTCTTTGGATACTGCTTTCAATAGGTACAGTATTTACTTCATTGTTGTTAATTAAAAGCACGACAAGAACAATTATTACGGGAAGTAACAATAGAAAAAAAAGTTTATTGTTTTTTTTCATGGTATTTATTCTGGGTCAGGTAGTTGAATTCCTCCGGAGTAACCCACTTTGGTTCCGGATTATCTATATAATTTAAATTTGATACGTAATCTATTTGTCCATTTGGATTTTCCACTAAATAATACGCCATTCCTTTTAGATTTCTAATTTCAGCGTATGTATGAGTCGGTTGACCTGTTTCTATCCAGTCATCGTAGGTTATTAATGGCAAATTGCCTACATTTGACCAGGAATGAGCAAATTCTCTTGGGATATACACCATTTCATCACCGGGCATGGCTTGAATGAAATATACCGATTCTACGCGATTCTGTATCCAGTTTCCGTTTCTATCGTAAAACTTTTTTTGTAACAGAAATATTCCCTCTCCGCTTATTAACTTGCTGGATTCAAACATTTGTTCTGATGTGTGGTAGTGCCCGTAAGTTTTTGGGTACTCGTCTCCATATCTTCCCGGGGTTATTAATGTGAGATTCTTCCATTTGCTGCTTGATATATCTTCAAAAACCCAGTACGCAATTTCCGGTCCGCCCTCTTCGGGATTTTTCAAGACTTCCGCCAATTCCGCGAATGCCCTTTTGGATTTAAGTTTCATAAAAACATGATACATTTTAATTGAGTTTACTTCCATAATGAAAAATTTTGTATTTTCGCACTTTTAATTGTATTATTTTTGTGCCGATGTACATTTCTATAGATTTTGGCAATACAAATACAAGAGTTGCGTCTTCATTAGATTTAAATTCATTTAATAACATAAGAAAATTTAGAACATCCATGAATTTAGAAGAACAGAAAAGTTTTCTAAATGAGGCTATAAAGGATGTGTCTAATAATCTTGAGGTGAGTTTTATAGGAATGGGAATACACGGAATGATAAATAAAAGTTCCAAAAAATTTGTAAAAATGCCGAATTATTCTTCTCTTGACGGTAAAAAATTCACTGAACTTTTTGACAATAAATATGATCTTTCCAGAATTTTTGTCGAAAATGATGCCACTGTGGCGGGTTTGGCTGAAGCGCAAAATGGAGCGGGAAAAAATTATAGTGTGGTTACTTATTTAACAATTAGCACGGGAATAGGCGGTGCGAGAATCATTGATAAAAAGATAGATAATTCGGGATGCTTTGAACCCGGACATCATATTATAGTAAAAGATGGAAAGCTAAATACGAATTCAGGTATAAAAGGTGATTTTGAAGTTTACGCTTCCGGATATTTTTTTGAAGATAATTACGGTGTTGATTCGGAAAAATGTGAGGATATAAACCTCTGGGAAGAATACGCGTCGTATTTAGCGATCGGTATACACAATGTAATTAATATGTGGAGTCCTGATATTGTTATATTAGGCGGGGGGCTTGGTTACAACCAATTCGATAATTTTTATCCTCACCTGATGGAAAATCTTAAAAAAACTGAATTCGTAAAGATTCCCCCTATTGTGAAATCCAAATTTGGAGATGACGCGGGTTTATATGGCGCCTTGTCTTTGATAAAAAGATCAAAGTCCGGTTAGTTTATCAGAGACTTTACCGTATCCCAGTAGAAAGGATTATTATTTTGTTCCTTTTCCCAGTACCACCACTCTACTCCCCACATATATAGATACTTAAAACCGGCCTTTTGAGCGTATGAAATTGTGGCTAAGAAATCGTTTCTGGACATAGTATGATTTTTTTCATCTTCAGTAAGCTTTGAATTGATTCCGGGCCCCCACGGTTCCGCTTGTAATTCTGTTACGATTATTTTTTGAAAGGGTACGCCGACAAAATCGGCTTTTATTTTGTACGACCAGTGCGCCAAAGGGTATTTGAAATATATAAAGTTTCCTAGAAATGCTCCCCAGAAGTCATACCAGATCTTTCTATACATAGATATAGCAAGATAGTCGGCCATTTGGTAACTGGGGAACCAAAACCCGCCTTCTCCGCTGTCTTGAATAAGTATAGGTCTGCTATCTAATGACTTGGTGATTTCGACTTCTTTCATAACAGTTTCTTTTCTTATTTTTAAGCACTCACCAAAGGGAAAAAATGGTTCGTTTTCTATTTGCCACATCTTTATTGACTTGTAGTTTTTTAGCTCATTTATACTTTGTTCGATGTATTTGTATAATTTCTGATCTCTTGTATCTTCATCTTGTATTTCTTTCCACCAGTTTGGTTCGAAGCATTCGGGGAATCTGGGCACTTTTCTACCTACAGTGAGAATCACATTTAAATTCCTTTTTTCAGCTTCATCAAGCTGCCATTTGATTATCGAATAATCAAAATTACCTTGAATTTCTTCAATCTCATCCCAATACGCAACCAATCGCAGATTTTTTACTTTAAGATTATCCAAAATCCCCAAATAAGTGTCCTTCCAGTCTAAACCCAGTTCCGAAGCATATTTATTACTAAAAGTGATGCCGTACTCAATATTAGGATGCGGCTTGGGTCTGAGGAAGAAAAACACAATTAGTGGAGTTATCATGGCTATAAAGATTAAAACTAGGATTACGCGGATTATTCTTATACCTAAAAGTTTTGCCAGGAAGTATTTTGCATTTCTTAGTTCTCTTGAAATAAAGTTTTTCACTTTTTGAGTTCCTCTATTCTACTTTTCCAGTCCGGCATATTTGACTGTACATATAGAATGACGGTCTTGGTTTTCTTGTGAGATTATGCTCTCTGTCTATTTCAATTAATCCGAATTTAGGCCAAAATCCTATGTGCCATTCGAAATTGTCGATAAGTGACCAATGTAAATAACCTCTTACATCAACACCGCTTTCCATTGCTTCATAAACAAATTTAAGTGATTCATTGATATACCATTGTCTTTTTTGATCCCAAGCATCCGCCAGGCCATGTTCAGTTATGTATATTGGCAAGTTATATTTTTTTAGATTTAGTAAAATATGTTTTAGGCCCTCAGGGTAAAGTATCCACCCCAGGTCACTTGATTCCATTTCGGGATTTTTTTCCTTGAAGTTTTTCATCCACGCAGTGAAATAGTAATTGAGTCCTATGAAATCCAAGTGTTTTTTTATCGGATCTAAAAAGAAGTTTGTCGTCAAATAATGTAGTACTTTACATACTAGTTTAGTGCATATACTCGCTTTTCCTCTGTCATTTGTGACCCTCTCGTATCTGACTATATGTTTAGACAAACCAACCTTTGCTGAGTTATCTACAAATTTTATTGCCGTGTAAGCTTTCTTATGAGCTTTAATTTGAGTTAATTGAGATATTAGCGCGAATAATTTACATTTGATTTTTGGTGTCCATGTAGCTCTCCAATATGCTTGCAACGAATATACTTGGGGTTCGTTAAGAGTTATAAAAAAATCTATGTAGTCGCTGTATTCCTCCGCGCATTTTTTCGCGTAATTTGCGAACCATTTAGGCGCGAATGGATTTAGCCAACCTCCCAATTTTGAAAACCAGATAGGTTTTGTAAAGTGGTGTAATGTAACAAATGTTTTTAAACCGCGTTCTTTTGCTGCTTTAATTACCTTTTTATAGTGCTCTACTTCCGTTTGGTCCCACTCACCTTTTCTTGGTTCAATTCTTGCCCACTCAATAGAAAACCTAATCGCGTTGTTGTTCATATTTTTTGCGAAATTAAAGTCCTCTTCATATCTGTTGTAAGAATCACAAGCCATACCTGATGTTTCGCCAATGAACGCTTTTCTTTTTGACTTTGGATATTTTCCCTTTTCCCAGTACCACCAGTCAGAATTGGTGTTGTAACCTTCTGTTTGATATGCAGAAGTTGCTGTTCCCCATAAAAAATCAGCAGGAAATTGCATAATAAAAGTATACATTAAGATAAAATTTATTTTAAGCTAGTTAAAGATAATTACATGAATTTTTCGATAAACTCTTCAAGATCCATACATATGACCCACTTCTCACGATCCCTTCGTACAATGAGACAATGTTCTTCCTTTTTCCTTGCCTTGTAAAGAAAAACCGGTACCTGTGACCCGCCTTTCACTTCTACCTGCCCTAGTTTTTCTACTTCAACATCCCCTTTTAATATTCTGCCTGTTTCAAGCATACTTATTCTTTGGGCATCATGGCCTTTTTCTTTAAAGAGATTCACTAATTCCTGCTCAAAACGACGCCCCTTATTTTTCGAATGATTTCCCGGCATATCTTAATCATACTATTGTACATTTTTATATCGGTCAAGGAATGGTATAATTTTAAATATGACAAGAAGATTAACATTTACAGGTCCTACATATAGCGATGAAGCTCAAAAAGGCGAGTTTCTAGAGAGAATGAAAGATGTACAAAAAAATGTGATAGAAGCTGTAGGTGGAAGAGCATTTTTTGACCCGGAGGGGGCGGCAATAGCTCTAAGATTAGCTGATAGTGGCATATATGCAGGAGAAGTCGGGGAACATAGCACTGAAGAACAAGAAGCTCAAGATTTTATAGAAAGATTAAAAGAATCACTAAGTACACCAAGTGATAGATTTGATGTATCAGTTTATTTCTTGACGGCGTGCTTTGAAGAGGAATCCGAATTAGAAAGAATTGATGGGATAAATTTAAGTCCTGTAAGTGATGAAACACTTGATTTTTTAGTAACAAGTCTTCAAGAAGGTATTGAGGATGCACTTCAGTCTAGCGATGACGACCTTCTTTTAGAGAGGTTTAAACTAGTAGCCGACATTGCTACGAGAGCAGTTGAAAGTACTCAGTTTACCAAATTACCCGAAGAAGGATCTGTTGGTAGTACGTATATTAGGAAGAAGGATTTAAAAAGTATTTTGGATTATGTAGATAGTGTTGTAACTACAAAACTTGATGAAAGTGGAATTAAAACGGGTACTTCTATTGTTGAACAGATTAACAGATTTAGATCAGTAGCTGGCACTTCAGGAATAGAAAAATAAATTTCGTTTTGTAAAGTTTTTTATATACTATTTGTTTTTCCTATTTTTATAGCTGAAATTGTATTTTGATTCTTGGAGAAATAAGATTTTGAGTTTGTCATCTCCCCATTCCCTGCTCTTTACACTAACACCTGATTTTCATCAAAATGTTTGTGCTCTAAGCAGGGAATGGGGAGGATTTGGCAGTATGTATATATCGGGGTTTCTAGGGAGAAACCCCCGGAGGATACATACTGTCACAATTAACGTTCTCCCAGGAAAATCGCTGGGGATCAAGATCTTTTGGGAGTCCCAGACGACTAAAATTCATGTCGTCATATGAATAGGCTTCCCACCCCTCCTCACCGAGCTGCCACCAGTTTAAGTTTCCATACTGGGTGCCCAGTGAGGAAACTCTGGTTCCGTGCCAGGCCACGTACCTGGCTATCTTGGAACCTTCTTTCACAACGTAGCAAACTATCCTGTTGATCTTGTTTGGATCCTCAGGATTACTGAAATTTGCTACGTTCCAGCTATTGACCAGGTGGTTAAACCTGGCCGTAGCCGCTGGATCGGTACCGACGTCATGTGTCCCGTGGTGTCCCTGGGACACCGGGATATACGACGACGTCCCCAGCGTCTGTAGCACTAAGTACATGCCCATTAAGGCCCCTATAAAAATGAAACCCAAACCTACTAGCCCTCTTCTTATTACTGCAGTCATTTTTACCTCCTGTTTTGTTATGTGGATATTAAATGTCAACGGGCATATTATACTATAGGTTACTGCGATAGTCAAATCAGATAATCTGATATTTTATTGTAATAAAAGCAATATGCTACAATTCTTCGAGTATATCTCTTATGATTTTAGTAGATTTATCGTAAGTAGTACCTTTTTCAAAAGTACGTGATTTTCCAATAACAACAGTAACCTCACCCCTTCCATCCGGCGGCAAAAACGGCCATTCGTGTCTCTTTTTATAAATCTTGTGGTAACCCTTTATTCTTATAGGTAAAACAGGAACGCCGGTTTCAACCGCCAGCATGCCAACGCCTTTTTTGAATTCAAGCATTTTTTCGCTATAACTTATTTCCCCTTCTGGTGATAGTAATAAAACGAATCCCCTATCTAATAGATCTGTAGCCAATTCAAGGGACTTTCTAACCGGGCCTCCATATTTATCCACGGGATAAGCACCACCGAAGAAATACTGTAAAAATGCTTTAAATTTAGTTCTATACAGCTCTTTGTCAGCCAAACCAGTGAGTTTTAATCTTAGTTCTTTTGGCAATATTCTATATATTAGGGCATGGTCGTAGTGACCTATATGGTTAAATACTATTATTAAAGGTGGTTTTAAGCCTTTAAGGTTTTCAATACCCTCTACTTTTAAATCGGTAATGTAATAGTTTTGTATTGGTGTTACTATCAAATTTCTTAGAAAATCCCTAATTTTAAACAAAAAAGGATTAAGAGGCCACTCTGCCGGTAGCGTAAAATCTACACGTTTTTTGCCAATTTTAATGAGTTTTTCTAGATCACTTACAGTGGTATCTTGCGTGATATCACTTTCTTCTACAATGACCCCGTATTCTTCTTCTATTAAGGAAACGAGCGCGACTCTCCTTAAGGAATCCAGGTGAAAATCCTTGGTAAGTACCTTATTTTTACCTATCTCTGCGGGGTTTACTTTACATACTAATGAAATGATATCTTTCAATTCATTATCGTTATCAGCTTTTTTATTCGGGATATTTTCTGGCGTTTGGGGTTTGTTCTCTAAAATTCTCTCTTTTACGGCTTTTCTATCAACTTTTAATGTGTGTAGTCTTGGAAAATCCTTTTCCTCCCATTTACTATATTGTCTTATTTTCTGATGCGCTTCTAAATTATTATTTACTTCTTCAATAACTTTATCTAAATTAGCACCTTCTTTTGTTATTACAACCGCATAGACCTCTTCCCCGCCCTCTACAGGTATACCTATTACACAGTTATCCCAAATATCGCCATGTGAGTTTAGTTTGACTTCTAGATCTTCCGGATACACTTTTTCGCCTGCGGGTGTAACAATTCTAAATTTTGTCCTTCCCGAAAGCCGTAAGTATCCGTTTTCATCAAAATAACCAATATCGCCTGTTTTAAAATAGCCATCTTCTGTAAAAGATTCTTTAGTTTTTTCAGGATTTTTAAAGTAACCTGGAGTGACATTAGATCCTTTTATTACCACTTCCCCGTCTTCTATTATTTTTACATCGTTACACCTCATGGGTTTTCCTACTGTTCCAAAAACTCGCTTATTTACTGTATTGCACGTTGCGGCAGCGGAAGTTTCAGACGCGCCATATCCCTCAATAACTTTAAAACCCATATTTTCCCATGTCTGACCGAGTTTTGGCGGCAAAGGGGCGCTTCCGCACATCATCATTTTTAAGTGGCCGCCAAATTTTCTGTGAACTTTTCTAAAAATGTATTTCCTCAAAAAGAAAGGTAGTCTTTCTGATATTTCCAACATTTTCTTAAATTCTTTTTCGATTCCCTGTTTTTCAACCTCGTTTTCTATGGAATCTAAAAGAATCCTAAGCATTTGAGGAACTACGCCAAGATAAGATATTTTATATTTATTAAGTGCTTTGCTTATAGTCACAGTGTTTATTTTTGGTAAATAATATATAGTTCCGCCGAGAGATAGTGGGAGAATTAAACCTATTACCTGCTCCATAACATGACTTAAAGGCAGTAGTGATAACAGTCTATAATCCGGATCTCTGGGAGCAATATCCCACAGGCTATCAAGTTCTGAAAAAATGTTTCTATGTGTAATCATTAGACCTTTCGGTTCTCCCGTTGTGCCAGATGTGTATACTATTTCTATTACTTCATCTTCATTTTGGTCAAAACTCTCTTGTTCATCTAAATCTCTAATAATGTTCAAAAGATCTTCCAGATAAAAGATTTTTTCTTTGTATTGTTCGGGTAGTTTGGGGATAGACTTTGATATGAAAATTAACTTGGCCTCCGTTTCGGCGAAGTATTTTTCGAATGTCGCCTGCGATGTGTGTACATTTACTGGTACTACAATTACTCCATGGTAAAAACAGCCTAAAAGAGCAACTACCCATTCAGGTATATTAGGGCCCCATATGAGCACTCTATCCCCCGCTTTTACGTCGCTATTTTTAAAAAATATTCCGAGTTTCTTTACATTTTCGTGTAATTGTCTGTATGTAATTCTTTCTATCTTAAAAATACGTCTTATATAAAGGGCTGTTTTGTCATCGAAACGATCCGTCAAATCTTTAAGAAAGTGTGTAAAATCTTTGTACATTATTTTATTCTATCAAAGCAGTATATGAAGCTATTACGTAATCTTTAGAGTGAGATATACTCACGTCTTGAGATAAGACCTTTTCGTCTATATTTTTAATTGTTACATAAGGTTTTCCGCTGTTCCTGTTATCAACCTCTATATTCAACCAACTACCCGGTGCCAGAGAATAAGCTTTTATTACGGATTCTTTTACTGCAAATATTCCCGCTAACGTCTTGGTTTCCTTTATATTCTGCTCCTTTGTCGTGAAACATCTTTTTACAAAATTATCTTCGGATAATTTAAGCTGTTCCCCGAATTCTTCAATATAAACCATATCGATGCCGGATACTATATTCATATACAAATTATATCTTAGAATTTTCTCTTATTTATAAAAGTGTGCGAAAGGTGTAAAAAACATTTTTGTACTTGTCTTTGACACAGTATAAAAACTTAATTAGACTGAACTTATGCCCAGTAATCTAGAAGATTTTTTCTGTCCAAAATCTGTTGCTGTTGTAGGCGCGTCAAGTAATACTCAAAAGATTGGGCACATAGTACTTAAAAATATAGCAGAATCCAATTTTAAGGGAAATGTATACCCGGTAAATCCTTCTTCTGAAAGCATATTGAACTTAAAGTGCTATAAAAATGTGTCTGAGATTGCTGAAATACCCGATTTAGCTGTTTTAGCAGTTCCCGCGAGTGCCGTGAACGGAGTTCTTAAAGAGATTGGAGAAAAGGGAATAAAAAATGTTGTTGTGCTTGCCGCAGGATTTAAAGAGATTGGTGAAGCGGGGCTGGAACTGGAAAATGAATTAGTTGAGATCTCAAAGAAGTACGATTTAAACGTTTTAGGACCAAATTGTCTTGGATTTGTAAATAACAAATGCTCTTTAAATACTACTTTCTCGGACATTTATGAAAAAACGGGAAACCTAAGGTTTATTTCTCAGTCAGGGGCATTAGCTTCGAGTATATTTGATTGGTGTGAAACAAATGGAATTGGCTATAGTGAGTTTATTACCTTGGGAAACAAAGCTGTGCTAAGCGAGAATGATGCTCTAGAGTATTTTATGCGCGCGCCAGATAAAAATAATGCTGTTTCAAGTAGTGATACAGAATTTGATGGCCTATCCAGTGTCTCGCCCATTGGAATGTATCTGGAATCGATAACTGACGGCGAGAAATTCTTACAGATCTGCAGCGAAATATCTAATAGAGATCCTATTTTGCTTCTAAAACCTGGAAAAACTCGGGAATCTTCAACAGCTATGCAATCTCACACAGGTTCAATCGCGGGGGAAGACGCAGTAATGGATGTAGTAGTTAAACAAGCCGGTGTTTTTAGATGCGACACACTCGAGGATTTATTCGACCTTTCAAAGGCGTTTGCGTGGGAAAATCTACCGGAGGGACCAAATGTGCACATAATTTCAAACGCAGGAGGTCCTGCCGTAATCAGCACAGATGCCGCAGTTCTTGAAGGTCTGCAGCTGCCTGAGTTATCGGATGAAACAAGGAATAAACTAGCAGAGATACTTCCAAGAACTGCCAATATAGTAAATCCGGTCGATGTTTTGGGTGATGCTTTAGCGGATAGATATCTGAAAGCGGCGGAAGTAATTTTGGAAACGGATAAAGTTGACGCGCTGATTTTTATATTAACCCCTCAATTAATGACCCAAATAGAACAAACCGCTGAGTACATAGGTAATTTATCGGCGGAATATAAGAAACCCATTTTCTGCTCTTTTATAGGGGGAAGCCATGTTAACAAAGGGGAAGAGATTTTAAATAAACACAAAATACCTAATTTCAGGTATCCGGAACGCGCTGTAAAAGCTATTTCTTCAATGTGGAGATTTAGACAGATGCAGATTGAAAAGCAAAAGATAAGTATAAGTGAGGCTTTTGAAATAGAAGCAGATGATACAAGAATGAAAAAAATAGTAAATGAAGCGCTCTCGAAAAAAGTAAAAGCGTTAGATGCAATAGCTTCTAACAATATATCAGTTTCTCTTGGGCTTCTAACACCGCCAACATCAATAGTAAACACGTTTGAGGAGGCTTTAGAGTTTTCAAAAATAAATGGCTGGCCGATGGTTTTAAAGCTTTCGTCAAATCAGATTGTGCACAAGAAAGAATTAGGCGGGGTTATTGTTGATATTATGAACGAAGCGCAATTGGAGTCCTCTTGGGATAAGCTTCAAAAGAGGATAGAAGAATTTGACGAAAATATTAAATCGGGTATAAAAATCCAGATTCAGAAGGAGATATTAAACGGAATAGAGGTTATAGTCGGGTTCAAAAGGGATCCGGTATTCGGGAGTGTGCTGTTATTTGGCGCCGGGGGAAGTTTGGCCGAATTGATAGTAGATAGAAATCTTCATTTACTGCCTATAGATATTCCAACGGCAAAAAAACTCGTCGAAAATTCTAAAGTTTACACTTTGCTCAAAGGTTACAGAGGAAGTCCTCCTTATGAATTAAACGAACTATGCGAATTGATAGTGAAAGTATCTAAACTGTCCGAAATGATACCGGAGGCGGAATCTATTGAGATTAACCCTGTTATAGTTACTTTAGATACTGTTTGGGCTGTAGACACAAAAGTTATACTAAAAGAGGGTGAACATGCGCAGAAAGCTAAAAAACCGCAGTTTTTAACGGCAAAGACTTCACGGCACGCTGTCTTAGCAACAACATATCACTCATATGATTTTATTCCGGATGAACCATTTGAATTTAATCCGGGCCAGTATATAAGTGTTAAAGTGGCCGAAAACACAATAAGGTGTTATTCGGTGGCTTCTCATGTGGATACAAAACAGTTTTCTTTATTGGTAGATACAAAACCTGGAGGGCCCGGTTCAAAGTTTTTTGAAAATCTCAAAGTAAACGACAAAATAACATTTTTAGGACCCTTTGGTGTGTTTACGTATAAACCGGAGGACGACGCAGAAACACTTTTGTTTTTGGGTACAGGATCGGGTGTCAGCCCACTTAGGTGTATGATTGAATCCGCGCTAAAAGAACATAAATTTAAAGGTACGATACATTTATATATAGGTCTGAATTTTGTCGAGGACATTTTTTGGACGGATTATCTGGATTCCTTAAAGAATGAGTATCCGAACTTTAAATATGATATAGCCGTTTTTAAACCGAATGAGGGATGGAAAGGCCATCAGGGTTTCATTACTGATCTAGTAAAGAAAGATTATAAAGATGCTTCAAAGGTTTCCGCGTATTTATGCGGAAACAAGTATATGGTTAAGGATGCCACGGATGTATTAATAGCGAATGGTTGTCCTGAAGAAAGAATCTATACGGAGAAATTTGTATGAGCAAGCAAGAGGTACTAACAATAAAAATTGCCGGTCAAGCGGGGCAAGGAATAAAATCCTCGGGGATTTTGCTGGCTAAATTTGCTAAAAGATCCGGGTACAATGTTTTTAATTATATAGAATATCCGTCAATTATACGCGGGGGCCACAATGTTATGCAGATAAATATCTCGTTAGATGAAGTGACCGGTCCCAGCTATAAAATAGATTTTCTGATTGCGCTTAATCAGGATTCGATTGATTTTCATTTGGATGAGTATAAAGAAAACTCATCTGTTTTGTACGACAGCGAAACAAATCTGGACCTATCCAAATTGCCGGAAAATGTTTCTAAGTATCCCCTGCCCCTTTTAGATCTCGCTAGAGAATGCGGGGGATCTGAACTGCATATAAACACGGTTGCTTTAGGGGCGCTTATTGGGTTAAAGAGTGGTGACATAGAAGTGTTGAAGGTCCTATTAAAAGAAGAGTTTGAAGATAAAGGCGAAAACGTAATTAAATTAAACCAGGATGCGGCGGAAAAAGGATACAGTTTTGTGTTGGATAAATATAAAGATGATCTTACAGATAAACTAAAACATGTTCAAAGTTTAAATGAAACAAAAGATAGAATACTTATAAACGGAAATGAGGCCGTTGCTTTGGGAGCTATCCGAGCGGGTCTCCAATTTGCCGCTATTTATCCCATGTCTCCGATTTCTAACATTTTGCACGTGTTAGCAAAGTATCAAGAAGAATACGGTTATGTATACAAACAACCGGAAGATGAAATTTCAGCGATAAACATGTCTATCGGCGCATCATTTGCAGGTGCGAGAGCTATGACGGCGACGTCTGGAGGAGGTTTCTGTTTAATGGGGGAAGGTTACGGTCTTGCAGGTATAGCTGAAGTTCCGCTCGTTATTGTTGAGGGTATGCGCGGCGGCCCGGGAACGGGTCTTCCCACTTGGAGCGAGCAGGGCGACCTTAGAATGGTTTTACATATGCATCAAGGTGATTTCCCGCGTATTGTTCTTGCCGCGGGAGATCCTCAGGAAGCTTATTATTTAACTTTAGCAGCGTTTAATTTGGCCGAAAGGTACCAAACAACCGTTGTTTTACTGATAGATAAAAACATATGCGAAAACGATCAGAGTTATCCGATTTTTGATTCAAAAGAGTATGTTGTAGACCGCGGTAAGTTTTCAGTGGATAAAATAGAAGATTATAAAAGGTACGAACTATCTGCAGACGGTATTTCCATACGAAGTATTCCGGGTGTTGGTAATTTCTTTATCGCGAATTCTGACGAACATAACGAATACGGCTATTCTTCCGAGGAAATTGATAACAGAAATAGCCAAATGAATAAGAGAATGAAAAAGTTGGAGACATGCGCTAGTACTGATATGCCTCCACAAACTCTGTATGGATCAAAAGATGCTGATGTGACAATAATTTCTTGGGGAAGCAATAAAGGCAGCATTCTGCAGGCCATAAAAGAGCATGAGAATGTTAATTATTTGCATATAACCTGGATGAATCCGTTTCCAACTGGGCAGATAAAGAAAGTGCTTGAGGAGTCGAAGCACGTTTTAGGGGTTGAAGCGAGTTTTAGCGCGCAATTTTTAGGTTTAGTAAAAGAAAAAACAGGTATTGAGGTAAAAGACAAACTGCTTAAATATGACGGAAGACCGTTTTACACTCATGAAATACAGCAAAAAATTGATAGTATATTAGGAGGTAAAAAATGACCACTTTGAGCGAATTAGCAACTCCATACACTCCAAATTGGTGCCCAGGCTGCGGAAATATGTCCTTATGGGCGGCGTTTAAAAATGCAGCAGTTCAAGAGGGCTGGGATAATACAAACACAGCTTTGGCCGCGGGAATAGGATGTCACGGGCACATAGTTAATTTTACAAAAATTACCTCTCTTGAAGGGCTGCATGGCAGGCCCATACCAGTTGCCACAGGCATAAAGTTATCAGACCACAAGCTAAATGTTTTCGCGTTTACGGGTGATGGGGATTGTTTAGGTGAAGGAGGCAATCATTTTATTCACGCTTGTCGAAGAAATCACGATATAACAATTGTAATTCATGATAATGGTTTGTATGCTTTGACAACAGGTCAAACATCTCCCGTTTCTCCGCATGGGTTTGTTTCAAAGTCTACTCCTCAGGGAAATCTCGATAATCCTTTGTGGCCGCTGCAATTAGCAATAGCTGCCGGGGCCACTTTTGTTGCTAGGGGTTACGCGGGACATATTAAAGAGCTAACCGAGTTGTTTGTAAAGGCAAATAATCACAAAGGTATTTCCGTTCTTGATGTGCTGCAACCGTGTGTCACTTTTAACAAAGTATGCACACATGAAACATACCAGCAAAACACTTATTACTTGGATGGTTCCCACGACAAAACTGACAAAGAGGCTGCCTTTATAAAATCCATGGAGTGGGGTGAAAAGAAAATACCATTGGGAGTGTTTTACGAAGTCCAGCAAGATACATATGAATCCCAATTACCTCAACTAAAGGATAAGCCTTTAGTTATGAGATCTCCTGTATATGAGGGAACAGAAAAATTGCTAAAAGGATATATATAGGTTATTGAAATAAATATAATAAACAAATATCATGGTATTTATGGATGAAAATAATTCACAAGACCCAATTGTAAAGATTGGAAAATATAATGTTAAAGTTGTGAGGTCGCTTTGTATAGGAGCTGCCTCCTGCATTGCTTTATCACCGAGCGTATTTGAACTGGATAACGAAAATAAAGCGGTTGTGTTAGAGGGCGCCGATGACTCCCCGGAAAATGTTCTACTTGCAGCTCAATCTTGTCCGACAAAGGCTGTAGTTATTACAGACTCTGAGACTGGCGAACAAATCTGGCCGAAATAATAATTTGAAACAAAAATGAGAGTCGGCCCTTAAATACCCTTTCGTTTATTTTTTATTTTCATGTTGTGTTAGATTATAACAGTATGAATATGTATATTTTTGGGAATCAAGATATCAGCATAGACAAAATTCAGGAAGATATTTTGATTAACCTAAGAAGAGATTTCAAAGAGAAATTAAATTTCGTCTACGTAAGGCCAAATGAAGACTTTCAATTTGAGAATAAAGAAAGTTTAATCATTTTAGACGTTGTTAAGGGTATAAGTAAAGTCACCTTACTAGATGAAAAGGATATTAGTAAGCTGAAGTTGTCACCAAGAACATTCGTTCACGATTTCGATCTGAATTTCCAGTTAAAATATCTAAAGAAACTTGGAAAACTCAGCAAAATTTATATTATTGGGATACCGTTTAATAAGAGAGCAGATTATTCTTCAATCCACTCTATAGTTAAAAAGTTAGTAGCGCAGGACATACAGGGATCATAGGTTCTAATAATTTTTTCCGCTTCAAATTTTAGATCTTCCTGTTTTTTATGAAGGTTCTCGTTAAAAAACTTCTTTAAGTCGTTTTCTATGTTTATTTGATTTTGTGCTGTAGGAACTATAACATCGTAATCTGTTATCATACCTGTACCGTCAATTTCCGCCATATGGTATAAAATACCTCTAGGAGCTTCTATAACGCCCACTCCCCTACCCGCTTGCGGCGGTTTGCGGATCGGTTTTTCTTCCCTTATGACAATACTTTGCATAATATCAATTGCTTCGTCGACACAGTGAAGTATTTCAATTGCTTGCGCGACATTATTATGGTAAATGTTGTTTGATGGAAATATCTTTATAAAACCCGCCATGGAACCTTTTGTTCTTGGATGGAGTTTGTCCGAATTTAGATTTAATCTTGCTAAAGATCCTACAAGGTAATCTTCATGCGTGTCAGAAAATACATATCCCTCGGCATGTGAATATGGTATGACTACAGATTTCAAAAAGTCATGGAATTGTTCTTCCGGAACCCTTTTCCCATTTGAATTTACAACTTCACCTTCTATAAATTCGAATCTCTCGTCGTTTCTTAGAGCCAAGTAATCAGAATTTCTGACAAGAACTTCATCCCATTCAGCAAAGAGGTTTATTCCCCGCAAAACTTTTGGTCTTATTTCTTCCAACCTCGAGATTAAACTTGTAAAATTGGTTTGATTAGGCAGTTTTAAAAATCCCCCAACAGTTGGATATGGCGCGTGTATTGCCGCGCCTATAACTTCGTTTGATAAATCTGTACCAATTCTTTTAATATCAAAGGAGTCATGTAACAAAATATGGGCCGGATCGTTGTGGTCGTCAGAAATATCAAGTATGGAATCAATACCAAGTAGATCAGGCAATACAAAAAAGTAAAGATGAAGCGCATGATCCCTAATCATAAGAGCATCATATGCGAGCCTTCTTAATACTTTTGTTTGCTCCGTATTTTCTATACCTTGTGATTTTTCGATGGCTTCTAAGGCCGCGAAAAGATGCGCAACAGAACAAGTTCCGCATATTCTTGATAAAAAAGAAGGAGCCGCGATAAAGGGTTTGCCTTTTACTGCTTCTGTATAAAATCTTCGATAATCCTGAATGATAAACTTTAAATCCTTGACGCGTCTTCCCTCTATTGTTACTTTAAGCGCGGCGGTACCTTCTATTTTAGAAATTTTGTCAATTGTAATATCTCCTTGATGCATTATGTAATCTCAAATAAATCTAAATACTTTTTTACAACACTGAAAAACGTATCTACGTTCATTGGACAACCATCTACATTATCATCGACTTTGATGACATCATCCAATTTTCTTACCTTTTTACTGTAATCAAAGTTATCAAAATACCACTGAATTTTCTCATTCAAATCTTCATCGGCGAATTCGTTTCTACTTGCAGATGGCAGTCCGTTGCAAGCACAGGATCCTATAGCCACAACATATTTTGAGTTTTGTCTTATTTCGATAACTTCTTTTTCTTGTGTGGGAGAAGAGACAGCTCCTTCTATAAACGCAACGTCTAGGTCTTCGAGTTTATTATCAGTTTTTAGTGCGTGTATATGTCGAAACTCCATAACTTTTGTCCATTCATCATAGTGGTCGTTAAGGAGTTCTGTAAATAAAATTGTACTGTCTTCACAACATGTAAATGAAAACCAGCCAATTACCAATTTTTTCTTCTTATCTTGAGAATCTTTATTACTTTCAAACATTTTTAATTCCAAATTGCGCTCTCATTTTATATAATATCATAATATGTGTATAGCGATACCCGGAGTTGTTAAGGAAATAAAAGGTAAACAAGCTTTGATAGAATACCCTGATCAAAAACGTTTAGCTTTTTTGAGCGATATTGATGTGAAAATTGGAGATTATGTTCTTGTACAAATGGGTGTGATTGTAAAAAAGATGACACGAAAAGAGGCTAAGCATTCCTATTCCGCTTGGGAGCATTAACCTATTTAGTTACGTCAGCAATTAATACATCTCCGGAATCAAATAATTTTTCCATCGGAAGGATAAATACGCCTAGAAATTGCCTCAGAACACTTTTCTGGTAGAAATTCTTAATCAAACCTAATTTGTTTAATATTAGATATGATGTAAGATTCCCGAAATCTGTCTTAACTTTTACATCAGAAAAACCGACTATCTTTAGTATATATTTGAGCGTCTTTTTATTGAAAAAAAGGAGATGTTGTGGTACAAGATACTCCGCTTTTCTCCTGTTTAGTAAATAGTATAATCCGTCAAAATTGGGTACCATTATAAAGATAGTTCCGCCTTTTTTAAGCACTCTCTTTACTTCTTTTAGAACTTCAAGCGGTTGCGAGATATGTTCCAAAACAGCCGACATGTGTACATGATCAAAATAATCCGATTTGAATTTCGACTCTAATAAGTCTTTATTTACCAGATGAAATTCAGGATGAGATTTATTTAAATTTTCGTAGGCATACTTACTTGTATCCACGCCATAACAATCCCAGCCATCTTTATACATTTTTTTCAAGTAGTCGCCTGAACCAAATCCTATATCTAAGACTTTTTTATCTTTGAACTTTCTTATTTGAGTTTTCTTACCACTTTTTCTTATTACATTAAAAAATAGATCTAAGATGTTGATTTTTTTATCCGCAAAATTTGGGCATTCCTCAGGATAATATTTACCTATCGTATTTTTACTCGGTCGTGGATTAACAAAGACGAAACCGCAGTTTTTACACTTATAAAGAGAAAATTTATAGCTATCATCTTCTTTTACACTTTTTGTATCAAGGAAATGATATATATTTTTTGAATTACACAATAAGCAATGATCTAATTTTTCAAAATTTATTTTCATACCTGCTAATATTTATATAACATGTTCAAATTTAAATCCAATATCGATTTAATAAATTACCTTAAGAATAAAAAGGTTTTAAAAACAAAAGATATTATCGAAGCGTTCGAAAAAGTAGACCGGAAGGAATTTGTCGACAAAAAATATGTAAATTTAGCCTACATGGACGTGCCTTTGAATATAGGCTACGATGTAACTATATCCCAACCCACTACAGTGGCGTTTATGCTCGAGTTACTTGAGCCGAAAAGAGGAGATAAGATTCTGGATATTGGCTCAGGGTCTGGATGGACGACAGGCTTACTAGCACAAATCATAGGTTCATTTGGATTTGTATATGGCGTGGAAATAATTCCGGAACTTGTTAAAAAGGGAAAAAACAACCTGAAAAGATTCGATTTTAAAAACTATGAAATTTTGCAGACTAGACAAGAATTAGGACTAATTGATAAAAAACCATTTAACAGAATTCTGGTTTCTGCCGCGTCCAAAACAATTCCAAATATCCTATTGGAGCAATTGGGTAAAGGTGGTGTTTTGGTGCTCCCAGTAAGAAACTCTATACTTAAAATAAGTAAAAATGAAACGGGAGAAGTAAAAATACAGGAACACTACGGGTTTTCATTTGTTCCTTTAATTGAAAATCAATACCAATATTAAGGATCTATTTAGTTTCGCAGGATATTTTGCTCCGTAATACGCGCTACAGTTCCATCCGATTCAGATGAGAAGATATTAAAGACTTTTTCCTTTAAGTAATCACCATCTTGGTTTTCATATAGCTTTTTAAACTCGTCAACAGTGTGTTCCTTCACGCGCAGATCATTATCTAATAACTCGATTATGGTGTCACTTTCAAGCGCAACTGTTAAAACGTCATTATATATATTTCTGATGTAGTATCCGTATTTTGTTGTCGGAGCGCAATTATCATCGCCGATATTTTCCAGGGCGCACCCTGTATCTTCCATAGCGGCCTCTTTGGCTTCTTTGCCCATAAACCAATTTATGTAGTCAATATTTATATAAGTATTTCCGTTGTCGGAAAGAACCTTATGTATATAGCCCGATGTTTTCTCAAAACCTTCATATTCTACTTCCTCCTTTTGATTAATATCCGCTGTCAGATTGATTTTATTATTCAATTCTGCTACCTCATTTTTCAGATGATAAACTTCTTCTTTCAAACTGATCAGTAGTATCTTATCCCGCGAATTTTCATTTGATGCACAAATCCTTTTGTTAAAAGCACCCAACCAATATACGGCACTTCCCGTAAACAACGCGGATAGCAAAGCTGCTAACATAATATTTATGTATCTTTCATCTATCTTAATTTTGTGATTGGAAGATTTTTTAGAGATAGTAGAAACTTGATTTTTCCTAGGCATTAAAATAATGATACATCATCGAAAATAATAATAAAAGATCTTTAATAGTATTATATATCCGTGGTAACGTTATCCCAGCCCTGATTTCTGTAATTTATAAGCCAATTTAGCGCGTAATGTCTTTCCTGGACTACGCCGGCATCTAATTTTCCGGGTATCGGAAGATTTTTTATCCGTGCATCCAATACAGCCCAATGATATCTATAAATTAAATCTGCTTGATCGAGAATCTCCGATATATCTCTCAATTTTGCGTACTTCTGGAATTCTTCGAGTGTTTTCGAACTGATAATTTGTATCGCTATAGCTGGGTTGCAAAGCTTTCCGGGATATTTTAACGCTTTAAGGTATCCAAGAGCCCAAAGTAAAACCCAAAGAGATTCATACCTCCAAGTAAACTGTATTTTACCCTGTAAACTTACACTCTCTGTTTTTATAAACTCTATTTCACTTGGAGAAAATTTATCTGTAATATCATGATCTTTTATAAATTCCTCTATATCCGCCTGTTCCAAACCGTCCTGTTTTAAAGAAACTGCCGCGAGACAAAGTGCTCTATCAACTGTTTCTTCTTTTGTACGCAATACCACTTCATCCTTTGATTTGATTCCAGGTAAATTAGGATTTACAGGAATGTTCTGTTCCTTTAATATTTGTTCTGATCTGTCTTTTCTTATTTTGGATTCCACACATTTTAATATATAGTATAAACATCTACATGTCACTTATCATTTTTATTAACATTTATTGGTTTTTTAGCTTAAAGTATTTTTAATTTAAATTATCCAATTGATATAATTACATTTGGCTAATAGCTTTGATTGACGCATCAATCAACGGGTAAACGGTAGGCGCGGAAGTTACCAAAGGATGCGTCGCTACTTGTAGGAATTCCAAATCGAAGGCTGTGAATTTATTTTGTATTGCAAGACCCGCGATATTAATAAGCTCGCTTACGTTCTCCGGACCCATTACCTGTGCACCGAGTAGAGTTCCCGATGATTTCATAAAAATAAGTTTTGAGGTAACTGAATGAGTTTCAGGTAGCGTTCCTGGATGATGATTGGGGCACACACTTTCTCCGATGACTACTTCAAAACCCAGTGTAGATGCTTTGTCTTCCGTGAGTCCCGCGACTCCAAAAACGAAACCATCTAGGTAAGTTGAGAATGTATTTAAACTTCCTTTATTTTCTCTAATAAGTTTTAGTTGGTATAAATTTGCACCAGCTATCCTGGCTTCCATAGAAGCTTTAGAAGCGAGCATTATAGGGACATGATCGCCGGTAAAAAAATCTCTCGTTTCAGCGCAATCACCTACGGCAAAAACATCCGGTACATTAGTTTTCATATATTCATCAACCCATATTCCGCCGAAACTACCTGTTTTTATTTCAGAATCTTTAACCAATTCTATATTAGGTCTTGCTCCTATAGATAAAATCACCAAATCTGCAGGAATACGTTCCCCGCTAGACAAGACCACATATTCTACTTTGGTTTCTCCTATAATTTCTCCCACAGAAGAGTTAGTTTTAATTGCAACTCCCTTATTCTTTAATACCTGCTCAGCCATTTCGCAAAAGTTCCTATCAAATGAAGTAGCTAAACAACTACCCAGTCTTTCTACGATGGTAATATCTAATCCGGCTATGTTACTTAATTCTTCAGCTATTTCAACCCCAATAAAACCCCCACCTATTATTACTATATTCTTGGAGTTATTAATTACACTTTCTCTTAGTTTCTTGAGATAATCCAGATCTTTTTCTATTATCCATACGCCATTTTTATCCGCTCCCTTTATATTTGACACCAAAGGTTTGGAACCAGTTGCAATAATTAGTTTTTCGTAGGATATTACATCGCCGTTTTCAAGCAACACGTTTTTATCTGACACATTCAGCTTTTGAACCTTACCTATTGTTAAATTAATATTATTTTTCTGGATGTAATCATCCGACATTGTGTTTTTCTCAACATTTTCCAGGCGATTAAATATGTAAGGTATACCACACGGGACTAAAACCCTTTCTTTATCTCTTATTAAAGTTACTTCTTTTGTCGGATAATTCTTTTTAGCCGTGATTGCGGAAACAATACCCGCGGGGCCTCCCCCTACTATTAACACATGAGTGTTTATCATCATTAGTAAATTGTATTACAAGTATGTGCCAAAATCACTATCGTGATATGCTGTATTGATTATATACCTTGGCTACTGGTTTTCTGCTCTGATATTAATCAACATCTTTTTCTTTATCTCTCTTACAATTCCTGCCATTAAAAATCTTCTCAACATACCCCAGTTTTACACAACTGCAAGATACACTAGTTGTCTTGAGTATTTTATCTAGTATATAGGAGCCACCTCAGACGTTTAAAAGTGCAGTTTCTCTATTTCAACGTGTTACTATTAACTGGGATGACAAGGATGTCAGCAGTTATTAATAGTAAAGCATTCGCGTTTATTTTCTTCTTAATGATTTTTATTCTTGCGCATAGGGTTGTTTTTAGTATTGATAAAGACGCAGATTTCTACTTTAAAAACGAGGATATTTATTACGAATACGAAACAGCTAAACAGATTCAAAAGGGAAAAAACCCATATTTAAGAATTTTAGAAGGAGATATGCTTGAAAATGATAAGTATTCCACGCAGTTACCTCATTATTATAATTTCCTTTCGTTTGTTAGAAATCATTCAAATAAAAACTTTAGCGGATTTATTGAAAGTTTCAGGTTTATATTATTTCTGGCTCAAGTCACTGGTGGTATTTTTATATTCCTAATTTTCAGAAGGCAGAACGCGCCCTTTTTGAGTATTTGCGGAAGTATCTTCTACGTTTTCAATGTGTGGACACTTAATAGTATCATTTTTTTAAAACAAGACGTATTAGCAATTGGTTTATTGCTTATATCGCTTTATTTTATGCGAAACGAGAAATATAAGACCCTTTCTTACTTGTTTTATGGGTTATCTCTTGGTATTAAATATATTGGGATATTCATTCTGCCCATTTATGCAGTTCCTAGTATTGCTAGAAATCTGCCAATAAAGAAATTCGTTTTTAACATAACATTGTTGCTATTTGTTTTAATAATTCCCTCGATTCCCTATATCGTTGACGACTTTAACAGTTTTATGAGATCTATCATATTTAGTGCAACAAGAAGCCCTTCAGATTCCGAGATAATATATGGATATAGCGGTCTATTTGTTGCATCGTCTGAGAGTTATAGCGATAGCGCAATTTTACCCAAAATGGTTCCAAGAGTGCCTCTGTTTATATCTATAATTTTTGCTTTTTTGTTATTAATAATCAAAAAGATTAGCCGGGAAACATATGTGTTTTTATCGTTACTCGCATTTGCAATATTTAACTCTGTAATATTTCCACAATATATAACGTGGATAACGCCTTTTGCTTTATTCCCTTTGTTGAACGAAAAATAAATAAGCATTGATTCGAAGATATTACGTCAGGACCTACGCGATAAACCTAGGGGACAAGTTAAAGATAAGTAGCTATGGTATAAACATTGTGGGCATCGCGAGAGAAGATTTATGTATGCGGAAAGCTTCGCAAAAATGTCTAAAAATGGGAAGAAATGTTATATTCTTTGGGTTTAAAGCCAAATTTGGATATGTTTAGATCTGCTGATGGTTTGGCAAAAGTATCAGATAAAAAACATGTTGACGGTGCTATTTTAGCAGGTTGGAATGCTTACTTGTATGACCCTTCGGATATAGAGAAATCAAACACAGGATTGCTGGAGTTATCGTCATAGCAACATAATGAGGCATGGGCGGGGCATTGGGATCCAAGTTCGAACTGTTTGTTTATCATATTAATAAATACGTTGTTCAAATTTATTTATAATTTCTTAAACTCTTCTTCTAAATACTTACTTATATAGTCAAACAAATACCCAAGTTTATCCCGTTCGTTTGTCGTTACAAAAGGTTTTAAATCCATAATAAATTCTTCTTTTTTAAACTTTTTAAGGTTATCTAAAAGGGTTGTTTTATCCAATTTTTCTCCGTAATAGGCAAGTTTTTTAGTAATTAATTTTAAATTTGGAGTTGCTCCTAATTCACATAAAATCCAAAGATCATATAAATCTCTCTGTTTTTCTCTTTTTAGTATAGCCCTAATTTTTTCTGCAAATATTTCACTTTTACTCAAGCAATTAATAAAAGCTTGGATTGTAATAGGATAGTCTGTTTTCAAAATCTCTTGGACAGGATTAATAACACTCTCTCTCATTGAAAAATCTAATTTCACAAATATGTTTGAAGTTAAGCTAGGAATTTCCGCAGTTAAAAGAAATGTTTTTCCTGTTAAAGTTTGTTTTTCTTTAAATGTAAAAGGATATTTATTAGTAAGTTGTTTAAAGAATGTATTAATTTTCTTAAGAAATTCAGATTCATTTGCAATTACTGTAAAATCTAAATCCTCTGAAAATCTTTTACCTCCATACATAAGTCTAATTGCAGTCCCCCCTTTAAAAAACACTTCCTTTGAAAATCTTTGTTCATATAATTCTTTAAGAAAAGAAACTTGTACAAACTCCCTAGCCACAATATTTTCATTAATTTTGTATTTTTTTGCAAATATCTTTAGTTGTTCAGCGGAAATCATAAGTACTTTTCCATAATTTTATAAAAAGTTCTAAGAGAATTTTGAGGAAGAAGTGTTAAAAATTCCTCGAATTTAACCATTTCAAAGTTTGACATGTCTAGATTTTGTAAAATATTTTCTGATTTAATAGATTTACTTATTAAATATACTTCATCAAATAATGCCTTTTCTTTTGTTGCCATTAAATAATTGGATTCTTTATAGTATCCCGTAAACAATTTTTTATCAATTTGTGAGTATGTATATACTTGATCATTTACTGTTTTTTCAGTTTTTTTTCCAAGTGTTGCTGAAGTTATTTCTGAAGGAAATTGGCTAAGTAGCCCATGATAGTTTAAAGCAGTTTCAAAAGATATATACGAAGGTGAGTATAAAAAATTAGCTATTTCAAAACTTGAAGGTTGTTTTGATGTTACGTAATATTTTCCTTTTTCTAGTGAAGTTAGCACATTTTCTTGAATTAATCTTTTTATTAAATCCTCTAATGTCCTAGTGGTTTTAATTTGTAAAAGATTCTCAATATCTAACGTGGTTAATAAGGATATATCACTTTGATATATTCTGTTTATTCTATCTATCACCGACATATACCACGTACTATATGTGGTTTGTGGAGGTGTGTCAATAAGTACAACTTGGCTGGGTATGTCGATTCAGAACCAAACGAATGAAAAAAGTTGAGTCATTCTTTCATTGACAAACCTACAATGATAAATCCGATCCCTGACAGAATAGACGCTATATCGTAGGTCAATACCACAGCATCATCAATTATATTTAGAACTCCATTCATAAATAATAGAATTCCAATGATAATTAAAGTAAATTTTGCTGTCTTATGCATAGTTTTATTTTATCATAAGTGGCTGAGCATGTGAGTCTAAACCAGGGTGTATAAACATAAATCTTAGGATTCAGACCCAGTTCATATGATTATTTATTATGTATAATATTGATTATGGATACATCAATTTTCTTTGCACGACTTTGGGGAAGTTTCTTTGTGATTTTTGGTTGTTTATTTGTTATTACAAGGCAGTTGGGAAAAACCATAGAAATGACTGACAACAAATCTTTTGTTATCTCAACTGGTTATATTTCAATGCTTATGGGTTTAGTTACAGTAATTTTGCATAATATTTGGGCCATAAATTGGACGGGAGTAATTACTATTTTGGGGTGGTCAACGTTAATTAAAGGGATATTAAAAATCGGATTTCCGGAGTTTATACACGAGCAGGCACAGAGATTCAAAAAGAAACAATTCCTAAGCACTCTTTTTATGATTTTTCTTGGCATCTGGCTTTTGTGGAGAAGTTTTTATTAAAAATCTTTATTTCTATTCCTACTGTGTGTTTGTTAAAAGCAACCGAAATGTCTAATAAACATGGTCTTGGTATTAATAAAAGAATTTGAGGATTTTGAAAGAATATACAACAATTAACATTTCCTTTGTAATTGACTTATCTACTCTTTAGCGTCATTAATACATCGGTAAATAATAAAACTTAATATCAAAGGCATAGTCATCCCTATTGGCGAGACCGTTCAAAAACGGTCACCTGGAATGGGTACTTTGTGTTGTACCAAGAGGGTGAAGATAGTGTTTGACTAAGTGACGTAAAATTACCTAATGATTAAAAAAACCCTAAATGTAAATCCTGTAGTAGTTTAAACACGATTAGAAAAGGTGTCAGAAGAGGTAACGTCAAATACCTTTGTAAAGACTGTGGTAAGTGGTTCCAAATCAATAGATCGAAAAAACTTAATACTAAACAACTCATGGCTGACCACTTAGATGGTTTGTCTTTCAGAACAGTTGCGCACAAATATGGTATCTCCATTGGTACTGCATTTAATAAAATAACTACTGAGCTTGAACAATTACCCCATTGCGCAGATATATCTCGTAACTACTGTTCTAAATATTCTCAAATCCTCCTCGTTGACGGTAAATTCCTTAAAGTTAAGGGTTATGCCCATAAAATACCTGTTATCTATGGTATCGATTACCTCTCCCACGACATCCCAACATATAAACTCGCCCCCTCCGAAAACTATCAAGTACTCCTTAGATTCTTCCAGTCCCTCAGATTACTTAATTACCCCCTCCAAGCCTTGGTCTCCGATGATAACCTAAACATCCCCAATGCATGTAACCTCATCTATCCTAAAGCCTCCTGGCAACTCTGCCTTAATCATTTCAAGGAAAATATTAGAATTTCCCTCCAAACTAGAACCGACCCCACCTCCCAACCCTTTATGTACGACTTGGAATATCTCTTCAAAACCAAAAGATCGGAAGATGATTTCAATAGAATCGCACACCATATTGTAAGCAAATATCTGCACAATGATACTTACATCGCTGTCCTTGCTGATATTAAACGAAGAAAGAAAAATCTGATGGGCTACCTGAACTTCAAAGGCACTCCTAGAACAAACAACCTCATAGAATCTTTTAACTCTCATCTTAATGGTAGATTGAAAACAATAAAGGGATTTGAATCGTTTAAACACGCTGATTTATGGCTAAATGGATACTTCATCAGGAGAAGACTTAGAGTATTCACAGATTGTGAAGGTAAGTTCAGTAGCCTAAATGGTGAATGTTCACTGAGTTTTACCTTGAGTAATAGAGATAATCTTGAGAAATTGCAATGTATGTT
>JAFGOI010000002.1 GCA_016926555.1 Patescibacteria group bacterium | reverse complement strand
TCCGGATAGATCTACCAAAGCATTATCGGCCACAGAGACGTTTCCGTATGAATCTACCGTGAATTGTGAGGAAGGTCCTACGGACAGAGTCTGTGTGGGCGCAGAATTGCCAACGCCAAGCCTATTGTTACTGTTGTCCCAGAATAAGAACCCAGTATCTTGAGTTAGATTAGTACCATTGCCAAAAACAATTCCACCGGATATAACTGAGGAATTATCCAGGTAATTAAGCTCGTTGTAAGTCACAGTTGCGCCATCTAATATGTTAATTTCAGATCCCGATGCTGTGATGGCAGTGCCAGTAAGTACCAGGGCCTGTCCGCTTATAGTTCCGCCAACGTCCAACATGTAGCTTGGGGTCGGATCGTTAATTCCGACATAAGTATTATTGTCGTATATAAGTCCTGGTCCCAGTGTATCCAGGTCGGTAAATCTGGCCACATAGTTAGCAGGTCCAGACCCATCGAGTAGAGTATTCCCCCAGACTCTTGAGTTAATTGTTCTGTTGCCGAGAACCCCGCTATCCTCAATAACTACGGAATTGGTATCGGTGCCCGTAAAGGTTGCAATCCTAGCATCTCCGTTAACGTCGAGAGTATATAAAGGAGTTGAAGTGCCAATTCCCAGTCTGTTATTGGAATCATCCCATGAAAGGTTTACTGCGTCTTGAGTAAAATTTGATCCATCTGCGAAAACTAATCCTCCGACAGTTACCGCGGAACCGGCTAGGTAGTTTATCTCGGTGGTTGTGACTGTGGCACCATCAAGAAGATTAATTTCGCTCGCGTCGGCCGTAACAGCGGAGCCGGCAATGTATAAATTTGTAGTGTTTAAGGTTCCGGCCACATCCAGTAAAAAGGAAGGAGTACTTGTTCCTACACCAACAAAGACACCGTCATCAAAGACCGTGCTATATGTAAGAGTGAACCGCGTATCAAATCTTGCGAGATAATTTACTTCCCCTTGTCCTGTAATACTGCCGACCCCACTTACAGATTTCCACGTAAGATTGCCGGATGTATCGGAGGCCAAAACATAATCATTATTGTCGGCTGCGACGTTTGGCCATGAGTATGAAACATTTTTTAATCTTGTAATGTCGCCGCTGCTATCTACTCTAAATGGTGAGTTTGCGCCAACTGAAAAAGTGGCCTGTGGGATTGTAGTTCCGATTCCGACTCTATCGTTATTCCCGTCGACAAAAAGTGTATTTTGATCTATCCAAACTGTGTCTTCGCTTACATCGATATAGAATGGTACTGAACTGGGGTGCGAGCCGCCTACTGCAAGATCGTTTGCAGCAATGGTTAAGAAAGTCAGGCCTCCTGTTTGAGTCCATTTTGATGCTCCGGCGCCAATTGCCTGATCAAAGTCGTACAGAGTCTCTTGTAGATCTTCTGCGTCTGAGCTGTTGAATTGATCGTATACACCTATTAAGTAAGCCCCCGATGTTGTCTGTGTTGGTCCTGTACTACCCAAACCTATAGTACCAATATAATAATCATTCCCTGAGGAAATTCTTACGTCTCCGACCACGTCAAGCGTATAGGATGGTACAGAAGTTCCGATTCCGACATATGTGCCATCATCGTAAAGTGACGCGTCGCCAATATTACCATATGTAGTCCACTTGGTTACGTAGTTATTTGTTCCTGAACCGATGACACTGCCCGCGGCGAGTAGGGAAGTCCACTCCAGTTTTCCGGTTGGATCTGAAAGTAGAACGTAATTAATATCTCCTGCGTAATCTGTGGGCCAAGTGTATGTAATGTTTTGATTTTGGTCTCCTCCTTGGAAGATTGTATAAAATTGAGGAACAGGGTCTGTGCCGGTTTCTATAAATCCGAAATCTCCGTAAATGGTAAGTGTTTGTCCCGGTGCAGAAGTTCCAAGTCCCAATCTATTTGAGGAGGAGTTCCAGTAAAAATCGGCGAGATCTTGAGTTAAGTTTGTGCTGTTACCATAGGTAATACCCCCTGAGTAAACTGTTGACCCATCTAGGTAATTTAATTCTGTGGCGGTTGAAGTAACTTCTATATTTGCCATATACAGATTTGTTGTGTTGATAGTTCCTGCCACATCTAGGTTATATCCCGGATTTGACGTCCCAATTCCAAGCAAAATATTTGTGTTGTCCCAAAAGAAACTACTTACATTTTGGGTAAAGTTTGTACCATTACCAAAAACAACCCCGCCATTAATTACGGAAGAATTGGTAAGATAATTTAGTTCCGTGGTTGATAAAGTTGCTCCGTCCAGTATATTTAGTTCGGCAGCTGTAGCGGAGATAGCGGTTCCTGCCAAAACAAGTGCTTGTCCGCTTATAGTTCCACCAACGTCCAGCATGTAACTTGGAGTGAGGTCGTTGATACCTACGTAAGTATTATTATCGTATATAAGTCCAGTGCCAAGTGTGTTTAGATCCAGGAATCTAGCTATATAGTTAGCTGGTCCGGATCCGTCGAGTAGCGTAGTACCCCATACTCTGGAATCAATGGTCCTGTTCCCAATTACGCCGCTGTTTTCGATTACAACAGAATTCGAATCAACGCCAGAGAATGTAGTAAGTCTCATGTTTCCGGTTATGTCCAGAGTATAAGATGGATTAGTTATACCAAGTCCGAGTCTGTCGTTACTTGCATCCCAGTACAACTCAGATACATCTTGGGTTATATATGTTCCATTTCCGAAAGTGATACCTCCAATAAGGACAGATGCACCATCTAGATAGTTAATCTCTCCCGCATTTGCTGTTACCCCGTCTAGAATGTTTATTTCATTTCCGTCAGCAGTAATTGCTACGTTGCTGAGTATGAAACCGATAGTAGCGGTAGTTCCTCCTACATCTAATAAATGAGCTGGGTTTGAATCTCCGATCCCGACATATGTCCCGTCATCATATAGCTGTGAGACAGTAATGGTATCGGTGTCTGAGAATTTTGGTATAAAGTTTGTGATGCCGCTTCCAAAAATCGTATCAGTTTGACTTAAATCCATCCATCTCATCGTTCCCGATGCGTTTGAGACTAATAAGAAATCATCCCCGCCCGCGTAGTCTGTAGGCCATGTGTATGTAATATTTCGGTATTGATCCCCTCCCTGAAAGATCGTGTAGAACTGGGGAACAGGTTCAGTACCAACTTCAATAAATCCGAGGGAACCATTAATGGTAACTTCATACCCAGGTGAACTAGTTCCGACACCGAGTCTGTTATTCGAGTTATCCCAGAATAAGTTGGAAACATCTTGGGTAATATATGTACCATTTCCAAAGGTTATTCCTCCCGAAATAACTGATGTGCCATCCAGGAAATTCAGTTCATTTGCGGATGAAGTAACTGCAGTATCAGCTATATAGAGATTCGTAGTGTTTACGGTTCCCGCAACGTCTAAATTGAATGAAGGAGTAGAGGTGCCAATTCCGACGCGACCTGAATCTGTAATAGCGAAAAGCCCATAATTATCTGCGTATATATGGGGTCCAGCATCCGACCATAGAACTGTGGCACCGTAAGCAACGTCGAACCATGTTGTTCCATCAAATGCCATGAGTTTATCTATTGTATTATCCCAGGCGATATATCCTTCACCTGCCAACGCGTTATCCATATTGGTTAATGATCCGGTTTGTGGGAGTTTTAAACCCTGGGGAGCGGTGTCGGCATGAATTATTCCCGATAGATCTACTAGGCGTGAATTGGAAATCGTCATATTGGCGTCCAATAGAATATTTCCCAAGTTATCTACCGCAAATTGAGAGGCTGAACCTACGGAAAATGTTGCGGATGGCGATGTATTGCCAATTCCAAGTCTATTAGTAGCATCGTTCCAGTAGAA
Source organism: Patescibacteria group bacterium (assembly GCA_016926555.1). GTDB lineage: Bacteria > Patescibacteriota > WWE3 > UBA101185 > UBA10185 > JAFGOI01. The sequence continues at coordinate 54,431 of JAFGOI010000002.1, read as the reverse complement.
ATTAGCTATGTCTTGAGTAAATCTTGTACCATTGCCAAAAACAACTCCGCCGTTAAGTACGGATGAGCCGCTTAAGTAGTTAACCTCAGCAGTTGTAACAGTTGCTCCATCTAAAATATTTAGTTCAGCTGCGGTTGTGCTAACTTCGGATCCGGCCAAAAATAAGTTTAGTGTGTTAAGCGTACCGCTTACGTCTAAAAGGTAAGATGGTGCAGAAGTTCCGATACCTACAAAGGTTCCATCATCATATAGTTGAGAAATTGTAGCATTTTGCGTGGTTAACCATTTCATTACGTAGTTTGGAGTACCAGACCCAATTACGGAGCCTGCAGCCGCGAGATCTAACCATTCTAGTGTACCGGAGGTATCTGAAGATAAAACGTAATTGTTTCCTCCTGCATAATCTACGGGCCATGTGTAAGTTATGTTTTGGTTTTGGTCTCCACCTTGAAATATTGTGTAAAACTGCGGGGTCGGCTCAGTGCCGACTTCTATAAAACCCAGTGTTCCGTTTATACTAAGTGTGTAGTTCGGAGAGCTTGTTCCTATTCCTAATCTATTGTTTGTGTCTTGCCAAAATATGTTCGCTGCGTCTTGAGTAAGGTATGTTCCATTTCCAAATACCAGTCCACCGTTCGTGACCGATGCGCCGTCTAGAAAATTTAGTTCGTTATATGTCACAGTAGCGCCATCCAATATGTTTATTTCGGAAGCTGATGAAGTAATTGTTCCTCCGTTTAGTATTAGAGATTGTACAGCAGCGGTTCCTGCTACATCCAGTAAGTAGGAGGGGGTTGAGGTGCCTATACCGATTCGATGTAAATCCGAAATTACAAATTGAGGAAAGTTGTCTGCATATACATGCGGGCCGGCATCCGTCCACAAGACCCTAGCGCCGTAGGCTACGTCGAACCATCCTGTTCCGTCGAATGCTTTTAATTTCTGATCATTTAAATCCCATGCGATGTAACCTTCTCCGGCTGCGGGGACCAGACTGGTCAGACCATTTCCTTGTGGTAACTTAAACCCCTGCACTGCAGAGTCATTGTGCGCAATATCTGATAAGTCCCACAAGGTACCATCTGCGGACGTTACATTTCCAGATGAATCCACAGTAAACTCCTCATTATTTCCTACAGTTAGCGCTGCTGTTGGGGTGGATGTGGCTATACCGAGGTAGTTATTTGTATTATCCCAGAAGATATTTGTGACATCTTGTGCAAAGTTTGCCCCATTTCCGAAGACAATGCCCCCCGTTAGAACGGACGAGCCTGTTAAATAATTAATTTCAGCAGTTGACACTGTCGCACCTGTCAAAATGTTAATTTCGTTAGCAGATGAGGTTACAGCTGTGCCAGCCAAGACTAAACCCTGTGATGCCATCGTTCCTGCCACGTCCAGCATGTGCGCGGGGGCAGTATTCCCTATACCTACGGCATTTCCACTATCATATAGTATACCGATGCCTATAGTATTACTATCGAGGAATCTGGCTATGTAATTTGCAGGTCCACTTCCATCCAGAAGTGTAGTTCCCCAAACTCGTGAGTCAACTGTTCGGGTTCCTAATTCACCTGAGTCGGATATCACAATTTCATTTGTATCGCTTCCCGAGAAATTACTTATTCGAATATTTCCTGTTATATCGAGTGTGTATTGTGGGTTGGAGTTTCCAATTCCCAGGCGATCCCCAGAATCGTCCCAGAAAAGGTTTTCTGCATCTTGGGTTATGAAAGTACCGTTTCCAAAATCTAAGCCCCCAGAAATGACCGTAGCGCCGTCTAAGAAATTTATTTCTGACGCCGAAGAAGTTATTGTAGAGCCCGCTATTAGTAGCGTATTAGTATTCATTGTTCCTGCAACATCTAATAGATAGGAGGGAGTTGAAGTTCCTATGCCGATTCGATGAAGATCCGAAATTACGAATTGGGGAAAGTTATCTGCGTATACATGTGGACCTGCGTCAGTCCATAAAACTTTAGCTCCGTAAGCTACATCGAACCACCCGGTTCCGTCGAATGCTTTTAGTTTTTTATCACTTGAATCCCACGCAATGTAGCCCTCACCAGCCGCTATGGTCATGCTGGTTAGACCATTTCCCTGGGGTAGTTTAAATCCTTGAGGTTCTGATCCGCTGTGGATTACCGACGATAAATCCCAAAGGACTCCGGCTGTAGTGTTTACGTTTCCTGAAGAGTCTACTGTGAATTGTTCGTTGTTTCCTACGGTTAATGCAGCGTTGGGTGTGGAAGTGGCTATGCCAAGATAGTTGTTAGTGTTATCCCAGAAAAGGTTTGTAACATCCTGTGTGAAGTTTGTTCCATTCGCAAAAACCACGCCTCCTGTCGTTATACTTGATCCATCTAGGTAATTTATTTCTGCGGCTGTGGATATAACCTCGTTATCATCTATGTATAGGTTTGTCATATTTAATGTACCGGCAATATCAAGCATGTAATCGGGAGCGGTTGTTGCAATACCAATCTTTCCCTCGGTTTCATACATAACGGAGATTCCTAGCGTTGATCCACTAGACCATTTGGTAATGTAGCTAGGCCAACCGCTACCAGTGATGCTGCCAACGCCAGATACTGAAGCCCATCTAAGATCCCCTGTAGGGTCACCTGCTAGTACAAAGTTAAAATCAGCGGGGTAATTCTCAGGCAAGGTGTATGTTATGTTGTTTGGTTGGTCGTCTGCTTGTAATATCGTGTAATAATGTGGAGACGCTCCTGTTTCTCTTATTGCCACAGTACCGTCAACTGTTAGTTTATAATTTGGGGCTGAAGTACCAATTCCGATATTTCCGGCATTATCAATAGCAAATGGGGTAGTGTCGTTAGCCTGATCGTTAACAATAAAAGAGACTCCGGATGTTGTGTTTGTTAGAGTCAAAAGTTCGGCATCCGCATCAAAATAAAGAGAAGATCCAGGTTCGGATCCTCCCACGGACATGTCATATGTTGGCAGTATTGTGGAAACAGTATTTCCATACAGTTCCCAATATCTGATTCCTGCTATGCCGATATTTGCGTCAAATTCCCTAAGAATATCCTGAAGATTAGTCTGGTCTGTGCTTGTAAATTCATCAAAAGCACTTATTAGCGAAGCTCCTGATGTAGTGCTAGATGTACCAACATCGCTTAGACCAATTCCTCCGATCAACAAGTCGTATCCCGAAGAGATCCCTGTGTATCCGTTTACTTCAAGTGCATAGTTTGGTGCATTTGTTCCTATGCCTAGTCTGTAGCTTGATGAGTCCCAGGTAAGATTGGTTGCGTCTGTTAAGAAGGTTGATCCGTCAGAGTATACTATTCCTCCGTCTTCTATAGTAACCCCTGATAATGTATTTAGTTCCTCCGTAGTCGCACTTAATCCACTTAGTAAGTTTATTTCATCTGCGGTAGCTTCAACAGTGGCTCCGTCTATTCCCCATGTACCACCAAAGTCCCAGTCTCCTGTGTATGTAAGAGTATTAACTAAGTGACCATCATCTACAATATCTTCTGCAATTTTTACATCAAGTAAACTATCTCCGATTACGTCTCCTCTGATGTCTAAGGCTTCTTCAAGTGTTGTCTCTGTTGTATCATCGATTGCTAACAAATTATTCATATCACCTGTATCAGTGAAGTTTAGTGTTCCGGTTTCGACATAAGAACCTAAAGTTGTTATGCCCCCTTTAAGTGTTGAGAGATGTTCTACCTCCAAAGTATCTTTTATAGCAAGAGATTTCTCCATTACACTTGCAACATTAATTCTGAAAATATAAGTTTGCAATTTGTCTGCGAGTCCCAACACGTTTCCACCTTGGAGCATGTATGTGTTGTATGTGTTTCTCTTTGCGAGTATATTTAAGTCTTTCTTGCTTAGTATAATTGTCGTTGTTGCAACTCCCAATGTGGTAACTAACCATGCAAGACCTAACAAGATTCCATAATTTAGTTTTCTTTTTTCAATTCTATCGTGAATTAAGCCCTTTTGTGAGGAGTATTTTCGCACTACAACATGGGAAGTGCCAGCCGGCCCTTTTACCCTTGTGCTAGGTAATTGGGAGGGTTTAAACTGGGCTATCTGATTTAGTTTTTCTTCGAATTCCTCAATTTTTTCATGTATTGCCTTCTGTTTTTGTATTCTAGTTTGGGTTGCGATTTCTTTTTTTTCTAATGTATGATCGTCTTTGTATTTTTTTTCTTCAGTTAGTTTTACTTTGAGTTTTTTTAGATCATTTAGATTAAATACCCTATGTCTGTTAGATTTTCTGTAGGAGTTTATTTCTCCGTATTTTTCCTTTCTTCTCAAGGTAGATGGGGATATACCAAGGTACTTTGATGCCTTTGAAATACTATAAAATACATTTGGATTTGGTTGACCATATATAACGTTATTTACTACATATTGGTTGCTTACTTTTACTTCCCTTTGATTTTTTTGGATCTGGTGTACTCTTTTCACTGTCTTTTTCTCTATCTGCTTTTGGATTTTCTTCTCGTTTTTCTTTATTTCTAGGGATTTTTTTAGGTTCAATAGATCGTTTAGTTCAAATAGTCTGTAACCATTGGGTTGCCTAATTGCCTTGATTTCACCTTCTGATTCAAGTCTTCGTAGTGTCGAAGGAGATACCTTTAGATATGCTGCAGCTTCAGAAACACTCAATTGTGTTTTCTCTAGAGAAGATATATTTGGTTTTTTTTCGGCAGAGGAGGGCATCTGTATACCTTTCCAAATGTTTGTACTGAAGCATTTGGTAATCTATTAAAGTCTAAGTTCACACACTATACTTGTCAAGGGTTTTTTATTGTCATAGTGGGGTAAAGTGGTAATCCGAGTGTGGAAAATTTACATATGTATTACGCAGAAAAAGATGTAATATCTACCACATATTGTTTTAAGAAGTAATAATTATATTGAGCAGAATATATATGACGGATGATGGGCAGGGGTAAATAGTGCGAATATAGTAGATAAGGAATGAATATACGCGACGTAGGAAAATAGCCGAAAATATATACATCGTCCAATGTGTTGGAATATGAAATAATGTTCTGAATGTAGTAATGTATAAAAAATGAGAATTTTGATTAGAGAATTCGTTAAAAAAGTTTGACTAGAAAAAATATTAAAGTGATAATATAAAAGTAAATATGCGGACAGGAAAGACAGTTTGGGAAAACAGTAAATATGTGCTGAAGACAGTACTAGCAGTAGTTGTATTGTGTTATGGGAGAAGTACTTACTCATATAATGAGATTGCATTTTCAGTAAAAATAGAAAATAAGGAAGCGGCGGGTGGTCATATAGTAAGTTACAGAAATGGAGAGTATAACTTAAGTGAACAGCCTTATGATCTCACAATGTTTGGAGTGATAGTTGAACATCCGATAGCGGCGTTTGAAGAAGTAGTTAATACAGAAGATATGAAATTAGTGCTATCCTCTGGGGAAGCATATGTTAAGGTTACTAATGAAAACGGAGAAATAAAGAAGGGGGATTATATAACAAGTTCAGGTAAGCCTGGTTACGGTGTAAAAGCGTTATCAAATGGTCATGTGTTAGGGGTAGCCTTAGAGGATATGGGAGATGGAGATACAATACCTGTATATATAGATATTAAAACCAATTATATTTCTTCTGCGGGTTTAAGGGGTAACATATTTGAATTTTTGAAATCAGGTTTTGATGCGGCATACCTCTCGCCTTTAACATCCTTTAGGTATCTGTTAGCTGCTTTGATAGTGATAGCCAGTTTCCTGATTGGGTTTAGAACATTCGGTAGAATATCAAATCAGAGTATAGAGGCAATTGGTAGAAATCCGTTGGCAAGAGGATCTATAAGGCGGTTAGTGTTTTTTAATTTTCTACTTACTTTCTTGATTATTTCAGCGGGACTACTAATTGCTTATTTAGTATTAATACTGTAAATTAAACTCATGTTAGCACTGCCCGATTATTCTGAAATATTTCTATATTTTTTTGGAATTTTAATTGTTTCCGTTTCTATTACCTTACTATTTTTTTTGATTAATAATGTTTCTAAACAGGGCAGACGATTTGGTAAAAAGTTACCTAAATTACCAAAAGATTTTCTTGAGGATGAATCCTATGAGAAGGCTCTAAGAATTTTGGATGAAGCTAGGCTAAAGTCCCTTAGAATAATTGCTGATTCCAAAGTGTTTGATGACGATACCAAAAAGAAGCTTCAGGAAAGGCTTGAGCAGATTTCGCAGAAACAGCTGCATTCATTAGAAGATGTATCGGGGCACTTGTTAAAAAAATATACTGATCTTATTTCATCTGAGGTTGAGGTTTTCAAGGAATCACTTCAGGAAACCACAGTAGAGAGTCAAAAAAGGGTGGATGATCAAGTACATTCTGACTATGCTGAAATAAAGAAAGAACTATATGAATATAAGAACAATAGGATTACGCAGATTGATAGAGCTGTTTATAAAATATTGGCTCAAGTGATGTCCGACATATTTGGCAGGATATTGCCTATGAAAGAGCATGAGGAATTAGTACTAAGGCTGCTGGAAGATGCGAAGACCCGTGCCAAGTTTGAGGTGTAAATTATGGAGGTGCTAAATAATGAAATTAAAGACTTGTTACATCTATCACTAAAGACATCTAAAGTGATAGCGTCTTTTTTAAGTGAACTCGACGCTAAAATACTGAGCGTGGGGCAGCCAGAGGGGGAAAATGAGACAACAATACAGATAAGTGAGCATAAAAAGCTATTAGATGACATTATATACCGCTCGGGAGTCGATATAAGGAACCTAACTGAGTACAAAGACTTCTTAACCTTGTTACGACAATATTTAGTAAGTGCTCCTGTAATTAAGCTTGAGTTGCCCTTCGAAGCGTCTGACGAATTTTCTGAACAGTTGTTTGAGTGGTTTAGAAAGAGTGCATTTGGGCATTTTTTTATACAAACAAAAGTTAATATGGAAATAGGAGCTGGAGTACATGTCAGTTGGAAAGGAAACTTTATTAACTTGGATCTAGAAAACGTCTTAGAGGGTCGTTTTTTGGAGAATAAGGATGTCTTCGAAGAAATTTTACGTAGATAAGTTTAAAAGATTTAGGGATGAAATTGGTGAGGTGGGTTGTGTTGAGGTGGTGACACCGCCACTTGCCTATATTAGTGGGCTCCCCGGCGCGAGGTTGGGTGAGGTTATATACTTTGATTGTGGCCAAATGGGCCAAGTAATGTCACTGAATCAAGATCAAGTGGAAGTTTTACTTTTTACGGACGATCCTTTATTAATTGGATCAGAGGCGTCAAGATGTGGCGAGGTGTTAAAAATATCAGTTTCGCAGTCATTGTTGGGGATGGCTATAAATCCCTTAGGTGATCCTATTTATACCAACACTCCAATATTTAAAGCTGAGGATAGGCTTCCACTTGAGAGGGAGACATTGGGAATTGCTTATAGGGAAAAAATTACGGAGTCGTTTCTAACCGGGGTTTCAGTAGTAGATTTGTTGATCCCTCTAGGAAAAGGACAGAGAGAACTAGTGATTGGTGACAGGAAGACAGGTAAGACTATATTTTTGCTTCAGACAATGTTGACCCAAGCGACCAGGGATACGATTTGTATATATGCCGGAATAGGAAAAAAGAAGGCAGATATCCGAAAGGTTGAAGCTTTTATTAAAGATAAGGGCTTTGTGGATAGAACTGTAATAATAGCTACTGGGGCATCAGATCCTTTAGGTTTAATATATATAAGTCCTTATGCTGCGATGAGTTTAGCAGAGTATTTTAGAGATGTTGGTTACGATGTTCTACTTATATTAGACGACTTAACTACACATGCTAAGGCGTACAGGGAAATATCACTTTTAGGTAAGAGATTTCCTGGTAGGAGCTCCTATCCGGGAGATGTTTTTTACCTGCACTCAAGATTATTGGAAAGAGGGGGATGTTTTAAGACGGAGCATGGTATAAAGTCTATTACATGTTTGCCAGTTGCCGAAACTATTGAAGGAGATATATCCGGGTATGTTCAGACTAATTTAATGTCAATCACTGACGGGCATCTGTATTTTGATACAGATCTTTTCAAGGAAGGTAGAAGACCTGCCCTTAACAATTTCCTTTCAGTTACAAGGGTTGGTAGGCAGACACAAACTAAGCTAAGGTGGACCATAAATAGGGAAATTAGTAGTTTTTTAGTTTTGTACAATAAAACACTTAGTTTTGTTCATTTTGGAGCGGAATTAAACGAGGGAATTAAGTCCACACTTAATATGGGTGAAAGATTACTAACCTTTTTTGATCAGTCAATGGGTAAGATATATGATATGAAAGTTCAACTAATTGTATTCTCTCTCATATGGACAGGTATTATTAACATCGAGAGTAACGATGACGTTAACATTATTGCAGAGATGTGTAATTCATACTATAGCACTAATAGTAGTTTTAAAGCACTTGTTGATAGTGTACTTGTGGACGAGGATGATATAAATGCGCTATTAGGTAAAATGGGCCAGAATGCAGCGAAATTCAATGAATATTTTAAAGATAGGCCAAGAATTGGCGATAAAGGAGAATAATGTATGTCAGAGATTAAGAAAATACAGGAAGATATTTTAACTTTGCACGAGCTCGGCGACCTTATGACGACATATCAAGAAATAGCAGCAATCAGAATGAGAAAAGTCAAGAAATACGTGCTACAAAATCGGGAATTTCTGTCCGGTCTAAGTAAATTATATAAAAGGGTACACATATCATATTACGAAGCAAATGAATTCGAAAAACAAAGACTTAACAGGTATATGGGCAAGAAAGAGGGAAACGTCTCGGTATTGCTGGCATCGAACACAGGATTATATGGAGATATCGTAGAAAAGACATTTTGGTTATTTGCAGATAATATACGGAATACAGATACAGAAGTAGTAATAATAGGGAAAATAGGGAAAGCGTTATACGATGGTGTGGGAATAAAAAAAGAGTATAGGTTTTTCGAGTTTCCAGATTCTGGAGTGGATGATACTAAGTTAAAGAAAATTTTAGAATACATAACAACATTTACAAATATAATTGTATATCATGGGTTGTTTAGAACAGTATTAATACAGGATCCAAAAAAGACGTTTTTAACAGGAGATGCTCTAGCAATACAACAAGAAATAGAGACTAAAGAAAAAGAGGAGGAAAGAATAAAAGTTCTTTTTGAACCAAGTATGGAAGAGCTGGTAAAATTTTTTGAGACACAAATAATTGGAACGGTATTTGAACATATAATATACGAATCTAGTTTAAGTAAATTCGCTTCACGAATGGTCAGTTTAGAAAGAGCAGCTGGTAATATAGAAGACGAAATAGGTAAGCAGAAATTTGTGTTAATTAAAGAGAAGCATAGAGAGAATGACTCAAAACAAAGAGATATTCTTTCGAGTGCCAAAATGTGGAGTTAATATGCCCGGTAAAGTATTAACAATAAAAAACTATGTCGTAGAAGTGGAGTTTCTACTTGAGGACAAACCGGAAGTAGAAGAAATACTAGTATTGGAAAAAGATCCGTCTATAAGGCTACTAGTAGTTAGATCTTCAAGTATCACTTCATTTTTCTGTATTGCGCTATCAGATGTAGCGAGAGTGAGTAGAGGGGATGTTGTAAATAGGACTAAGGAGACACTGATGATACCGGTTGGTCCCGAGGTGCTTGGTAGGGTAATGGATATGTTCGGTAGTCCAGTGGATGGGTTGGGTAATATAAATTATCAGCGAATGTCGACGATATTCAGAGATGCCCCAAAATATGAATCAATAAAATATACTCAGGAAGTCTTGGAGACAGGGATTAAAGTTCTCGATTTCTTTGCCCCGCTTATTAAAGGCGGTAAGACCGGATTATTTGGTGGTTCGGGTGTGGGGAAAACAGTTTTATTGAGTGAGGTATTACATAACATTATAAACAGGGATCCCGAAAATAACGCTTCTGTCTTTTGTGGAGTAGGAGAGCGTACTCGTGAGGGCCACGAATTGTTTTTTGAACTGATGGAAAAGGGAGTACTCAATAACGTATCCCTTGTATTTGGTTCCATGGGATCCTCTCCGGCCATGAGATTTTTGACAGCATATGGCGCAACTGCAGTAGCTGAAGATTTTAGAGATGTCATGCAAAAGAATGTATTATTTTTCGTTGATAATATCTTCCGTTTTGCTCAAGCAGGCAATGAGTTATCTCTGCTAATGAATACAATTCCTTCAGAGGATGGGTATCAAGCCACCCTAGCGTCCGAGGTGGCTGCGGTACATGAAAGGTTAGTCTCCACATCGGTTGCTGCCATAACTTCTATTGAAGCAATATATGTTCCAGCTGATGACATATTGGATCAAGCTGTGCAAACAGTGTTCACTTATCTCGACTCTGGAATAGTATTGTCAAGAGATGTATATAAACAAGGTAGGTATCCGGCAGTGGATATTTTAGCTTCCACATCGAGTGCTCTTAATCCAGATGTGGTATCTATGAAGCATTATAATGTTTATATGAAAGCGCAAAGTTTATTAAAGAGAGCTCAATCCTTGGAAAGAATAGTTGCTTTAGTTGGGGAGGCAGAATTGGCAGAAGAAGATAGAACTTTATACAAGCGATCTTTGAAACTGAGAAATTATATGACGCAAAGCTTTTTTGTAACAACAAGTCAAACTGGTAGACCTGGTGTGTATGTTACTGTCGATAAAACTGTTGAAGATGTAGACCAGATACTAGAGGGAAAATATGATGACGTTCCCGAGGATAAATTCATGTTTATAGGGGAGGCTGCAGAAACGCGCAGTGCTCAGCAGCAATCTTAGTAGTACAATTATGGAAAATACGGTAAAGGTATTAGGAAAAGAAGCAACACCTATAAAGGTACTTATTAAAACAAGGATAAAGACTATGTATGAAGATACAGCTGCCACAGTGACTTCTGTAAATGAACAAGGTGAGTTTGACGTACTTCCTCAGCACACAAATTTCATCACCCTTATTAAGGATTATGTGATTATTGATAAAGGTAGAGAGTCCGAGAAGAAGTTCGATATAGATAAGGGACTTCTAAGTGCAATACTTGATGAGGTGAATGTGTATATAGGTTTGTGAGAAATAATCAATTAGAAACTAAATTTGCGCTAAGGTTTTCAAATGATTTATATTTGGATTCTGAAGGATTGTCCCATGCTGGAACAGATATATACATTCTTAATCCAGCCTGGTTTTGCTTTCGCAGGCTTGTTCTGATTTAGTGCCTTAATAAGTTCATTGAAGTTTTCAACGAGGTGTTCGTTGGGGAAGCTTACTTTACCTATTATGGTGTGAATAATCGGGGCATCTTTTTCGGATTTTACTTGTATCTTTCCTTTTTTGATTTCTTGTACAGCTTCCGCTATATCTTCGGTTACTGTACCACTTTTAGGGTTTGGCATGGTACCTGCGGGACCCAGGATCTTGGCGATCTTGGCAATCTTTGGCATAAAACTGGGATGAGCTATAAGCACATCGAAATCCACCTTTGGTTTTATCTTTCCGCTTTCGATTTCACCTATATCATCTTCTGTTAGTATAAGATCGGCTGCTGCTACCTTTGTTGGTGACATGACCGCTACCTTTTTTGATTTACCTGTACCATAAGGTAATGAGATAGAGAAGTTTACGGCTTGATTTTTCTCCAGAGTGAGGTTTACATGTGTTTCAATACTCGCATCATACTTTTCTTTGGATGTGTCTTTAATATATTCAATACCCTCCTTGATCGGGAATTCTGGTTTGTTGTCACCTGCCATTTGCAACCTCCACACCCATTGATTTTGCAGTACCCAAAACAACTTTTACGGCCTCATTCATATCAGTTGTATTTAGATCAGGCATCTTGATTTTCGCAATTTCCTCAACTTGTGCCTGTGTTAATTTCCCTATTTTCTGTTTGTTTGGTATTGCAGATCCTTTACTTAGCTTTAGAGTTTTTTTAATTAGATGAGAAGTAACAGGGGTCTTTGTAATAAATGTGAATGATCTATCCTCATACACTGTTAATATAACTGGAATAACATCTGCTCCCATCTTTGAAGTTTTCGCGTTAAACTCCTTACAGAAATCCATAATAGGCACACCGTGTTGGCCAAGTGCAGGTCCAACCGGTGGTGCTGGATTAGCTTTACCAGCCTCTATTGCCAGTTTAACGATTGCTTTTACTTTTTTGCCTTTCTTTTTTGTAGCCATAGTGATTGATTATAAACTAACTATCTGTTCAAAGTCTAGTTCAACAGGAGTTTCTCTGCCAAATACTGAAACTAATACTTTTGCTTTTCCTTGGTCTTCATTAACTTCATCTACTTTACCCAGAAAGTCTTTAAAAGGTCCTTCCTTTATCTTTACTGAATCCCCAACTCTAAACTTAGCCTCAAATTTAGGAGCTTCCATTTCGGCGAATCTCATCAAACCTTTAACTTCAGCTTCGGGTAGTGGTGTGGGTGTCGAACCCATTCCGACGAACCCGGTAACCCCGGGGGTGGATCGTACTATATACCACGAGTCATCGTCTAATAGCATTTGTACTATTAAATAACCAGGAAAGAGTTTTTCTTCAACAGATCTTTTCTTGCCCTCAGACACAATTATTTTTTGTTGTTGAGGAATGAATAATTTAAAAATTCTGTTAGTATATCCGCCGGCTTCTATCCTTTGTTTGAGAGTAGCCGCCACTTTATTTTCGTGACCTGAGTAAGTGTGAACAACATACCACTGCGCAGTTTCGGGCACATCTGGATTTATAACAACTACACCATCTTTCTTATCTTTCTTTTTATGTTCTTGGTCTCCTTCCTGTGCATCATTTGTGTCTTCCATGTGTTCGTTGTTGGTAGTTTCTTCTTCACTAACTTCTTCAATTACCTCTTCTTGTTGAGTCTTTGCTGTATCTTCAGTTTTCTTTTTCTTCTTTTTTGTCATACCTTATTTAATCAGTAATTACTAAGGTTAGCAGTTCCTTAAATATATAATCAAATAACATTACAAACAAGCCAACACCGAAACTAACGCCTATGACATAGGCAGTCAGGCGAACAGTTTCTTTCCTAGACGGCCACTGTACTTTTTTCAGTTCATTAATTGCTGATTTTATAAAATCTAGCACTTTGTTCACGTTGGGATTTTAGCATGTTTGAGATCTTTCGGGAAGGTATTTAGCGGAAAATCTAATTATGATAGTATATCAATTCTATAAAAGTAGACCTGATATAATATTGTCATGTTATTAATGGAGCTTATTTCTAATCCAATAGTATTTGTATTAACACTTTCTGCGTTAATTGTGTCAATCTCAATACATGAGTTCGCGCATGCCTATGTAGCGGATAAGTTAGGTGATCCGACACCAAGATATTTGGGTAGAGTAACTCTAAATCCAAAAGCGCATTTAGACCCAATCGGAACATTAATGCTCGTATTTGCAGGCATTGGGTGGGGGAGGCCTGTACCCTTTAATCCGATAAACTTAGCAAATCCTAAAAGGGATTCCGCTCTAATAGCGTTGGCGGGTCCTATGTCGAATTTTATTTTGGCAGGAGTATTGTCAGTAATTTTTAGATTAATGGGTGGATGGAGCTCTATTGGTTTTGTAAGTGCATTTGTATTTTACACTGCTTTATACAATATTATGCTTGGGATTTTTAACATTCTTCCTTTTCATCCTCTAGATGGTTTTAAAATTGTAAATGGCCTTTTGCCTCATAACTTATCTATTCAATGGCAGCAAATGCAGCCCTATGGAATGTACATTTTATTGTTCTTGGTAATTACAAGATATATAGGATACATAATTGAACCATTTCTGTCTTTTTTTATGAGATTATTTGGCTTAACAATAGGTTAATATTAAAATGGATTTTTACCTTTAATAGCGGTGTAAATCCGTTATGCCCACGATTGACATTTTGGATGTGATGATGTAGTATTTAGTTGCCTGATGTGAACGCTTAAGTTGGATTCTGGTTATAACCTTCAACATAGCAATCGAGGATCTCGCTTAGTGCGCTACTCCCAGGAGTACTGCCAGGGGTCCGCCTTTATCCAGCGTGGAAGCATCGCCGAACAGCGGAACGTCACATCGGGTAGACATTATAAATAACCTCGCGAAAGCGGGGTTTTTTTTCGTTTGGTTTTTACTACTTTACTTTCTTTATTTTGCGATTTTGAGCAGGAAGTATTATCAGGGTTACAAGATGAGGTGAGTGGCTAAGATATTAGATAAAGTGTGTAAATTAAAATATGTGAAATTATGTTGTGCCGTGCCGCCGAGTGATCCCATTATAGATTAATGGTGCCACTCGGCGGGTTGGCTTTCTCCAATCTACGAATAATGTACTAGACTAGAGGGCAGCGGCCACCTCCATGGCCTCCCTTCCTCGTCTGTATTCTTTCGCTTGAGACCTCTCCGGGGACCATCTTGTTCCTGTCCAGTATTTTCTTCGGCCACTCGGTCCAGGGCCCTTTAGTCTTTTTCCTGCTTGACGACATATGATGTGCACTTTTCCCTCTTGTATTGCTTTTGCCTTGCCTTGTGACATTAGCTGCTCCTTTCGATAAATGTGTTCTGGTTCCCAATGAACCAGAAAAGTTGTTTCTATATTTAATCAAAGATTAAACTGCCATGTCAAGGGTTCGGTTAATTGGCATGAGACTGAGGCTATTCATAGTTCTCTCAGATATGAGCTCAAAATACATTGCCGGCTAGCATATATTATAAGGAGATTGCCGGAGTATCGCGGTGCAGTACGACAATACACGCTATAAAGCGCACATACCGCCGCAATACCTATCACATCGTTACGTCGGATGCTAGATACGTTCCAAACTCATAGATTTTAGTATGGCCATTTAATTTGTATTCAGATAATATAAGTTTGTGAAAAAGAAGATAATCATAGTAGTATTACTGATTCTTGGATCGGTATTTATAATAGATTCATTAATAACTGTATCTCGACTGAATCAAAATAAGGGTTCAATAAGGATATATGATTTGGAAAACAATTTAATTTATGAGTACATTACAGATTTGGAAGGATATCAGAATCCGGTTAAAGTAGATGAGTTGCCGGAGTATGTAAAATACTCAGTAATATCTGCGGAAGATAGCTCTTTCTATAAACATTTTGGAATAAGTCCTTTAGGGATTTTGAGAGCATTGATTCTTAATATTAAAGCAAAGCGAATAGTATCCGGGGGAAGTACAATTACACAGCAGGTTGCGCGAAACAACTTGGCTTTTAACGAGGGGATTTTAAGTAGTAAAGTAATCAGAAAAGTCCGTGAACTATATTCATCATTTTTCATAGAAGTGTTTTATTCAAAAGATAGGATCTTAAGCGAATATCTCACCGCAGTATATATGGGTAATAATTCATATGGTATTGAAGCGGCAGCATACACATACTACGGAAAGCCTGCTTCCCAGTTATCTCTACCTGAAGCAGCACTACTTGCAGGGGTAATAAGATCCCCGGTTGCTCTAAATCCAAAGGATTCCGCTGACGCAGGAGTAGGCAGGCGTAATGAAATACTCGATCTTATGTACAAGAATGGTTATATACCGCAGGATGATTTGAACCTATACAAAGAATTTCCATCTGGTGTGAATTTCACAAATAGAAATGCGGAGTTCCTTCATTTTGTTGATTATGTTTTGGAGGAAGCTAAAACGATTCTAGTGAAGGATGAAGTTTCCGATCTAGAAGGTTTAGATATTTATACGACTCTAAATCCGTCAATTTCCAGAATAGCTCAAAAATCTGCTCAGGATCATGTGGCCTTTTTGCAGGAAGATCATAAGCTATCAAATGCGGCTGTAGTTGTAATGGATTCGTTTGACTCGGGTATTTTGGCAATGATTGGCAGTGTGGATTATTTTAATGAGGAAATTGATGGAGCTGTAAATGTAGCGATAAGCCCGCGACAACCTGGTTCGGCTTTAAAACCAATAACATATGGCCAGGCGTTTTATAGAGGTTTATTGACTCCGGAATCAACGATACTAGATGAGAAAACCGCGTTTATAGATAAAAACGGTAAAAGTTTTGTGCCATACAATTATAATGGTGTTTTTAATGGTCCTGTAACTGCTAGAGTGGCTTTGGCCAGTTCTCTGAATTTACCGGCAGTGAAGGTGTTAGATATGCTCGGGGTTGAAGATATGCTTAGCGCGGCTCAAAAGCTTGGGGTCAAGTCTCTTGATAATCCTGATAGATATGATCTAAGTGTGACCTTGGGAGGCGGGGAAGTGACTCTACTTGAACTAACAAATGCATATGCTTCTCTTTCGCGTGGCGGAGTGTTTAAGGATGTGTACTCAATTGCGCAGATCAGAGATGAGAATGATATACCTATATATGAACACAAAGTATCGTCAGGTGAAAAAGCATGGGAAGACAAGTCTGAGGAAATAGCGTCAGCACTGCATAGCATATTAAGTGATAGTAGTGCTAAAGTACTCGGATTTGGTCGTAATAACGTGTTAGAGTTGCCATTTGCATGTGCGAGTAAAACCGGAACTACAACAGATTGGCATGACAATTGGACATTTGGTTATACTAAAGGCTTAGAAAGAGACTTTTCAGTTGGTGTATGGGTTGGTAACTCGGACCATTCTCCTATGTATTCTATAGACGGTGTAACAGGTGCTGGACCTATATGGCGAGATGTAATGTTAGAGACGTATGACATATTATTAATTCAATATCCGAATGATATATCTAAAGAAGGTGATTCAGATGTTGCTGGGGATAATTCTATTTTAAATAGAAAAGATAATGGGGGAGATATAGAAGGTGAAAAGAACGAAAATGTGGGGATCACAAAAAATCACATTACAAATCCACCGCCAAATAGTGAATATGTGATATTGCCGTCGGAAAGTAATTTTGAGAGAATATTAATGGAAGTTACCGTTTCTGATGAAGTATTTGCGGTTGAATACTTTTTAGATGGTACATCCTTGGGTACATATTATGAAAAGGATGCTTTCAAATATCTATGGTCTCCTTCAAAAGGCTCTCACACCGTTGAGGCGCACTTTAAAGACGCTAATCTCAATATTATTGGAAAAGAGTCGTCAGATTTCGTTGTCCGTTCTGCGGAATCCTAGAATACTATTATCTATTGTAGTTGTTGTTGGAATTTTTTGGGTACAAAACATAACTGTTAACTTTATAAATAAAGTTTTGGAACGTCCCAAAGTCGTCTTCTCAGCCCCTATGACAAATGATGTCGAAGTATCTCTAGATTCAGTAATCAGTATTTCTTTCTCCCGGTCCATGAATACTTCAAGCGTTGAAAGTGTCTTCTCAATTGAGCCCAATGTTACCGGTAAATTTACGTGGGATGGAAATACGGTGACCTTTGATCCTGATCAGGATTTCGAGAGGGATATGACATTCCATGTGAAAGTAGGAAGACAAGCGAGAGCGAAAAACCTGATCAAACTTAAGAACGATTTCACTCTTAAATTTACAACCCTGTCATCTCCATCAGTTGCGTTTGCCGCGCCAACGGGGAATATTGCGGAACCTGTTAAAAATATTGTGATTATGTTTAATAAGTCTGTTAGGAGAGTCGAGGAGGAAATATTGTCCATCACGCCACAAGTTGAAGGTGTGAGAAAGTGGGTTGGTAGTAATACTTATGTTGTTAAACCGCGAAACCTGCTTATGGGACAAAGATATGAGGTGGAATTGATTCGGGATTTGGAGGCATTGGATGGTGGAGTTCTAGAAAAGGGATATAAGTTCAGCTTTGTAAATTATGCTCCTGTAGCTTATTCCATGGAAGCCGGAGAGAGTTTAGCTGGTTATTATGTGAGTGGTAATCAGTTAGACAAAGATCCAAAGGGACCCGTTACGGTGTACTTTAATCAGCAAGTGGATCGCCAGGATGTCATTGATAAGTTTGAGTTGCAGGAAACTTCGACGGGAGCAGTAGTTCCAACACGAGCTGTGTTCGAAGATAGGACAGAGGATGACAATAAAACATACTACTACAATGAATGGGAAGAGAACTGGAAGCAGAAGGTGAAGTTTTATCCTGCTGTAACCCTCAAACCGCTGACGCAATATTCAGCAAGTCTAACTCCGGGTTTTGCGAGTGCTATCGGGAACGCTACGGCTGAGGCAG
Source organism: Patescibacteria group bacterium (assembly GCA_016926555.1). Lineage (GTDB taxonomy): Bacteria > Patescibacteriota > WWE3 > UBA101185 > UBA10185 > JAFGOI01. The sequence goes on along the minus strand of JAFGOI010000002.1, from coordinate 36,258 downwards.
GAATAGCGATGTCCTATTGGACGGCTGATCTTCCCGGTTTTATCTCATCTACGATTACAAATGGTGAGGTCGATGTCGATGAAAACAGGCGTTTGGAATTGATGTTCAGATCTCCAATGGACAGAGAAGAAATTGAGAGAAATATTGTTGTGAATCCAGGTGAAGGTAGTAAGAGTGATTATTTTATAAGTGTATATAGTGGTGAAAAGACGGTGAGTTACAATAGGTATCTATCCCGATCGATTGATTATGAGTTCTTTTTGCCGGGCTCCACCAAAGATAAATTTGGCAGGTCCATAGGTCAAGATATAAGAATTAAATTTACTACTGCTCCGTATAGCCCCTCATTTAGTTTGTTTCCGTCGGGTAAATACTTTTCAACCTTTGCGTCAAATATTGACACTAGGTTTGTTGGCAGAGCAGTAAATGTGTCCAAATTAAGGTACAGTCTTTATAAAATAAATCTCGAACAGTTTATTTCTCTATACAATTTAGACAGATATGCCTGGGATAAGATTGATGATACACAGGCTGAATCTTTGGGCTACACAAAAGTTGCGAGTAGTGATTTAGGTCTCGATTTGGAGACAAATGTTCATACGGATGTACTCTTCAACTTTAATAGAGATGTGGATTATGATCTCCCGAAAGGTTTTTACTTTCTTAATGTTACGGTAGTAGAAGGTATACGACCTGTGACAAATGTACACGATAATATTGCGTTTGCTGTTGGTGATGTTTCGGTGATGTCTAAAATTTCCCATGATAGTTTGTTGGTTTGGTCAACTAGCTTAGAAAGTAGGGATGTAAAAAGCGATTATGATGTTAAAGTCTATAAATTAAAAGCTTATCCGAGAGATTTAAATACTCCGATTTTGCGGCAAGATGCCCCTGTCCAAACAGGTAAAACGAATAGTGATGGGGTGTATCTTGATAACAATAGTAATCTCTCTACCAGCAACGATCCCTATCTAGTGCTGGTTCAAAAAGGTGACGATGTCGGTGTTTTATTTAGTGATTGGTACATGGGAATACAGCCATATGAATTTCAGAATGTAGATTACTCGTATGAAGTCTCCATAAATGGTCCAGTAAAGTATAAGGCTTTTTCCTTTACTGACAGGACCCTGTATAGGCCGGGAGATGAAGTGCACTATAAAGCATTTATACGCAATAATGATCTTCATACACTTTCATATGTAGATCCAAACGTCCCGGTAATTATTCAACTGATGGGTCAATATGATTACGAGAAAAAGAGTATGCAATCAAAAGAGTTCACAAACGTTGTTGATGGGCAAATTGATGGTTCCTTTGTACTCCCGGATAACATTAAACTTGGAAATTACAAGGTTAGTGTTAGTCTAGAGGGTAGAGAATACTACTCGGCGATATTTAGTGTGCAGGAGTATGTTGTTCCCGAGTTTGAAATAGTCGCGGAAGTGCCCGATGATAATGTCATACGAGGTGATTCTATTCAACTTAATGCCTTAGCAAGATACTTTTATGGTGCCCCCGTTGCTAACGCAGAAGCGGATTATAGACTTTATAAACGAAATTACATATTCAGATGGGAAAAGGATCGCCGTTTTAACTTTTATTCTACGTTGAGATATTACGAAGATGACGACATCTGGCGAGGATTTGAGGAGGAGGAGGTACTTGAGTCTAGTGGTGTGATAAATAATGAAGGTTTGGTTACGGTACGTCCAAGTACCTCTACGCAGAGTGGGGTTAGCGAAATATATACATTTGAAACAGATGTGAAGGCTGAAAGCGGAAGAAAACTTACAGGAAGTAATGAGTATGTGGTTCACATGGCTGAGCACTATACTGGCATAAAAGCAAAGTCATACATTGGCATGATGGACGAGGAGTCTGGGTTTGAAGTTAAAACACTTAACCCAAATTACGGAGCAGTCCCGGGAGTTGATGTTGAATATGAAGTCTATAAAAGAAAATATTATAGAGTGAAAAATAAAGAGAGCGATGGAGAATACTACTATAAAGTCTCTTTTGAAGATATATTAGTAGATTCCGGAAAAGTGGAAACAGATGGTGAAGGACATGCTGACTTTGAATTTACTCCAAGGGAGGGAGGTTTGCATATTATAGTTGTAAAAAGCAAGGACCGTAGAGGGAATATTTCAACAGCGGATACACAATTGTATGTTGGGTCAAGTAGCTCTTCCGGTTACTGGAGGAGAGAAAATCATGATCGGGTAGAGCTTCATACGGACAAGGAAGAATATTCAGTGGGCGATACTGCGACAATCGTGGCCACTTCTACATTGGAAGATACAGTGGGCCTTTTGACAACAGAGGCTGAGGGGATTATCGACTATAAAGTATTCAAACAGGATCACAGCAGCGAAGTACTGAAATTGGATATCAAAGATGAATACGCGCCGAATGTTTACGTGTCTGCGTTGTTCTTTGAGCCCGGGAAAAGTGTCTACGAGCCGGCGGAGTTCAGAATGGGGTTAGCAAAATTGAATGTGGATATTTCTGAAAGAAAACTAGAAGTTAATGTTAGTACCACAGAAGATAAATATAATCCGAAAGATGTAGGTACAGCGAAGATATTTGTGAAGGATAAAAACGGCAATCTGGTTTCAAACGCGAGTGTTACGGTTGGTCTAGTTGATGATGCACTAGTGACAATGAGCCCTATTAAACGTGAGGACGCGTTTTCCCAGTTTTATACACAGAGGTATCTGGGGGTGAGAACTCTTCATAGTTTGACAGAGTCATTGGATAGGGTAAACGCAAATACTGAAATAGGTGCAAAAGGTGGCTCTGGCAGTAAGGGAGGCGCCGGTGGGGAATATATTGATTTGACAAGAGAGGATTTTTCGGAGACGGTGTTATGGGTTGCATCCGTAAAAACTGATTCTTCTGGAATGGCGGAGGTGCAGTTCACGCTTCCGGATTCAACAACAAGGTGGAATCTTTTTGCCGTGGCTCAGGATGCTTCAGGTGAAAAGTTTGGTCAAGGGTACTCGACATTTGGATCCTCTATGGATCTGTTCGGTTCACCCGCGAACCCGCGTTTTGCGCGAGTAGAGGACGAATTTGATATGGCGGTAGTTGTTCATAACAACACCAAAGAGAATAAGTCAGTTCAAGTTGCGTTAGAAGTGAATGGTTTAAAACTTCTATCCGGAGAAGTGTCGCAGAATGTCAACGTAAGAGCGGGGAGCCAGGAGAAGTTAGAATTTAAGGTCCAAGCCGAAGATGAGGGAACAGCGGAATTTCTATTTAAGTTAGCAAACAACGGGGTGCCTGTTGATGCAGTCAAAAAACAGATCCCGATATTACCTTATGGTTTGGAAATAGTTGATAGTGTTTCAAATGTAGTGAATTACGAAATGGTCGAGGAGATGTATGTAGACCCAAGTGTTAATAAAAATTATGGGGGCTTAAATGCCGAGCTCTACGGAACGTTTATTGGAGTAGCGGATGATAGTGTAAATCAGCTAACTGCTAAAACCAATAATCAAATGACAGAAAATGTATCAAGCAGGATGATGGCGTTAGTTTATAAGTATAAGTATCAGCTGAAGCAGTTTGACCAAGAGGATACATATTCTAAATCTGTAGTAGAATCTGATATTAGAAATCTTGTTAATCTGCAACTTATGGATGGTGGATGGGGTTATTGGAAAGATAGTGATGGAAGTGATGTGTATAACACTACAATTGCTTTGGAGGCTCTTTTAGAAGCTGAAAGGGCCGGATTTGCGGTTGATCTGGATGTTGTTAATCAAGGTGTGAACTATGTCCAAAACGCGATAAATTCTCAAACCTCAATAAGAACGGATGAATTGTCTTATATATTGTATGTACTGGAAATGAGCGGTTCAGATCAGACCGGAAGACTACAGAGCATGTATTCCATGAGACACAGCCTCTCCGATTATAGTAAAGCGTACCTTATATTAGCTATGTGGGAAAATAAGTCAAAATGGGGCAAATTTCAATCACAGTTGTTGGCCGAACTAGGTGAAAAAGCCGATTTAGGCAGTCAGAGAGTATTTTGGAATAGCCCAGACGGCTACTGGTTTGTACAGCACGATGTTGCGGTTACATCAGCCGTTTTAAGGGCAATAAATAAGCTTGATCCGAAAAGTCCTTTAGCATCTTTGGCTGTAGGACACATAACTCAGAAAACTCCAAACTCATATTACACAAACTTTGTTCGAAGATTGATGTCAGTGTCATTGTATGAAAATGTGCTAGAGAAGGGTATCAAATCTCGAGATACAAAAGTTGAGTTATTAGTTAATGATAATGTAGTTGCGGAAGGAGAAGTAAAAAAGGAAGATGTAAATTCTAAATTCGAGCATTTTATTCCAGTAAGTGAGTTAGCCGAAGGCAGCAACAAACTGCAGTTTAAGTTGGTCAAAGGCGGGGATAGTTACTACAATTTTGTATTAAAGACACTTATGCCGTTTGAAAATGTTGAACCTAAATCCAATGAGATTGCATTGGAAAGAGAATTCTTAGATTTTGACGGTAATGTTCTGGATGGAAAGCAATTTAAAGTAGGTGAGACATATATTGTCAGACTTACGTTAGCATCTCCTAATTTAAGAAGGAATTTGCTCCTTGAGGATTTCTTGCCTGGAGGTATGGAATCAGTAAATGGAACACTTAAAAATGAGTCAAGTTTGAATGATGTACGAATGGCACAGGTATCAGAACAGACTTCTGATGCGAACCATTTGTGGATCTCGAATCTTCAGATGGAGGATAGTAAAACCGAGATGTATATAAACTATATTAACAAAGGTTTATATGAATACACTTATGTTGTAAGAGCGACTGTGCCCGGTACATATAAGCTTAGACCGGCGCAGGTTTATGAAAGATATTCTCCGGATATTCGAGCTAATACTAGTGGGGGTTTGATTGAAGTTGTTGAGTGATTAAAGTCTATTTTCATAATAATTTATTGTAGAGTTTGTTAAGGTGCTGTTATCATCCCAGTATGTCATAGCTTCTTTAAGTTCATTTTCTTCTTTATCACTTAATAGGTTAAGACCCAATGATGCATACTCGGGTGAATTTTTAGGAAGTTGAATAGGATTAGTGGATGACTTTTAAAGCTGGGATTTTTTTAAAGTCACTATCGAAACTGGCTATACGATGTATGTCCTCCTTTTTCATAATCTCCGCTATTATGGCATCTCTTGGGCGTAACTTGTACTTTTCAGCTAGATCTAGTGTATCTATAAGTTCAGTTTGATTGAGACTTGTTTGTAAGAGGCAAAAATTCTTAAACATGAATACTTTTTCTGTCACTAGCTTCATTTTTTTATATACACTTGATTTACTGTTTTCTATTCCTTTTAGCACATACCAGAATTCGTCAAAGACTATACTGTGTGTTACCGGGTGGCTGTTTTCTAAATACATTTGTTCTAATACGTTTTTAGCTTTTTCGTGGAAAATATGTTTTTTTAGTTGGGACGCAATAAGAAAGTTTGTATCCAAGAAAATTCTACAGTTTCTCATATGGATGTTTTTCTAGGTACGTAATTTGCTTCATTAGGTCCTCTTGATTGATTTTGTCACTTAGATCAAACCCGCCACTGACGTCCCTGATGTAGTTTTCAATCTCGGTGGTGTTTTCTTCGAGGATATCGTACACGAGCTGTTTTTTTGTGACTTTGGAGACTTTTAACTTAGTTCCTGGTTTTATGTTTGTTTTTTTTGGTATCGTTACGGCTGTGCTATTGCCAATTTTGAATGCTTTTTGAATCATGTCGAGATCATATATCAGGTTTAAACATTTGTCAATGTTTCCTCTCAAGTGTTTAAATATTATTTTTATGGCAGGCAGTAGTTGAATATGTGAGTAACTACTATATGCATACTGATGTGGTTGTTCCTAGTCTATTTTCGAGTTAAAAATACGATATAATCCATACCGAGAAATGAAGCTTAAACTTGTTATTATAAACTCCATGTTATATTTAATCATATGAAAAATGATATTAAACAATTTCTAAATGAAGGCCATTTAACAAAAATAGATTCTATAGTTCAGGGAGTTGTGGATGGTATAAAAGGTGATAAATTTGAGTACCTGATAGGTATTTTAGATTACCTAGATAAAAATCTACCTTTTGATAGAACAAAAGGATTTATTGAACTTTTTAATAAAAGGACGGCTTCTCAAATAATAACTGATAAATTTTCAACAGGTTGTACAGATACAGCTCTTGTTTTTGTAACGTTGTCCCGGGCGAAAGGAGTACCTACCAAATATGTGGAAACCTTGAGTAAACGGTGGTTAGAAGATCCACAAGCAAGTATGATCCGAGGTCATGCGTTTGCAGAAGTATATTTGAACAACAGGTGGTACGTTGTTGATCCTGATATGAAGAATATACGTGTTAATAATAGTGTGTACGACTTTTTCGAAATATATGCAGTCGGATTGGATCCCTACGAGATGGGACTAACGAGTTTCGATGATATGAAAAAGATATTTCTTAAGTATAAGGAGGACTGGAACAAAAGTAAAAAATAACACTTTTCTTATCCCAAAAACCCGCCCTCATGTCATAACTTGTCTTGGCAGGGGCGGAGGGAATCGAACCCCCAGCGACTCTTTTGGAGAGAGTTATGTTACCATTACACCACGCCCCTTCGTTTCTTTATAGTGTAGTTTACGGTGGCAATTAGCACAATATACACTACATTTATTTATCTCGGTAGTGATTCTTCTAATACTCCACCCTTGATTTATTACTGCAGAAATGTTGAGATCCTTTTTAGAAGGGTCTTTGTGGTGGAATTCTAGGCAACTTGGATGAGTTTCCCCACAGACACAACAGTTAATATGAGATTTGTAACCTACTAGCCATTTTCTTATATTCCTTTTTCTTTCCTTCGATTTATTTATCGCGTGTTTTCTGTTTTTTTGGTACCACTTTCTTCTATAACTCTGTAATTTATCCTTATTTTCATGTCTCCATGTATTTGTTGGCATTATGGTATTTTACCATATCATTAGTTTTGGAGACTCATTTTAGGTGTAGTTTTTTAAGGAGTTTCTATGGAGCCCGCTGGCGGATTCGAACCGCCGGCCTCATCCTTACCATGGATGCGCTCTAACCAGCTGAGCTAAGCGGGCGCAGTATCATCGTATTTCATAGCTAATACTGTCGACGTACCAAATTCTATCATTGATGTTTTGCTTGTTCCATTATTTTCTATTTGCAAGAGAGGGTCGGGTAATAAAAGGTGAGAACACACCAGTTAGCCCATTTGTCAGTTTGGAAATATAACTCTCCCTGGTGCCGGGAGTAGGATTCGAACCTACGAAGGTATAAACCAACGGTTTTACAGACCGCTCCATTTGGCCACTTTGGTATCCCGGCACAAATTCTCAAGTAATAGTATTTTACCTAATTTCGAAACTTAATCTAGGCAGTTTCTCTTGGAGCCAGCGGTGAGATTTGAACTCACGACCTATCCCTTACAAGGGGATTGCTCTGCCACTGAGCTACGCTGGCACGCCAATCATGATTTTAGCATGCTTGAGCAGTTGGGATCTAGTTGGAACTTTTATCAGCCAAAAATTGCGTTAGGTGTTGATAGTATAACTAAATACCAAACCGACTACTGCTGATAACGACAAAAATATAAAAAAAGTAAATAATCCCGCAGATACCCCCTCTTTTAAAGGTATTTCCTTACTGGAATAGTGGTGTTTATACTCTTCGTATGTAATTAAAAATGCCATTAATCCGGCAATGGGACTGAAGAGCAAACCTATAAGTAAGACTGTTGTAAATATGGTCATGTTAATAAAACAAGGTTCTATCAGTTACCTCTTCTAACACTTTTAAAATGGATACAGCATAATATGTATCTGCACCGCCCGATGGTTCTATGTTAGCAAAATGAAACCCACCATCCTTTTGGTGTCTGTTTGTAATGTATTCTATTATTGATTTCTTGTTGAATTTCATAGCTTCTAAGTATGTAGAAGCCATCAGTCCTAAAAAGGGCATTAAGCGAGCCTCATCGCTTTTATGGAGAAGTTTTTATTAAAAACCTCTTTTCTAATCTTTACAGTATACTTCCAAGAAGTGTAAATGAGACGGTATAAAAAGGCCAGTAGCACACTGCCGGCTAATCATAGCTAAGGTTTCTTCTTATTACTTTCGTTCCATTCTTCAGCCTCCCCAATAATTTTTCTCATATAGCTGACCGACTCTACCGGATATTTCCCTATAGTTGTTTCTTCAGAAAGCATCACCGCTGATGAAAAATCAAAAACAGCATTTGCAACGTCTGAAACCTCAGCTCGAGTAGGTGTGGGATTGTTTATCATTGAAAGAAGCATCTCAGTGGCTGTTACTAAAAATTTATTTTGTCTGAGAGTTTTAATGGTGAAATCTTTCTGAAGTGGTGGTACCTTTTCTAAACTAACTGCTTCTCCTAAATCTCCCCTTGCTACCATTATTCCGTCAGATTTTTCCAAAATTGAGTTAAAATTCTCGACTCCTATATTAGATTCAATCTTTGATATAACAATAGCGTCCTCGAGTATATTTCTAACCCGGGTAATTTGTTCCTCATATTCAGCAAACGATAGAGCAATATATTTTAAATTATTATCTTTAGCGTATTGCAAATGTTCTAACTTCTTAATATCAAGTAAAACTGAGATATCCTTTGTTTTTCTAGCATCGTCCAAGTTTTTTAGGATAGTGTTATATTGATTTTTATCACCATACGAGCAATTTATTCTTATAAAATCAATACCCTCATCTACAAGTTTTTGAAATGTATCAAAGTTCAAAGTTGCAGGACCTATTGTAGCAATTATTTTAGTTTTCATTTCCATCTAGCTTGAAAAATTAAGGTACTTATAATAAATCTTTTTAACAAACTCAGTACTGACAAGATATCCAATAACGACCGCAAATATTATTAGCAATTTATCCATTGATGGTGTGATGAATTTAAATACTTCGATACCAAGGTTTGTAAATGGAATATAAACTGTAATAAATCCTGCAATAATTGTAAGAATCAAAATGGTTTTTGAAGGTAAATTTTTGATCTTGAAAAACCAACCTTTAGTCCTTATTGAATAAATCAATACTAACTCTGTCAATATACTACCAATGAACCAATATGTTTGAAGTGAACTCTCCCCGTAATTTCTAAAAATCCCAAACATCGTAAAATCAAATGCAGTGCTGACAAGCCCAAGAATAGTCGCTAAAAGTATAAGTTCTTTTATAGCGTAATTTTTTGGATCTAATATGTTTTTTTTGTCTACATTATCTGTTGCTATTGATATCATAGGGAAATCGGATAACAGATTTACTAGCAGTATCTGCATAGGTAGCATGGGTAAATAATCTATAAATAGAGTAACGAACGCCATTGCATAGAAGTTACCAAAGTTTGATGCTAATGTTGCTTTTATATAGTTTGCTACATTTACAAATGTCTTTCTACCTTGTTCTATTCCGTCAATTATGACTTTAAGATCATGTTTAAGTAATATTATATCTGCGACTTCTCTAGAGACATCTGAAGCATTGTCAACAACAATTGAGACTCCCGCTGCTTTTAGGGCAGGGCCATCGTTTATTCCTTCCCCTAAAAATCCAACTTCATAATCTTCTTGAAGTAATTTTATCAGTTCGTGTTTTTGTTCAGGTGATACGCGGGCAAAAACATTTACCTTTTTAATTATTTCTTTTTGCTTATTTCTTGGTAGAGAATGAAAATCATCCCCTGTAATTACATCATTTTGGTTTCCTGTAATTCCTATCTCGGACCCCACAGCCAGTGCCACTTCAGGACTGTCCCCCGTTATAATCTTTGTTGTTATCCCCAGCTCCTTTGCCTTTTTTATTGCAATTTCTGTACTTTCTTTGATGGGATCTTCAAATGAAATTAGCCCAACAAAGGTCAAAGAGGATTCCTCATCTGCAATCTCGTATTCTTCCTTATTGAAGTCTCTATAGGCTATTGCAATAATTCTTCTTCCCTCTCTTCCTTCGTTTAGTATCCATTGCATTAGTTTTTCGTTCTCACCGCTATTTAGTTTTTTCACATGAGGCATCACAGATTCCACTGCGCCACGTACAATTAGTTGTGTATTATTTTCATACTCAACCATAACACTATTTCTTCTTCTGTTTGGATTAAAGGGAATCTCGTTTATTCTTTTTGCATTATTAATTATTGATTCCGCTTTATTTCCAAGTTTATTCATTATTGCTAAATCGAATGAGTTATTCGGAGTTCCTTTTTTGTCTAAAGAAGAAGCCGCTATCAAGCCTTTTATCAAAGTATGATCATTGTCATTTGAATATATATTAGCTACAGATAGTTTATTTTCTGTAATGGTTCCCGTTTTATCTGTACATAAAACTTGTATACCACCAAGATCTTCTATTGCAGAGAGCCTTTTGACAATAACTTTCTTTTTTGCGAGATTTTGTGCTCCTAACGATAATGAGAATGTCGTAACAAGGGGCATAGCCTCCGGAATAACCCCTACTGCTAAAGCGATAGAATATATTGTTAACTCTACAATTGATAGGGTGTCTTTAAAAACAATATGTACAATAATAACTAAAGCTAGTGTTATTAAAGTTAGAAACAAAATAAATTTGCCGAACTTATCAATCTGCTTTTCAAAAGAGCTTGATTCTTCTACTTGAGTTGTTAGTTTTGATATTTTTCCAAACTGTGTATTAGCCCCGGTACCAACAACAATACCTATGCCACGACCTTCTGTTACTGTTGTACCAGAAAAAACGGTATTAGTTGCTGGGAATGTTTCAGAAACTTTTTGTGTCAGTTCTTTTTCATCTTTTCTAACTTGAACTGACTCGCCAGTCAAAGTTGATTCATCTAACATCAGAGATGTACTTTGAATAATTCTAATATCTGCAGGTATGATATCGCCTGTTTCTACTATTACAACATCTCCTGGTACAAGTTCAGTAGCATCTACAGTTTTTTCCTCCCCATCTCTTATTACTGTAGCACGTTTGTTTGTATACTTTTTAAGAAACTTTGTAGTTTGTTCAGACTTATATTCTTGATAGAATCCTAAAAGTACATTTATGACTATAAAAAACAGTATAAATATACTATCTATATGCTCTCCAAGAGCAAAAGTGACAATTGAAGCGGCTATCAGTATATAAATAAAGGCAGACTTGAACTGTCTTAATAAAATATGCCACCAAGTAATTTGATTATTAATAAGTAAGTTTTTTCCGTATTGCTCTTGTAATGAGGTTATTTTGTTTTGATTGTAACCTTTTTCTCTATTTTGGTTGAATTTATCTAGGATTGCTTGAGGTGAGAGGTCAATATAATCTTCATAACTCATACCAAAATTTTAGCAGAGTTTCATCGAAAAATATTTAGATACCTGTTCATTACAGGAAGATAGAATATATAACCTACGTAAAAATAACATGCTGTATGGTAAGAAAAAGCTTAAGAAACTATACAAAAGGTTTTATGACCAGGATATCTCCACATGGAGAACAGAACGAGTAATAAGAAAACACAAACTAGACCCAAACCTTCCGAAACATAAACGTATACAATTCTATTGCCCCCAAATACGCTAAGGATTTCATCCAAAGATTACTCTATGATCACTGATAACAATATTCAAATTGTACATACAGATAACGGAGCAGAGTTTGAGGGTCACTTTGCTAAGGCTGTAAGACAGCTTAATATCCCACAAGTGTACTCGGCCCGTGCGTCAATTGACACACCTATTAATACATGATTTAATTCCAACGTTATGACTAAAATGTGCGAAATGTGCGGAAAAACTTATCAAAAAGGAAACCTTGTGCCTAGAGGTATTGGTAACCGTGTTATAAGAAGGACTATTACTAGAAAGGCTCCTAACCTTAGAACAAAGCGTCTCGAGATTGATGGGAAGAAGGTCAAGATTACCATTTGCGCTTCCTGTCTAAAGAGGATTAAAAAAGCTAAAAGAGATTACGAAAATCGGTCCGCGCAAGAAGAAAATTAAGTAAAATAAACTAAAGTTAGCCTCTAATCTCAATATATCCATTCACAAAATCCGGCCATTTTGTTTTCTTTTTCCCCTCGATCTGTAATTCTAATATATTTAGTTTATCTTTTTCGTTTAGCTCTGTTCTGTATATTTTAAGGGCTAATTGCTTTTTGATATGATTCTTTAAACAAAAACCCTGTGGTTCTAAATATCCTTTTTCAAATTCGTCTAGAGTTGTCCAAGAAATGGGCCAAGGATTGTAGGCACGAGCAAAATTGTGGATCTGTTTGGGAGACATATTCCAGTCTATTTTTCCGTCTTCTTTGTAAATAAGTGTATTTTTTGGATGGCTGCTTGAATAAGTGTAGGTTGCTTCCGCTTCGTTTTGTTCTTTGAGTTGTAAATTCCCGAAGGAGTAGTCGTTCAATACCTGGGGAAGTATTTCAGAAGTTACTCTGAACATACTATCGTACACCTCCCCTGATGTATTATTGTCTGGTATATTATACTCATATTGATATAATATCGGGCCTTTGTCCATTTTTCTATCTACGAGTTGAAAGCTAATTCCTGTTTTTTTATCACCATTCTTTATTGCAAACTGTAGGGGGGATGCCCCTCTATACTTTGGCAGCAATGAAAAGTGTATGTTTATTAACTTTTTGTCAAAATGATTTATGAGTGTTTCCGGTAGGATAAAAGAGAAGTCTGTCACGATTCCATACTCGATTTTTTGTAAGTTTAGCGTATGTATAAGGTCAAGGGCGACCTTATCACTCAAAGTATTAAGTTCATAAATGGATATATTATTTGTCCTTGCCCATCTCTTAACTTCCGTTGTTTTTAGAATTTGCTTCCGCCCAAATAGCGTGTCTTTCTTCGTAATATATAATTTAAGATCAAGGTTGTTTTTGAGAGACTCCAAAATTGGAACAGAGCGGTCGGAAGTTCCAAAAAAGCAAACCTTTAAGTTTTTGTTAATATGTTTTTTCTTTCCCATGGTCTAGTAATCTAATTAGGTTAGAATAGATAAATGGAAGGCATTGTCATAGAATCTTTTTTTCTTTTTCTAACTCCTCAAGTTCTTTTAGTGTATAGATATTCCCAACAACTTTATCTGTGAAAATCTCTCCGTTTAGATGATCTATCTCATGTTGAATTGTCCTGCTGAAGAACCCACTTGCGGACAATCTTATTAGTTCGCCAGTTTCATTTAGGGCTTTGACCTTGATTTTCCTGTATCTTTGTACCTTCCCATATATATCAGGAACACTTAAACAGCCCTCAAAATCAAGTTCGGTTTCCTTTGATTTGCTAATTATCTTAGGGTTTATAAGTATAAAATCTTCGCTGGCCTCTAAATTGTTATTGTCAGGATCCAGAAAGAAGTTTCTGACTATGCAGACCCTTTTATCACTGCCTATTTGTGGTGCGGCCAGACCCGCTCCTTCAGGTTCTTTTGCTGATAATACGGTGTCTTTAAGGTTCTGAACTAATTCTTTTATTTCTTTATCGAATTCCTTTACCTTTATAGTCTTTTTATATAATCGTTCGTCTGGAATTGTAACTATTGGTTTTACTGCCATATAGATATTTTATCATGCTTTGGGTGTTTTCTAATTTAGATAGAGACTATAGCACTGCCTTTTTCTAAAAATCTGGTAGTAATTAAGCTGGAATATTTCATATGCAAATTAAAGAAATAGATAAACAAAGCAAATTTTACCCCATATGTCTTAAAGAGTTGGATCTAAATGTGTCTATTAAATATCTTGGTAATTTTAGGGACGAAGATATAAAAACAGTCGGATTAGTCGGAACTAGAGAGTGTACAAGATATGGGCGAAAAGTTGTTCGGTCCTTAGTAAGCTATCTTTCCAAAGCGGGAATAACAATTGTTTCTGGGCTTGGTTATGGAATAGATACATGTGTGCACAGAAGTGTATGCGCCGTTAATGGCAGATCGATTGGGTTTCTGAGTTTTAGTTTTGATTTATTACACCAAAATGAGGCGGTTCCGGGTGTAAATTTAGTTAAGAAAATGATAGATTCCCCAAATCATGTTGTTGTTTCGCCCTTTAGTCAACGTATTCCGCCATCAATAGACACCTATATAATAAGAAATAATGTGTTAGCCGCGTTTTGTTCTGTGTTAATAGTGGTTGAAGCAGGTGAGAACAGTAACACGGATAGTATTGTTGAAGCAGCATTAGAATATGGAAAACCTATATTTGCAGTTCCGGGTAGTATTTTTAGTGAGAAATCGACAGGTACGCATAAGATGATTCAGGAAGGAGCTTATGTTCTAGGAGACTATAAAGACATATTGAACTATCTATAAGTCGCCCTAAGGATTTTATGTGCTATACTTTTCCAAGTATGGACCTGGTCATTGTAGAATCACCAACAAAAGCAAAGACCCTTGGAGGGTTTTTAGGAAAGGAATATGAAGTCAAAGCGTCAAGAGGGCATATAAGAGACCTGCCAAAAAGCGGGTTAGGTGTTGATGTGGAACATGATTTCACTCCTGAGTATGTTGTTCCTGAAAAATCCAAGAAAGTGCTTCGTGAATTAAAAAAATCAGCAGAAGGATCACAAAAAATAATATTAGCTACGGATCTTGACAGAGAAGGGGAAGCTATCGCGTGGCATCTTTACGAACTACTTCAGCCCAAAACAAAATCCAAACAAAAGGAGTTTAAAAGAGCTGTATTCCATGAAATCACCAAAGGAGCTATTCAGGAATCGTTTGATAACTTAGGTGAGCTGAATATGGCGCTCGTCGATGCTCAACAGGCTAGAAGGATATTAGATCGGCTTGTGGGTTATAAGCTGTCACCTCTCCTCTGGAAAAAAGTTAGGTATGGTCTGTCCGCCGGCCGGGTTCAAAGTGTAGCGGTTAGATTGATAGTCGAAAGAGAACGCGAGAGAAAAGCATTCAAACCGGAAGAATATTGGAGTATAAAAGCGTCGTTTAAAGATGTAGAAAATAAAAGGCCATTCGAGGCTGAGTTAGTAAAGATAGCTGGTGAGAATGAAAAGATAGGAAATGAAAAGCAAGCGAATATTATAGTCGAGGAACTTAAAAAAGATGTTTTTGAGGTAGAAACGATTAAGAAAACTGAGAAAAAGAGAAGTACTAATCCGCCTTTTAAAACTTCAACATTGCAGCAGGTGATGGCGAATGTGTATGGATTATCTGCGCGTAGTACCATGAGTGCTGCACAAAAGTTATTTGAGAAGGGCTATATAACTTACCATAGAACTGATTCTTTCAATCTTTCTCCACAGTTTGTTGACAGTGCGTGTAATTACATTAAAAAGGAATTTGGCGCGGATTACCTGCCTGAAAAAGCTTTGTTCTATAAGAGTAACTCAAAAGGCGCTCAAGAAGCTCATGAGGCAATAAGACCCACGGATGTCAGAAAAACCCCGTTAGATAAAGATAGATTGAAGGGTGATGAATTGAAGGTATATACAATGATTTGGAAAAGGGCCGTGGAATGTCAAATGGTGCCTGCAGTTTATGATCAGACAACTTTGGAAGTTTTGTCCGAAAAGAAGTTCCTCCTTCGTTCTACCGGATCTATTATTAAATTTTTAGGGTGGATGGTCGTTAGTAAACTTCTTAATTTTGATATTAACGGTGAAATAAGTGAGTTGCCGGAGTACAATGAGGGGGAGAAAGTCAAGCTAAATGAAGTAATTCCGTGCCAACATTTTACACAGCCGCCTCCTAGGTATAATGATGCCTCTTTAATTAAGAAAATGGAGGAAATAGGAGTAGGTAGGCCATCAACTTATGCGCCGACAATTTCCACTATAACTGCACGAAGATATGTGGAAAGAGATGGCAGATATTTTATTCCCACAGATGTTGCGTATGTTGTTGTTGATCTCTTAGTAGAGCACTTTCCAGATATTATTGGGTATGAATTCACTGCTGAGATGGAGTCACAGCTTGATGAAATTGCTGGAGGAGACAAAAAGTGGGTGCCGGTTGTTTCGGAATTTTATAAACCATTTGAGAAGGAGTTAAAAAGCAAAGAGAAGGAGCTAAGTAAAACTGACGTCACAACTTTGGAAGTATTAGATGAAAAGTGTCCCGATTGTGGAAAAGAATTAGTTATTAAACTTGGTAAATATGGGAAATTCATTAGCTGCAGCGGTTATCCAGACTGTGAATATGCGAGGCCCATGGAGGAAGACAAAGTATATGACGATGAAGGTAATGAGGTTACGGAATTTGGCAAGTGCCCCAATTGTGAAGATGGAAAGTTTGTTCTGAAAAAGGGCAGATTTGGAAAGTTTTTGGCTTGCAGCAATTATCCAAAATGTAAAACAACCAAACCCTATCTCGAAAAGATTGGAGTAAAGTGTCCCAAGTGCCAGGAAAACGGCAAAGATGGTGACGTTGTAATAAAAAAAGCCAAGCGAAAAGTGTTTTACGGATGTAGTAACTATCCTGAGTGTGACTGGAGCAGTTGGACGGATCCCCGCGGCAAGACACAGGATTCTGAATAAGCAAACCTTGTCAAAACATTTATTGTGTGATAACTTGTACCAGTCCTGAAGCTCTCTTGTCTGTGAAGATATTTTCAGGTGAGGAATTAGGCTGTGATATATAAATCGCGGGATCCTAATTTCAAAAAATAAAGGGAGAATATAAATAATCCTTCGCAGTTATTTACTTTTCTCTCACTAAAAACCTAAAATGGCTAAATTTAATATACCGACAATTAAAGAAATGATAAGCGCAGGTGTTCACTTTGGACACAGAACACGAAGATGGAATCCGAGGATGGAGCAGTATATTTACACTGTTAAAAAAGGAGTTCATATCATTGATTTGGAGCGGACTGAAAGTTTACTCAAGGAAGCATGTGAATTTCTGTACGAGGTGGCAAGTAAAGGTGGAGATGTAATATTTGTAGGAACAAAAAGACAGGCTGCCGAAACTATTGAACTTGAAGCAAAGAATTGCGGTGCTATGTATGTTACTGAAAGATGGATTGGGGGCACGCTAACCAATATTCGTACTATCCGAAAAAACATAGATAAATTGCTGGATTATCTTTCAAAGAGGGATGCGGGAGAGTTTGAGAAGTATACGAAGATGGAAAGACTTCTTATTGATCGTGAGATTGAAAAATTAACAGTGACATATGGCGGAATAACTAACCTAAGAAGACTTCCTAAAGCTATTTTTATAATTGACCCTCGAAGAGAAAAAACAGCGGTGAAAGAAGCAAAAAGATGTAATGTTCCGATTGTTTCTCTAATAGATACGAATTCTGACCCTACCGAAGTGAATTATCCTATTCCTGGGAATGACGATGCTATTAAAGCTATTTTATTAGTTTTGAAATCAATCTCTGCCGCGATTAAAACTGGGTACAAGGAGTATGAATTGAGTAAAAAGGAGGAAGAAAGCGAAGAGGAAAGTATCCAAAAAGAAGAGGCGAAACCCAATATAGAGGAAGGAGTGGTAAAGGTAGATGACGAGTATGTGGAACCTGGTGAGAAACTTGATGAGGGTGAAAGGGAAGGGAAGAGTAAAGCTGGGGATGAAGACTTAAAGAAAAGGTCGAAAATCAATCAACTTCGTGACCAACTTTCAGAGCTGAAGAAAAAGAGAGAAGAAGTTATCCTCGAAAGGGGGAAAGCTGCCGAGGGAAATAAAGACCTTAGGGAGAATGCCGCGTTCGATTATTTGGATCAGGAGGAAAGAAATGTTGCATCCCAAATTAATATGCTTATGAAGGAAATCGGTAAATTGGCTAAAAAAGAAAAGTCAGACAAAAAATCCAAGATTGATAAAAAGAAGGAGGACAAATAATGAAATTAGATGTAAAGAATATTAAGAAATTAAGGGAAGAAACTGGTGCTGGGGTGTTGGAAGTTAAGAAAACTCTAGAAGAAACTAATGGTGATTACAAAAGGGCAAGGCAGATACTAATGGAAAAAGTTGGTGATAAAGCGGCTAAGAAGGCTGATAGAGAAACTAAAGATGGGATTGTTGTTTCGTATATCCATTCCGGAGGGAGGATAGGTAGTTTGGTAGTTGTCGCGTGTGAAACAGATTTTGTCGCGAAAACAGATGATTTCAAGAAATTGGCAGATGAAATTGCCATGCAGGTGTGTACAGATGATTATGAGTCTGTGGACGATTTATTAAAGGACGATTATATTCGAGATAGCAGTAAAAACGTACAAGACCTTATTAATGAAACTATAGCAAAGGTGGGGGAGAAGATAGAAATTAAAGATTTCGTTAAGTTTAGTGTGTTAAACTAAACTTATGAACAGTCACGAACTAAAAACGAAATTAGATAAATCTCTTGAATTTCTAAAAACTGAACTAAGTCATATCAGTACAGGAAGAGCAAGTCCCGCATTAATTAATGATATTTCTGTAGTGGCATACGAGACTCCTATGACAATAAAGGAGGTGGCGTCAATCACTATGCAGGATGCCCAAAATCTAGTTATTGTTCTATGGGATAAAAGTTTACTTAAAGCTGTTGTGAAGGCGATTAGAGAGAGTGAACTAAGTTTAAATCCAATTGAAGATACAGACAAAATAAGGATTCAGATACCGGCTTTAACAGAAGAAAGAAGAAAAGAGTTTGCAAAGCAAGTATCAATTAAGGTTGAGGAATGCAAAATTGCCCTTAGAAACATAAGACAGGAAACCATGAAAGAGATTGATAAGGATTTTAATGACAAAAGTATAAGTGAGGATGATAGATTCTATTTTCGTGAAGAGGTGGAGGAAACTGTAAGAGACTATATAGATAAAGTTGAGGATATAGGTTCTTCGAAGAAGGAAGAAATTTTGTCTATTTAGGCTAGTTATATTAGTATATTTCAGGAGGTAATTAAATGATGACTTTACTTATTTTCTTGATGACATTGTCAGTAATGGTGTTGGTTCACGAACTAGGGCATTATTTTGTCGCTAAGAAAAACGGTATTCGTGTGGAAGAGTTTGGTTTAGGTCTTCCTCCCATGGTGTATGGGAAAAAGATAGGTGAGACTCTGTACTCGCTAAACTTACTGCCATTCGGCGGTTTTGTGAAATTAACGGGTGAGGAAGTTGATGAGGACGAAGAAAGATATCTAGTCGATCCCAAAAGCTTTATTTCAAAGAAACCATTACAGAGGGCGGCTGTTTTAGTTGCAGGTGTGGGAATGAACTTGGTACTTGCCGTGGTTGTTTTTTATATCTTTCTGTTCGCTAATGGCTTTAAGTCTTTTGAGTTTCCATTGTTTTTTGACTATAAATTCGCATTTGGTGAGACAAGGAGTATTGGTACCGTAGTTACAGGTATCCGAGAAGATTCTCCGGCTGCCCAAGCAGGGATAAAATATGGGGAGGCCGTTATATCAATAGATGGAGCTGAAGTCTCTACAGTGGAGGGTGTAAAGGATATATTAAAAGGTAAATTAGGAACTACAGTTAATGTGACGCTGCGAGATATGACAAAAAGAGATGAAAGCAAGATTCGCACGGTTATTTTGCAGCCCACTACTAATGATATGGGGGAGGAGATTTTGGGTGTATATTTAGGGGAGTTTATATTTGTTGAATATACCAAACCATATGAACGGATCTTTGCTGGGTTCCTTCATTTGTATAACACAACTTCCTATTCTATCAAGGCTATTGGAAAGGTGATTTCGTTTTCGTTTGAAAGTAAAGATTTGGAACCCGTTTCTAGCTCAATAGCCGGTCCTGTAGGGATATATCAGCTTGTAGGAGGTATACTGCAATTAGATACTCGCGAAGCGTTTCTTAGTTTGCTGGACTTTGTTGGTTTGATGTCTATGAGTTTGGCAATAGTAAATATACTCCCTCTTCCCGCTCTAGACGGTGGCAGAGTATTATTTGTATTGATAGAAGCTATTAGAGGGAAGAGAATAAATCCCAAGCTGGAAACAACACTTCACAGATATGGAATGGCGTTTTTACTAGGGCTTTTGTTTTTAGTGACACTTAAGGACATTTTTAGATAGATTTAGACTATTTCCTCTTGTGGTAATAAAAGAGTGTGATATAGTATTTTCCTTTACTAAAAGCAAATAGTTATGTAGTAATATTTTTGATCAATTTAGTATATAGTTATATAATTATCTCGGTATAGAACTGAGTGTATATTTAAAATTGAGTATGTTTGGAGGTGTATTATCAGGTTGGTCGCTTGTGTGATGGCAGATTAACCTAGCAAGTGATGACAAAAGTAAAGGTAAGACATGGCGAAAGCTTGGAGCAGGCTTTACGAAGATTTAACAAGCAGGTTCAAGACACATTAGATGAGTATAAAGATAGGATGTTCTTCAAAAAACCTAGTGAATTGAAACGATTAAAGAAGAAAGAATTAGCGAGAAAAATCTACTGGGAGAGAAAAAAGGGAAATTATTAATGATTACAGATGAGTTAAAATCAAAATTACCCCAGTATATGAAAAGTAATGACACTCTGAGACTGAGTGTGTTGAGGTATTTATTGGCGCAAATAAAAAACAAGGAAATTGATTTAAGGACATCGAAAGAAGAATTAGGGGATGCGCATGTAGCAAAAATACTTAAAAAGGAACTCAAGAAGAGAAGAGAGGTCATCGAGTTGGCGGAAAAAGCTAGACGGGAAGATGTTGTAGAAAGAGAAACTTCGGAACTTAATGTATTAAAAGAATTTTGTGAGTTACTACCTGATTATGAATTTTGATGATAGATTCCGTTATCAAATCTCCATATCCTTAACTGATGATAATGAAGTTTCTAAAATGAATAAAAAGTATAGGAATAAAGATTCCTCTACCGATGTATTATCGTTTAGTATTAACAAAGATTTAGGTGATAATGAGATATATGTGGGTGATGTTGTTGTAAATCTGAAGCAGGCTGAGAAGCAGGCTAAAGATAGAGGGTGCTCAGTTGAAGAAGAGATATCCGATTTAGTGAAACATGGTGTTCTGCATTTATTGGGGATTCATCATGATGGTGATGACCATTGAGAGAAGATAAGGAGTATTGAAATGTTTTTAATAGCAGGTTTGGGTAACCCGGGAGAAAAATATAAGCTAACAAGGCATAATACTGGTTTTATATTGCTGGATAAACTGGTAAATGCGAAAGGTTCAAGCTGGCAGAGTGAGAGAAAGTTTAACGCGGATATTAGTGTTTCAGACGATTTTGTGTTTATAAAACCTACCACATATATGAATAATTCCGGGTCGAGTGTGAGTAAGATTTTAGGATTCTATAAGGTTGAAAAGAGAAATTTGGGGGTGGTGCATGACGATGTTGACTTAGATTTTTCCGAAGTTAGAGTCCAGTTTGGGTCAGGATCTGCAGGGCATAAGGGTGTTGAGGATATTATTAATATGTTGGGGTCACAGGATTTTTGGAGAATAAGGGTAGGTGTGGGCAGATCTCAGAATCCGCAGTTATCTACGGAAGACTGGGTTCTGCAGAAGTTTACGGAAGATGAACTTAAACAAATATCAGAGCTTGATATTGGAGGTTATCTGAAAGCTGTGTTGGAAAAGAGTATAGAAAATAATAAGAATTTATAACCTGAAAATCTGATATCACCCATTGTCATATTTAAATATGACTCGCGAGATTATATACTAATTCCATATGTTCTATACCAAGTACCGTCCGCAGAAATTTAGTGAAATATTACGCCCCAATGATGCAGCGGATGCCTTGTCCAAGCAGGTGAGTGCGAACAAAACAGTACATGCGTATCTTTTTATTGGACCCCGGGGAACAGGAAAAACTACTACAGCAAGAATACTCGCGAAGGCTTTGAATTGCTTGAACATAGATGATAATGGGGATCCTTGTACGTCATGTGATATATGTAATGCGGTTAAGGATGGGACATTTTTAGATCTTATAGAGATTGATGCCGCTAGTAATCGGGGAATCGATGATATACGGGAGCTGAAGAGCAAAATAAATCTAGCGCCTTCTTATGGTAAACATAAGGTATACATTATTGATGAAGTGCATATGCTTACGAAGGAAGCCTTCAATGCACTCTTAAAGACTCTAGAAGAACCCCCCAGAGGGGTTACTTTTATATTATGTACAACTGAATCCAATAAGGTTCCAGATACAATCAAATCTCGTTGCCAGATATTCCACTTTAAGAGGGCCAGTATAAAACAGATAGTTGAGAAGTTAAGTTACATAGCCGAAATGGAGCACGCCAACATTTCAAAGAAAGATTTGGAAAAAGTTGCCCAGGCTTCTTTAGGGGGTTTTAGAGATGCAGAGACGCTTCTTCAGCAGATTTTGGAAGGGGAGTTAAGTATAGATTCGTTTTCGGACTTAGAAACTTACGAAGGATATTTAAGATTTGTAGATTTCTTAGGGACGCGAGATATAAAGGGTGCTCTCAATATGGTGGACGAAGCGTATGAAGAAGGTTTGGATCTATATGTTTGGGTGGGGGAGCTATTGAGATATTTGCGGGATCTTCTTTTTGTTAATTCAGGTGTTAATGAGGTTTTGTCCATAGTTCCTAAAGATTTATCGGAAAAAATCGTGGAACAATCAAGAAACATTGAAGAGACTTGGATAGTGAAGGTAATTGATGAGTTCATAAGTATTCAGCCGCAGATTAAGGATGCATTTATATCACAGCTTCCAATAGAACTGGCCATTGTTAAGGCGTGCCATTTTACTGATAGTCCGGGAGTTGGGGAACTTGGCAATAAACCGGTATCACATGATTCGGATAGGGGTTCTTCTGATAGGAAGAACGTGAGCGAGAAAAAAGATGGCGACCGTAAGTTAGACAAAAGGGAAGATAGTGATAGTAAGAAAAACCCCGCCGAGGATGTGCAGGATGAATTTCTAATAGACCAAGAAGAAGATAAACTGGCAATAACACTTGAGGAAGTAAAGAAGGGCTGGCGAGTGTTTTTAGATGAAGTAAAAATATTAAATCATTCTTTAATAGCTATAATGAAACATAGCAAGCCTATAAGGGTTGAGGGGGCTACAGTAGTAATTGAAGTATGTTATGCCTTTCATAAGGAAAGATTAGATATGCCAAAGAGCAGAAGGTTGATTAATGAAGCGTTCGAAAATGCTTATTCGTTGAAGCTAAAAATGGAGTGTGAAGTAAATAAGGAAAGAGCACGAAAGATACAAACTGGAGAAGTTCATATACTTACAGATCGTAATGTTGTAGTGCCAAATGATGAAGATATACAGATTGATAAGGATGTACTGATGAATTCTTTTGATGGAGAACTGCCTTTGATGTAAGTGTAATACAAGGCGCTTTTTTATTTTGGTAGAATATTGAAGTGAAAGTTCCAAAACCGATACTTAGACTGATAGAGTCATTTGAGCGTTTGCCCGGAATTGGGCCAAAAACTGCGCAGAGACTCACGTTCCATCTTCTGCATTTTCCCCAAGAAGATTTACAGCGTTTTGCCGACTCACTTGTGGGTCTAAAAACAGGTACGAAGCTATGTAGTATATGTAAGAATGTGTCCGAAACTGATATATGTTCTGTATGTAGTGATAGTAAAAGAGACGAAAGGCAGATTATTGTAGTTTCGAATCCCTTAGATGTATTTGCCATAGAAAAGACAAATTTTTCAGGTGTGTATCACGTGTTACATGGTACCATTGATCCGCTTAATCACGTTGGACCCGAGGAATTGTTTATAAAAGAGTTAAAACAAAGATTGGAAGATTTGTTTACTCAATCATCTAAACCCGTCGAAATAATATTAGGGACAAATACAAGTTTAGAAGGTGAATCGACTGCTATGTATATTTCCAGACTACTTAGAGATCTAGGATATAACGAGGATAAGGTTGTTATTACAAGAATTGCGAGAGGTCTCCCTGTTGGTGGAGATATTGAGTACGCGGATGACATTACGTTGAAACGCGCATTGGAGGGGAGAGCAAATTATTAGATCATATTAGAAATTTATATGGTAAAATCTTAGTCGGTATGAAATTATACAATTCCCTAACAAAACAAGTTGAAAATTTCAGTCCGATGAATCCAGGTGAGGTAACAATGTACACATGTGGACCTACTGTTTATGATTATGTAACAATAGGAAATTATAGGACTTATATGTTAGGTGATATTTTGTATAGAACGCTCAAGTATTTCGATTATCCGGTCAAGTACATTATGAATATTACGGATGTGGGACATCTCACTGGAGATAATGAAGGAGATGCCGATATAGGTGATGACAGGATGGAAACATCAGTGAAAAAAGAGGGAAAAACAGCCCAGGAAATTGCTGACTTTTATACAAAAGACTTCATGAAGTATTTTAAGGTCTTAAACATGAAGGAACCAAGCAAGTTTACTAGAGCTACCAGTTACATAGATCAAATGATAGAATTGATAGTTGACCTTGAAGACAAAGGGTGCACTTATCAAACTGAGGATGGAATCTACTTCGATTCGTCTAAATATGAAAGATATGGACAATTATCCGGGTTAACATCTGACAGTGTAATGGAAGGTGCTAGGGTTGAATCGACTGTGCGGAAGAAAAATCCAACAGATTTCGCTTTGTGGAAGCTATCTCGTGGGAAGGAACAAAGGGCACAGGAATGGAATTCACCGTGGGGAGTTGGATTTCCAGGTTGGCATATAGAGTGCTCAGCCATGTGTCTGGAAGAATTAGGAGAGACTGTTGATATACACGTGGGTGGGGAGGATCTTAAAATGATCCATCATCAGAATGAAATTGCTCAGAGTGAGTCAGCCACGGGAAAGAAATTCGTAAATTACTGGGTGCATGGCGCCTTTTTACAGGTAGATGGGGGCAGAATGGGGAAAAGCCTTGGGAACGCATATACTATGGAGGATGTTGTCGAGAAGGGTTTTATACCATTATCAATGAGATATTTTTACCTCACTGCGCATTATCGAAGTTCTTTAAACTTTACTTGGACAGCTTTAGAAAGTGCCCAGAACTCCCTTAAAAAAATTTATACTTTGGTGTCAGGATATGCGGAAGATCCTGGGGCTAAAGTGTCCGTGGATTATATGAGCAGGTTTGACGCAGCTTTAAACTCTGATGTAAATATGCCTGAAGCATTAGCGGTTCTTTGGGATCTGTTCAAAAGTGATGTATCGGAAGAGTCAAAAGTAGCCACTGTTGTAGAAATGGACAAGGTGCTTGGTTTAAGGATGAGTGAGCATATAGGATTTGAGATACCGAAGGACATTCAAAATATGGCTGCCACACGTGAAGAGTATAGGAAAGCGGGTATTTGGGATAAAGCGGATATGCTGAGAAGGAAAATCGAAGAAAAAGGTTACGTTGTGGAGGATCACTCTTCGGGAATGTATAGAGTGAAGAGGAAGCTTTAATTAGAATCAAGCCACTTTATGGAGCCACCCTCAAAGAAGTCTTTTAGTCCTATCAAGTATTTTGGTTCGTAGACAAAGTTTTCGGAAGGAACATCGTTGTTGTTTGTTCCCTGTAGGGTTCTTTGGAATACGAATTTGTTTGCTCCGTAAACCCCGTTTAAGTTTAGTATTTCCGTGGCATCTCCTTCCTCAATGTCGTAGGCTGTTTTAAACTCCTCGTCTGCTAATATTGCTATGCCAACATTTTCAACAATTTTCGCGATTTCGACATCACCGCTTACTACGAAAAAGGCTGTAGATGAGTTATTTACCATAATATCTTCGGATATTAATAAATCGCCGTTAATGAAAACTATTTGGTTAAAAGTATTTGAATCGTAGTCGGAAGGAGTGCTGCTACTGTTAATCTCGAAGTTTCCATCTATATTGTATACGCCATCTTCGGATACGAGGTTGCCGTCTGTAATTTCAGTTTTTGATGAGGTCATGTCCCATAAAGTGTCGTAGTCAAAAACAGTGGCGAGGTTGTAGTTTTTTATATTCCAATCATTTTCCATTCTGAAAAAGTCTAGTGTGTCATTTCCGATCTCAACTAACCCATCTGTATTATCATCTTCCGGTTCTGATATCATATCAATTCCGGCGGTAGATCCTATTATTCCTTCACCTCTAAATTTTATCCAAGGTCCATTAATACAGAAATCTTGTTCGTTTATGTTTCCCGCCATGTCCTCCGCGTGGAATTTGACTTTTTTACATACTCTCCAGTTATCATTACAGAAATTAGTTTTTGGTGTGAGTAAATAAGCCGATTTTACACCGGGCAGAAATGGGGGTGAAATAAGGATAACCCATCCATCAGGTTCCCAGTCAGACCCGCAGTCTAGTATATCATCGTAGCGCCCGAATCCTGGTTCGGCATCTACATGGTATTGATACTTGTCGGTGAAAGTAGAGATTCCTGATGTATCATCTTGAACATTTACATACACCCATAGCATATAATTTGTACCAAAAAGCCCTCTGAACGCTCCTGCATTGTACCACTTTCCAGGTGGGGTTTGATCGATTTTGAAACTTCGTGAGTGAGTTGACTCAGTGTTGCCCATTCTGTCTACGCTGTACCATTCTAATGTATGCGATCCATCTGCCCCTACTACAAAGTTTACTTGAGCCGTGGTATATGATTCGGTTATTGTTATAGCATCAACGTAAATTGTTCCTGCGCCGTCAAGACCAACTTCCATGAAAACTCCAATTGCATCGGCGAGGCTGACAACAAAATTAGAATCTACTTGGGTCCAGTCATTTGTTCCCGATAGTGTTGTGCTTTGTGAAAGCTGAGTGTACACGGGTTGGCCAAACCCATCCAGACTAACCGCATACATTTTGAAGTATGCTAAGTTGGCACCAACCGTTTTTATTTGAGCAGAGGCACTCATATTGCTAAAGGGGGTTACCACTGCAAAGTCTTCTTTGTGTTGGATAGCATGCCATCCGGGTGTTGTAGATCCTATTTCCACTGAATATATTGCTGCGCCTGGCGCATATTCTGTAATGGTTCTAGTGAAAGTTGCAGGGTCACCTGGTGTTACAACACCCCAGTCAGCAACGTGGAGAGGGGCTATTACGCCATACACTTCAAAAGATGGATTAGGAGCTAAGTTCAGTGTATTCCCGAATTCTGTTTTTATCCATGAACCGCTGTTTAATCTGTAATTAATTTCTTTTACCCCGCTTTCAAGGTCTGTAGCTTCCAGGGTAATGTCGAGAGGTGACACATACCAACCATTTCTTCCATCAGGCGATGAAGGGTCAAAGGTTTCTGTAGTAGTTGGAGGTGTTGTACCTGCATAGGAGGTTTTTTGTTGTAAGAGAAAGAAAAATGCGCTTGCTAGTAACAGAATAAAGCACATGACAACCGGGTTGAATCTATTTTTTGTGGGCATTGTATTAATAATAACTTAGAAGAAGCTAATTTTGAAGAGTGGGACAATTGTGTAAAATTAGTATATGGGAATTTCGAATTATTCAAAACTTATTGATCCTCCGGCTTCTGAAGAATTAATAGAAAAATATTTTAATTTGGTGTTAAAAAGAGCATTAAAGAATCTTAATGTGACAATTATTTCTTTTAGAGGATCCGGTGATATATCGAATCTGATGTATTTAATAAGAAACCCCAAGATATTAGGGGAGGACACAAGTGACAGAATTTTTGTGTTGGTTGATCTCGAAAAATATGATGATGATATAGCGGAAGGGCTAAGAGAAAGCCTTTCGTTTATAAACAACCACTACAAAAGCATATTAGATACTGAATCTCAAGATAAACTAAACTCTGTTTTGGCTCACGAAACAATATCCCAGGATTTATTAAATGAGTTTCTTTATTATATTACCTACGACAAAGGTTTTAAGCTTACATTTATAATTGATAATTTTAGACTTGCATGCGGCAATTCGGTGAATAGTGGGGCGCTAGTGTCTTCACTTGATTCAATGAAAAAAGTAGCGCCCATGAATTTTTCTTTCATTTTTATTTGTGATTGTGAGGTTACAGAAGATACGAAAGATCACTTAGGAGGATTATCACAGATTTTCATAGAAAATATTGTTAACGGGAAGGAATTATTGTTTGGAAAGGATTCAGCCGAGGTGTTGTTTAAGTATCATTCAGGGTTGCGTAAGTTGAAGTATGATAGAAAATATATATCAAGGTGTTCCGAATTGTCGTATGGAGATCCTTCTACTTTAAAACAATTAGCAGCAGCTGTGACCGATAATGAGGAAATCCAAGAGAAAATAATAAAGGCGAAAAGTGTGAAGGAAACATATGACATAGTAGGAAAGGAGTGGCTGGATCATAGGTTCAAAAAGATTATAAATTCACTGTCAAAGGACTCGCTTGAATATTTAGGGACGCTGGGGGATAAAAAAGATAATTATCCATCTGATTATCTTTTATTTACCGGTTTAGTATGTTTAGATGAAAGTGGGGGTGAACCAAAACTGCTAAATCCGTTGTTCGAACAGTATGTTTTGGATAATAAGAACACTTTGATAAGTGTCGGAGGTCTCATAAAATATAGTTTTGCTGACGTTCCTCAAAAAATAAGAAAAACGTTAAGTGCAAAAGAGCTCCAAGTTTATAGTTTATTAGTAAATAGAGGAGGGGAATTGGTAGCGAGGGACGAAGTTGCTCAGTGTATGTGGGGTAATGAGTGGGAAGATAGATATAGCGACTGGGCGATAGACAGGTTACTATCAGATATGAGAGGTAAGCTGAAAAATGTTGATGCAGAAAAAGAGATGAAGACGGTAAAGGGGAAGGGGATTATGTTGGTTTAGTAAAAGATTTAGTTTCCATACCGTATAAATAATGTAGATTATTAAAGAGGTTTAGCCCCTATATCAGCTTTTATTTCTTTCATTCTTTTAACGATTTTTTCTTCATCCAGACCCATTTCAAATTCGTATACATCTTTTTTCCATTCTCCTTTAAGTATTCCGCTGGGAATCCAGTTATCTACCACTTGTTTTATCTTCTCACGTCCCTCGTCCGGGTCCATTTCATTAGCTACAAAAATCATTGCCATTATTTCAGACATTCCTTCTGGATAATGCTTCATAGTAACAGTACCGAAAACGCCTTCCGGTAGTCCGTGTTGCTTGATCCAATCATTTCTTAAAGCAGCAATAGTATCTTTTCCGTGGGAGCCTGCATTTTCCAGCATTGCTTTTTCGAAATATTCATCGTCATCCAAGTTCTCATCTGTTTCATTCCTTTGGACCTGATCTAATCTTGAGGTTAGTAACAAGTCCTCTCCATAGTATCTCAAATATAGTATATTTAATCTGTCTATGGTTCTCATGGGTTTGGCTTCTAGAGCTTCTTTATTTCCCACTAACGCGTACGCTGCTTGTTTAAGGCCCTCGGGAGCGTTCCGATCTGATTTACCTAACAATGTGTCGACACCGTATATATCAATTAGATCAGGGAGCAATGTGTTTGGAGTAACTGTTTCATGATACTTATCAAACGTATCCGCAACAGGTTCTGCAATAGTTCGACCTAATGGTAAACATGCAAAAGTTCTGTTAAATGCCTGCATAGGATCGGCAACGCAGGATCTTGCGAACGCTGTCTGCATTTTTTCTTTGTACCATTCTTCTGCAGTTCGGGTTTCTCCGCTATCTTTTTGTAAAACCTTATCGTCAACTTCAAACATAATTCCTTCTTGATCAATTTTTTGAGCAACTTTGTATAGGGTACTGTACATTCTATAACTATCTGGGTTGTAAAAACATATGGGATCGAGGGGATTCCAATAAACTCCAACATTTAATTCGCAGGCGGTTCTGAGCATTCTGCTATACCCATCTAATGTATACAAGGGAACCTTTGTCGAGGAGTGAAATGTGCTATTAGTCTTGTTTTCACCATCATCTGCCCCAGTTGAAGGTGTTTCCATGTGTCTAAAAGCTTCTAGCATAAATGATCTCACACTTGGTTCATTGTATATTGTGACTTGAAAACCTCCCGCTAAACCATTGGCTCTATTTAACTTAATTTGTTGTTTTACTAGTACATCATCAGTAACTATCCATGTGGGATCCTCTAGACTTGCTTGTAGTTCCCCGTTTTCATCCCTTTCAATTTTAATCCCAATAGCTTCATATCCAAAAAGACTGTGTAAGGATAGTAATTGCCTTTCCGTGGCTCCCTGAAGAGCTTGTTTAAAATAATTGGCGTTATGCTTTAAATAAGCCTGTAATTCGGGATCCTCAAGAGTATCTGCCCAGGCTTCAATGTCATTCATTGCTTCAATGTCCATATTTTTCATAGTTTCTGTTGAAATAATATCAACTTGTGTTTCTCCGACTTTTGCTTTGGTTGCAGCATACGTATTTTCAACGGCAAATCCGCTTTCGATCAATCTTTCTAGCACTTCTGGATCTGATACCATCACATCTATATCGGACCTATAGGATTCTGCTGCGTAACCGGTTTGTGTATTGTAGACATACTGTCCATATATTAGGTTAAGTACAGTACTCCCCTTTAAAGTTACTGAGTCTCCCGGATTTCTAAGTGCTTTTTCCAGCAATTCGTCTTTAAATTCTCCTCCAAGTAGAGGTTCTAAAACATCCCATTCTATCCTTGCTCTGTCTTTTAGAGTTTCATAATCCATCCGTACAAGAACATGATTTTCGGATACTTCCCCTCTAATAAACTCAAGCCTATCTTGGTGTTGAAGTTCCGGTTTATTTTGTCCTTCGCCATATGTGCCCATATAGTAATTTTACCAATATGTAAGATTAATACAATTTATATTCAGAAGAATCGCGACTCAGAAACACTCAGGATTACTCAAGCCGTAAACACCCTATAGTACTAAAATGCTAACAGAAAGTTGGAATAAGTTCCAGCTTTATGTTTTCAAGAACTTTGAAAGTTTATGTGTCTATAAATGTCATATAAGTCGTCATGGGAGGCTGTGGGCAAAATTCATTCAAATCTATAAACGTTGAGTGAGTTTTTTCCACAGTCTCTGTCGTGGCGGCGAGAGAGATCCTGCGCACCAGGCGGCTCATCACGGGCTGTGTTGGATAAAACCTATATCACATAGAAAGTGGAGGAAAATCAAATGTTTTGGAAGATTCAGAATCCGCATGTTCGCATTTCAATTTTGCTGTGTCTCGCATTGTCAGTGGCCGCTTTGGTGCAGGGGATCTATTTGATGATTGCCGCGTTGCGGGAGCCGGATATTACGATGCCCAGTCCCACAGCTACGGTGACGGCAGCAGTGGTGTCTACATCAGAACCTTATGCTACGTTTACAGCGGTTCCGACAGCTGCAGTTGCGTTTGCGGCGACGCCCATTCCTTCGATTTGGGCAACGGCCACACCTTCTCCGACTCCTTTGCCGGAGTACAGTTACTTGTACGCCGTCGAGGTCACAGTAGTAGCCTCTACGGTGGGGGAGGGTTCGTACAAAGTCGACGTTCAGATGGTGGAAAGCGGTGTCGGTGAGGACTATGACATCGCAAGAGAAGAAGTTTCCACTATCATCCGGAACGTTGGCGATGTGTGTTCCTGGTCTTACGCAGGAGGCAAGCACTTTAGTGCTTACATCGGAGGCAGGTATATGAGTACCAACGGACCCTGTCTTGGCTACCTTGAGCGCATCGGGAATATTGAGATCCCCCGTGGGGGCTACCTTACGGAGGAGGTTTACAGAGCCCTCCTGCCCCACGCCCTGATGAACACGAACACGCTTTCTGAGGACGGTCACTACGCTGTGTTTGATCGTGTGGATGGCCGATTCCTGGGGCAGATCCAGTGGTCCGGCGGGGTGCCCGATATCGGTCGGCAATGTTTCAAGGACACTCTCACTTACGCTGCGGGCGAATGGAGCGGCCCCACGCTGATACTGGATACCTGGGATGACGAAACCCGCGATATCATGCTCGACTATCACATTCCCACATCGTCATCTGCTATTCCGAACTTCTGCGGGGACAACGGTATGGTCCAGATCGACCAGCCCGATTGGGTCAACGTCTCCACCGGGAATGACCAGCACGAGTTTCGATGGTCCGACGACTACGGCTCGCAGGCTGCTTTCCAGGTTCATTGGGACTCTACGATCTGCCAGGTTTGGCCTAACGGTTGGCCCTCGGATAAGCTTCTGATCGTAACCGTTGGTGTTACCAACAGCGTCCGATCAGAGATCGGGGCTGTCATCGGTTTTGGAGATCTCATCTCACTCTTCCAGGGTTACTCCTGGGATGAGGAAGCTCAGGAATCGGATCCCGGGGATTTTGTATATATTACGGTTTCCGAGACTGGTGAACTGACATGGTACCGCCCTCTTGGCGAACACACATACGGAGGTCCCGCGGTGGTTACGGTATCGCCCAATTGTGACGGGTACGAGAACGCCATTTATTGGGTTATCGACTCTGCAGGCGAACCCTACCAGACGGAGGACGGTGTTGTTCACCGACAGGGGCAGATTGAGGAGATATCTTTGGGACGATAGACACGTGTAGCCATTGGGCTGGTTTGGAACAGTTGTAAACATAGATCAAGTAGGCCGCTACCTACGAAGTATCTTTTTACAACCCCAAACCAGCCCATATACGTATTTATGAGCTTTAGTTTCTCAGGTATAGGACAATTAGCCATTTAGTAACTAGATGGTTATTTGTCCACAGTCTGAGTCGGCAAGACACAGATCCCAAGAGGGGCACAACGTGTGTTGTAGGACACCAGTCTTTGCTAAGGAGGCAAAAGATGTTTCGCAGTATTAGGAAGAGTGGGCTTCGTAAAGAGCTCACCGTGGCGTTTGTATTCCTGCTTGTAGTGACCGTTGTTCTCACGGGTTTGCTGGCTCGTCAGAACTCCCACTTGAAAAAACAAGTTCAGGACTTGGAAACAGCACAAGAGCGGATCATGGGTATCGTTGAGGGACGGATTGTTGCGCAAGTCGAGGCAAGTGTTGCTGAGCGGTGCGACGAATTAGACAGTGTGTCCATCAACGAGTACATTCGTCAAATCGACGTTCGCACCGGGTGGCTGCCAAAAGACGTCACCGACTTTGGCGCCGCTATGGAAGGTACCGTTCAGTGGGAAGGTGTTAAAGCACAACTTGGCCGTCACGAGGAGAGTCTCTTTTCTCAGGACAGCCGGGGCAACGATCTAGAAGCTGATTTGGTCGCGATCAACGGTAGGTTCTTAAGGGATAACACAAACCTCAGTGAGTATGACGAACGCTACATTGATTGGATGATCCAAGTAACCAGGGAGAGGCTCTTCGATACGTTCGAGCTGGTGATGGACGGGACCGTGAGGGTGATGAGTGTGCAGGGGTACATCCCCTCCTCTATAACAATCAGCGGAGCACTACTTGAACCATCTACATACACTGATACTGTTCCGGTATGGACAGCTCCGGTTTACAACGGCCAGTTGAGAGTGACGGCTGAGGGTACGCCCTTCAACATTCCAATTCAACCGGGACAGGCTCTCGACATCCTGATACACGACCCGGCCTTTGTGTCTTTTGAGGTTGCCGACTACGTTTATATGATTACCGAGTTCTACTGCGGCAACATCGAAACGGGGGAGCTTTCGACAGGGTATTGTGATTAGCTAAACCACATGGACCTGAGGCCCGTGAGATAAGGCAAAGAACTAACTGCCCAAGAGGCGTTCATGAACTGCATATACATCGCAGCGATTGGACGCCTTTTGTTTTTTTATAGTCAGAATTCTGGTGAAAATCTTATCACCAGTGCTACAATCGTACAGTGATCATAGGAAAAAACGTATCAAAAACATATGTAGGAGAACCCCTTTTTACAGACCTAAACTTTAAAATAGGAAATAATAGGAAAGTTGCACTTGTTGGTCGAAACGGTTGCGGAAAATCCACACTGTTTAAATTAATAGTTGGAGAAGAAGATTTAACTTCAGGAAATATTGAAATTACCGAAGAAACAATAGGTTATATTCCACAAGAAATTAAGTTCGATGCTGAACTAGTAGGGGAGTGTCTTGAGCCTAAACTAGAGAATGAATGGGATTCTTATATTATTGATATTTTAGTAAATGATCTTCGGTTTAGTAATTATGACCCGTATCAGAAAATAGAGACTCTTAGCGAAGGCCAAAAGCTAAAGCTTAAGTTGATGGAGATCTTGCTCGATGATCCTACAGTTTTACTTATAGATGAACCTACAAATCATTTAGATATTGAAGGAATCATTTGGTTTGAGGATTACTTGAAAAGCTTAGAGAAATCAGTAGTAATGATTTCGCATGATAGGGAGTTTCTTAATAGTACAGTTGATGAAGTCTGGGAAATGGAGAGAGGCAAAATGCTGACCTTCGTGGGAAACTATGATAACTACAAATCGGAAAAATTAAAGTTAATTGATAAATGGGATGAGGAATACGTCCTATTTCTTAAACGGAAAGCGAAATTAGAGAGACTATTGCATTGTGTTCGAAAAATCGAAGGTGGAAAAGCAAGGGGAAAAGCTGTTAGAGCTACAAAAAAAAGGATAGAACGTGAAGTTGTCAAAGATAAAAAAGAAAAGTACGAAAATAAGCGAATATCTTCCGTAAAGTTCAACACGGATATTACATCACAAAAGCTGATGGTTCGTATGGAGAACGTAGAGAAGTTATTTGGGGATAATGTAGTTTTTCAAGATTTATCCTTTGAAATCAGAGCCGGAGAGAAGATATGGCTGTTTGGGCCGAATGGGGTGGGGAAGACTACTCTAGTAAAAATGATAGTTGGTGAAGAAAAACCAACCAGTGGAGAAGTAAAAATAGGCAACTCAATCGAGATAGGTTATTTTGCGCAGAAACAGACTCACCTAGATCTTAACAAGAACATATTGGAACACTTTACGGATGAAACTCACTGTCCAAATCAGAAAGCATACGGTTATTTGAAGAGATTTTTATTCGATAAGGATAGTATTCAGCTGAAGGTGCAAAATCTCAGCCCTGGTGAACGGGCACGCTTTGCCTTTGCGATTTTCGCGCACAATGATTATGACATGCTCATATTAGATGAACCGACGAACCATTTAGATATTGAAACAAAGGAAGTAATAGAGGAAAGTCTAAAAGAATACAAAGGGACTTTACTTCTTGTATCTCATGACAGGTTTTTTGTTGAGCGGGTAGGTGTAAATAAGAGACTTAATTTATCTTCGGGTAGGTTGGAGTACATCTAGTGCGAAATTAAATGAACTATTTACATAATTTCTACAGAATAGGTGAGGTAATGAAAGTTAACCTTATGATTACTGAGTAGTAATAGCTTCGTTATAAGTGTATCCTATTATAATAACAATATCCGAACCCTTCCCCAAGTCGCCTTCTGAATCAGGGAGTTCGGTTACCGTAGCACCCAAGTAGTCAGCTAGATCTTCGGCCACCCCGTATGTATCCTCATTGAGTGATACTACAATAGATTCATCAAATACTTTGCTTGTATCTCCCATACCTGCGACTTGGAGTTTATATTCCTTGACGTTTTTCTCTAGAAATAATTCGGTTTTTTTAGCAAGCCCCGATACCGTTCTTGTGCCGTTATAGATGGATATGTTTACAGTTGGTGTTGTATCCTCGTTACTCGGATCTATTTTATATATATTGGTTGATTCCCCTTTAACACTGGAGGTGCTTTCGGTTACTGTCTCATCCATTTCCTGCACGTTCACGGTTGCTATCTCGATTATTTTATTTGTGCTTGGTCTATATAAAATTGCTCTCTTTGCATCCCTGTAAAAAACCAGCTTATCTCCGTTTTGAGCGTTTTCGAAGAATTTCTGGTTTTGAAGTCTGTGGACGTTGCTAATATTCGCTACTGTCGGCTCTTCGTTAGAAGGGACCTCTACCATTTCCGAAACTTCCCGGATGATATCGTATTTATCTTTTATAGCGCTTAGCTTTGGATTGTTTTTATATGAAGTAAGTTCGTTCTGTAAGGTTTCATATTTAGAGTAAAAGAAATACCAAAAAGCAGTGCCTCCCGCGGCCAGTAGTACAAGTACTAGAAAAGCTGTTTTTATTCTCTTATCTATATTTTTAATCTTTTCAAAAAGTTTTTTCATATACCTGCTACGTAATTAGTATATCACTTGTTTTTCTGAGATAGGAAGTATTGTTGGTCACGTTCTTGGAACTATTTTGCACTTTTTACTTAAAGCCCCGCTCAGTATACACATAAGTACCTGCCAGTACTTCTTTGCCCAAAAGAGTGTTATGAGGGGGCCCTAAGTAGGATAAAACTTTCTTACAGCTGCT
>JAFGOI010000007.1 GCA_016926555.1 Patescibacteria group bacterium | reverse complement strand
TACGCCAAGCTGGCTCCCAAAGGGCTCGTTGGGGCCTGGTCGCCACGTCCAGACCTCGCCCTTTTCCACGAGCGTACTCGTGTAGACGAGATGTGGGGCCAGTTCCCCGGTATCCGTGAGCGGATAGTTCGCACCGTTCAGCTTCAAGGGGCCTGTGAAGACCCACCCGTCGCTAATGGTGATCCTGCCCCGGCCGTCGAAGACCCATTCCAGGACAGCGTCCTCCCGTGACAGCCAGTTTTCCTCCCGGAAGTCACTCCCGTACGTAATGCTGCGGGTGTGTGTCACCGGGTTGTAGACCGGCTCCAGCGGGATGTAGTCGAACCATACGCCAAGCTGGCTCCCAAAGGGCTCGTTGGGGCCTGGTCGCCACGTCCACACATTCCCTGCCAAAACGGTCTTGGTCAGGGGCGAGAGCTGCCGGGCAGTCTGCCCGGTCACAGTGTACGTGTCGTATAAGTCTCCGTTGAGCGTAAGCTCACCGGAGTAGTACCATCCCCCTGTGATTCGAATGATGCCATCCTCGGGGATGGTCCATACGACGACACCCAATTCCCCCGGATTCCAGTCATACACCCGGCTTCCGCCAAAGTGGTACGAAATGATCTCGGTGTACGTCACGGTCGTGCCGGGCGACAGAGCGGGGGCCGCGTACGTGGGGGTCGCCTTGCTGGCCAAAAACCACAGCAGAGCTGCGGTCAGGGCCATGGCAGCGATGAAACTGCCGCAAAACGAGCGCAATACCTTCTTAGTCATTTTTTCCTCCTCAAGGAATGAATGTTGTGATATGTGAAAAGCAAAAACCAGATTGTCAACCTACAATACACATTATAACACTATAGGGTATTATTGTCAATTAAGGCAAAAACAACAATATATATGATGATACTTGACAAAGGAATTACTATAAGGTATACTCCAAACCCATAAAGTCAGTTTTGGCTTTATTGTATTTCGTTTTTCCCTGTCCTTAGCATAATTGCATATTGTTTCTAGTCCCACTAGGATTAGTGAAGCTGTGTGCGGTTTTGCCGAGAAGCACAATGAAAAAATTAAAGAAAGTAGCTCTTTCTGTTTTCATAGCCTCTTTAATATCCGCAGCTGCAGCTACTAAGGTAAATGCTTGTGGCTCAGGTACTTGCATTAATTATGGAGGTGGCGAAACAGAAATAATAAATAAGAGGTTCTCTATCGAAAAAGAAGTAGCAAAAGTCGATGAAGATGATTGGGATGGTGATGAAGATGATCTAGACTTCGACGACAAAGTTACTGACGTCGAAAAAGACGACGTAGTTGTCTTTAAGATTAAGATAAAGAACTTAACATCTTCTGAAGATATAGAAGATCTAGATATAGACTTTGACAACATGAAGATGCATGACATATTACCTGATGAACTTGAAAGAATTGGTGGTTCCGGTTTGACAGAGTATTGGGATGACTTTGAACCTGGCGAAACAAAAACCTTCTATATAGAAGTAGAAGTTGACGAAGATGAGTATGACAGAGATGAGGAATTCGAAAAATGTGTTGTAAACAAGGCAAAGCTATATTGGGATGGTGAGTTCGAAGGATCTGATACAGCTACCGTTTGTTACGGTGATGTAGAGGTCAAGGAATTACCTGAAACTGGTTCAGAATCTGTTTTAGCAATTGCGGGTATTGCAATGATAGCAACAGGACTTATGCTTAAAAGAGCAGGAAAAAAGTATAGTAAATAATTATTAATTTGGACCCCGAGATAACTCGGGGTCACCCCCTTACCCATTGTTTTGGGTTGGGGGCAGAATGGTTGGGTTCGGCTCGCCTTACGCGACCATTCTGTCTCCGGCCCAAGGTATAATTTGTATCCAAAGACTATAAGTAGCGACTGGATATTGTAGTTAGTAAGAAAAATGAGTTTAGATGACAAGGTAATCAGAGTAAAATATAGGTTGGAAAGATTTGCGGGCACTCTGGTAGTAAATAGAGGTTTTGGACTAATTCTAGTAATATTCATACCCATTTTAGCTTTTACATACTTCAAAAACACATTCGGAGACGATCGTTTTGTTAACAACTTCAATGATGTGAAACGCTATATTCAAAGTGGAGGAGAAATGAGCCCGATTGTTGGCGAAGTCGCGGCGGAATCCACATTAAGTTTAGAAGAATCTGTATTCGAACCATTTTTAGATCCCCTATATACAAGACCTAAAAGTCTCGAAATTGAGTCCCTAGATATAGAAATAGAATTGGTTGCTATCGGAGTTGACTCTAACGGTACCATGGAAACTCCTTCAAGTTGGGACGAAGGGGGCTGGTATAAAAAGGGGGCAATGCCCGGGCAAAGAGGTAATATGATAGTCAATGCTCATTATGATGATAACTATGGCAGGCCTGCGGCTTTTTGGAACTTGAAAAATGCTAATGTAGGTGATAAAGTGTTAGTTGTTGATGAGTATAACAGGATTTTTCACTATTCCATAACAGATATATTCCAGGTTAATATTGATGATCCTGATAAACTTGATGTTCTTGATTCTGAAGGGAGTAAGACAAGTTTGACCATGATAACCTGCGGTGGATATTGGATACCGGGAAAATCTACTTATAATAGGAGGCTTGTAGTAACGGCAGAGTTGGTTGGTGAAGAGGAGTCTATATATGTTGGGGATAATGCTGGTACACAAGGTATGTAAGATTTAGAGCTTTGCAACCGGGAGGTGGATCGGGGCAGTGACCATCTCCCGGTTACAGGGCTTTCGCTCTTGTACCGTAATTATTTTTGTCTTTACATCCACGGAAAATATAATATGCCAGTAAGAAAAACAACTTCTAAAAGTTCATCAAATTCATCTAGGCATTCTAGAAATTCAAGTTCTACTAGT
Source organism: Patescibacteria group bacterium (assembly GCA_016926555.1). Taxonomy (GTDB): domain Bacteria; phylum Patescibacteriota; class WWE3; order UBA101185; family UBA10185; genus JAFGOI01. The sequence goes on along the minus strand of JAFGOI010000007.1, from coordinate 34,448 downwards.
GCAAGAGCAAAAAGCACTGATAATGATAGTAGTATCAATATGTCTATAAATGATAATGGAAATAACCACAGGTCGACATCTCAAAACGATGGTGTGGGTTACTATTCAGGTGACACTATTCCTATTGAAGGTATTCTTCAAGTTCTCACCGATTATGGAGTTATCAGGCAGGAGGAGAAGTCTGAGGATGATCTTCCAAAGGACGTGTATATAAGCCATTCTCAGATTAGGCGGTTTAATTTACGTATGGGAGATATTATTACCGGCCAGGCGCGTCCTCCCAAAGAGGGTGAAAGATATCTTTCTCTATTAAAAATAGAGAGCGTTTCGGGAAGAGATCCTGAAGAAGCTAAAAAAAGACCCAAGTTTGAACATTTGACGGCAGTATTTCCGGACAAATGGATGAAATTAGAAACAGAACCGGACGTAGTTTCAACAAGATTAATCGATCTTGCATCACCTATTGGGAAAGGTCAACGTGCTATGATAGTTGCGCCGCCTAAAGCAGGTAAGACATGGTTATTAAAGGATATTGCCAATGGGCTCACCACTAATTATCCCGAAGTAGTTTTGTTGGTGGCTTTAATTGGAGAGCGTCCTGAAGAAGTAACTCACTTTAGTAGAAGTGTTGAAGGACAAGTCTTTGCCAGCAACTTTGATGAGAGAGCTGAGGATCAAACTCGCGTAGCGGAGTTATGTTTGGCAAGAGCAAAGCGACTTGCGGAAGAGGGGAAAGATGTTGTAATTTTGATGGATTCAATAACGCGTTTAGCTCGCGCCTACAATATGGTAGCTCCGCCCTCCGGTAGAACGCTTACAGGGGGTTTTGATCCTGCAGCTTTATACCCTGCCAAGCATTTTTTTGGTGCAGCCAGAAATCTAGAAGAAGGAGGAAGTTTGACAATAATTGGCACAGCCCTTGTCGATACTGGTTCGAGGATGGATGATGTAATATTTGAGGAGTTTAAGGGTACAGGGAATATGGAGTTAAAACTTGATAGAACTTTGGCCAATAGAAGAATATTCCCTACTATCGATATCAAAAACAGCAGTACGCGGCATGAGGAAAGGCTTTATGACGCAGATGACTTGGAGAGTGTTTTCAAGTTTAGGAGAATGATAGATCTGCTGGATGATAAGGAAGTAGCGGAACTTGTGATAAACAGACTTAGAAAATCAAAGGATAATAAAGAATTTCTCAAGAACCTGCATAAGGCGGAGTGATATTTTTTAGGGTCAGGTAAAGTCAGCATTGAGGGAATTGGTGGTTGATTTGTTAGTACAAATTCCAATTGATAAAATATATCTATGACCCCAACCTACAAGTTTCCAAGGTCTAGGCGGTTTTTTCAACTAAGTTTTGACGCCTTCCGACCAAAGGGTAAAAACAAAATTGAACAGGGAATTAATTTATTGAAGGACTTTGGCTTTTCCTTCTTTAAATACCTTTTATTGAAGTTTAAGTTACTTGGTATGTTTTTTTCATGGACGTTTAAGTATTTTCGTAACGTTCCCCGAAGAGTTAAATCCTTTGTTGTTAAAAAACTTATCTGGTCACGCGGTAAATTAGGAAGGTCAGTTGCTCTTGCAACTGTAATGTTGTCAGCTTTATTCGTTTTTATTTTCGGTGAAACGTTCAACAGTTCTCCTCTAGTAATGGCACAGACGGAAAGCGAGGATTACATAAAAATCGCTAATGATATTATTCCACGAAGAGAAACCGCTCTAACCGAAGTACCGGCAATCAGGAAAAGTACGGAATCGTTTTCGTACACTATTCAACCCGGGGATACGTTATTTGGGATCGGTTCCAAGTTTAAGATTTCCGTGGATGCTTTGAAATACGTAAATAGCCTTACGGATAATTCCATCCTGCAAGTGGGCTCGGCAATAAGTATACCCCCTGTTTCCGGGTTGGTGCACAAAGTTGAAAAAGGAGACACACTGACTTCAATTGCGGAAAAATATGATGTTCCGGTTCAGGCGGTAGCCGATTTTAACTATATTCTTGACACGTCAAAGTTAGCTTTGGGAACCGAACTAGTTATTCCGGGGGCTAAAGTTCCCGAACCGGTTAAACCGTACATTCCTCCAACAGTTGCAGTTGCACCGACATTTGGGTCTGGGGAAGCTATCCCCAGCAGGAATTTCTGTGTGTGGCCGACTACTGTTCGTTTAATTTCGCAATATTTCACTTGGTATCATAATGGTGTAGATATAACCACTCCAAGTGGTTCTCCAATGCCCCCTCTTTTTTCATGCAGAGATGGTGTGATAGTAAGGGCGGGATGGGATCCGTTTGGGTTGGGTCTTCACGTGCGTATAGACCACGGGGATGGATACGAAACTGTGTATGGTCATATGAGTAGCCTTAATGTAAAGTATGGTGAGAAGGTGTCAAGAGGACAGATTATAGGTTGGATGGGAAATACGGGTAACTCAACTGGACCTCATGTTCATTTTATGGTCAAGTATAACGGTGTTCCGCAGAACCCGCAAAATTATACTAATTAGGGAATATGTCAAAACAACTGATTGATATAGCGCAAATAAAAATAAAAGCTGGTGATGGCGGGGATGGTTTAGTTGCATTTAGGAGAGAGAAAGGGATTGCTAAGGGCGGGCCTTCAGGTGGAGATGGCGGAGACGGGGGCAGTGTCTATTTTAGAGTAAATTCAAATATGGCTACCCTAGCCGATTTCCGATCTCACCCTGTGTTTAAAGCTGGAAAGGGCCAGGCGGGCAAGGTGAAAAAGATGAAGGGTGCCTCCGGAGAAGATTTGTATATTAATGTCCCTGTTGGCACGTTGATTTACGAGATTCGTAGGAATAAGGAGGATAAGGATAATAAGGAGAAGGAAGTGTTACTAGGTGATATGCTGGATCCTGGGCAGGTATTATTAGTTGCGAAAGGGGGAGAAGGTGGAGTTGGAAATTGGAGGTTTAGAAGTTCCACAAATAGAACTCCCCGGCAGTACACGAAAGGTAAAACTACGCGAGAGATAGAGTTAAAACTTGAGATTAAATTAGTTGCTGATGTGGGGCTAGTGGGTTTACCAAATGCCGGGAAAAGTACTCTATTAAATTTTTTAACTAATGCAAATGCTAAAGTAGGAGAGTTTCCCTTTACGACGTTGTCGCCAAATTTGGGAGTTATGACATTAAACGACAAGAGTAAAATTATTCTTGCCGATATTCCCGGTTTAATTGAGGGAGCATATCAAGGCAAAGGTTTGGGTGACCAGTTCTTGCGCCACATTGAGCGGACTAGGATTTTAGTACATGTTGTAGACCCGTTGCAAGGTAAAGATATTTATGATGTGGTTAATAACTCGCTTGAAAATTTCGAAACAATTACTAATGAGCTAAAAGAGCACGGACGCAATTTAGATAAAAAACCAGTGATTTCCGTAGTTAATAAAATTGATATAACTGAGGTACGAGATAGGATGGTTGATATAAAAAAAGCTTTTAAAAAACGTGATTTAAATATATTAGGCGTATCAGCTTTTACCGGCGAGGGATTGGATGAGTTGTCTAAAAGAATATTGTCTGAATTATCTAAGGTTCCTAAAAAGCCTTTATTCACGGTGGAGAAGCCTGTAAAGGTTTATACAATAGATAACTTACCGAATAAGCGGATGGTTTTTGACGATAATGCTGTTTTGGAAAAAGATATCAAAAGATATTAAGAGGAGTTGTAGGTTTGAAACTTTGATATAATTCATTTTACGGGCCGTTAGCTCAGATGGCTAGAGCGCTACTATGGCATGGTAGAGGCCAGGGGTTCGAGTCCCCTACGGTCCACCAGAAATGAAAAAACACCCATTGGGTGTTTTTTTGTTTCTGTATAAATTGTGGGGCGCGAATAATTCGGACTGAATTAGTCGTTATTTCGGCCAATAACCATTACCAAGAATTTGGTGCATGTGTCCTGTGTGGATTTTGTTATTTTCGTAGAAAATAGAAGGGGCCCGGGTAAAACCCGGGCCCTCTTAAGTTAGATCTGTCTTAAGTAAAGAACCGCTACATTATTCAGCGGGTGTAGGTGTTGGTGTCACAGTAGGTTGCGGTTGCCCCTCAACTATTGGCTGTTCTCTAGGAGGGAGTTGTTCAAGGTTTAGTTCCCCCTCTTTTGTTACTTGTTCTCCTGTGTTGGTCAGAGGAGGTTGGTTTGCTGGGGCTGTTTCTTCAACTGATGTACCTGCAATCTCCTCAACGCTGGGTTTGGTTGCCTGCGCTCCTGCAACCTGAGGCTGGGATCTAAGTTGTGCTAATTCGTTTTCGACCTTTTGGAAGTCGGACGAATTTTTCCCAACGAGATTTTTTGTTATCTCAAGAGCCGCTATAGCATTAGGGTAGTTTTTCAGCTGTTTTAGTGCCTGTGCGAAATTGTAGTAAGCATTTGCATAGTTGTTCTTTAGTGCAGTTGCTTGTCTGAATTGGTTAGCGGCGGATAAATAATCTCCGGCAGCGTAGTAGATGCCTCCGAGATTAAGTCTTAGTCTCGCATTTGTTGGATCTAGCTGTATAGCATTGTTGTATGATCTTACAGCCCAATCAGCCGCGTTATTTGCTACGTTTACTAGGCTTCTGTATATTACGGCTCTAGTTTCCCAGTTGCTGACATTAAGCGGGTTGATTATCTCTGTTGCTATTCTAGCGCTTCGGATAGATTGAGATATTAATGTCTGTATTGTTTTTCTGTCAGCATCTGTCAAGTCTGCGCCTTTTGCGGCTAGTACATTCGCTAGTGCAAGATTAGTTTGAGCGTATGTTGTGTGATAAATGTCTCTCTGGGGGTTCATGTTTATCGCTTTTCCTTGAAGTTCATATGACTTTGCGGCATCAGTGGCAGTGGCCATCATAGCACTTCTCATGTATACCTCAGCCATATAATTTCTGTAGTTTAGGTATCCGAAGTAGCCAGTAACTAGAAGTAAAGGCACTGCAACTATGTATTTTGTATAGCTTTCCTGTGCGACTTTTAGCTCACCCAGGCTTGAGACTGCGGAGACTTGTGCGAAATTGACTACCACAACATCGGATAGTTCCAGTTTATCTTTACCAATCGCGTTTGCCGCTACTATATAGCTAAATGCGGAGAAGATGATAAAGGCCGTCAGCACAGTTGCATATGTAACGAAGAACGATGCACCGATTGACAGTATTATCACACTTGCTGCTGCGTTTATTCCAGAATCGTCTGGAATACTTTTTGCTCCGTTGACCAGTTTAAGTACTCTGGAACCCATAAATATTAGAGATAGTAGTCCTAATAAGCCAAGGCCACCAATCATATTTAGAATTTCGTTATGCGCTTTATCGAATCTCGTATTCCATAGATCTCCCTGATTCAATCCTGCCGGTCTGTATCTTGGAAAGTTTAAATTAAATGTTGATGGGCCAGTACCTAGGAGTGGGAAATCTCTTGTTATGGAGGAAGTGATCATCCAACTTTCTCTAAGAGGGAGTACAAGTTCTTTAGGGTACTGTTTATTTTTTATTAAGTCTCTTGTAGTAGGAAGAACAAGCGTAAATACTACAGCTAGTAATGTTCCCGCAAGAGCTATCATTTCCGACCTTTTCTCCGCAAATTTTTGAAGGTTGACATATGTTGCCACACCCAGAAGACTTGTGACTAGAGCTACCCATCCGGGGGTAATACTCACTAATACGACATATAGCAAGTTGACTGTAGTAGCGCCTATTAGTAAGTAACTTCTGGACTTCTTATTTTCATAGGCTAATAAAGCTATGGATAGACCAACACCTATGCCTGCCAATACAGCAGTAGTAGTGGTTGATCCTGCTAAAGTAAATCCCGGCACTTTCATGTAGGCTGCTGTTCCCATATAGATTTTGAAGTACGCAAGTAGGGCTACCAATACGGATATGCTTACGCCGCCGAGAAGTACATAAAGGGCATTTTTGACGTCTTTCTTGGTGTCAAACATGTATGTAGAAAGGTAGAAGTAGGCAAGTAGACCAAGGAAGGCTAGCAAGCTTGGAAACCATCTTCCATATCCACCATATATACTCTGAGTTTTGTTGATGGAAAACACTGTGGCCAGTATTAGGACTAAACCATATGCCCACAGAGGGAGGTCGATTATAGATTTTACAAATCTTATCTTATCCCCAGATACTATCTTAAGTGTAAGCAAAACTGACATCAGTATAGTCCCTACTATTAACAGAGCTAATTTGTTCATCTCGAAGAACTCTGTGGTGGTTGGTAAGAAAAACACTGGCATCAAAGCTGTAATTACCAAAGGTAGTATCTTTAAAATTTTATTGATTATAAACCTTTGATTACTAATTTGTTCCATAATATTAAGTGTGGGATAAAAAGAGATGTCTGTCAAGAGGCAATTCCCGTGACGGGAATGGATATATTATTTGGCGTAACGGTGCTTAATTAGTCACCCACCAGTTGAAATCTGGATTGTTCTCTACTGGTGAATCCAGTTTGATTATAAAGCCTTCGTAATCTTTGATTTCTTCTATCCAATATCTTGTAGCTGGATAGTAATCTTGGTTAAATGTGACATTCACTTTCATATTTCTATTGATAAATGAGGTCTTTATAAATACAGAGTCTGTGTTCGTAGGAATAAAGGCATTTCCACTATCTAGTATTTGGGCTGTGACGCTAGTAATTGAGGGATTGAACAGTATATCTTTCGTTTTACCAATTTTTAATAATCCCATTTCAGTAAGGAATATGATGACTATCATTCCGAAAGCTATATAACTGAGTACGAGGTTTCTTGTGTTTGTGTCCTTGAGTAAATCAAAGAAATTTACGAGTTTGTTTTTAGCGCTTAATCTTTTTGCGATTTCCTCGTTAGATAAGCCTTTTTCTTTCAGCTCCTCTATTAGTATTAAATGATCAAGTGCCCAAGCTGGATAATGTCCCTTCACGTCGCCTTTTTTATCTTTTTTTCTTACAGTGTGGGGTAGCCATCCCATTTTTGTGTAGTATCTGAGACGGTTATAGGGATCACCTTTTCCAAAATCTATACCTTTTTTCTTGGCGTTTTTTATTAATCTTTCTATGCTAATTAGATTATTCATCAAAATCCTAATGTGGGCAGTCGTAAAACCGAAATAAGTATACCAGACTTCTGTGAAAAATAGAATACACTCTCTTGTAAAATTTGTCATGTACTTTAATAAGTTATGTATGCTTAAAAAGATTGCTATCGAGGATGAAGACTATCCAGAATTACTAAGAATTATAAAAGATCCGCCTGAAATGATTTTTTGCAAAGGGCGTTATACCAAAGATATTTTTGATCGTTGTTTAGGTGTTGTGGGGAGCAGAAGACTTACCCCTTATGGAAAGAAGGTAATTGAAACTGTTATCTCTAGTTTGGTTTATACAGACATTACTATCGTGTCCGGTTTTATGTATGGTGCAGATGCCCATGCGCATAAAATCTCATTAGATTCTGGTTTGACTACCGTCGCAGTAATGCCTTGTGGCATTGAAGTTATTCATCCAAGTTACCAGGAGGATCTATATAATAGAATGCTGAGATCAGACAGCGTCATTTTGTCTGAGTTGCCGGGTAATACGCCGCCGAGGAAATGGTATTATCCAAAGCGTAACAGAATAGTGGCTGGACTATGTAAAGCGGTGTTAATAGTAGAGGCAGAACCGAATAGCGGATCCCTCATAACTGCTGGGTTGGCGAATGAGTATAATAGAAAGGTCTTTGCAGTTCCGGGAAGTATTTTTAGTACACAGTCTTTAGGATGCTTGGGGATAATCAATTCTTACGCGGAGGGTGTTTATTCCGGTGAAAGAATAGTTAAATATTATTATGGGGAGGCCTATCCTAGTTATATTGTTGTGCAAGAAAGTGATACACAAGTAGGTATATCTAATGAAAAGAGCCTAAAAGAGGATATAGAAGTACAAATTCTAAGGTTAATAAAGTCTGATCCGGTAGATATTGACTCATTAGCTAGTATATTAGGAGTATCTATAGCTCGCTTGAATACAATTGTTGTTCGTATGTGCTTATCTGGTTATCTGCAGGAGATAGGGGGTAAGTATTATATTTGTTAGTATTGCTTCAATATCTATTGATGGTTTGGATATTTCCAAAGTTGAAGTCGAGGTGTCAACTAGTTCTAGAGGGTTGCCGTGTTTTGACATTGTAGGTCTTCCTGCGAAGACTATTGCGGAGAGTAAGCATCGGATTAAGATGTCTTTTAATAACTTGGGTTTGAATTTTCCGAGTAGAAAAAGAGTGATTGTAAACCTTGCACCTGCAGATGTTCAAAAGACCGGGTCATTTTATGACCTTCCTATCGCTGTGGGTATATTATGTGCGCAATATAATATACAGCCATCAGAAAAAGCTATGTTTTTCGGAGAATTGTCATTGAATGGACATGTAAAGCATGTAAATGGATCGTTTTTGTTGGCTGATTACGCTCGGGAGAATTCCTATACCAGTATTTTTGTTCCAAAAGAGTGTGTCCAGGAGTCTTTAGGAGCGGCTAAAATCAAGGTTTTTGGTGTTAACGACCTTTTACAACTGTATTATCATCTTAAGGGGGAGATTGATATAGAAGCGAGTATTAGGGAAAAGAATAATGCTGTAAACAAGGCAAATACTCGTCAAAATCGCAACCCATTTAGTGACATAATTGGACAAGAGAATGCAAAGCGAGCGATCGAGATATCAGTTGCAGGTAGACATAATATAATTTTCACGGGTCCACCGGGAACAGGTAAAAGTATGTTAGCTAAATCGGTAAAGTATTTATTGCCAAAGATGGAAAAAGATGAATCAGTAGAGGTTACAAAAATATATTCATCTCTTGGTAAAATACCCCCATCGGGTTCCTTGGTGGAAGATAGACCCTACCGATCACCTCATCATACTGTGTCATATATCGGGTTGGTGGGTGGTGGCGCTATCCCTGTTCCAGGTGAAATTACTTTAGCGCATAGAGGAGTTTTATTTTTGGACGAAATAAATGAATTTTCGCGCATGGTACTGGAATCTTTGAGACAGCCCCTTGAGGAAGGGAACGTGTGTATTGTACGAAATAAGAGAAGATATATATTTCCCGCAGATTTTATATTGGTGGCAGCTAGAAATCCCTGTCCTTGTGGTTACTACGGACACTATAATAACAAGTGCGAGTGTACACCTCGGGCCATTGAGAATTATAAGTCTCGTCTCTCAGGACCATTATTAGATCGGATTGATCTATATGTTGATGTAATTCCGCTGACTAGTAACCAAATGGAAACCTTATATAGTGTGAACAGAGAGGACTCCGGTAATATAGTACAGGAGGTTTGTGAAAGAATTAGCAGAGCTGTTTCATTGCAAAAAGAGAGGTTTAAGAATGATAAGTATAATTGTAATTCTAAAATGGATGCTACTAGCATAAGAAAGTATTGTGTTATTTCGAGGGAAGGTATACAGATATTGAGTCAGGCTATGACAAAATTTTGTCTTTCTGCCAGATCATACATTAAGCTATTAAGGGTGTCTCGAACTATCGCCGATTTGGCGGGTTCCGAAAATATAGAAGATAGTCACATTGCGGAGGCTTTGCACTATAGAATTCGATCAAGTTGAAATATTCCAACAAATGTTGTAAAGTTAGGCAATGGTTTTAGCAAAGGTTTCAAAAGCATTGTCTGATCAAAATAGAATGAAAATATTAAGTTATCTAAGCAGTGGTGAGAAGAATGTCAGTACGGTGGCAGATAAGTTAAATATGGAAGAGAATCTAGCATCTCATCATTTGAGGGTTCTCGCATCGCTTGGATTTCTTAAGAATGAGAAAAAAGGCAGAGAAGTTTTTTACAAATTAAATGATAAAAAGATAGTTTCATTAATAAAAGATTTGAAAAGGAACCCTGCTTTCAGGGAAATGTTGCTTAGGTCTCTTGAAGAGTAGATCAATCTTCTATATCGTACGTTGTTTTGCGGGTATTTCAACTAAGTTTGTGCGTTAATAATGCGGGAATAAGCATTATATGTTGCGAGTTAGCGGTGTTTATTGCGCCTGCTCCGCAGTAAATAGTCAGTGTTGCACAACGCTTTATAGGTGCGTTAATAACGCGGTAAATAACTAGATTCTAATTAAAATAGATCAATCTTTATATACAATTCTATTTACTTTGGGTATGTTAGTGGGTGTGGATGGGCTAGTAAGAAGTATCAGCAGTAATCTAACGTTAAGCGGGATAATAGTAGGTATACTTCTTGGGAGTATTTGTGTGTATGTTTTGTCTACGGTCCAAAGGGGAAAGGGATATGTGGTAGAACAAACGGGATACGGCCCATCCACAACACAGGAAATTATAGTTGATATAAGCGGGGCTGTTATAAATCCCGGGCTATACCATATGCCAACAGATGCAAGAGTGGGTGATCTAATTGAAAAAGCAGGTGGTATAGATAGGGAGGTTTCAAAGGTGTGGGTGTCCCGAAATCTAAATGTGGCAAAAAAGCTTGCAGATGCACAAAAGATATATGTTCCGTTTGAGTGGGAAATTGTAGACGAGGAATTAGCAGATGTGGGAATTCTTGCCAAACCAAGCAGTATTGATTCTGTAGGTGGCTGGGATGTGGTTGCCGAAGTTAATGATCCGGTTTTAGAATCTGCGGATACCGGCGAGGGAAATAGTAGTGCAGTGTTATCAATGTCTCAGAGTGGTAACTCCACCGGCATGATATCTGTGAATACGTGTTCGGCAGAGGAATTGGATTCATTACCTGGTATTGGCCCCGTGTATGCCCAAAGGATAATAGATAATCGACCTTACGCGAGTATTGACCAGTTGTTTGAGAATTCCGGTGTTCCTAAAGCAACATTGCAAAAGATTGAAGGTTCCCTAGCTTTCAGTCAATGAGAAGATATCTCACTATAATATTTATTGTTACATTTGCCGTTTTTAGAGTAGTTCAGTGTAGTATTGATAGTGCCTGTGTCGAGAAGAAAGGTGAATACTCTTGCCAATATGACAGTAGTGAAAAAATTTGTATATATTTAAATAGATTTATTCAGTTAAGACAAGAGATTCTTTCAAAATCTATCAAAGTTGCGAGAAAGTCATTGCCTAGTCCACATAGTGAGCTTGTACTAGGTATGGTTGTAGGGGCGGACGAGTTTTCCAAGGTTCCCAGATTTAAGAGAGCCCTAAAAGATGCGGGTTTAATACATGTAGTTGTAGTGTCCGGATTTAATATTAATCTCGTTTTTTCTCTGGTCGCGAATGTCGTAGGGAGCACATACAAATTAAGAAACCTTCTAATATGTGAAAGTGTAACATTATTTTATTCATTTCTGACTGGGTTTGAGCCTCCAGTAATTCGTGCATGGATAATGTCGAGTGTCCTTTATATTGGGAAGTATTATGGGCGTGAGATAAATGTTTTACCTGCAATAATATTTACTGCGGCAGTTATGCTGATCTTGGATGCTACAAACGCGTGGAGTTTGAGCTTTCAATTGAGTTTTTTGGCTACTCTCGGACTCGTTTTATACGAAGGTTTTTTCAAGGACATTATCACAAAAATATTTAAGAGGGAGCATTTTATCTTATCGGATCTAAGCAGTACTTTGGCTGCTCAAGTGCTCGTTTTGCCTTTGCTTTCTTATAATTTTGGAAGTATTAGTGTCATTAGTCCTCTTGCTAATATGTTGACTTTATGGATAGTTCCCATAGCTACAATTTTAGGTGGAGTATATTTATTAACTGGCTTTGTCGGCGTAATATTTTCATACATTTTTACAATACCTATTTACATTCTTCTTGATCTGTTTGTTTGGTTAGTTGAAATGTTTAGTAACTTTAGTATTTCCAACGTAAGTATATCGATTTCTCTGGAGATATTAGTATCTTACTATATAGTACTTGCCCTTATTACTTTTTATTCGAGAAGAAACTTATGAGAGACAGCTTTCTTTGTTTACTTCTTTCTATATATTTTATATACAAAATATTTCTGTTTTTTAACCAATTAAACACTAGCCTTCGTCTCATTTTTTTGGATGTAGGACAAGGGGATTCTATATTTATCACTACTGCTAATAGAAAAGTTTTAATAGATGGTGGAATGTACTATGATATCGACCAGTCCTTGGCCAAATATATAGGTAGCTTATTTTGTCATATAGATATAATATATCCTACTCATGTTGATTCGGATCATATCGGGGGAATAAACAGATTACTGGATAGGTGCGATGTGGATCAGGTATTGTTTAATGAGGTATTGTGTTCTTCTAATTTGTGTAAAGAATTTTATTCTAAACTACCATATGACAAAGTTCGACACGTGGTAGCTGGTAATTATGATGTTGTTGATGGTGTGGAGTTCTATACATTCTGGCCGACAGAGGAGTATTTGAACAAGTGTTCAGCAATTGGAGAAACATCCGGGGATTGCAATATCAATGATTTTTCGACAGTACTATTAGTAAAGAAAGGAGATTATGAAGCTCTTATGACTGGAGATATCGGAAAAAGTGTGATTGGAAAGCTAGATATAAATGACATACTATCTCATATTGACGGGAGGCTGGATATATATAAGGTTCCGCACCATGGTTCCAGGAACTCTTTGGATGTTAGTTTTATATCAGCTCTGAATCCAGAGTATTGTGTAATATCTTCGGGAAGTGGGAATAAATTTGGACACCCTCATGAAGAGGTCATAGAAAATTTAGAGAAAATCGGGTGTCAAATTCTTAGGACCGATATATTAGGTACTATTGAGTTTGATGTGCAATGAATGTATCATACAGACATGTTGGATTTAATCCCGCTAATAAAGCAAAAAGTGTCTGAGGCAGTTTTGGATGTGTATGATATTGGTGTTGAGGATGTACATGTGGAGCATCCTGAGAATATGGATTTTGGAGATTACGCAGTGAATACACCCCTAGTAATTGCAAAAAGGATTGGTAAATCTCCCATGGAAATCGCTAATGGTCTTAAGGAACATATGGTTTCCTGTTTGGAGCAAGAAAAGGATTTTGCTTTCGTTGGCAGTGTTGAAGTGGCTCCTCCTGGATTTCTTAATATAGTTCTATCGCAGAAATACCTTATTGATACGCTGAAAGATATTTGTGAAACTGCAGACAAGCCAGGAGGATTATATGGCGCAGGTACAGCATTTGAAAATAAAAAGGTTATAGTTGAATATACGGATCCGAATCCATTTAAAGTGTTTCATATAGGACATTTAATGCCAAATGTTATTGGTGAATCTCTATCGAGACTCATACAAAATCAAGGGGCGGATGTTAAACGAGCCAACTACCAGGGTGATGTGGGTGTACATGTTGCAAAGGCAATATGGGGGCTTAGAAAAGAGATGGATGCTAAAAACTATACCTTGGAGGATCTCGAGAAAATGCCATTAAATAATAGAATTGATTTCTTGGGAAGGGCCTATGCAGTGGGTGCTACTGCTTTTAATGAGCATGAGAATGCTAAGGCGGAGATGAAAGAGCTGAACAAAAAAATATATGATCTGGATCCCGAAGTTAAGGAGATATATGAAAAAGGCAGATCTTGGAGCCTTGAGTATTTCGAGACTTTATATAAAAGATTGGGAACGAAATTTGATTTTTACTATTTTGAAAGGGAAACGGGCGACCAAGGACTAAAAGTTTCACGGGAACTGCTTGAAAAAGATGTGTTTGAGAAAAGTGAAGGTGCTGTTGTCTTTAGAGGTGAAAGGTACGGTTTGCATACACGGGTTTTTGTAAATTCATTTGGCCTCCCGACATATGAGTCAAAAGACCTCGGCCTCGCAAAGACAAAATATGAAGATTTTCCATATGATCTTTCTTTAATAATTACTTCTAATGATATTGAGGAATATTTTAAGGTGGTTCTTAAAGCATTAGAGTTTATATATCCGGAGTATGCAAGTAAAACCATTCACTTATCACATGGAATGTTGAGATTGAAGTCAGGAAAAATGTCTTCAAGAACAGGAGAAATAATCTCTGGCGACGAGCTTATGAATAAAGTTCGGGATGCTGTTTATAAAAAAATGGAGGATAAAGATTGGGACATTGCCGATAAGGTTGCAATTGCAGCTATCAAGTATGGGATTCTTAAGAACAATATTGGGGGGAACATCATTTTTGATGAGGAATCCTGGTTGTCGTTGACAGGGGATACTGGGCCTTACCTGCAATATACATATGCTCGAGCGAGTAGTGTATTAGAAAAAATGGGTGATAAACTAGAATCGGATAGCAAGATAGAAAAATTAAGTCTTTCAGATACTATGAAAATAAATGAAGATGAGTCTATGATTCTTAGAGCATTATATGTGTTTCCGGAAGTTGCTTTAGCTGCCGCCGCAGAATATTCACCTAACAAGGTTTGTACGTATCTTAATGCCGTAGCCAGAAGATATAATACTTTTTACAGTAATAATAGAATTCTGGATGCGGAAGATAAAGATCTGCGTGTACTGAGATTGGCGGTAACCATGGCGGTAAAAGTTGTTATGTCAAACGGTTTGTGGCTTTTGGGTATTGAGTGTCCTGAAAGAATGTAAACTATTATTGTATAATTTAGGCGATGGTTCGCAGAAAGAAAAAATCTAAAGTTCCCAAGATAGTTAATAGAATATTCCGCTTCTTCTTTGCCATTATTATTTTGAGTTCTTTGGTGTTGGGGGTGAGTTTAGTAGTCAAGGAAGTATATGTCACAGATACCGGAAGGTTCGCTCAGATAATTAAGCCCATTTTAGCAAAGTTGCATATTCCAGTATCGGAAGAGCAGATAGGCGATGTAGCCGGTGAATTTGTTTCCAGATTATCACAAACAAATCTGGCATCGGGTGTTCAGTCTGATAGAAGTAATGATAGTGAAAACTCTGATAGCCAGACTTCCGCTCAAGAAGATAAAGCGGTAGAAAGGGTTTTAAAAGTGGCCTTGATATCTGATATACATAATGATTTGGCTGGATTGGAAAATGCTGTTTATAGACTTGGTTCAGAAGAAGTGGACTTTCTTGTAGTGGTGGGGGATTTGACAGATTATGGGGATGTTGAAGCACTTTCCAAAATTAAGGAATCCCTTGATGGATCTGGTTATACATACTACGTTTTACCTGGAGATCATGATTTGGCTGAATCTGTGGGGTTAGGTAACTTTACACAAGTATTTGGGGGCAATAATCACTATTTTGAATATAATGGCATAAATTTTCTTTTGGTAGATAATAGTGCTAATTTTACTGAATTATCTAGTTCAGATATCTCCTGGATTAAAGAGAATATCGACGGTACTGACTTCGTTGTTCTTTCGCAACCCATCTTTACAGACGGGTTGTTGGGTATGTTCGCGAGGATGTATATGGGGAGTTCACGTGATACGGTTGAAGATGAGGACATGTTGGAGAGGCAGTCTCGTGTGGCAGCGCAGAGAAGTGTTTTGTTGGAAGCTGTTCGGGATTCTAATGTGATAGCGGTAATAGCGGGGGATCATCACAGATCCAGCAAGTTGAAGGATTCTGTGAGATCGGAACTTACTCATCATGTCCTTGGCGCGGTAACTGGTGCGGTCAATGAGTATCCACAAAGTGTTATCCAAGAGCCTCGGTTTAGCATTATGACTGTGTTTGAGGATAAATCATATACAATCGAAGATATACTGCTTGAGTAGTAGGTCATAATATTTCACATTCTTTTTAAAATATTTCTGTGGTATCATCGTTGTCATGATTGAGAGGTCCTTAGTGTTATTGAAACCTGATGCAGTTCAGCGGGGCATAATCGGCGAGATATTGCATCGATTCGAGCGCGCCGGTATGAAAATGGTCGCTGTAAAGATGGTTCAGGCGGACGAAAATTTGGCGAGTAGTCATTATCCGGACTCAAAAAAGTGGAAGCAGATCGTTGGACAAAGGACAATTGATGATTGTGAAAAGTATGGAATAGACTTAATGGCAAATATGGGAACTACGGATCCAATAGAAGTGGGAAATATTGTGAAAAAGTGGAACCAGGAGTTTTTGATATCGGGACCTGTACTCGCTATTGTGTTTCAGGGTATAAATTGTGTAGAAAGAATTAGGTCTATTGCGGGAGATACTATTCCAGTGAGGGCTGCACCGGGGACTATAAGAGGGGATTTTTCTTTGGATTCTGCTATAGCGGCAAATAGAAGAAAAAGGACAGTTTATAATCTAATTCACGCATCCGGGTCTATAGAGGAAGCAGAGAATGAGATAAAACTATGGTTTAAGGAAGATGAAATTTGTTCTTATAAAAGAACCCACGAGGATCTTTATTCATATTAACCATGGATTTTCCTTACTTTAATTCTAGGGAGTTATCCGTTGGCGGTTTATATGATCTTGGTGACCCCGTAGAACGCTTTAAGTATTTTCACTCAAAACTAGGTAGCAGAATTGATGAAGTTAAGGAGTTTCTTGAGCATAATTCTTTTGTTGGGTTTATGCTTGCAAAGAAGCTTGGGGGAAAAGGAACGTATGCTAAGATGCTTCAAGAGATTCTTGGCGAAGATAGATTATCCCATGTGTCGGTGGGGGATATTGTCAGGGAAGTTCATGCAGAACTAGAGTCAGAAAATGGGGTTGTACATTTTAAAGAGAATTTATTGCCATATTATAGAGGCATGTTATCTATAGATGAGGCGGTGGGGGCTATTTTTAACCGATCCCAGGATAAAGTGTCTGTACCTACAGAAATGGTTCTTGCTCTGTTAAAAATGAAGATTGACGAAATTGGTAAGAAAGCGTTACTTATTGATGGTATGCCAAGGACTAATGACCAGATATCCTATTCTCTATTTTTTCGCGATTTGATAAATCATAGAACTGATCCTGATTTCTTTTTACTAATGGATGTAGATGATGCGATTATAGAGCTGCGTTTAACGGGTAGGGTAATATGCCCCGTTTGTCATACCTCTAGAAATATAGTGACCAATCCTACTACTATTGTGAGATATGATGCGCGGAAATCGGAGTACTATTGCGTGTGTGATAATAAGGGCTGTCCGGAGTACAAAAAGGCTAGATATGTTGGAAAGGAGGGAGATTCTAAGGGTATAGAAACTATAACGGATCGTTTAAAGGAAGATCAAAAACTTATTCAAATGTCTTTTGGATTGCATGGCATACCAAAGGTGTTAATTGGAAGCTCTCTGCCGGTTGATATCGCTCACGATTATCTTGAAGATTATGAAATTCAGCCCAGGTACAGGTTTAGTGGGAAGGGTGATGATGTTTCTTATACGCTAGAGCCATGGATATTTACCGATGAAAAAGGAAGACAATGTTATACGTATCGAGCCGCTACATTTGTTTTAAATATATTCGTTCAACTTCATAGGATTTTGATTGGTGAGTAATCTGTTTCTGATATAATTTTAATCGTTAAAACTTAATATGGAGGGGTGCGAGAGCGGTTTAATCGGCTGGTCTTGAAAACCATGCGCCTCTAACGGGGCACGAGGGTTCGAATCCCTCCCCCTCCGCCAAAGAAAATAGAGTCTTATTGTTTCTCGGAGTGATTTTCAGCTTCGGCTTTTAGTTCGTCCTCCAACTTACCTATAGCTTGATGCATATAATCCGTTAGTTGTTTTACAGCTTTGGCATGTTCCTCTTCAGTCGTTTCTGGGTTTTGTCTTATTCGCCCGTATTTTTCACCCCATACATTAGCTTCCGTGAAATCTTGTTCTAGGATTACGGAAAGTCGCTCCATATTTCTGTTTGACCTTTCTGCCCTTTTAGTTAAACTGGGAAAATGTTCGTACATTCCTTCGTTTATAGCTGCTTTACCCGTAACAATTATGATCTGTACTTTGTCTGCCAGGGTGCCTTTGGGGATGAAAGATGCTATTTTTACGATTCCAGCGTAGTTACTTTCGTCTATTCGATCGGGTTCTATTGATTCTAAATCTGGGTCTAAGAGGTAGTTTGACAGTGTATCGCACGATCTTAGTAAATGGTCCCATTTTGCTCTATCATGGCCTTCAATATCTGATTCAGGGCCAGGTAGGCGAATATCTGTAATTATACCTTCATCGTCTGTTTTTATATCAAAGTAAGGTGCTAGGTCTGAAGCTGGTATTGTTACTTTCCCTTCGGGGGTAATCCTTTTCATGTGCAGATTTGACAGACCCCTTAGGGAAGGATCCGCTCTTGTTCCCAAAGGTGCTTTTGCGAGTTTTGTAAGCGGCGGATCACTTTCCGGGGCGATCTGTGTGTTTCCCAGTTCATATTCTTGAATCCATGTAATATCGGAATGTCTCTCTATTGTTTGGGCTACAAAGGCGCACAAGGTTTTTACATCTGCGCTGTTTCCTAGGTATTTTGTAAGATGTTCTCTTACTTCTCTTGCTCCCTCATGCGCATGTACTATATTATCAAAAGTACCTCCTCTAACGGCTCTGTCTTTGCCTCTATCATGCAACATTGCGATAATCACTGCCATTCTTTTGTAGGCGCTCTTATCTACCTCATTGCCTGGGAAGAGTGTATCATTACTATCAATAACTTCCTCCATGATTCCTATTTCCTGTAAAACATGATTCCCGGTTTCCATGCTAGTCGCTTCAACAAGATCTCCATACAGGCCATTAGCTATGTCAACAAATTGATCCGAAGAAAGTTCTCTTAGCGGTTTTAGAGCTTGTTCCTGTGCATGCGATACATCCTCGAATAATATTCGTTCCTCTTCTTTTATAAATTCTATAGGGATGGCTCTATCGCTGTCTTCCCTGCTAAGTGTTTGGGGGTTTCTCTCGCCTGATGATCCCATATGCTAATTATCCTTTTATTTTGTGTTAAAATCAAATGGTTTTAGCTTTGTTTTCGCCCCCGTAGTTCAATGGATAGAATAGGGACCTCCTAAGTCTCAGATTCCGGTTCGACTCCGGGCGGGGGCACCAGAAGGTCTTTCTTTTATAAAGAGACGCAGAGTTATTTATTGTCGCTTTGGAAATTTGTCATAGAATTTCGGGGTGTAGCTCAGTTGGTTTAGAGCGCACGATTCGGGTTCGTGAGGCCGCCGGTTCGAGTCCGGCCACCCCGACCAGAAAGAAGGGTAGATTTATCAGAGAGCCAGAATTTCTGGATTAATAATTAAGACAAGACCGATAAGTATAACTATAATTCCACCTATGAGGTGGGAAAACCGGGTGTACTTACTTTCAATTCCAATAGCTTTCAAAGTTATCATCGCTATGGCAAATACAATGATATCGTCGAGCATGAAAATGATTATGTAAAATGTAAGATAACTATAATATTTCCACGCGGGCAAATTGCTCATTGACAGTATATCTGTGTATACCGCGGGCAGACCTGCAGAGCAGAGAAGTTCAACCATATTTACTGCAAGAGCTAGTAAAATTATGCCTATTAATGATAAGGCAAAACTCTTATTTTGGGTAATTTCTTTAAGCTTTTGAAATACTTTTTGTCTTTTTTCGTTAGCAATTATTTGGCATCCTTTATCCTTGTTTTTAACGTAATCGTTTAGGTAATGTACGCCGATTAGTATTGCGGCGAACCCTATAATGTATCTAAGTATAGTTGTAAATCCCACTACTAAGAAAAAGTTTAGCCATGCAGCCAAAAATAGGAAGTACACAAGTCCCGAGGCTATAATAAAAGTCAGCCCGAGTATCCACATTTTTAATCTGTCCTCCATTCCAAGTATGAGGCTAATTAGGAAGAGTAGTGTCCACATAGCACATGGATTAAATCCGTCAAGGAGAGCTATGACAAATGTTAATAGGGGTAAAGAAAGATCCTTTAATTTAACAATTCCTATGAGGGGAAATTTTACTTCCTCTGCCTTGTCTCCTGAAGAAATATTTTGTTCATTATCTTTGTTGGCACCGTTACTAAGAGCAGTGTCACCAACGACATTTTCATACTTAATTGTATCATATCGCACTTTAATATTTTTTTCGTTGATCAAGTTTTCAACAAAATCAGTTGAGTTGTCTGAGGCTGCTTTTTCTGTGTACTCGTTGATTAAGTTTTTGTGCTTTTCCCCAAAACCCAAGAAATACTCATCTCCGATGACTGTGAAGGGTATATTTCTGATATCCAAACCTATCTCATGTCCTATATAGCTCAAAAGTCGCCTGTTTTCTTTGTTGCCTGTTATTTCGTATGTTCTGACTGTTACACCAGGGTTGCTTTTTACGTATTCTTCAAGGTACAGAACCTCTTTCTTACAAAATCCGCACGTTAATGAGTAGAATAAATGGATATTCGTTTCTGTTTCAGTGTAGGTTTTGGGTATGAACGCCCATATAAGAAATAAAAAGGTAGTGTTTTTTATTAATTTCTGTAGTAATCCCATAGAAACCATCAAGTATTTTACACCCTTGCTATGAGGGATGTTAAGATTCTCTATATTTGTTAACTAGTTCGAGTAGAGTATTTTTATCAACTTCACCAGACAATCTATGAACTTCGACCCCATCTTTGTCTAGAAATATAAAAGTTGGTAGCAGACCTTCTTCTAATCCGTACTCAGAAACTACTTGAGGGCTAGAGTCATAATCGTAATATGTAGTTTCCAGCCATGGATTTTCCTTTTCTATCTCTTTCCATCGGGGGACCATAACTAAACATCCAGAACACCATAGAGCTCCTATTTTTAGTACTTTCATGTGTACATTTTACATTTATAAATATGATAGTCAAAATAATCTCTTTTGAAGATACTGTTATAATAAATATGTGAAATTAAGAGTGGTCAAAAAGAGGTTTTTTACATGGCTTCCGATGTCTTTGATACTGTTGGGCATTTTCCTTCTAATGATTTCTTTTGGTCCTTTAATCAGAGATGAAGTTTGGTTTTATTTTAAGGAGATGAAAGAGCAAGAATTCGTATTAGTTGCAAATGAAGATCTGGCAAATAAAGGTGACACTGTAAGGGATAGTATATTTGCGAGATACCTATCTTCAAAACCAATAAGAATAGAACCGGTAAGTAAAGACTTTGGTTTAGTTATCGAAAGAATTGGTGTAAACGTGCCTGTGGTGAAAGATGTGTCAGTGACTGACGAAGTAGCATATTCTGAGGCATTAAAATATGGAGTGGCGCATTCATTAACTTCGGGGTATCCTTCAAGAAAACCCGGTAATGTTTATATTTTTGCGCATGCCTCTTTAAATTTCTGGAAACTTGGCGAATATGCTACTGTGTTCAATCTGTTACGTAAACTCGACCCGGGGGATAAAGTCCATGTTTTTTATGAAGGGGATGCCTATGTATATTCAGTAATAAATATAGAGAAGGTTAAAGGGTGGGATACATATCCGTTAACTCGGCCCGTTATTGAACCTCTGTTAACTCTCCAAACTTGTGATCCTCCGGGAACTACATTGAACAGGTTAGTAGTAACGGCAAAATTAGCTGACTTTATAGCAGGAAACCCTGACGATGAATAATATTGGAGTGAGTATATTACCTTTATCTTATACTGATAGTGTATAAATCGGTTTGATCCCCAGATTTAAATGTTGTAAGTATTATTACTTTATCTCCACTTGGGGCGTTATATACGTAGTTTGAATGTAACGTGTTATTGTATATTTCTGTCTCGTTTGTTCCGTCGATTCTGATAATGCTGATGTTTCCGGATTTGCTGTTTTCAATATCCCCTCTTACTAGTAGAAGATGGAAACTATCAGAGTACCAGCTGATAATAGGGGGGATTTCTGTTTTTTCTATCTCAAAAAGAAAGTTATCCTTTTTTTCACCTATAGGTAACGGGTCTTCCATATTGTAAACTTTATATTGCACTTTAGTGCCTTCTTCTGTCTTGTAAAGGAACTTTTTTTCATCTGGTGACCACAGTACATCATCAGATTTAGCAGTCTCTTTGATATAGTCGTCTTCTACTATTATTTTTTCCAGGAATAATTCTCTTTTTTTCTTGAGCTTTGTTTCCCAATCCAGGTTTATTTCTTCGGGATCTAAAATTGTCTCTGCTGTATTGGTTGCCAGATCAACAAGGTAGTATGTTTTTTCCGCCCCCTCAATCAGAAGTTTCTTTTCATCGGGTGAACAGGTGATGGAATTTCCCTGTGAGTATTTTGTGAATTTAGTATCTTGCATGACTACGGTGGGGTTCGATCTGAAAAAGGTGAGGCCGTTATTTAGTGGAATTACCCATATGCCCGGTGTTTCGTTATCGTTAGAAAAGTATGCAATATATTTTAAGGAAGGTGAAATAATTGGGTTTCTGGCTCCGGTTGTAGTTAATGGTTCAAGTTTTGGACTCTGAGCAATCAAGATAGCTGTAACGTCTGTAACAAGAGCTTCATATACTTCAATGTCCTTATTCCACTCAACAAAGCCTTTCTTAACTATCTTTAGCTGGTGGAGACCTTGCTTCACACCTGGAATGGTATCGTTAGTAGCTGTAATGAGTTTCCCATCAATGTACACGCTTGCCCCTTCAGGAAGTGATTTCGCACTTACCATCCCGGTTTTTTCAATATCTATAGTGTTATCCTTTTCTCTTTCAAGCCTGTACCCGGATGTATATAAATAGAGTACAGTTGTAATTCCTAAGAGGAGGGTAACGGTTATCACTTTTTGTATTAGGCCAATTTTATGCACATACTGATTTTACCAGATTTTCGCTTTAGATTCAGTGTATAATTCAAGTATGTTGACTCCTAAATCTAGGGAAATTTTCGGAATACGGATAGACTTTGGGTTCAGTATGCAGGATGTATTGGCATACATTGAGAATAATTTACTTACTGATGACAAAAGCCACTATATATGCACGACGAATTCTGAGTTTCTAATGGAAGCATCGGAAAATGATGCATTTAAAGAGATCATAAACGGGGCAGCTTTATCAGTTCCAGATAGCACAGGTGTTCTCGCGACAAATGAGTTTCTAAAGAGGGTTGAGTTTCTAAAGAGGGAAGGGAAATATAGTAGCTTTAAAGGGTTAGTTGAGGGGGTAAAACTAGGTTGTTCTATATTAACTAACTCGATTGATCTGGGAGATAGAATTACGGGGGTAGAACTGGTTAGGCAAGTGTGTAAACTGTCGCATGAAAAAGGGTATACCATTTTTCTTATGGGCGGATGGCCTAAAAGTTGGATGGGAAGGTCTCTGAATACTAATAGGGATATTGCTACAGAGACAGCAGACATGTTTAGAAAGGAGTATCCCAATGTCAATATTATCGGGTCTTCCTCACAGTACAGTTATAAGTCTAGTAACGATACTTCCGCTGTATCCTATATTAAGAAATGTCTTTCAGATCATAGACTAGAAAAGCTTGATTTTCTCTTCGCCGCTTTTAATCAGTATCAACAAGAAAGTTGGATAGTACGTAATATGAAGAAGATACCTGCCAGGGTATCAGTGGGGGTGGGCAGGTCGTATAATTACTATTCAAACTCTCTAAATGTTCCCCCGAAGTGTTTTACTAAGTATCACTTAGATTGGCTGTATTCTTTACTAAACGAGCCATGGAGATTAGCAAGAGTTTTGAACGCTTTTCCGGGATTGCCTCTAAAAGTATATAGATATTCCTTGAAAAACAACTAAGTACATATATATGCATATATAAAATATTGACATAGTATTTCTAACATGATTTCATTTAAGTATGATAAAACTTGAAGACAAACTGTATACCTCTACTGAGGTCGCGGAAATTCTCGGAGTTAGTCTGCGATCTGTCTATAGGTATATTGAAGAAAATAAACTCCATGCGGAAGTAAAAACTGCTACAGGCAGACATAGGTTCACAAAACAGGATATTATGGATTTTTTATATCCTGAGGGAGTTCCCGAAGGTGAATCTAGAGATGTAAGGCCTGTAGCGAAAGTGATAGAGGGTACTGGCATTGCTGAGGAGAAAGTGGCGCAAGGGGTTAAGGTAACGGTAGAATCAGCAGAACGAGTGAAGACCACGGCACAGACAACTGAGGTACCAAAGGAAGATGAATCAGTTGACTGGCTTTCAAAATTCAGAGAAGCAGCAAAGAAGTTTCAGGAAGATGAAACAGAAGAAAGGGTAGAGGGTATTACAGGGTTAGGTGCACGGGAAGAAGAGGTGGTAGAAGAGGAACCTGTTGAGGAAGAAATTCAAGAAGAGGTTAGTAAATTTTACAGGAGCGGTTTGGGTGGATTGAAAGATATAGCCCAAGGTGTTGATAAAAC
The DNA here is from genome assembly GCA_016926555.1 of Patescibacteria group bacterium. Lineage (GTDB taxonomy): Bacteria > Patescibacteriota > WWE3 > UBA101185 > UBA10185 > JAFGOI01. The sequence continues at coordinate 10,240 of JAFGOI010000007.1, read as the reverse complement.
CGCGAGAAATGCTCAACTTCCCTATGCGTTTACACTTAACGCGGGTCTTTCTCTCCATAGCCCTATAAAGCCGTTTTCAGTTTTACACGTATATATTAGACCCTCTGATCTGGAATTTTACGAGAAGAGTCTTAAATTGACTGTGTCAGATGAAACAGATGCGCAGCTTGGTTTGTTATTAACAAAGGATGATTCTGTCTTTGCATCCAGTGAGGAGCTCCACGGGTTGTTCGTTGTTACAAAGGCCAGACTTAACGAGGATATAACTTCTTTAGGTGATCAGTCTCTAAGAGATGAGGCGGATAGTGTGTTAAAGTAAGAACACAATTTAATATGTTAAATAATGAAGCATTTATTTGCTTTCATAAAGCGCCGTATTAGAAATGCGGCGCTTTTTGTGATAAAATGAACTCCCATGGCAAGAACGAAGAAATCTCCTACATCCGAAAAGACTAGGGTTAAGAAAAAGGAAGGGAAGTTAAAGGTATTGATAGTGGCGGCTGAGGTTGCTCCGTATGCATCTGTTGGAGGAGTTGCGTTTGTTATGAAACATCTATCAAAGGCCCTAACAGATTTAGGATATGATGTGAGAGTATTTATGCCCAAATTTGGTTCTATCGATGAAACCATAAATAAAATATCTATGGAGTACGAGGGACTGGAAGTACCTACAGGAGATGAAATGGGAACTAAGCTGATATGTAATGTAAAAAAGGTTTCGAATGAAAACGGTTTTACTACTTATTTTCTTGAGAACCAGGAATATTATGAAAAGCGTGCAAACGTTTATGGTTATAGTGATGATCCTACCAGATGGGCTTTATTAGCGCGCGGTACACTGGAGTTTATTAGGACGGGGATATTTGTTCCTGATGTAATTCATTGTAATGATTGGCATACGGGTCTTCTTCCAAATTATGTGAAAACTGTGTATAGAAAGGATCCTATACTTGGAAAGATTCCTATGGTGTTCACAATACACAATATGATGTTCCAAGGAATGATTGACCACAGGCACATGTCGGAGTTGGATTATGACGATGGCAGGTCTCATATTCCTTCATTTTTTGCGGACAGGTTAAATAAACTAAATTTTCTTAAGCGCGGAATTCTTTATTCGGATGCATTAAACACTGTCTCGAAGACATACGCAAAAGAGATTCTTACTCCGGAGTTTGGAGAAGGACTAGATAAATTACTCATGGAATTGAAGGGCAGGCTTTTTGGAATTATAAACGGTATTGATTATGATGAGTTAAATCCTGCAACAGATACACTGGTTGAAAAAAATTATGATATTGGCTCTCTAGAATTGCGAGATGAAAACAAGAACGCTCTTCAAAAAGAATACGATTTACCTATAAAGCCCAATGTGCCTCTATTCGGTTTTGTAGGACGTTTGGATATACAAAAGGGGGTGGACTTACTTGTACGAACACTTAGGCAGGTATTGGCTGAATATAATATTCAGTTTGTTCAAGTTGGGGGAGGTGATGGGGGTCTTGCTGAGATGTTGAATTATCTTAAAAATGACTTTCCCGATAAAGTAGGTATTCATCCGTATCCCAATTTTGCGTTACCAAGGATGCTTTTCTCTGGATGTGATTTGTTCGTCTATCCCTCAAGATTTGAACCTTGTGGTGTAGTACAATTAGAGGCTATGAGGTATGGAGCAATACCCGTGGTGAGACATGTAGGTGGCCTTGCGGATACAGTTGAGAATTTTGATTCCAGTACAGGAAAAGGGACTGGATTTGTGTTTAAGTACTTCAATGAATTTTCACTATTTGGGCAGATGATAAGGGCAATGGAGGTCTATAATAATACGTCTCTATGGAGACAGCTTCAGGAAAATGCGATGAGGCAGGATTTCAGCTGGAATTTTAGTGCCTCTGAATATGTTAAACTATACGAAAGGGCTGCCCATTTCAGAAAAAAAGAAATCCCCACGAAAAAATAATAGAATAACATGCTATAATTTTCGCCTATTACACTAATTTGACAGACCTATATACATTTGATACAATTCAGGCATTCAATTGGGGGGTTTATCCCAGGAACGACACTAAAGTTTCTTATGCTGTGGGCAGGAGCATATGAAATCGTCCTTCCTGGGGTAAGCCCCCTAATTTTTCTTACTACTTTTTGACACACATTTTAGTTTGCTAGATAATTAGTTATGTGAACGTTGCATTTATACTTCATTTATATCAGCCCTCGTTCCAAAAGAAGGAGGTTCTTGATAAGATAGCGAAAGAGAGCTACTATCCCTTGCTTAAATTTATTAATAATCGTAAGGATGTGAACCTTACTTTAAATATCCCCCTTAGTTTACTAGAGATAATGGATAAGTATGGGCACAAAGAGTGGATAGAAGAAATTAAGACTCTCTATAAGAGTGATAGAATTGAGATCATAGGTAGCGCAGCATATCATCCAATTCTTTCTATGTTGCCCAAAAATATTGCTGAGGATGAGATTCTTCTAAATGAGTACGGTCTGGGATATTATCTTGGCTCGAAACAGGACTTTGAAGGGTTTCCTGCACTAATGATTAAAGATGTAAGAGGGTTTTTTCCTCCGGAACTTGCTATAAATGAGAATATTGTTCAAGTGGTATCTTCCTTAGGTTACGATTGGATGCTTGTAAGCGAGGTTGCAGTAAAGGGGTTAGTTGATAAGGAAAATGTTTTCGAGTCTGTTTATAAGTATAAAGATAACTCGTGTTATCTTGTTTGTCGCGACAGGAAGCTCAGCAATATTATCTCTTTTAAGCGCGATCTAGATACAGATGACATATTTAATCATATATATAAGGAGGTTAAAGATGCAACTGTAGTTGCACTTGATGGTGAGTATTTCGGCCATCATTACAAAGATGGCATGACACTTCTTAGTATAATCATGGATAGATTTAGATCAGATGGTATTTCCACTAATTTCATGTCGAAGCTTGTGTCAAATCTCCCGACACGCGATGTTGATATTATTAACGAATCTACATGGAATACTATGGATATTTCTAACAATGTAACCGACTCGTACCCATTGTGGTTTAATACCACTAATAACATACAATCACTAATGTATGATATAGAGAGTAACATATTAGGATGTATTAACGAGGGCGGTATTGTATACAAAAACGAGATAAATGTACAGGGAGGGGGGATGAGTTGGGATATGGATGGAAACACGCAGCTATACATTAATATACATAGGATGTTATGTAGTGATAAGTATTGGTGGATGTCGAAGAAGAGCATGCCTTGCGGTGAGTACTTATATGAACCAGGTTTTGTGTTAATGGGTTTGGAATATTTTAGTAAAGTTATAAGTAGAATTAGTGATGAGGAGAAAAAGAAGGAGCTTTTAAGCCGGTTTGAGAAATTGAAGAATATGATAGAGGAAAATCATGCGAATAGTTAATTTACTTCACTTTTACCAACCACATAATCAGCAAAGAGACATATTGGATAGAATCGTTTGTGAAAGCTATAGACCGTTATTAAAGGGATTACTTAAGAGTGGAGGCGGGAAACTTGTGGTTAATATTACAGGGGGTTTAGTATTGCTTCTTGTTGAAAATGAGTACAATGATGTACTTGAAATGCTGGTTGAACTTCTTGAAAGGGGACAAATTGAGTTAACGGGTACGGCTATGTACCACGCATTACTACCCTTGTTGCCGAGAGATGAAATAATAAGCCAAATAACAACAAATGAAGATGTATGTAAGAAGTACTTTCATGAAAAATACAGACCCAGTGGATTTTTTTCTCCGGAAATGGCAATAAACGACATAGTGATAGATGCAATAGCGCGACAGAATTACAAATGGTTTTGCGCCCCCGCAGTGTCTTATGGAAGTTTGCCAGCAAGGACTAATGCGTTGTACAAGGATAAGAAAACAGGATTGTATGTGTTTTTCAGAGATAAAGGTATTAGCTCGTTAATTTTATCGGCGTCTGTGAGATCGATTGAAGATTTTATTGTGCAAACTAGAGATCTGAAGAAAAATTCGGAGTATTGGTTTAATGTTATGGATGCCGAAACATTTGGTCATCATAGAATTGGGCATGAAAAGTTTTTGATACAACTGTGGGAATCGGATGAATTTGAAAATATAACGATAGAGGATCTTCTTAAGGAGTATGAAAATGAATTACCTGTTGAAGAGGTAGATCTAAGACCGAGTACCTGGACAAATCAAGAGCAGGATTTTTGGTTAGATAAGGATCAAACAAAATCTACAGTGGCAAAATCCTATATATTATGGAAAGATCCTGAAAACCCTATCCACACGCTTCAATGGGAGCTTACAGACTTGATCATCAAGGAAGTACACAATTATAAAGATAAAGAGTCAAAAAAGTGGAAAGAGGCTCGCGCGAAACTTGATACGGCAGTTGCCTCGGATCAATATTGGTGGGCAAGCGCGAAACCGTGGTGGAGTCTTGAAATGATCGAACAGGGGGCCTACTCTCTTAAGGATGTTATTAAAGATTTGGATGTTAGTGAAGGTGTAATTGAGAAAGCAAATGATTTGTATAGAAAAATACTAGATCAAGCATTTAACTGGCAGAGAAGTGGTTATATAAGACAGATGCATCTTGCCAATTCAGGTACATATATGAAGGAGCCCTTTAAAAAACGTACGCCTCCAGAGTGGTTTAATCAAGTTATGCTAGAGTTTGAGTTTGAGATGAACGAAGCGGTATTGAAGAAGGATTTTGAGAGAGCAATAAAGTGGCGGGACGCTCTGGAAAAAATCAAACTGAGAACTGATATATATGACGTTTTACACGTTGTGGATGAACTGTGGTTAGGAAGAAATTTGCCTTGGGCAACTCCGAAAGTAAAACCGTTTTTAGAACATGAATGGCATGAATTTTCAGAATATATAAAGGGTTACTTTAAGTATGTTTCCTCCGAAGAGGAATTTGAAGAGTGGAAAAGAACTAAAAGGCCTCCAAAAAATGAGTAAATTTGGATTAAGGTATGCTACCATATAGTTATGAAAGTATTACTGCCTGCGTCAGAAGTAGCTCCATTGATTAAATTCGGAGGATTAGGAGACGTAATAGGCTCACTACCTAAAGCCTTAGAGAAAATTGGTGTCGATGTTGATGTGGTGGTACCATATTATCCTACGGTAGATCCCAAAGGTAGTAAAATTTATAAGAATATGGATCTGCACATTCCCTTTGGAGAGAAAAACAATATAGTTGAAGTTCATAAAACAAAACTTCCCGATTCGAATGTTGATGTTTTACTCTTTAAAAACGCAGAATACTTTACTAGGGGGGGTAAGAGTGCTTTTGAGAATAATGTCGATGAAACGGAAATGTTCTCGTTTTTTGACAGATGTGTGGTGGAATATGTCAAGGCTCGTTTTAATACATACGATTTGATCCATTGTAACGATTGGCACACTGGATTAATTACGCACATATTAGCTGATGAACTGGATAAGGAAAGACCGGCTACACTTTTCACGATTCATAATCTTATGTATCAAGGAGTTGGAGGTTTAAATTTAGTAAGAGAGTTGGGTTTTACTCCTGGTTCACATCCATTAATTGACTGGGATATAGCGGATGGTGACCTTAATATGCTTCAACAGGGAATTACTTCCAGTGACTATATAAGCACTGTATCCAAGACATATGCAAAAGAAATGTTAACTCCGGAATTTGGGGGAGATCTTTGTGAAGTTTTACAGGCCAGAGAGGGTAGGATTACAGGTATTCTAAATGGAATAAATTACGGGGATTTTCCCAGGGATTTTGATGAGACCGATTGGTTGAATACGAAAAATGATGCCAAAAATAAATTATATATCGAGTTGAATTTGAACAATTCTGACGTGCCAATTCCACTATTCTCGTTCATTGGCAGGTTGGATGGATTCCAAAAAGGGCTGGATATTTTGTACGAATCTATTCCTCACATTTTAGATAGTGGGGGGCATTTTGTCCTATTAGGAACAGGTGAAGAAAGATGGCAAAATAAGCTAAATGAGATGTCGGAAAACAAGAGATTCAAGGGAAAGCTAAGTATTAACATCATCTTCGATGTGGACTTGGCAGTAAAGATATATAAATCATCGGACTTTTTAGTCGTTCCTTCCCGTTATGAGCCCTGTGGGCTTATCCAAATGATAGCAATGCATTATGGTACAGTGCCAGTGGTTCATGGTGTCGGGGGGCTAAAAGACAGTGTGCGCGATGGCCAAACTGGGATAATATTTGAAGAATATACCTCAGATTCATTGAAAAAGGGGATAGACAGAGCATTTGAGGTGTATTCAGGACATGCCAGATTTGAGATGGTACAGAATGCATTAAAGGAAGATTTTAGTTGGGATAGAAGTGCACAAGAGTATAAGAATTTATATAAGAAAGTAATAGAGTTAAGGAACAAGTAATATGACTCACCTAATTTTTGATTCATTAACAGAGACACCTACGATAATAGCTACAAACCGGGCAAAGAGAACTGATCAGACTGGGGCTGTTAGTTCAGTAGTAAAGGGTGAAGATGACGGTGTATGTTTCTTTTGTAGGGGAAATGAGCATCTCACGCCCCCGACACTATATCAAGATGCAGATCCGTGGAATGTTAGAGTCTTTAGAAATAAGTATCCTTTGATGGACGATCATGAAATAGTAGTGCATTCAAGTGAGCACGATAAAGATATTGAGGATTTGGAACATGAATCGAATGTGAAAATAATCACGGCATATTTGGACAGAATGTCATTTTATGGATCCCGTGATAAAGAAGTGATGATTTTTAATAATAGAGGGGGGAAAGCTGGTGCATCAATACTGCATCCACATTCCCAAATAGTAGCGGCAAAAGGATTCCCGGGTCTCATAGAAAAAGAAAATAATTCAGCACTTCATTACTTCAACGAACATAATAGATGTTATTGGTGTGATGAGATTCAGCAAGCTAGGCAAGATGATAGAGTAGTGTTTGAGTCGGCTTTTTTTGCGGTGACTATTCCGGAAGCATGTAGATGGAGTTATGAGATAAAACTAATTCCTAAAAATCATAAACCGAATTTTGGATTCATTGATCAAAAGGAGATACATGATTTAGCAGATGTATTGAAAGCCACATTGCAGTCGTACAATACATTGTTTAACCGTCCTGATAGAAATTTTTGGATTCATACAATGAGATATGAACCATACCATTGGCATATGGGATTTATTCCTCATATTAAGGTTTTCGGAGCGTTGGAATTAGGTGCTGGAATTTGGGTAAGTGATAAAGCTACTCCGCAGGATGCTGCGATTCAATTAAGAGAAACAGGTGTTTTCAATTCTATTAGCACCTGAGTATATAGTTTGTCTTCAAATGAAAAACCCCGTTAAAACGGGGTTTTCTGTCATGTTTTTATTTCAGTGTATCCGATTATTTAAGTTCTACTTTAGCGCCAGTTGCTTCAAGTTTCTTCTTAGCCTCCTGAGCTACTTCTTTTTTGGCTCCTTCAAGCAGTGTTTTGGGTGCTGATTCCACTAATTTCTTAGCGTCTACTAACCCTAATGAAGGATCGATTTCTCTGACAACTTTTATGACTGTGATTTTTTCACTGCCTGCTTCCACTAAAACTACGTCAAATTCTGTCTGTTCTTCCTCAGGTTCGCTGTTACCGTTTGCGCTATTGGTTCCTGTCGGTATGGTTCCTACCATCATAGGTGCGGAAGCGCTAACACCGAATTTCTCCTCTAGTGCTTTGACCAAATCATTGAGCTCTAATACTGTCATTTTTTCTACCATATCCATCACTTTTTGCGCGTTTCCAGTTAGGCTGGTCTTTGATTTTTCTTCTTTTATTGCTGTAGTTTCTGTATTTGTGTTATCTGCCATTACTCCGACACCTCCTTCTTGTTAGCAATAGCCTTAATGGCGTATGCGAAATTTCTTTGTACTCCACCTAATACATTGGCGAATCCACTAAGTGGTGATTTCATTCCCCCGAGTATGCGTGAAAGTAAAACTTCTTTGCTTGGTAATTCGCTTAGTATCTTTATTTTTACGGTGTCATTGTATATCTTATCTATAAAAGCTGATTTCACCTTTGGTAGTTCCAGGTTTTTAGCAAATTCGAATAGCTTTTTTATTGGTGATAACGGGTCTTTGTAAGAGAATACTACAGTTGTCGGTCCTTCTAGATCCGTCTTAGCATCTTTCATATCATATCCCTCTTCTGTTAGAGCTATTTTTAAAAGAGTATTTTTTGTTATGCTAAGTTCAGCGTCCTCGTCCTTAATGTTTCTTCTCAAGTCGTTCATTTCATTTGATTTTAGACCTAAATAATCTGCAAATATTACTGATTTGGCCTCTTGTATTTTTTTTCTTAGTTCTCTTACTGCGTCTAAATTTTTTTGGTTTGGCATTATTTTCTCCTGTTTTTATATCCCGGCGTTATTGCCATAAATATTCTCCTTATGGCACATGCCGTAGATATAAATTGTACTCGTTTTTGGGATGTTTTATTCCTGGTTCTATACACAATATTGTATAAGAACTTTACTCCATGTCACTATTTGTCTTACGGAACAAAAAACCCACCAAAGACTGGTGGTTTCCGTTTTAGCTCATACTACCTTTCGTTTTAATTCTTTGCTTAGAAGTATATAAGCTAGGATCCCTCGGCAAGCTTTACGCACATTTTTCTGGCCACTTGCTGTCTTTGGTTACCGTGAAAGTGTATATTAGTAGTATTATTCTGTCAAGGGGCTCGGGAAGTTTACATATGCCTTATTTGATGACAGTTTTTTTGCCTAAATCCAATAATCATCTGAATCCGACAGCTCCTTCGTTCATATTGTTTTGTATCTGCTGTCGGGTTAATAAATAATTGTATATCCGCACATCATCAATTTTGCCATTAAATGGGTGTGTGGTTCCGCCATAGGCGTCGCCGATGCACAAGGGATCTGTATCGTCTTGCGTACCTTCGGTTTGGGAATAAGTTCCCCGATATATTCCATTGAGATATGTAGTCCATGTACTGTTCCCATCATGATTTACTGTTAAGTGTGTCCATTCGTTTTCCGGAATGGGTATACCGGAATTACCCCAGGTGAACGAAGCGCCCTGGATAGCTAATCGAAGATTACCATTTAATATTTCAACAGCATATTCATTTGAATAATACAAAATGATATACTCCCCTGTGACAGTTTCTGGATAAATCCATGCTGATATTGTTATCGCATTACTAAACTCAAGTGCAGGATCGTCAACAGTGTATACATAGTCATCAACTCCATCAAAATCCAAACTAGCTCCTCGTTTTCCGGAATTGCCGTTATACCAAGCATGAGTTGAATTACCCGACGCGCAGGTTCCGGCAGATGTGTTTGGGGCAGTAGCACCGATATGTATAGTTCCGTGATTACCGTTTGAGTCTCCGTTTCCGTCTAGGGAGCTGTCATAAGCTGTCGTGCTTTCGCATTCATTAAATTTCCACCACCCAATAGGCGCACCTCTGTTGTAGTCCCAGGCGACTTGAGCAGGTGTACGAGCGTAGTCGTAGATACGGACGTCGTCAATCTTGCCTTCAAAATACCCGTCTGGTCCTCTCGAGTCTCTACCGATATTAAGGTTATAACCTGATCCACTGTCAGGGTCTCCTGTGGTTTCTACTGAATTTGTTAGTACTCCATTTATATAAATGGAGTTGTATTGGCCATCGTAAACTCCTGTTATGTATACCCAGGTATTGTCAGGGGCACTTTCAATTGGACTTTGAACAAAACCCGCACTTGACCCTCCCGAGTCAAAATCAAAATTAGCCCTATCATCGTCAGTATCAATTTCCAAATAGTAGTAGGTAAAACGTCCTTTGCCAACAACAACTTGTTGATCTTGAGCAGGATTTACAGGGGTATTTACCCAAGCTGATAGAGTAAACGGACCATCAAATTCTGTAGCGTAATCCGCACCCATATCGACATAATCGTCTGTACCGTCGAAATCTAATCCTGACCCAAATTTACCAATTGCCCACTCTGGGGATGAAGTGCCGGTGCCCAAATTACCTGTATTGCTATTCCCACTACTGTCATAAGCGCTGGTACCGGTGTTTTCGTCGAGTTGCCAGTGGCCTACCGGTGGATCGCAGGTGGTAGTGTCGCCGGGGATGCAGTAGGAGCGGGCGGAGGAGGAGTCGGGGGCGGAGCCGTCGGAGGCGGTGGAGGTGGTGCCCATGACAGTG
>JAFGOI010000006.1 GCA_016926555.1 Patescibacteria group bacterium | reverse complement strand
CCGGCCCGCAAACTTCAACATATGGAAAATTCTCGTCAACTTTTCACTTGCGTTCAAAGCTTACGAGAATTTCCCATGGTCGGGGTGGCCGGACTCGAACCGGCGACCTCACGCACCCCATGCGTACGCGCTAGCCATCTGCGCCACACCCCGCTGCAACTAAAACGATGTTTACAGCAGCTATTTTACCACTTGGCAAGAAAATAAGTGTTCTTATAAATGGAGGTTACCAAGATAGTATGAAATTTTCGGCAGAGACCTATAAAACGTTCGGTTGTGCTTTATTTGTTTTGTAAACTCACTCTCTTTCCATTCCCGCGTATCTTAAGCGACATTCCCCAGAACCGGGTTTTGTAACATCTATGTGTTCTAGGTTAGCTCTGAGTCCATGTGTTTCAAGGTACTCCTTGACCATTTGATTTGAAAAGGGGAGTGTTGGATTTAATCTCACAACCATTTTTCCAACTTCTATTGAGGGCATTCCTGCTCTATGTTCGTTTTGGTCTCTTCTTTGATTTCGTAACCAAACCATCCTTGCGCCTTGTTCCACGTTCAGTGCTCTTTCCAGTTCTGCTAAACCTCGTTCCATTGGTTCCTGCTTTAGTGCTGCTGTGACTACTTGATATCCCTCGGAGGTTGGATCCTCGTTCCATCGGGGATATGCTGTAAATGCTGCTACAACTTTTTCTGGGTCCGGCTTCATTACATGCATCGTGAGGCCATACTTGCTTTGGAGATAATTAACATGATTCTGTGTGGCTTCAGGTAATAATGTAGTATCTACAAATACTACATGAATGTCGTTTGGAGGTGGAATTGCTTGTCTAGCTATGTGTGCCAGCAACTCTGATTCTTGTCCGCCGCTTGTTGTAAGAAAGACATTGCCACCACGTGCTGCCCATTGGATCATCACTGTTGCATAGGATGCACATGATTCTGCTGTTCCATCACACAGTGCTTCCATTTCTCTAAATGCGCTATTTATTTCGTCGGCGTGTTCCTGGGGGTGACTTAGTAACCCAGCATCTGGCAACAGGAGTCTCATATGTTCTCTTCTTTCCAGTTCTTCTGCTGGTATAGAGGAGGTTTCAGAATAAATAGCCGGTCTGTTTCCTGAAGTTTCTGGACCAGCGATTGAGACAATTTGCTCCTTATCCGGTAAGCCCGTTTCAGGAGAATCATTTTGAGCACTGGTTAACGTTTCATCGAATATCGGTTCGTGTCCGGGAAATTTTTCGTACATACAAAAAAATGTTAACACAGGGTACTACATAACTTAAAGGCTCACCACAGACGATGTTTTTATAAAGCGATCGTTATCTTTACACTTTCAATCTACCTGCAAAGTCGGATCAGTTATCAAACCCAAGAACAGGATCGTATTAGTTTTATTTTCTTTGATAGTAACCAAGAAAGGACGGTCAACCTTCATATAAAATGATTTTTCAACAGGGTTTACCGAGGTTATTCCAACACCTATAGATGTGACTGCGGCGGCTTCTGTGCCTTTTTCGTTTACTTCAAGGTAAGTTTTGTGTTTTGTCTGACTTATATACACGTTTTCCGGTCCTGCATCTATCATTTTAGAAAAATCAGCTGTACCAGTATTAAACGCATCTTTCATTCCCAGGGACATGAGCACTTGATTGAGACTTGTTTCGTACTCTGTTGTATACTTTGGCATTTCAATAGTGCCCTCCATTTCCGTCATGTCTGAGAAAATAATTTCCAGCTTTTTCCCGTCTAAGTCTTCAATGAATTCATATATGTCTGTATCCTCCCTCGGAAGAAGTATTTGCATCGAGAAAGTCTCGTTTTTTCCGTATGGCAGTTCTATTACTTGGTATTCTTCCGAAGAATTGTATTTGAAATCGTCTTTCAACCTCATCATATAAACGTTCACGTCTTCATTTTGTGCGTAGAAAATATCTTTTTCTGTCAGGTTCTCGTCAAACTCTATAGTCCATGGGCCTTTAAAATAAACCGCGTTTATCAAATACATAATCATTTCTTGAGGAATATTGTTAATAATAGTTGGTATTTTACCTTTTGTGTTTTTACTTACCCATCCGTTAATTTGGGAAATAGCTTCTGGCGAGGCGAAATCCAACGAGGTAACTTCCGCAGAATAATATGTTTGATTAGTATTTAGAAAGTCATGTTTGAAGTTATATCCCCTCTTTGTCCAGATTGAGTTGGCTATATGAAGCTCTATATCTTTGTCTGTTGCCTGAAGTAAATTCATGAGGTTGCTGTTGTTGTTATTTATTTCATCTATACTCAAACCTGCGTATTCCAAAACTTCCACCATTTCATTTTTTGTGTTTCCTTCCGCGCCGTTTAAGGCCATCGAAAAAGCCAGCTTTATGCTTGTTGGGGATATAACTACGTTTTGCTTGTTGTTTTTATTTAATAAACTTTTGAATAATTTAAATCCAAAGTCGTTTTCGGTGTTTATTAACTTAGGTTCGATTTTATCGCCTTTAAATGGGATCCTTTTTACTTCCTCTACCTCATCTTTTATTGTGGACAGATCTTCATCAGGCGTAAATAGGGATAACCAAGGGATTTTGAGATTCTCAGATACAACATTCGAAACTAAGATTGCCATAATCATCAAGACAAGAATGCCCACAACCATCAAGCCTACTGCGATTCCCTTTGTCTGTTTGGATTCTTTGTTTAACATCTAAGTAAAGTTTACCAAAGTGATTTAGTGTTTAACAAATACCAGTTTATAAATGGGGCGGTTTTTTCCGAAGCTGAGTTTTTTGCTCCATGTGCTTTCAATTTCCTTTAGTTCGTTTAGTTTTAGGGTTGATCTTTGTTTTAATTCAAGACGACCGAATTCTTCGAACTTTAGGGATATAGTATTATCTATTAAAGTCTCATCTATTTCAGGAATTTCCAACCGCGCGACCTCTTTAGGTTCAAATTTATCTGAATATCCTAGTACTACTACAAGGGTACCCCCCAGTTTTATGAGGCCAGAAAGTTTCTCAATCATTTCTTTCTCGGGTTTTACTATGTACATGAGCAAACTTCCCCAGGGGAGAACGATGTGTAATTCGTTTGCAATGTAGTTGAAATCTTTTGGAAGTACTTCTAGTGATCCTGCAAAAAAAAGCGCGTTTTTTAGTTTTTTTCTGTTTATCTTCTTTTTGTAAGTTTGAAGTTGTTTCTCACTGGGATCAATACCAATGTATAAATTCTGTGGGTTTTTGAGAGCGTGTTTATAGACAAATCTTCCGTCTCCTGTTCCTAAGTCAATTATTACATGTCCGAAATTGAGCATGTTCCTATTTTAGTACATTTGCAAACGAGATTTTCGCACTACTTGAAATACAGCAGTGTATTTGTTTATATACCAGTTGTATGGTTAATTCTCAGATAATTCCAATTTGGCAGCCTATCGGTTTTTCGACACATCAAATATCGCGAAACATTGGGGGGCTTCTAAATACCAAAGCGACTCATACGGGTACATTAGATCCATTAGCTGAAGGCGTTATTGTTGTACTTACCGGAGATGAGAGGTTTAAAAAGGATAAGTATTCTGATTATATAAAGGGATATGAGTTTGGGATAACTTTTGGAATTTCAACTGACTCATACGATGCCATGGGGTTTGTTACTGGAGGACTTCGTAACATTGGTTCTCTAAATAAAGAAATCGATAGGGCGGAAATAAAAAGCGTATGTAAAAAGTTGGTCGGAAAGTATACACAGACAGTTCCTTTATATTCAGCAATACGACATGGGGGAAAAAGGTTATTCGAGTGGGCCCATCTTAATATAGATACACCAGACTTGCCGGAGAAAAAGGGTGAAATATACAAACTGGAGTTGAAAAAGCTTAATAAAGTCTTATTTAAAAAAATAATCGAAGAACAAATACTTCCCAATCTTTACAGTATAGTAGGCCATTTTAGACAGGAAAAAATAATAGGCCAATGGGAGAAAGCGGTTGCGGGGATTGATCCTAATGTAGTTGCCGCTTTAGGCACTTTTTATGCAGAAACATCAAGAGGTATTTATGTCAGGTCGCTGTCTCAAGATATTTGCCGGGATTTGAATGCGGAGGGTTTTGTTACATCACTAAGGAGAGTTATGAACGGTCCGTATACAAAAAAAGACTGCAAAAGTTTGGGGAAATTGTTTGGCGGAAGTTTTGATAAAAAAGAGTTTGTTTCAAAGAGGTTTAGAGTAAAGGTGTAGCGCCGGATAGAAAAAAAAGTATATTTTTAGTGTATGTTACACTAACCAGTATGAGTCAAGACACGATTAACAATAGATTAAAAATAATTTCGGATTTGCAGGATGAAATGCACAAGTTGCGCACTCAGTATACGGAATCTCTTGAGAGCGATCCTGAATATCAAGTGGAACAGGAAAAAGCGAGGAAGCAAAGATCGGATTTCAAACTGGCAAAAGAAAGGGTTGTAGCCAGACCTACTATGAGAAGTATGGATATGAAGGTGAGGGAATTGCGGGATGAAATCAAAGATCATAAAGAAATGCTAGCTCAAGAATTAGCTGATTATTACAAAGAAACAGGTCAGTTGAAATTTACGGATGGAGAGGGCAACGAAAAGCGTGTAATATTCTCCGCAAAAGTCGTTAACGCTTGATTTTTGCTGTTTTTATGGCAAAATATCTTAGTTATGAGTGTTAGAAAAAAGAAAAAAGATGCGCAGTGGCGTAAGACCAGAAAAAAGAATATAAGGAAACAGAAACGAATTAATTAGCTTGTTTAGTATAATCTCCGGTACTCAACTTTGAATTGCCACCAAATCTCCTATCCCTTCTTGAATAATCTTCTATAGCTTTTTTAAATTCCTTTGGACCAAAATCGGGCATGTGAACCTTAGCGAAGTATATTTCGCTGTAGGCCATCTGCCAGGACAAGAATCCGCTGAATCTTTGTTCCCCGCTTGTTCTTATTAGCAAATCCGGATAGGGGTATGGCTGGTCTTTTGTGTCCAGGTAGTTTTTGAAGATTAAGTAGGGATATTTTCCGGCGTATTTTCCATCTTCTTTGTATAGATCGTCCGAAGTAATTTTTCCATCTTTAAAATCCCTTAGAATTTTTTGTGTGGCTCTTGTGATTTCGTCGTGGCCCCCATAATCTATGGCCATATTTAGCGTGTGTTTTGTAAAATTTAGGGTTTTTTCTTCTGCGTTTTCAATCTTTTTTCTTAGAGCTTCTGGTATTCGGTCTTTTCTTCCGAGGTGGATAATTCTTGCTTCTTGTTTTATGGCCTTTTTAAGATTTTTTTCGATCATTTCTTCAAAGAGATTCATGAGATACTTAACTTCTTCTTCAGTTCTATTCCAGTTCTCTGTAGAAAATCCCCATAGAGTCATTGTATGAACGCCGATGTCTCTCGCGTATTCAATATCCTTGTTGGCTGCTTCAAAACCTGTTCTATGTCCCATTAAAGTTGGAAGACCTTTGCTTTTTGCCCATCTCCTGTTTCCATCGGGAATTATTGCGATATGGTTTGGGATCTTCAGATCGGTAGTTTCTTGTTTATTTGGCATATAACAGCAGAATTATATCAGATAGCGCAAATGATTTACGATATTTGTCATTAGATTATGCCATTCAAATACAGAGTTTACAAAATCGAAGACATTTACTATATTGTTAAACGTGCTCTCGGTTAAGAATATATCAAAGACATTTGGAACAGTACAAGCCTTGAACGACCTCTCTTTTGAAGTTTCACAGGGCGAGATTGTTGGATTGCTGGGCCCAAATGGAGCAGGTAAAACTACAACGATGAGAGTAATGAGCGGCTTTTTATATCCAGATGAAGGTGAGGTGTTAATTGATGGTATTTCAGTTTTATCTAATCCGGTTAAAGCACAAGAAAGTATGGGATACCTTCCTGAGAACAATCCTCTGTATAAAGATATGTTGGCAAGTGAGGTTTTGGACCTTGCTGCGGATTTGAAAAAGATCCCGGAGGAAGAAAGAAGATCGGCTGTCAAGTTTGTGGTTGATGCTGTAGGTATCAAGGACGTATATTACAGGCCCGTTGGGGAATTATCGAAAGGCTATAAACAGAGATTAGGGATCGCCGTCGCATTACTGAACAATCCGAAAATACTGATTATGGATGAGCCCACGGAAGGTTTGGACCCAAATCAAAGAAGAGAGATACGAGATCTGATTAAGAAGCTGGCAAAGGAGCACACAATTTTAATAAGTACGCATGTTATGCAGGAGGTGGAGGCTCTATGTACCAGAGCAATTGTTATAAACGAAGGGCAGAAGGTTGCCGATGGCAGTACAGATGAACTTTCCCGTGGGGCGAAAAATGAGAAAACGGTTCACTTAGTTGTGGAGGGAAAAGGTATCAGCAAGATATTAAAGGATCTTAAGAAGGTAAAAGAAATATCAATAGATAAGATTGAAGGGTCCAAATATGACGTTCGGATGGTGCTGGAAACTAAAGATGTAATTCAACCAGATATTAGTAAATTAGCCGCAAAAAACGGCTGGGTAATTTGGTCGCTAAATGAAGTGAAGCAGCACCTTGAGGATGTGTTTAAGGAGCTTACATCATGAGAATGAAAATAAGAAATATACTCAAAATAACTAAAAAAGAGATTCAATCATATTTAATCAGCCCCTCATCTTATATTGTAGCTGTCGTGTTTCTCTTGCTTTGGGAATTCCTGTTTTTTAAGAATGCCTTCCTGATTGGTGAATCTTCATTAAGAAGTTTGTACAGCATATTTCCCTGGATGATGCTTATGTTGGTTCCAGCTATAACAATGTCCTCCATAGCAAAGGAAAAGGATGATGGGACGTTGGAGTGGATACTCACTCAGCCGATAAGTGAGTTGGACTTTATTGTTGGTAAGTTTTTGGGCGCAGTGTGTTTTTTGTTTTTGGTTCTATTGTTTGTTATACCTATAGCTTTTTCCTTTAGTAAATATGGCAGTTTCGACTGGGGGGTTTTTGCGGGGCAATTTCTTGGCAGTTTACTCTTTGGGGCGGCATTTATAGCCCTGGGGATATTTGTGTCGGGTTTGGTTGGTTCTCAGATTGCTGCATTGCTTGTATCAGTTGCGGCGGGATTTATACTTATTATTTCGGGTACAGAGATTTTTACGATGTCGTTACCCACGTGGGCGGCTTTGGTTTCTGAGAGACTATCTCTTGCTTCCCATATGAACTCGGTATCACGGGGGGTTCTGGATGTGAGAGATCTTTGGTATTTTTTATCTTTTATTTTTGTGTTTTTGGGTCTGGCATATCTGCAAATGCTAAAGAGGCGTTTCGGGAATAGAAGGTCGATGTATAGAACTTTTCAAGTTGGGGTGACGCTGTTAGTCGGCATTACAGTGTTGACTAATATCATTGGGAATAGGATATCGGGAAGACTAGACCTTACTCAAAGCAGAATTTATACATTATCTGACTCTACGAAGAGGATTTTGAACGAGCTAGATGATATTGTTACGATAAATTTCTATGTTTCCGATAAGCTCCCCGCCCAGTACACTCCTATTTTGCGCGAAACAAAAGATTTATTAAGGGATTATTCTAACGCCTCGAAAGATAATGTTGTAGTAAAGATCTTGAATCCCTCTGAGGACTCATCGCTTAAACAGCAGGCGGCTGCTTACGGAGTGCGCGAGGTGCAATTTAATGTTATTGGACAGGAAGAGTTCCAGCTAAAAACCGGTTATATTGGTTTAGCAGTTATATACGCAGGTAATAGTGAGTCAATCCCATTTATCCAGTCAACTGCTGATTTGGAATATCAACTTACCAGTTTTATAAAGAAGCTTACTGTAAAGGATAAGAAAACGGTTAAGTTTTTAGCGGGGCATGGCGAAAAAGATGTTTATACCGATTATTCGTTTCTTGCTGATGAATTATCCAGGCAGTATGATATTTCGAATTTGGTATTAAGTACTCCGAATCAGGAGGAATCTGAGGGAAAAACTCCCGTAGAAGTAGGTGGTGATGTAGATGTCTTGGTAGTTGCAGGCCCGAACCTAGTAATGGCGGACAGTGAAAAGAAGGCAATTAGAGATTTTATTAACAACGGGGGCTCGGTTTTATTCCTTATAGATAACTATATGATTAACATGGAAGTGCAGAATGTGAGTGAGAACGCTAATAGTTTGAGTGATCTTGTTTCTGAATACGGGGTTACAATTAATAAAGATCTAATGTACGATATGAGATTCAACGAGACTGTGAGATTTTCGGATGGTTGGCTTTCATATTTTCTACCCTATCCGTATTGGATAAAAACGGTCCCACTTGACGGAACAAACCCGATTACGTTCAAGATTAAGAGTGTGTTAATTCCCTGGGGGTCGTCGTTATCAATATCGGAGCAAGAGGCTAAGAATAAGGGATATACCGTAACGAAGCTTTTGAATACGACTCCATTTGCGGGGGTTAAGACTGAAGGTTATATATTAGATCCAACTCAGAAATTTGACACTAACAATCTTGGCGAAAAAACTGCGGCAGTGTCCCTTAAAGCCGAGAATGGCGGAAGTATGATTATTTTTGGCGATTCGGATTTCCTTTCTAACCAAAATATTCAGACAAGTCCGGAAAATCTATTTTTGGGTACAAATGCAATATCATGGCTTTCGGAGGAGGAATCTCTTGGAGATATAAGAATTAAGGAGCGGCCCTTCGGCACGTTCTTTTTTGAGAGTGAGGATCAACCTGCCAGGATTAAGTACGTAAATATGGGGCTTGCGTTCATAGTACCTACGTTATATGGAGGAATGAGATTGCTCAAGAGAAAGAAGTTAGGTGGGCAAAAGTTTGTGTAATAAATATGAAATCCCGTCATATAAAACTGTTGGGAATAATATTTGTAGCGTTATTAGTAGTGTCACTCATTCCTCAGATTCAGGAAGTAGTAAAGGATAGGGTTTCCAAGAAAAGCAGCGTAGGCGGAATTGAGAAGAAAAATCTGCTTGTTGAGTTTCAGGTCGATCAGGTGCAGAGTGTAGTTATCACTAAAGGTGGCTCGAGTATAAATCTGACGAAGCAGAATAATTCTTGGTACGTAGGAGAACATAAAGCTTCAGATTCCAAGGTAAATGTGATGTTAGATGGTCTTTCCTCTATGGAAGTGATTGAAACGGCATCAATCAATCCAAAAAACCATGAGGATCTGGGGGTTTCGGAAGAACTTGGTTATTTGGTAACCATTGAAACAGGAGACCAGAGCATAAATCTAATAATCGGTAAAAGAGCACAGGTGTCAAATACGTATTATGTAAGAACTAAACACTCAGATGAAACAGTGTTAGTGCAAGCTACTATCCCAAGGATGGCTACTCTGGGCGATGACTGGAGGGATAAACTTATTTTAGATGTGTATGGCAAGGAGTTAACTCGAGTAGACTTGTCAGTTGGTGGAGTGAAGAAATCCATCTCTGAGGGGGACGAAAATTGGCAGGCAGCTATCCAGACATTTTCTCCTTTAAACGCCGACTCTTTCTTAAATGTGGAGGAGATTTCAGAATATGAAAGCACAAGATATAGGGGTTTTATGACCTTAACATTTAAAGACGGAGCTGAAGAGAAATTAGATATTTTAGATAAAGAGGATTTCTATTGGATTAGTAAAGGCGGTAATCATTATAAAGTCAGATATCAGGTTTTGCAGTCGGTCTTGGGAATAGAGTAGGGATCCGTTGACATTTGATTTTTGTTAATATAATCTGAAATCGTGAGAAGAAAAATTAAAGCTTTTATGTTTTATTCTCTTTCGTTTTTTGTAGTACCTCTTTTAGTTTTATCAAGAGCTGCAAGTGTTAATTCTACTCATGCTTCTTCCAATTCTCCTGTAATGGGAACTACTGAGAGAAAAGCTCTCTCAAACTGGGATGAGACTAAAAGCAATCTACTTGAGACACATAGAGAGGAATTGCAAGATAGGTTGCAGAAAAGATGCGATCAGTTAACTCAAAGAATTGAGGAGAGAATTGAGAAGTTTGAAGCTAACAAAGATAAGCATATCGAGTACTACAACAATCTTAAAGATAGAATTACTGATATTGTTCAAAAATTAAGTGACAAAGGATATGATGTAGAGGAACTGGCGTTAGATCTTCAAACTTTGGACTCAATGATATTGGATTATGCCTCTGAGTATGTAAAATTTATAGATTTGCTAAAAGCGACCCGAGAAGTGGTTTGCGGCGAGTCTCAAGGTGCGTTTGCAGATGCAGTGAAAGCAGCAAGAGATCAACTGCGGGTTGTGTTTGCGGCGAGACTGGGGATCAGAGAATTCTATAAAGACGAGATAAGAGAAGATATTAAAGATCTAAGGCAGCAGAGATCTCCTGTTTCCGACAGTGGAGCTAGTAATGAAGTTGTAAACGAGGAGGTAGAATAAGATGCATGAAATAATGAGACCAAAGGAATACCATTCTGGGTTAATATTTCCAACTATTTTGGTATTGTTTCTAATGTCTGCGACTGTGTTCTATCTTTTAGTTGGTAACTCTTCTTCGAGGAAGAATACTATGGATACTGCCAAGGAAGCAGTAGATGTTACAGCAACCCCGACTCCAATTGCGAAGGGCGCTACAGGAGACGAGACCGTGGGTGAATTTGAGGAATTGGTCGATGACGAAGACACTCCGGAGGAGGTGGACAGTGCTGTTGTTGAGGAACTAGATGCGCTGTTAAATTATATTGAGAACAATGTTGAAAAAGATTCGTTTTCGGATCTTGAGCTTTAGTTTATAGTAGGTGATTGAACGTGAATCGTATGAGATATCATCACTACTTGTGTTCATCTATTATATGAGCAGTAAATGTGTATAGTTGTGAGTTGGGGTCTTTATAGCAATCTTTGTTAAGACCTACTTTTTGTGTGCACAGTTCCTCAAGGAATCTTGTAATCCCCCATTTGTTATCTGTGGCTACTTGCGGCAAAAAAGTTCCAGATTTCCCCCCGGAGGAAATCACTACTCCGTGTTCTCCAGCTATTACTTCCTCCCAGCTATCGACTCTTCTGCGAGGTGTCATGAGTGAAATTTCAATTTTGATATCATCTAGCTCCTCAGACTTGACTGGTTGGAACCTAAAATCTTTGCTGGAGGCAGATATTGTAGTACTCTGAATAACTTTGTATAAAGGCTGATTAGGCTCAAACTGGCCGATACACCCCCGCAAAATTCCTTTTTTTTCCAGAGTAGTAAATACACCTATGGGTAAGTGTAGGTAAGGGTTTTCGGCTTCTACGGCAGGGGTTTTGTTAGATTTGATATAAGATTCGAGTGTGTCTCTGGATATTTTAATTATTTCTCCTTCAGTTTTCTTATCAGGTAAGAATTCCGGTAGTGTTTCACTCCAGGATCCAATAGAGCCATAACCTACAACTCTTGTTTTGTCCTTCGTAGTATCTCCGGAATTTTCATACTTTAGTTTTTTATGCTCACTGATCTGTAGTAGTTCGGATACTGCTAGGGCAAGTTTAATCGACTCATGTCCGCAGGCGCAAGTATCAAGGTTTTCTATGTTTTCATTTTCGATTTCTGAATACACCTTTTCAAACTCAGACCTTTTTCCGGTCAGGATAGAGTCGATTATTTTGTTGTCTGAGTAGTTTGCATTCTCCCAGTTTGGATAATGTGACAAATCAGTGCTTACAATTATCAACGTTTCGTCATCCATTAAGTAGGCTAATTTATAGGATAAGACTTCTATCATTCTTTCGTCGGTTTGACCTAATATAATCGGAACTATTGTAAACTTATCTACTATTCTTTGGAGATATATTAGTTCCATTTCTAGGGAATGTTCTCCCTCGTGTGGCTTTATATCAGCCAGTATCTTTTCATCGTTTTCGAGAATTTTGCTGGCAAAACCTGAATCTACGGCAACTTTTCCCAGCGGTGTTTCCCAGCTGCCTTCGGCATATACAGCTGCATAGTTGATGGCTTTTTTGTGGCTAGATCCTATAAGGATAACTCTGGAATACTCTTTGCCGTCAATTTGCTTGAATCCCCAGGCAGCTGTGTTTCCAGCGTATGTTATTCCGGCGTGGGGTACGTACAAGATTCTAAGTGTGCCCGTGGTGTCAACTTTGTTGGCATTTGATAGGTATTTGTCCAGCTCGGTTTGAAGTTCAGTGGAATTGGCAGGATAAAATTGGCCTGCAACAGCAGGTTTTCTTATCGGTTCGGGGAACGACCTGTTTTGATCTGTTTTTCCTGTGGGAATGGGAGCTGATAATTGGTCTTTTTGCTCGTTGTTGGTTGGGCTGATTTTATGCGAACCAAAGAAAACAAGGATTCCCAGTAAAACCAAAACGGTTGCCGCAACGAAAAGAAAAGTTAGTAATTCTTTAAAGCCCCTATTTTTCACAATTCTATTATATACATACAAAGGTTTATTGCACTAATGCGTATTTGTCAGGAATAATGCGGGAGAGAATTCTTTTATCGTTCTGTTTTTCTAATATCCTTACTAGAATACGGTTTCTTTCCTGGTGTTTATAAAGCGTATCTTTTAGGATGCCTCGTTTTCTGTCAGCTACATTTATTAATTCATCCAGATACGTTTTAAAACGGTATATTTCGTCAGCTAGTTCCTTTTTCAATTCGTTTTTGAGTTTAATGTTCTCAGTATATTTGCTTAGCTTTGCATATTCTCTGTTTGATTTAATGAGGAGTGTTTGGTATTTTTCTTTTTTATCATAGAGGAGTAGTTCCAGGGCGATAATTTCATTTACTGTATCCACTTTGATTTCGATATATCCCAGTATAGTTTCTTTGATTGTGCCGTTTTCAAATATTTCTGTTTGATAGACGCTTCTTTCTAGAATTTCTAAATGTTTCTTTGTGTCTTTTAGTAACTCGATGCTGAATTTGTCAGTGATATTCGCTTCTCGCAGGGATTTATCCGCATTATCGTATATCATATTCAGAGAGGCAGTGATTTTATCAGGTGTCTTTTGTTTTAGCTTTTTCATAAACATAACCTTTCACAAAAATCTGGACACTATAACTGAAAAATGTGATGCTGTCAAGGGTTTTTGTGGTCGGTTTTTCTGTTAATATGCAAAATACAAAATTACTCTGGTGCCTAAGGAGGAGTGTGATGAGATGAATAGAATACGTTGCTCGCTCGTCTCAGTGCACGAAGTTTTTGTGAACGAGACGTGGAAGTTTTTTGTTGTGCTGCCCTTTTGGATACGAGTTGAATACCTGGGAGAGTTCTTCCCAGGATTCTGGTGTGTACGACGGATGTCTTCAAGGGTGGTATCAACTCTGAAAGCGGAAGGTTATAGACAGGTAGCTTGGGAGGAGCTAACTTCGCTTTCCGCGTATGTGAAATTATGGGAGAGTATCTTGCAATAAGAACAAATGTGAGATGCTCTCCTGAAGGCTATCGTCTGTCGGGGAAATTTTCCTGTCCCCAGGTTTTTTTGAATTCTTCAGGTATTAGCAACTCCGTTTTTGCAAAGTATAGTATAAGTTTGCCCTGATGTATTCTTTCGTGTTCAAGAAGCCACGTTGCCATATCGACTTTTTCAGGTGTATCTAAAACTTCAATTTCCTTAAATATGCCTATGGATGTTACTTCTAGTTTTTCAAGAATATAGTTTTTGTCCCAGGACATCACAACATCTTTATCGGGAATATCTTCCTGATGACGAAATTCAAGATATCCGGTTTGGAAGGCTTTTAAATAGCATAATCTAGTTCTAACTAGACAGCTGAATTCCCACGAAAAGGACTTAAATCTAGGGTCGAAGGCTTTTTCAGACCACCGATCAGCCGGAACAGCTTTCGCGAACTCAGTTGTAGCTTGGTTACAGTTGTGCCAATGTATTCTTAGTTTATCAGATAAGTTTTCCATCATTTTCCTCCCCGATAGTAAAAAAACTTCCTACCAAGTACGCCTTGTATCTATAGTACTCAAAGTGTATGTCAAGACGATATATTAATAATACTGCATTATATAATAACTTAATAATCCCCATAATTTTAGCTGTATAATATAACTGTGAAAAATGGAAATACAGTATTATTAATAATATCTGCAGTAACTATTATGATCGTGGTTGTGATATTAAATAAGCAACTTATAGGATCCAAAGAAGAGAGTAGAGTTCCCAAAAATACGGAAAAAACTAACGAAAAGAGAAATACCGAGACAGAAAAAGTTGAGGAAACATTAACATCTGTATTAGATAAAATTGGTGACGCTGTTCAACGGGGGAAAGAAGAATTAAGCCGTGAAACTATCAATTGGCAGACAAAAGAAAATGAAGTAGAACTTAGCGTAGTAGGGTATAAATTCAAGTTTACGCAGGAAGATGCAGATAGAGTGGAAAAGGTCTCCAATTTGTATTCAAGTGTGAAAACAGTCTTACTAGACCTCGGATTTGAGCGTTACAAGTATAATATAGGAAGTTCGTCGCGGTTAAATAACGTTGAGCCGTTAAAGTATGAAAATATTGGTTGCGTTATTTATAAGGTAGGCGAAGAAATGGACGAGTTTATTGAAATCGGGTTTTTCTGCTCAGAACTGCCTCAAGAAGTAATATCAAGTGTTGAGGGATTGATGTCCGAAAAAGATGCACGCGAAATTGCTGAAACAAGCGAATGTATAAACGAAGGGAGTTTAAAAGGAGAGGCATTCTATAATGAAAACTCGAAAACTTGGTGGTTTGATTTAGATGCTGAAAAACCGGGGTGTAATCCTGCTTGCGTTGTTTACGAAGATAGAACTGTTGAAGTTAATTGGAGATGTACAGGCCTAATCCCGGAATAGGTGCTCGGTTTATAATAGTCTCATGAGAACTTCGCTTAAGTGGATTTTGTATTTTGCCTTTTTGGGCGTACTGTCAATACTTTCCCAAACAGTATTACTAAGAGAAATTGCAACTTTGTTCTATGGTAATGAACTATATTATGGTATATCTCTTGGGGTCTGGTTTCTCTTCACGGGATTGGGAAGTATGTTTTTTCCAAGAATTGTGGGAAAGAGATTCCCATATAGAGAAGTAGTTGTTTTGATCAGTTTCGTATCGCTGCTTGTTCCTGTGTTGCTGGTCGTTTTGAAAGTACTCAGATACTCATTGGTCCCGTATGGAGAAATCCCGGGGTTGGGTCTGAGTTTGTTAACTATCATTTTGGTTTTGTCGGCATTCTGTTTTTTGGTTGGGGGGCTGTTTAGTTACGGTGTTTCCGTGTGGGGGAGAAGTGAAGTAAATAAAGCGTACATATATGAAACTATCGGATTTGGGATCGGAGGATTAGTGTTTGCGTACTTTTTGTCTACGACATTCTTCCCTTTAGGTAAGAAGATAAATTTTTGGCTCTATTCTTCGCAGTATTCTAATATAAAAAGTTTAGTAAACTCAAAATACAATCACATTCTTGTTACGGAAAATACCGGCACGCAACAGTACTACATTAATGGCGAGTTGGGATTTACTGGTGATGATGTATATGAATCAGAGAAACTGCTTAATGTGTTGTTCCCTTTAAGTAAAAACATGGATAATGTTCTGCTAGTTGGAAATCCGAATTTGTGTAGAGCGGTATCAATCAATTCAGCCGCGACTAGTGTTGGTTTTATGGAAATTGATGAGCTATTGCTTTCCTTAGAAAAGGAAATTATGGGTGAAGATGTAATCATATATATAGGCGATCCTAGGAAAAATGTGAAAGAAATGGATAGGAAATGGAACATGGTTATATTAGATTTAGGAAACCCGGACACGTTATCATCAAACAGATATTTTACTTATGAGTTTTTTCGTGATTTGAGAGATATCACTGAAAAAGACGGCACATTAAATATAGTGGTTGATCTTCCCACAAGCTATCAGAGTCAAGAAGCACTAAGGTTTATTTCTTCAGTATATGGTGCGTTAAATGATGTGTATCCCGAGACAGAGTTGCTATTTCTTGAGGATCAAATAGTTCTGGTATCCAGTGAAAGCCCTATAGAAATACACGAGGAGAACATCAGTGACCGGTGGAAAGATCATTTTTGGTTAGTAAAGGAGGATTTTCGTAATAATGAACTTATAAACAAAATAAACGAAACAGAGGTAGTACCTAACAGTGATTATCATCCTACAGCCTTTTTGTACCAGCAGATGTTTTGGCAGACAATGTTTAATTTTAAGCTGCCTGAAATGATACTTAGTTTGTCAAGGTTATTGCCGATTTCTTTATTGCTTTTATATTTCTATCTGTACGCAGGTTCTAATTTAAATAGAAAAATGGGTTATTTGATGTCTGCATCGAGTTTTATTCTATTGTCGCTTGAAGTATTAGTAATTCTTTTTTTCCAGGTGAAAATCGGATATTTGTACAGCCAATTGAGTCTGCTCTTTTCGTATGTATTGATCGGAATAGCTTTCGGTGTTTATTTATCTCGCA
Organism: Patescibacteria group bacterium; assembly: GCA_016926555.1. Classification (GTDB taxonomy): domain Bacteria; phylum Patescibacteriota; class WWE3; order UBA101185; family UBA10185; genus JAFGOI01. The sequence goes on along the minus strand of JAFGOI010000006.1, from coordinate 35,790 downwards.
GATTAAACGTTAGTAACGATAATCTGCTGCGTATATTTTTATTGTATATATTAGGAATGGTAGTTTTTGTTCTTATGTTAGGCACTAGTCTTTCAAACAATTCTGTTTATTGGTTTATAAGTATTTTCTCTTTTGGAATGTTGGGCGGCGGGGCATTTTCTATTTTAAATAGAAGATACATGATGGTTGGTAATAATCCCGGTTATATTTATGCGCATGATTTATTCGGAGGAAGTGCGGGGGCTTTACTAACGAGCACGATTCTGCTTCCTGTTTTTGGAGTGTATTATGTTCTTTATATTTTAATAGTACTTGCTGTGTTAAACGTGTTACTTATTTCCAGACTCCAGGAATAGTTTCATCACAGCCCTCTGCAATTCCTTCTGCATTTACCAAGTTTTCCTTTATGAAATATCCGTCTCTTACAATAACGGCTTCTTCGTTGCTTGGACAGTAAGTAGTCCCTCCCTCTATATACTGGATGTTTCCAACATACACATATTTAAGTCCAACATCCTGGCATGTCTTTCTCGCCGATTTAAGAGATTCTTCAGGTGTTGGAGGGAGATTTGTAAGCTTATATTGTGGCCAGAATCTTGAAAAATGAAGCGGCACTTCATCTCCTACATTGTCTTTAATCCATTCGCACATTTCCTTAATCTCGCCCAAATTATCTGTATATGTTGGGACAACAAGATAAACTAGTTCCAGCCAGGTGTCCGTTTCAGAAATTGTTTTTATAGTGTTTAATACAGGTTCGAGCTGCCCGTTCATAAGCGTTTCGTATGTTTCTTCGTTAAAAGATTTGAGGTCAACTTTATAAGCGTCCAAATATGGCAATAGTTCCTTTAGAGGTTCTTGATTGATGTAACCACTTGATATAGCTACAGTTCGTAGATTATTTTCTTTTGCTTTTTTGGCGATATCAAGCATATATTCATACCAGACAGTTGGTTCATTGTATGTGAATGCTATAATTTCTGCGTTAGAGTTTAACGCGTTTTGCACAACCTCTTCTGGTGTCATTGGTGTGTTCTGCAGTTCTTCTGGCATTCTGTGGGCGATATCCCAGTTTTGACAGTATTTGCAGTCTAAGTTACAACCAGCCGTAGCCAGCGAGTAGGCTTTACTTCCAGGAAGAAAGTGGAAAAGAGGTTTTTTCTCAATAGGGTCAACAGCTATGCTTACTGGATTTCCGTACACAAGACTATAAAGTTTGCCCCCAATATTCTGCCTTACGTTGCAGATTCCCCTTTGTCCTTCACCCAAAGTGCATCTGTTTGGACAAAGATTGCACCTTACAGTTCCATTGGCCAGTTGCTCGTACCAACTTGCTTCTTTATATTTCACCTCCTTTTGTTCTCTATCTGTGGAAACTTGGGAGGTGGATTTTTTTGAGAGAGAATGGTTGACAAAAAATATAGAAATCAGCACACCTACTATTACAACTATTATTCCAATATCTTTTTTTTGCATCAAAGCGATTTTAGCATTTATAAATTACTGGTAAAATTCCTATATGCAAATTGCGTGGCTAGATTGTCCGTTTGGAAGAATAAATGATCCGTCTCCCGGGTTGTGTAATAGATATGTCGATTCTGATGGTAACGATATATGCGATCACAGTGAACCAGCTCCTTCAGATCGCGTTGAAATTAGTCAGGGCAATAATGAGTATAATGCAGATAGGGTAATAGATCCTTCGAGAGAAGAAGTAGATTTGGACAGTGGAGCAATAAACAAAGTAGTGCTGGAAAGTGAGCCTGCGAATCTTTCCATCGAACAGCTTGTGGCCTCAAATTCAAACATTTACCTGCAAAAATACATGTGGGGTGTTTTTATACCTATCGCGGTGTATTTTGTATACTGGTATTTAGTTGAAAGAGCGCCAATGAAACAAAAGCACATATTTCTAACACAAAAGTCGTTTCGGTTTTTCTGGAATGTGGTTCTTCTTACGTCATTTCTTGTAACGGGAATAACTGGAATATTGATGCTAACCTCTCCAAGTAGAAGTGTTTCGGAGACACATAAATACTCAGGTTTGGTAATGCTTGTTACTGCTGCGCTGCATATTGTTGTTAGGTGGCATTATTTTAAAATCGTGCTCGTGGACGCTATAAAAAAAGAAAAAAGTTCTTAACTATAAAATATATTCCAATTAGTACCCCGCTGACTTGAGCCAGTTTCTGTATAACTGTTGACTTAGTAAAGACTCCGAATAATGCCATGGGTATGATATATACACTAGTTCCCAGAAAGAACAAGAAGAAGTAGAGCACCGCCCATAGCACATTCATCAAATTAAACACATGTGTTAGTGATGCCAGAAATGGCGGGCAAATATTTACACCCGTTAAAAAGCCAACAAGAAGTGCCCACTTTATTTTCGAGAAAGGTAAGAACGCGCACATTTTTTTATCTATTGTCCCCAGGGAATAAAGTACCATCAATATTCCAGTCCATATACTTGCCAGGCCAACTATCAGATGGATGGTGCCGCTTCTAGTTATCTGCCCTAGGTATCCAATAATAAAGCCAAATAGTAAGTAACCTAACAACCTGCCCAGTGAAAATTCCAGTACCAGTAGAAAAATACTTTTTGTAGTTCTCTTATTTGACATTAGTATCGGCATAAATAGCGGCAAGCATGTTCCGATGCAGTATATTCCCACAGACAATCCAGCTAAAAACCCGCTGTATATATTAAACATGCTTGTATGTTACCAGAATAAGCCTGTATTAGCATGATAAAATGAAGAGACTGTGAAAAGGGTATTGTTAATATTTTTTATCTCTTTAGCTGTTTTTATCTTAGTTGCGAAATATTTAAGTCTATCTGCCGATGAGAAAGTTGAATTTCTTGATATTGATTTCGAGAGTTTTTCTAGTAGTGATGTGGAAGAAACCGCAAAATATTTTTCTCCAATTAACATAAAGTATCTAAGGACCTTAAAATACGATTTCGGCAAACCTATGATCGAAGAAGAACTGCCTGATGGTTCAAACTACAAAAGATATATCGTTAGCTATAAAAGTTACGGGTACAAAATATATGGTCTGTTGACTGTGCCAAACGAGGAACCGCCTGAAGGTGGATTTAGTGCAATAGTATTTAATCATGGCTATATCCCGCCTCATCAATATGCTACTACGGAAAAGTATGTTTCTTATGTAGATAATCTCGCAAAAAACGGATTTGTCGTATTTAAGATAGATTTGAGGGGGCATGGAAAGTCTGAAGGTACTCCTTCCAGTTCATACTTTTCCCCGGTGTATATGATGGACGCCCTAAACGCTTTGAAAAGTCTACAGAAACTAGACTATGTTAATCCGGATAAAATAGGCATGTGGGGACATAGTATGTCGGGAAATTTAGTTTTGCGGGCAATGTTAGTTTCAGATGAAATAAAAGCCGGTGTAATATGGTCGGGAGCGGTTTACAGCTATAAAGACTTTTCGGAATATGGTTTGCATGATACGAGTTATGTTAGAAGCCCCCGTACACCTGAGGAAGAAGAAGCAGAGCGAGACAGAGAACCTACTAGGACGGATCTTGAAATACAAAAACTAATGAACAATCCTGAAGAGATAGATTTTGATGATGAATTCTGGGCAGGTATTTCACTCACGAAAAATATTGAGTATTTAGAAAATCCTGTCCAGCTGCATCATGCAGTAAATGATCCTGTTGTTGATATTAGCTATTCACGAGATTTGGAGAAGGTTCTCATTGAGAATGATAAAGAATATGAGTTTTATGAATATGAAGGCGGCGGGCATAATATAGAGTCACCCCATTTTGAAACGGCTATGCAAAGAACCGTAGATTTCTTTAACGAGAATCTAGAGTCAGAGTAATAAATATTTTGTGAATGGCAGTCGCACTCGTCTTATCAAGAGTTTATTCTAATTTCTCAAGAATTTCCTTGGCGGGAATATAGTTTTTATTGTACTTTAATGCTGTTTCGAATTCAGTTTTTGCGGCGGCAGTATTATTTTGTTCCAAATAAATTTCACCTCTGATGTAGTAAAGTTCCGAAAAAGCGAGATTGTTATCATTTAATATGTGTTCGATAATTTGAAACACTTTATCATAGCTTCCCGTTTTTTGGTAAGCCTTAATTGGTTCTATTTGATACCAAAGCATCCTTCTCGGAAGCCTTTTTTCTACCTGCTCAAAGTATTTAATAGAGTTTTCATATTCTCCTATGTGATAATAGCCGACAGATAAGTTAAAAAACGGGTATATGTTTTCAGGATCTAGATCGTGTTCTTTATGTGCCTTAACGACCGCGTTTTCCCATGCAGTGTATTCGTTTATTTCTGGTCCGAGAATGCTTTTAATTACACTTTCTTGCTCGGGTGTGTATAAAACAATGTAGCTGTAATTAAACGACTGCCACATAGACATAAAGTCAAAATACTCCACTTTTTTGTTTGGGCCGTAATAAGAATCGTCTTTAAGAATTATTTGTTTTGTTTCATCGTATCCACGGGCTAAAACAAAGTGTCCAATGTCTTCTTTTGTGTTTAACCACATTTTTACCACGACGGGAATATCGTTTGATATGAATAGTTTGAGTAGTTCTATACTTCCGTTTGGTCTGTAAATTACTTTTAAGTTTTTTTCTTCTCCGTAAACTTGAGCCCATTCCATAAATTCGGAAGGGAATATAGTTTTATCATCATTATCGCCTTTGGGATGTTGATAGGGGCGCATTAAATCCCCGAGTTCTTTCTGATTAACGTTTATATCGTAATAAGAGAGGATCATCGATAAAGTTGCAGGCCCGCAGTTATTAAAAGTTTGGTATGTATGTGACGCTTGGGGTATTTCGTATTTTTCCGGAACTGAGAAAGTTGTTGATTCATGAGTGGGTGCGAGTTCTTTCGGAATTTCCTCAGCATTAACCATAGGTTGTTCTTCATCATGATTAAGGATTTTTCCAAAAGGTGAGGTTGTAGAAGTAAGGTTTCTTTCCTCAACTACGAACTTTTGTTCCAGGGAAGGTTTTGGTTTGAGATTAATATAAAGTAAATAGCCCCCTCCTACTAAAAATAGAAAAAGTAATAAAGCGGTAGCAGTTTTTATGAATTTTTTGTTAGTTTTTGTTTCCTGCATGTGGTTCTTTCTGATGATACACTAGTTCAACTGAGTTTGTTTAATTCGCTACTTTTGTGAAATTGGGGGGATTTGCACAGGATTTTCTTTCCGGGCGGCTCATAGTATAATTGTGGAAATCTTGTAGAAAAGGAGGTGAGAGAGGTGAGCCAAAATTTGGCGGAGGCAAAGGAGGCGTGCGGTGAGTGGTGGGACGACTCGGGGCGATCGGATCGAGATCGCCGTTTCGCCCTGGGTTTAGATGCCGGCCTCCCCCGTCCGGAGGCCTACGAGTATTCCCGGTGGAAATGGCGGGATGTGCCCGAAAGGGCGCAGAACTATATCGCCGTGGAATACATGAAGCAACAGTAGCCTGGCCTGGGATCGCGTTCAACACAACAAAAAGAAACAAGTTGAACAGAACGCGATCCCGAAGCAAGTTTAAACAACAACCCTATCTAATAACGGGTTCACCCGCGAAACAACCTCATAATTGATAGTGTTAATCTTTCTGGCAATTTCTTCAGCAGTAATTTCCTCTTTTCCCTGTTTCCCAAGTAAAACAACTTCATCCTCAACTTTTACATCCTTAATTCTTGTCACATCTACCATGAACATATTCATCGCGACTCTTCCTAAAACTCTGCATCTTTTTCCTTTTATTAGCACTTCTCCTGTGTTAGACAACAATCTATCGTAACCATCACTGTAACCTTGAGGTACAACCGCTATTTTCTTTTTTATGGGTGTCATATAAGTTAGACCATATCCAATTGTGAAACCTTTTGGGACTTCTTTCACTTGCGCGACCCACGTTTTCCATTCCATGACAGGTTTTAGTTCTATGGTCTCACCGAATCTATTTTTTAGATCTTCTGATGGCCACAAACCATATAAACCGATTCCTAATCTAACTAGATTAAAGTAATTTGTGAACTGGTCGTACACCATAACACCTGATGTGGATGACATGTGTTTTGCAAAGTTTTTATATCCGCGTTTCTCAAACAGCATTACTGCTTTTTGGAATGTATCTATCTGTTTTAGAGCGTGCGTAAAATCAGATGTATCTTCTATATTTGCAAAGTGGGAGTAAACGCCCGTAACTTTGACGTTTCTCAATTTCTTAAAATCGTTTAAAAAATCGGGAAGATTTTCCAGCAGAATTCCTTGTCTGCCAAGGTGGGCGTCTACTTTTATGTGCAGTTTTATTTTCTTATTTATTTTGGAACCTATTTCGTTGAGAATCTGCGCGCGTTTTAGATCATAAATTCCCAGTATTCCTCCTAGTTTAATTGCTTGTTCCAGTTCATCGTTTTTCACATATCCAAAGACAAGAATAGGTTTTTTAGTAACTTTTCTCAGACTGCTTAGCTCAGCCAGGTCATCTACCTGGAAATAATCCACGTGTTTTTCTATAACTTTGGCTACCTCGTTTTGCCCATGCCCATATGCGTTTGCTTTTATTACCGCAATTGTGCCAACGTTTTTATGCAAAACTTTTTTTAACTGGTTGAGATTATGCAAAAGATTTTCTTTGTTTACAGTGATTTGTGAAATCATGTATTTGTTATACCAGAAAAAGCTGTAAAACATTACATTTTTCATATTTTATAGTAGAATACAGGCATCCGGCCACATAGTAATAATTAAGTATTACTAAGGAGGTGACTATTTTATATGCCTACAAAAGTGGGTGACGTAACACATTTTTACTCAAATATTGGTGTTGCGATAGTAAAACTTATGGATGCTTTAAAAGTAGGTGATGAAGTTCAGTTTCTAGGTAATACAACGGATTTTGAGCAGACTGTATCAGAAATGCAATATGACCATAAAGATATAGAATCTGCAGAAGCAGGGCAGGAAGTTGGGATTAAGGTTTCAGAGAAAGTGCGTGAGGGCGACGAGGTAAATTTGGTCTGACATAAGTTCTTGTGTAGATTTATAGGAGGTTTAAGTATGGGAAAAAAGAAAAATGGAAAGAGATTGATTTATATACCTTTGTTATTAATCGCCTCATTTTTCGTTGACAAAGTTTTGGGGGTATCTGTTTGTCCCTTTATTGAGCATCCTGTTTTTGTTCCAATGTAGTTTTTTTAACCGGATTTTCTTTAACATAATTTCTGGTGTACATCAGAGTATCTGTCATTTTAGCAAAAACAAAATACATGAGAAGGCACAAAACTGACACTGCGTATAAAACCCACAATATAGCTGTAGATTCGTCTCCCAGTTTTTCCATAGCACCGAGTGTAAGAAATAGCAGTGTTATCGCTAGGGCAGTTGTTGTATATATTCTTTTAAATCGCACTTTGATCAAGAGAGACAAGATTTCAAGAATAGTGCCCCCAATAAGCCACCAAGGAAGAAACATATTTGTGATGTTCTTGGAATCTAAATTGTAGGTGTCAGTTTTCTCGCCAAGAGAAACCCCCACAAGTTTTAGAAAGGTTTCTTCAAAGGGCGTGCTGGTAACTAGTGTGAGAATAACGGTGGTAGCGTAGCAAAAGACGAAACCCAAAGGAAAGAACTTCAAGTAATCTAGTACTATTTTTGCGATTTTTGATACTACTTTTATTGCGAAGTTTCCACTAACACTTTGATTTATTCGACCCATTATTCAGATTATATAACAGGTGCTTTTTAGAGGTTAGTGTTTTTTTACAATTGTGTCTCGAGTAGTTTTACGAGAAATGTGTATACTTTGTCTACACTTTCAAGATGTGCCATTTCATTTGGTGAGTGGGCTTCTTTTATTGTTGGCCCAAGAGAAATCATATCCATATTTTTATATTTACTTCCTATAACCCCGCACTCTAATCCCGCATGTACAGCTTCTACTACAGGTGCTTTGCCAAATAGTTCTTTGTATGTTTCTTTTGCTCTTTTAAGGATTGGAGATTTTATGTCAGGTTTCCATCCGGGATAGGGGCTTTTATTTTCGTATGTTCCATCCCAGAATTTGGTTATTTTCTCCATTTGATTATTTAGGTAGGCCAGTTTTGACTGTATAGATCCTCGTAATGCGTAGCCTATTTCCAGCCAGGTTTTTTCAAGGGTTAATATTCCTATATTTGTTGAAGTCTCAACAAGATTTTCAACGTCTCTAGACATATTGAAAATTCCGTTTGGTAAAGCAATAAGAAACTCGATTAGTTCTATTGAATCTTTAGAACTTAAGCAGAGTGTTTCTAGACTGCCTAGATTTTTAACTATCAATTTGAGTTGAGGATCTGTTTGTTCATATTCTTCGCGAATACTCTGCCAAGATTTATGCAAGGTTTTTCTTACTGACTCGAACTGACCATTATTTATCAAGAATTGAGCTTTACCGTGACCGGGAATCGCGTTTGTAACCGTTCCAATTTTTATAGAGTCTAATTTGAAGTTTATTCTTTCTGCGAATTCAACGTTTTCAGTAACTGAAAATAGAATTCTGGCTATTAGTTTTGCCGCGTTGGCTCTTCCCTTGTCTATATCAACGCCTGAGTGCCCGCCCAGCCCGCCTTTTATTTCTAACTCTACTAGTGTTCCTCGGCACTTTTGTCTTTTGTATTTTTTATTAATGTTAGCGCGAACTCCACCGGCACAGCCTATTGTAAATATCCCTTCTTCTTCTGAATCAAGATTAATTAAAGTATGTCCCTTGAGTAAATTCCCTCTTAGACCAATCGCACCTGTGAGACCTGTTTCCTCATCTACTGTAAACAGAAGTTCCAGGTTTGGTTTATCTATATTTTTATCCTTCGCCAAAACTAAAGCTATCGCGATTCCCAATCCATTATCCGCGCCTAAAGTTGTACCCTTTGCCTTTAACCAACCATTCTCGATATACGTTTTTATTGGATCTTTTTCAAAATTGTGTTCGTACCCTATTTCTCTTTGACAGACCATATCCATATGTCCTTGTAGAATAATTGTATCGTCGGTTTTCTTAGTACCTGGAACTCGAATAAGGACATTTCCGACGCTGTCAACTATACACTCCCACTTCTCGTTATGAGCTTGCTTTACAAGCCAATTTCTTATACCTTCCTCACAACCTGAACCTCGCGGTATAGATGCGATTTTTTCAAATGTATTTAGTATTTCCTGTCTTTTCATATTAGTTTAACCGGATTTAAATTGGTCTTCCTTCACACCGGATCAACAATCCCCAACTACTTTCGACTTGATTACAAAAGATAAGAAAGGGATTTTAAAAATACGCTAGATCAAATATTTCCCTTCCTGAAAAATTCTTTTTGTTCTCCCGTTTGTCTCGATTTCTATATAACTTCCCTTTTTGCGCATATCCTTAACTATATCCCAATGAATAGCCGAATCGTTCGCACCTTCAGGTGCGCCTCCCTCCAAATCTTTATAGGATTTACCCATTGCTATGTGAATTGTGCCTCCGATTTTTTCATCGAAAATAGTGCTTCTCATGATATCTTTAACACCATAGTTAACCCCTAACCCCAGTTCCCCAATATATCTGGCACCCTTATCTATATTCAGGTTTGATTCAAGGACATCAAATCCCTGTTCCGCGCTTATTTCAACCGCCTTGCCTTTTTCAAATTTAATATGCGCCCCAACAACATCAACACCGTCCATAAAATTAGGAAGGTCAAAATATACTTCCCCCTCAACCTCATTTTTTATGGGTGCTATAAAGACTTCACCGTCGGGGATGTTCCTTAGTCCGCAGCACGAGCAGGCCAGTCGCCCTTTTTTGTTTATCCAAAGATCTGTCTTTTCACCAACAATATGCACTTTATCAGCTTTGTCTAGCGCATTTTTGATTCTGTCTTCCTGTTCCTTCATTTTTGTGTAATCAATTAAGACCGATTTAAAGTAGAAATCGTGTAGCTCTTTTGTAGATAAACCAGCCATTTGAGCCATAGCGTTAGTTGGATAGTAAGTTAAAACCCAATCCTTTTTATCAACCAGAATATCAAACCATTCTCTCCTCGCGGCTTTTCTGGCGTTAAGTTTGTCTTTTCTAACACCATGGAGATGCGAATAGTTTTCGATAGTTGTGATCCTTACAAACTTATTTCCCCAATCAACTATATTCTTGTAAATTTCCGGGGGATTTTTTATCTGGCTAATTGAAGCGTTTTCTAAATATTCTCGGGCAGTGTCGCAAGCTGAAGTTCTATCCAGAAATAAGTTCCATCCCATCACATCGATATATACCTGCGCTCCTTTTTGCAAACTTAATTTCATGCATTCATTCATCAGGTCACCAGTTGATAAATCGGAAGTTGATATAACAACTTTATCTCCCTTTTTAACTTTGAGTGAGTGTTCTATTAAAACTTTTGCCAATTTTTTGTTTCTAGGATCCATTTGCATATGATTTTCCTTTAAGGACAATTATTACGTGGGTTTCGCATATAATAGTATATGTTTTTCCTTAATTCAAGAATAAACCTACTTTGTTGTTTTACTTGTGTGAAATGCACCCAATAAACTGTAAAAGTACAATATCGTAACGTAAATAACGGTATTAAGCAAAAAGTATTTCATATCAAAATAGTACGTATCTCGTAACGGGAAAAATGAAAAGGGAAAACCTGCCATCTCGGGTTTGTAATCGCCAAGAATTATAATAACGGAAACAAGCTCCAGAACCAAGGTAGAAAACGTAATCAGTATACCAAGAAGTAAAAGGGTAATAATCCTTATAAGGGAATGTCTTCCTAGGAAATTATATTTAAGCAGTCTTTTTGAAGAATTATATGTTTTGCCAATAATACATTCAAATCTACTCTGTAGAAGTAAAAAGATAAAAATGATTTGTAGCCCCAGGGCTATGCTTATAAATTTAGAAAGTAAATCTATATTCTGCCACTCATAAGATAGAAATAACAAATAAACAAAAACCAGAGATAATATTAGTTCGGCGGATAGCGATTTAATCAGCTTCATTATATTAATTCTATCAAAGTAAGTATTTAGTGTGAAACAAAAGAGTCAAATTTTATCATTTTTCCAAGTTATAGTTGCCGAGGGAAGGTTGTTTTTGTCGGTTAGTGTAAAATAGAAATAAGTTATATTCATATGTGTTAGTTTTAAGTTGAAATAGTATTATGGGAGAAGAAAATAACCTGAAAAAAGTTATAGTGATAAAAAATCTGACGAAGAAATTTAACGATTTTACCGCCGTTGACAAGATTTCATTTGATGTTGGTGAAGGAGAAGTTTTTGCGTTTTTAGGGCCAAACGGCGCAGGAAAGACCACAACTATCCGCATACTTACAACTTTGCTCAGACCTACAAACGGTGATGTACGTATAAATGGTTTCGATCCGCTTTATCAACAGGATGAGGTAAGAGAATCATTTGGAATCGTATTTCAGGATTCAAGTCTAGACGAAGAATTGACGGCAAAAGAGAATATGGATTTTCATGGGGTGTTGTATAAAATCCCCAACGATATTCGTGAAAAGAGAGTACAAGATTTATTGGAGACTGTAGATCTCTGGGACAGAAAAGACGCTTTTGTAAAAACCTTTTCCGGTGGTATGAGAAGAAGGCTGGAAATCGCGCGGGCGCTTCTTCATCATCCCAAAATATTTTTCATGGACGAACCAACTTTAGGATTGGATGCGCAAACAAGAAATAAAATTTGGGAGCGTATTTTGGAACTAAATCACAAATATAAAACAACTATTTTCTTTACGACACATTATCTTGAAGAGGCGGAGAAAATGGCAGGAAGAATAGCCATTATAGATAAAGGAAGGATTGTAGCTTTAGGGTCTGTAGATGAGCTAAAAAACCAAACAAACACTAGCACTTTGGAAGAAGCTTATCTTTCCCTGACGGGAAAAGATATTAGAGATGAGAATTTAAGCAGTTTAGAACGTATGCGTATGCATCTAAGAAATAGGAGGAAAAGGTAAGTATGTGGAATGTACTTTATGTTATGTGGGTAAGACAAATCAAGAGGTATTGGCGGTCAAAAGCTCGTATTATCGGGTCGATTGGACAGCCGCTATTGTTCTTGCTGGCTATGGGTTTCGGTTTGGGCCCTGTGTTTGAACGAGCAGGAAAAGGTAACTACATAACTTTTCTAGCTCCCGGTGTGATGGGTCAGGCAATTTTATTCATGGCTATATTTAATGGTGTTGAACTAATTTGGGACAGGCAGTTTGGTTTTCTTAAAGAAACTTTGGTTGCCCCAGTTCCCAGGTTTCAAATTGTACTTGGAAGAGTATTAGGAGGTGCCACAATAGCAACTTTACAGGGATTAATAGTGTTTGTTTTAACTCTGTTTGTTGGGTTCAAACCCCAGAATTTACTTTTGTTGCCTCTTGCCGTTGTGTTAATGTTTTTAATAGCTTTGTTTTATACTTCACTTGGAACTGCGATTGCTTCTCTAATGGAGGATTTTCACGGGTTCCAGCTAATAATGAACTTTTTAGTTATGCCCACATTCTTCTTGTCCGGTGCTTTATTTCCCTTGGAAAGCGCACCTTCAGTACTAAAATCAATTTCGAGAGTCAATCCTTTGACATATGGAGTGGATGGTTTGCGCGAGATTTTCAGCGGGGTAATTCAGATAGATTTAGCTAATAATACGTTGCTGCTCACAATCTGTTCTTTATTATTACTCATGATTTGTAGTTATTTATTTTCTAAAATCGAGGCCTAATTTTGTGAAGATAGAATTTGTGTATTTCGATATTGGCGGAGTGTTAGTACTGGATTTTTCAAAAACCGACAAATGGAACGAAATGCTTGATGATTTAAACGTTAGTGAAAAAGATAAACCGAGACTAAGTACATTATTTGATAAAAAAGAAATTGACTTCTGTTTGGGTAAAGAGGATGTCGATTCTTTTATTACTATCATGAAAGATGACTTTAAACTTAACTTGCCCAAAGATTACTCATTTCTGGCAGATTTTGCAAACAGGTTTGAACCCAATCCCGATCTTGGAAAATTAGTCGCGAAATTAAAAAGAAGATATAAATTAGGTTTGCTGACCAACATGTATCCCAAGATGCTGGATTTAATTACCAAGAAAAACTTGTTGCCTAAAGTAAATTGGGATACGATTGTGGATTCAAGCGTCGTTGGATTTATGAAACCGCAAAGAGAAATATATGAATTCGCTACGAAACAAGCGGGAGTATTAAGTAATAACATATTATTTGTCGAAAACAGTAAAGTGCATATTGAAGAAGCAAAAAAACTTGGCTGGAAAACTTTTCTATATGATCCGTCAAATATCGTAGGTTCAAATACTGCGTTAGAAGAATTCCTACTCTAACTTTTCTTTTCGGTTATTTTGTTAACATTATTTCCTAACCGTTAAAGCGATAGCTTCCTGTACGGTAAATACTTCTGATGTAATAAAAAAGCCGATTAAAAATGTGAATACCGCACCCAATTCCATAGTTAGACCAGTTGATTTTGTGAGTCTATATATCCAAGTATCTGGGTTAATTTAGATCACTATTTTGATTATTGTGCAAGTATGTACAGATGAGTCTGCACGAAACGCTTATATTCATCTGAATCTTTTGAGTAACCCCGTAATAAAAGCGTTTCAGCAAAAATGCGTTGATCACAAAGTTTATTGATTACACCACGTTCCGCTTCCATAACTCCGGGAATGTCTTTTACTCTAGTTCTTAAAATCCCATAAATTTTAATGGTGGTATCATCAAGAGTTATATCGGCAGTTTTAGCCATTTTCTCGGTCTGTACTATAGTAGGAGTAGAAAAGTCACTCAGAGAACTTTGCTCTTCGGCGGTAATGACAGCTCTGTATGCCCTCATTGTTAGTATACCTCCATTACTTTTGTATCTACCGTACAACATTTTTCCTCCTTCTAGTTCTATAGGGTTGTAAGATTCGTTAAGATTATTGAATGCCATCGTTGATATTTGTTATAACATCTTTTTTACTCGAAAGCTTTGTTTTTTCCGTTTTTACACCCGATCTGTTTACTAATGTTTGAAATATCTTTGTTGGTAGATGTTGCTGCGGGAGAGACTATATCTACGCGAAACGATCCGGAACCTATTGATAATCTATAAAAATTCCAGCTAAAATTATTTGTGTCCACCGGTAGCGAAATGATGCCCAATAAACCATATATAAAACAGTTGGAATCTGTAGGAGACTGCGCGGTTTGGGAAGTTGACGGCGAGTACATTAGGAATAACCTTAACCGTGAATTCACAAATTTTGGCCACCATTATAGATTTCCATTTATACCTACTTTGGAATTTTGGATAGACAAGGAATATGCGCCAGATGAATTAAAATACTTTATTGAAAATCTCTATACATCCTGGAGTTTAATAAGGGGAGGTATTTCATATAGCGAGGCTATGAAAAGGGCTGAAACCAATGAGAAACGTGAGAGGTTAAAAGATGCCTTCTCGGAAAGAGTAAGGGGAGGTGTCTGCGATATCGTGGGTGTTGTGCCAAAGGAGGTATATATTAAAAAACTTGATGAGTACAAAGGGGCAGATGTCTGGGTCGTGGATGGGAAAATCGTCCGCGATATATATTTTTTGAATTTTACGGAGGGAGGCCACCATTTTGTGTATGATTTTATCCCACAAAAAGAAGTTTGGTTGGACAATGATCTAAAACCACAGGAACGGGATTTTGTACTTTTGCACGAGCTACACGAAAGATATTTGATGTTTACGGGTTTAACTTACGAATCCGCGCATAGATCCTCTAGTATTATCGAACATAAATGTAGAAAAGAGCCCGATTTACTTGGGAAGTGTTTGGAGGAAGAGCTGGAAAAGAACAGATTGATCAATGGCAGCAACTCTGGTTTTGTTGTAGTTAAGCAAGCTTGAGGATCTTCTCTTTCAAATCACTCTCATCGGGTACTCTCTCTTCGTACTCGATTTTGGCACTATCGGAGTATTTAAATATTGAGTCAAGTATTTTCTTGTATGTGTCGAAATCAATTACCTGCTTTTTGTATAGTTTTCCTAGATTGATGAGAAACATTGTAGGTACCCAATAGTTGTTAGGGTTTTCGTCTTCCATGTGTCCAACAAATGCCGGTACAGATATTTTGTTTTTAAGTAGTGCGTGTAGTATTCTACCATTACCATCTAAAGCAAGATATTCTCCGCGCTTATTTTTTCGGCAGTATATAGGATCTTGTATTCTGGGGATACCTTTTGAGAATGATTTTTCCACCTTTTTTGTAGCTGCTTCTATGTAACCTTTTTCATTTAACCATCCATAAACCTCTTTTACGTGTTTATTCCAGGTCGGGATTTTTTCATCATTAATATGAAAATGATCTGTGCATAAAATAAACTCTGTTGGATTCACATTTTCCCTTGTCCAAACAACGTTTTCTGCCGTGATAAATCTAACAACACCCTTAAGTCTAAAGCCAGTCATTATTCCTTCGATACCATTCCAAAAATCTCGAGGTTCCTTTGTAATGGAGTATTTTTCTGGATGGATGGGCCAGTCATAAATTTGAGATTCGATTTTCTTATATTCAGCAGGTGTTAATTCGCCGAATATCTTTTTGAATTCGTGGGCAACAATAGATGAGGCCACATTATATCTTAGCGGTTCGTATATGTGTTTAGGGTATTTCATATTGGAAGTATAACTCAGTTATAAATTCTTGGCTGGTTATTAGAGAACAAGTTCGAACTACAATCTACACCTAACGGTCATGACATCCTCTGTCCATAACAACCGCTTGTGGGGATCCATAGGGGTATCTACTTTTGTAGAGAGGGCTGCTAATTGAGTTTTTAAAGCTTTTTCCAAATTAGTAGGTTCTATCTTATTGAAATTATCTAGTGCGTGGTTTAGGAATTCCTTGATTGATTGTTTTGGCATTGGTTTTGTTATATCTCCAGCAGCATTAACTACTCTATGTAGGTCCATTTTTATTGAGTTTATTACAAATTGTTTATCTCTCATATTTCTAGAAAATCTTTTGTAAGTTCGTGTAGTTTATCTCTAACAGCTAGATCCATTATTTCATAAGTGTTTTTCCCTAGGGCGGGTTTAAAATTGCTCATGGCCATGTACTCTACTTCCTTAGTACTAACCCTATAACCTCCTCCGTATAGATTTTCTTGTTTGCTACCGCTCTTAATTAGGACTTCTTCGCAATCTATATGGTATTCACCTCCTATAGCTAATATGTCTTTTTCAATGTCAATTACAGTTTTAATATAATCACTATAAACTTCCCTTGCTTGTTCGAATTCTTCTGGAGTTATTTTACGATTTAGTACAATTATCATAACTTTATTATATCAGCTCGAATTTCCTCAATCTTTCTGCTGTCGTATGCCCAATGTAAAAGGCTTTGGCGTTGTTTCTCTCTACAATCTATAGCACCTTTTGGACAGTTCCCTTAACCTGTATATGTAGTTTTTTTACATCTTATTGAGATTTGGAGAAAACAAGAAATTAGCGATAAGATTTAGGATTAAAGGAATAAGTATTTTTTCTAGGCATTCCGCCTTTTGTTATCAGATAGATCAAATTTTTATAAATACTTAATGCCTATTAAATAAGTAATTAAGGAAACAACCGATGTTAGAATCATCCTCCATAATATGTCAATAATAACAACAGTGATAGGCCAGTTTTTTAAGGTTGCATAATTCGTTAAATCATACGTAGCGTAAGTGAAAAAACCGTACAATGCGCCTAATATTATGGCACTACGTAAGGAATTATTCTTAAGGGAGGGACTCACAGCAAAGATTATTATTCCTATTAGATTGAAAAGATAAAATGCAACAGCAGCCCACAAATTTGGTTTTTCTGCCATAAGATGTCCAATATTAGATTTATAAAAACCTGGTGCCACTTTGGTGAGCCAAATTATATCTATTCCCAGAAAGAATATTAAAGATACTAAGTAAATTTTTATGTAATAAATAATGTTTAAATTAAAAGTCATTTTAAAAATGGAATTAAAACACTGGTTTTTTCCTTGTACTCCTGATACTTAGTATCTTGACCCCACTTTAAATAAAGAAATCACCGTACTTGGAAACCCCTTACCAGAAGAAACAGCTCAAGAGCTCGAGGTAGTATACGAAGCACTAAAACAAATTGATTTGTAAGCATTTTAGTTAGGAATATTAATCACAGAATAGCTATTTTAATGGTAAAATCTTAACGTTACAGCTATGGGGGATCGTCTAATGGTAGGACGTTGCGCTCTGGACGCAGAAATTGGGGTTCGAATCCCTGTCCCCCAGCCAGAATGGGCACGCAAGTGACCATGAAGCCTCTAATACCTCTTAACAGCTTGATAAAACCTCTCTTAAAAACCTTAAATCCGAACCGCAATTTTTCTGTAAAACATTAACCTTATAAGGTTTTTTATTGCTATAACAATGTATTTAAGTTCGAGTCCCTGTTCTATATTTAGCTAAATTAAAGGATTGGAAAATATTTCTCCGTTATGGAGATATAAGGCCTGGTTAATGCACGATAGGATTTCTTGTTTTTCCTCATTAGTTCCGTTTAAAACTATATGTCTGAAAAACTCAGCAAATTTAAGTGGTTTATCCTCAATTGAAACGCTTTGTTGTTCTAGTATCTGGTCTCTGAACGCCTTATATTTATTCATTTTAGTCTTAATTGTTTTATTTATTTCAATGGCTGTACTTCTTCTTGTTTCTAGTAGTTCAACGAACCTGATAAATCTATCAATCAAGTCTACCTCATTTACATAAGGTTCTGGGCAATTTGGATCAATCTTTTTGGAACAATGGTAGTAAACGTACCTATTCTTCTTTCCTGATTTTAGTAGTTTGAATTTTTCTTCACCTACAACACTTGCTCCACAGTAAGCGCATTTAAAAATCTCTTTGAAATCAAAGGTTTTTGAACCCCATTTAGTTTTTGTTTTATTCTCAGTATAAAAACTCAATTTCTTTTGAACTTCTTTAAACAATTCTCGTGTAATTATCGGGTCATGCGAACCTTTGTACCAAACCCCGCTATTTGTTGGATACTCAAATTCACCGTAGTAAAAACTATTTTTTAGCATTCTATAAACCATACTTAGAGGTATATTTCTATGTGTATGTTTTTTCAGTCTTCCGTCTTTATCTAACCAAACTTTTACATCTCTTCCGCTACACCCATTAGCTACCATCGTGAACATTTCTTTAATTAGAGGGGCAACTTCTTTATCTAGCATTACTTTCTTAGTTCCAAGATGGGAATAGTTTAAATATCCGACAGGGGCGGGCGCGGGTCTCCATCCCATTTCACACTTAGCTCTTATACCTCTTTTAACATTTAAACCTCTGTTATCGTTTTCAAGTTTAGCCTGGGAACAAAGAATCATTAGTAAGAACTTTTCGTTTGGATTGTTAGAAAAAGATTGAGAAGCCGTTTTGATATGCGCTAACTTTCCTCGATCCATAATATCAACAAGAGAACCTAAGTCACCTGCATTTCTGCTAAGCCTGTCTGGAGCCCAAGTCAAGATACCGTTGTATTTATCTTGATTGAGTTCATAAAGCATCTCTAAAAATAGTGGTCTTGTACCCGAATTTTTAGCAGAGTGGCTCTCCTTTTTGATCTCTACTACTTCTAATTGGTCCTTTAAAGCGAGGTCTGTCATTTCCTTGATTTGAGAGTCTATACTCATAGCTTGGCGCTCATCGCTTTCCGAAGATTTTCGTGCATAAAGGCAGTATTTAATGGTGTTTGTTGCTGTTGTCATCTATACAATGGATGACGCAAAAACGAGTACAAGTCCAGCTCCAGCTTTTGATGTACAATAACTTATATGAGACCACAAGCACAAGAACTCAAAAATACCCTTAGAAAGTTTAACTTACTGGGCTATGCTGACGAAAGTATCAAGTACGAAGATAATGGCAAGGGCGGAAAGATATTAACTAGAAATGAGGGGAATTGGAAATATGAAGACGAATTTTACGGGGGTGAACCATACTCTGGTAACGAAACTCTTTGGTTTGATGGAAAAGACGTTTTTAGATGTGTTTATTGGGGTAAGGTTGCAGAAGGAATCAACTTTTCGGACATCTACGCGTTTCTACGTAAAGCTTTAAAGGAAGGTCCCACTGGAAACTGTATCCATCGAGGGCCCGAAAAATTTGAGGAAAACAATTTAAAATATACAAACGAGTGCCAAGGTGATATTGAGGAATTCATCCAAACAGAAGGAATCTTTTTAAATAACGAGGAGGTTTATAAAGCTTACTTTATCGGTGGACGGGTTAACGTTCAAAAATAAGCAAAATATCAAAAGTTTTCTTTGCTTAATATAGCTTGTCTTAGTCCGTTAAAGTGAATGGGCTCGACATTTTCCTTTTGTAGTTTTACTAGAGAAACACTTGATGCATTTTTAGATATCTCTTTTAATTCATCCCTGGATAAAACGAAGAACTCCCATTGATTCATATCTAAAAGATTCAGAGTTTCGGGATTCTTATGATTCTGTAGAACAAATACGTAAATATCGGATTTGTAGTCTTTTCCTGAGTCAGCTTTGAAATCTGATACAGCAGAATTCCAATATAAATCCTTGGCTCTCAAACCTGAAAATAAAGGTTTGGAAAGTTCCTTCTGGTCCCAGTCTTGTAGAAACGCACTACATTTGGTCTCTATTTTAGTACCCTCATTTGTTACTACATCAAAATCTCCCCAGGGGTTTTTAATTGTTATGTGTTCTACATCCCTTAAGGCATTCTCGATAAAAAATTCCGCTAGATCTCCTCTTAGAACGTTAGAATTGAGATTGGAAAAGGCGAATTGCCAAAATTGAAGAACGGAAAATTCTTTGTTTGCGTTTTTAAATGTTTCTTTACCTGTTAGTTTTTTGGGTTCAACTCTTTTATACATACCACATTGATGGATGACAGAAGAGTTCCCTTAATGCAAGGCTTCGTAAAGCCTTAAAAGTATATTAGAGGTAGGCAATAAGAAAGGGACTACCTTCTGTAGTCATCAGCGGCGAAGCATCAAACCCTTGGAAAGGTAGCCCCTTTCTGGGTTTGATACTCAGTTCTGCAATAACTACAGAACTAGTGCTTTGTTATACTCGCCGCTGATAACATTTATGTTTAGATTATAGCAAACTTATGAATAGATAAATGAATAAACTTATAAGATTATCTGAACAAAGATCTGGTTTTAACACTTATAAACCTTACTGACGTAACACCACTGTCTTGTCTTTTATGCTCTACTACATACTGCAATATATAGACAAAGACATCTAAGAGATCATCGTGTTTTGTCATTCCGCAATATAATATTTGGTCTTTTAGATGCCCTGAGAATTCCTTAGGAAATTCAACCACACCTGACTTTATAAGATTGCTTACTGACATAAAACGATCAATCTTACTAACACCCCTTGGGTTAACTCTCTCAACCTTGAGCATTTTTTGCTCTAACTGCTGAGCTATAATTTCCTGGAAATTCGAGTTTTCTATCAATATCAAGGGACGCTTGCCCAAGTTGGTGTTGTAACAATACTCCATCCTATTAAGTAGAGATTGTGTGTCCAAATGTTCATTTATATAGTTTGAGTGTAGATATATTTTATAGTTACCTTCTGTATTAAATACGTCAGCAAAAACGATGGCAGAAAAGTCAGCGGAATCCTTTTCACTAATTGCAGGATCTACCGCAATTAGCGTGTATTCGTAATATCTAGAGGTTGTATTTGGAATTTGTTCATAGTAACGAATATCGTTTTCTTTAATAACTTGGTCCATAAGTGTTACTGGTATTAGTTCATATTCTCTTTTCCAAACACGAGGGTCGTAAATCCCATCTTGTAGCTTTTGTATGCTTTCTTTGGTTGGGAATCTTGAGGGCCAATTAGCATTACCTTTAGAGTCAAAAAATGGAACCTTCAAAAACTCTCCTGTCTTCTTTTTGTCTTTTATCATTTCCTCCATACGAACGAGAAAACAATCAGGATGCACAATATTTCCTGTCACAATAACCCTCGTATTGTCAAATCCCAGGGTCAGTATCTCACTGGTAAACCAATGAAAAAGCCAATCTCTTGTATCAAGACTCCTTGTAGAATTTACGTCATCCATATCGTCACAGATAATAAGATCCGGCCTTTCTGATAGTCCTTTGACGCCTCTAACAGTTTCTCCTGTGGAACGAGCCACTACAGTTGCACCAAGGGAGGGTATTTCTAGCTTATCTGAACTCCACTTACTCATTGGTTCCTTCGATCTACCGAAGTCATTTATTAACAGCTCATTAGTTTCTAATTCACGTCTTAGGTTGTGAAAATGCTCTTCAATTTGGGATTTGGTAAGACCAACTAAAACGATGTATTTTTTCTGCGGTTTACCAAACAGTGACCATAATATTCCGGCGTGAACAATAAGCGTGGTTTTTCCACTCGATCTAAAAGCAGCAATAAAAGCCCTTTCTATCTCTTGATCTTGTACTATCCTCATTAACTCTCTATGGTATGGAGCAAAAGAATAACTAAAGTGATGATTCAAATAGATAACAAGAAACCATTCGAAACTATCGTAGGCAAGATTCACCCGTAGAGTTCTATCATTGAGTACTTGTTGCAGGGTTCTTTCATTTATTTCCATAATCATCCTTAAATAAATTTATGGCCTCCTTAATCATTTGAGTTTCCTGTTCAGTAAGTTCTTCACGTATCGTAGATATATTTCCCGATATTTCTACCCTTGTTGAATATGCTTTGTGCCTGTGTTTTAACCAGTAAATTATCGCCGTCATGTTTTTATCTCTTATTGAAGAAATTAACTGCGATTCAGCAAAATCGTTCATGAGGGATACACCTTCATCAATGGCCTCATTAGCTTGTTTTTCAAACTCTTTATCATTGCTCTTCCAGCGATAATAGGTCGCCCTTGATATTCCAGCTTTCTCACAAGCTAACTGAATTATTGGTGTTCTCCTAAGATGTTCTAGTAGGATTTCACGTTCTTTTTGTTGTCTTTTCTGGATTGTTTTATTCATGATATTTTTACTCCTTTCTGATGGGTGAGCTTTTCCCATCTTTTTTTAATAACTTCCGCGTAAACGGGGGATTTCTCCATGATGTAGCAACGTCTCCTCATTTTCTCTGAAGCGATCAGCGTACTGCCAGAGCCTCCGAAGGGCTCCACTATAAGGTCTCCTCGCTTTGTTAATACTTTTATGTATGGAATTAATATTTCGATCGGTTTGGTACCGAAAACCACCCCTTGACCTGAGCTTTTTTCATCAGAAGCAACATATTCAATAAAATCTGTTGGCTGGTACTTTTTGCCCTTCTTATAACTTTCCCAATGTGGCCTGCCCGAAATCGCGAACAATGCTGTTTCATATTCATTTTGAAGAAGTTCTTCTTCAGGTTTGAGATTGAGGGATGGGTCAAAAGATTCTGATGTACCAACCATTGCAATGTCGTGCTTTGAAAAAAATCTATGTTTACCAGCAAATCCTTGCGTTCTATTGGGTAAATGCCATACGATCATATTTCTTACTTTCCAGTACTTTTCCATTTCCTCCCAAATTACTCTCAAATTTTTCCAGTTCTCATAAATTATCACTGAGAAGTTTTCCTTTTGGATTTTGGATATGTTGGCCACCCATTTTTCTGTAAAATCGTCTGGTAGAACATCGGTCTCAAGATACCTTCGATTTCTTTTTGCTCCAAATCCTGTTACAATGCCCTCTGATTTCTTCTTTCCCTTTAGGTAATCGAGAAGGTATGGTGGGTCAGTGAAGCACATATCCGCCTTTTCACCATCCATAAGCTTTTGTACATCTCTTTCAACTGTAGAATCCCCACACATCAACCTGTTTTCGCCCAGCTGGATAACATCGCCTTTTTTAATTTCTATATTGTTAATATCTAGTTTTGCAAGCTCCTGTCGAAGGTCGAATTCCTCGGGAGTTTCATCTATCGCAAAGATTTCATCCAAATCTTCGCTTGTAAATCCAACCGAATCAAGAAAAGACTCATCGAATTCTGCCAATAGCTTATAATCCCAATCTCCTGTATTAGCATTTAATCTCAGATTGAGTTCCTTTTCTCTCTCAATATCTGGGATATCTATATACACAACAGGAACTTCTTTGTACTTGAGGAGCCTTGCGAGGTGATAACGAAAATGGCCTCCTATCAAGATATTTTTCCTATTTTCGGCTCCATTCACAATCAAAGGATCAACAAAGCCAAACTTTTCTATGCTTTCCTTTAATTGTTCAACTTTATACGCGTCCCATTTTCTGGGATTGTATTCTGAGGGTTTAAGCTCAGATACTTTCACTTTTTTTATGTTTAGGTTGTTCATATAACCCTTTCATAAACTTAATACAATAAAAAAAGCGGGAACCTGCTAACGAAACATTGTATTGTTCATTAACAAATTCCCGCTTCCAAGGCGGACACCTTATTGTATTAAGATGGGTTACCTATTCAACTGTGTTTATAATCCCACAAAGTTTATTTGCTGTCAACACGCTGTAAAATCGGACACGCGTCCGATTTAGATTATAAAAAAGGAAGACTACGAGTTTCATTTAATCCAAGTTATAATGAGAATATGACTAAAGAACAAGAAAGATCTGAATTACATAGGGCTATTTGGCAGATAGCAAATGATCTGCGAGGTAGTGTAGATGGCTGGGATTTTAAACAATATGTTTTAGGAATGTTGTTTTATAGATTTATAAGTGAAAATCTAACCGATTATATAAATTCAGATGAAAGAAGAACAGGAAATAAAGATTTCGATTATGCAAATTTGTCTGATGAAAAAGCGGAACTTGGTAGAGCTGATACTGTAAAAGAAAAGGGATTTTATATCCTACCAAGTGAATTGTTTGTAAATGTTTGTAAAAGAGCACGTAAGGACACGGACTTAAATGAGACACTAGCTTCAGTATTTCGAGGAATTGAAAACTCAGCGAAAGGTACTAACAGTGAAGCAGACCTTAAAGGTTTATTTGCAGATCTTGATGTCAATTCCAGTAAGCTTGGAAATACAGTAGAGCAGCGCAATAAGAAATTGACCAAGATTATTGAGGCTATTGGCAATCTTAAGCTGGGTAACTATTCTGATAACACTATTGATGCATTTGGTGATGCCTATGAGTTTTTGATGACAATGTATGCCTCAAATGCTGGAAAATCTGGCGGTGAGTTTTATACCCCACAAGAAGTAAGCGAGTTACTAGCTGAGATCACAACAGTTGATAAAAAAGAAGTAAATAAGGTTTATGATCCTGCGTGTGGTTCAGGTTCATTGCTTCTTAAATTTTCTAAAGTGCTGGGAAAAGAAAATGTTAGACTTGGGTTTTTCGGACAAGAGATAAATTTAACTACTTATAACTTATGTCGTATTAATATGTTCCTGCACGACATAAATTACAATAATTTCGATATTGCTCTTGGGGATACACTTACAAATCCCAAACATTGGGATGATGAACCCTTTGATGCCATAGTTTCTAATCCTCCGTACTCAATTAAATGGGAAGGTGATGCTAACCCCCTTCTTATAAACGATCCGCGTTTTTCACCTGCAGGTGTATTAGCACCAAAAAGCAAGGCAGATCTTGCCTTCACTATGCACATGCTTTCTTGGCTATCAACAAGTGGAACGGCAGCTATTGTAGAATTCCCTGGTGTTCTTTATAGAGGTGGTGCAGAGAAAAAAATTAGAAAATACCTGATAGATAACAATTATATTGATGCGGTTATTCAATTACCCCCAGATTTATTCTTTGGAACGTCTATTGCTACATGCGTTATTGTTCTTAAAAAGAGCAAACAAGACAACAGTGTTCTTTTCATCGATGCTTCTGAGGAATTCATAAGAGGAGGTAACAAAAACAAATTAAGCAAAAGGAATCGTGAAAAGATTTTAAATACCTTTATTAAGCGTCAACACATTGAATATTTTTCTGAACTAATTAATAACAAGGATATTGTTGAAAATGATTTCAATATTTCAGTAACAAGCTATGTTGGCAATGAAAAAAAACAAGATGTGATAAATATTAAGGAACTTGACACTGAAATTGCAAATACAGTAACAATACAGAATAAATTACGCGAGTCTCTTAATGAGATTGTGAAAAATATCGAAACCAATACAGAAAAAATATTAAATGAGGGGGATGCGGCGGTTTGGATGTCACTACAAGATGTCTGTCTAGACATTTCAGCTGGAGGAGATAAACCTGAAAAATATCAAAAAGGTCAAACTATACCTTCTGAAGATTTTCCATATCCAATTTTTTCTAATGGAACAGATGAAAATGCATTATATGGATATGCAAGTAGTTATAAAATTGATAAAGAAGCTGTCACTATATCTGCAAGAGGCACTATTGGATATCATACAATTAGAGCACCAAAATTTACTCCAATTGTTCGTTTAATAACACTTATTCCTGATAAAAGTTTGATAACGACGAAATTTTTGGATTACATTCTTGATATTACTGAAATTGGACATACCGGAGGTAGTATTCCCCAATTAACAACTCCCAATGTTAAAAAAATAAAGATTCCCGTACCTCCACTAGAAACACAGAACGAACTTACAAATATACTTGATAAATTTACAGAATTAGAGAAAGAATTAGAGAAAGAGCTAGAAGCACGTAATAAACAATACGAGTACTATCGTAATAAGTTGTTTTCCTTCAAAGAATATGAAAACTGATTATAAATATAATATGGTAGCAGAGAGTAACCAAAGCACTGTTGTTTCTAAATATGAACCGAATTCAGTGCGAGATACTTCTTATCAATCAGAAGATGTCCTAGAAAAATCACTTATTTCACAGTTAGAATCTCAAGCTTATGAATACCTGAAAATCAATAACGAGGAAGATCTAGTAGTAAATTTGAGAAGACAACTAGAAAGACTTAACGAATATACCTTTACAGATAACGAGTGGGACAGATTCTATACTCAAGAGTTAGCGAACCCAAACCAAAGCATTGCAGACAAAGCAGCCACGATTCAGGAAGATCACATTAAAAATCTTAATAGAGATGATGGTACTACTAAAAATATTTATCTAATCAAAAAGGATTCTATACATGACAATAATTTGCAAGTTATTAACCAATACGCGACGGATGAAGGACAACGTTCCAATCGCTACGATGTAACAATATTGGTTAATGGGTTGCCTCTTGTGCATGTTGAACTTAAAAAAAGAGGCATTGCTATTCAAGAAGCATTTAACCAAATAAATAGGTATCAGAGAGAAAGCTTTTGGGCAGCATCTGGGCTATTCGAATATGTCCAAATATTCGTAATATCAAATGGGACTCATACAAAATATTATAGTAATACAACAAGGGATCAACACATAAAAGATCAGGTACAAGGGGCCGTTAAGAAAGGCAAAAGAACAAGCAATAGTTATCAGTTTACTAGTTGGTGGGCAGATGCTACGAATAAACCTATTACAGACCTTGTGGACTTCGCAAAAACTTTCTTTGCTAAACACGCAATTCTTAATATTCTGACAAAATACTGTGTGTTTACCAGCGAAAAATTATTGTTAGTTATGCGCCCTTATCAAATAGTTGCAACTGAAAGAATTCTTAATCGAATTGAGGTAAGTACTAACTATAAAAAATTGGGTTCTGTGGATGCAGGAGGTTATATCTGGCACACAACTGGTTCTGGTAAGACCCTAACAAGCTTTAAGACAGCGCAGTTAGCTAGTGAGCTTGATTTTGTAGATAAGGTTTTATTTGTAGTAGATCGAAAAGACTTAGACTACCAGACAATGAAAGAATACGATAAGTTTGCTGAAGGCTCTGCCAATAGTAATACAAATACTTCTATACTTACGGAGCAGTTAACAAAGCCTAATGGTGCAAAGTTAAAGAGTAATAAAACAAACCAACCTATTGTAGTAACTACTATCCAAAAACTAGATAGGTTTATTAAAAAGAATAAAGAACACGATATTTATAATAAACGTGTCGTTCTAATCTTTGATGAGTGTCATAGATCTCAGTTTGGTGATATGCACAACGCTATAACCAAATCCTTCAAGAATTATCATTTATTTGGATTTACTGGAACGCCAATATTTGCAAAGAATGCTTCTTCTGGTGGTAAACCTAACTTTAAAACTACTGAACAAGCGTTTGGAGAAAAACTACACACATATACAATTGTTGATGCAATTGCAGATAAAAATGTTCTGCCATTTAAGGTTGATTACGTTTCTACGGTAAGAGAAGCAGAAAACATAGAGGATGCGCAGGTACCAGATATTGATCGCGATGCAGCATTAGCATCTCAAGAAAGATTAGAAAATATTGTTACCTATATCAGAGATCACTTTGATCAAAAAACAAAAAGAAATAGTTTCTATAAATTAAAAGATAGGAGACTCGCAGGCTTTAACTCCATTTTCGCAACACCTTCTATTGATGTGGCTAAAAAATACTATGCAGAGTTTAAAAGGCAATTGGCTGATGCTCCAAGTGACAAAAAATTAAAGATTGCTTTAATTTATAGTTTTGGAGTAAATGATGAAGATTTAGATGGAATGATTGACGAGAATTTAGAGGATACTAGTGGTTTAGATGTTAGTTCAAGAGATTTTCTAGAAAATGCTATCCAAGATTATAATCACATGTTTGGTACTTCATACGATACATCTTCTGATAAATTTCAGAATTACTACAAAGATCTAAGCCAAAGAGTAAAAGATAGAGGATTAGATATTTTGATAGTAGTAAACATGTTTTTAACAGGATTTGATGCCACAACTCTTAACACATTGTGGGTAGATAAGAACTTGCGATTACACGGGCTACTACAGGCATTTTCAAGAACTAATAGAATTCTTAATAGCATAAAAACATTTGGAAATATTGTCTGTTTTAGAAACCTTGAAAAAGCCACAAACGAATCAATTGCTCTTTTTGGTGACAAAGAAGCTAGTGGTGTAGTTCTGCTCAAAGCTTTTGAAGATTATTACAATGGTTATAAAGACGGTGAAAAAGAGGCGCGTGGGTACAGGAGTTTTATTTCAGAATTACAGGAAAAATTTCCTCTAGGGGAACGTATTATTGGTGAACAAAACCCAAAAGATTTTATAAAACTATATGGAGCAATATTACGTCTTACCAATATCTTAGCTACTTTTGATGAGTTTGTTGGAAAAGAAATATTGTCTGACCGAGATGTTCAAGACTACCACAGTATGTATATTGACTTATACAATGAGTTTAGAACGAGCACCGATAGTGAGAAGGAAAACATAAATGATGATCTTGTTTTTGAGATGGAATTAATCAAGCAAGTAGAAATTAACATTGACTATGTATTAGGGCTCATTAAGAAATACCACGAAGATCACATTAAGAATAAAGATGTACTAATAGATATAAAAAAAGCTATTGATTCTAGTGTGGAGCTTAGAAACAAAAAGGATTTGATTA
Source organism: Patescibacteria group bacterium (assembly GCA_016926555.1). Lineage (GTDB taxonomy): Bacteria > Patescibacteriota > WWE3 > UBA101185 > UBA10185 > JAFGOI01. Next base: position 7,238 of record JAFGOI010000006.1, on the reverse strand, counting down.
ATAAGTTTATCGCAACACTAGACTCTCATTCTGTTGTAGATGATGACTGGCAGATATTTATTGAGGAAAAGAAAAAGGAAGAATTGGAAGAAATTATTAAAAACGAGAATTTGGATCCAGAGGCTACTTATAGATTTATAAGAAACTCATTCAGGAATGGAAATGTAGAAACAACCGGCACAGCAATAACAAAGATCTTGCCCCCAGTATCGAGATTTTCACCTACAGGAGAAAGAAGTAAGAAAAGAGAAACTGTATTAGAAAAGTTAACTCAATTCTTTGATAGGTTTTTTAGTATAACAAGTGAAGGTGTGAATTAAATGATCTTAGCTAAGTCCGATTACATGCTTTTCTTAAAACATCCTGCTTGGTTGTGGTTAAAGAAATACGATAAATCAAAGCTGCCCCCAATAGACGAAAATCTTCAAGCACGCTTCGACGCTGGGCATGATTTCGAGAACTACGCAGAACGATTATTTTTAGAGGCGCTTAAACTCGGTTTCAATAACTATGATGAATATAAGTCCCTTCCAAACAGAACGGAGTTAGCCCTAGAAGAATCCGATACTATACTGCAAGGAAGATTTGAGGTTGATGGCTTAACTTGTATTATCGATGTCTTACAGAAAAAAGAATCTGGAAAATATAACCTAATTGAAATAAAAAGCAGTTCTCGAGCAAAGCCTGAACATGCCTATGATCTAGCATTTCAAACAACTGTACTTCAAAAATATGGTCTCGAAATAGACGAAATATCCGTAATACACGCAAACACTGATTACGTTAAAAAAGGTGAAATAAATCCAAAAGGAATTACTGGTAAAACAGATGTTACAGAAGATGTTAAAGCACTGCTAGAAATAACAGAAAAACAAATACATGGAGCCTTTGAAATATTAAATAAAAATGAAATGCCTGATTTATCACCTAGATATGTTAATCAAGTAGGTGTTTCTGGTACAACTTGGTTTGCAGATTGGATGGAAGTATACAATCACTTAAATCCTAACATAGAAAAATACAGTATCTATAACCTTGCATATCCAAATCAAGAACAAATAGCTGAACTAGAAGATTCGGGCATTAAGTATATACAGGATATTCCTGAAGAACTTGCTTTAAGAGATAAGCAGTTAGCACAAATCAAAACCACAAAGAGCGGTGAGAGGATAATAGATAAAGATAAAATTAGAGAGTTTTTAGAAACTTTTGAGTACCCACTATACTTTTTTGACTACGAAACGCTATCTTCTTTAATTCCTGCGTTTGATGGGATGCAGCCGTACAAAGACTATCCGTTTCAGTATTCGCTACATATACAAGAATCCCTAGATGCAGATGTAACACACGAAGAATATCTACACTTAGAACCTACAAACCCAATGCCAGGTCTGCTGGAAAAACTAAAAAGAGATATTGGTAATAAAGGATCAATAATTACATGGAATATGAGCTACGAAAAGGGATGCAATACCAAAATGGCTGAGTTTTACCCAGAATATAAAGAATTCTTGGAAAGTCTAAATAAAAGAATTGTCGATTTAATGATTCCTTTTTCTGAGATGTGGTTTGTAGACAAAGATTTCTTTGGAAGCGTCTCTATTAAAAAGGTCCTGCCAACATTAGTACCAGAATTAAGTTATAAAGAGATGGATGTATCCGACGGACTAAAAGCCCGCAGGATGTGGACAGAAACCATTTTGGAAGGTAAAAACGAAAAGCAAAGAGAAAAAATTATCGACGATTTGAGTAAATACTGCACATTGGATACGTGGGCGATGGTGGAAATATTGGGAAGACTAAGGAAATATGTCTGAGAGTAAAAAGGAAGAATTGATCATCAATGATATCGGTTCCGTGCAAAGGGAGTTTTATAGAACATACGACCCTGATTACTGGTTGTATAAAATTCAATTACTAACAAGCACTCACGACAACTTCGACAAACTCAAGGGTGACCTTGCTGAGGATTTTAAGGACTTTTCCGATGAGGATTTCAAGAGAATGCTTAGAACAGAGCTTCACTTCCTGTATTACCAAATGACAGAAACACTATTCGAAATTATCTTTGCGTTAATGCAACACGATAATTGGGATTTGTGGTTAGCTCTAACTTTTTCGAATGACAGTAAAACTAAATATTACTCACGCACTTATTCCAAAATTGAAGAGCTAGTTTACGCATCAGTTAAACCCTGGACTGGTAAAAAACAGCCACTAAAAATGCGGGGTGAAGATACAGAGATTCCAATGCTTAGATGGATTTTCTATTTTTCCTATCCATCTAAAATGGACTCTGGGCAATGGGATAAGAACTTAGAAATAATCGAACATCTGCTTATATCGTTCGCCAGGGATTTTTCTGATAAAGGTGAGTACAACGCCTATAAGCACTCCTTAAGATTCCACAACACGTCTTTTGCCGCTGCCATATCTTCTATAGGTATGAAACAAGTTAAAGTAAATTTAGGGGGTTCTAAAGATTCTGTTGTCATACTTGAAAGGCACAAGAAAAGAAATTCCGAAGGTGAAGTGGTACTTACAAATCAAATAGCTAGAACTATAAAACCGTTTGATTTTGAGAGAGATCAAAACTGCTGTTTATTAATCCACGCCTTATTAAGTAACATAATACTTACTAGAAAATATACGTTGCTAAATGAGCTTCATGGGAAAAAATTCGACTTTTTTACTTTTAATAACATACAATTTCCTCAGATAATCATCCCCAAAACAGGAATTACTAGACATAGTTTTACTGTTTAACCCGTAAAAGGGTAAAATGTATATGTGGCGAAGCATCAAGAAGGTAAGGAATACCTTCAACCCGAACAATCCTATATTGATCGTTATGATCTAACTACTATAAACCGTTGTCTTGATAGTATCCGAATGTTTCAAGAGGTTTATAAAAAATCCAAAGAAGCAAAAGAATTAAAAGGTATACCTGATAAAGAAAAATGGAGGAATGTTTCCTTGATGCTAAATCATCATTTATTTTTCGTAAAAGCTTCCAGTCACAAGGAAAAAGAAAGAACAATACAAGAGTGGATTCAAAAAGACACAGAGATGCAGGATAAATACGATAATACCCCTGTTCCTTCCTATTACTGTCCCGATTGCAATATTAAAATGGAAAGCTTCTTCAAAACCCTTGATCACACAACAGATGATAACAAGCCTTTAAGAATGTTGTTCTTTTTAAAGTGTCCAAATTGCAATAAACGAGAAGGCATATATGATGACGGCAAAATAAGGGAATCTAAACCCTATTTATGCCCAGAATGCGGCAAAGAAGCGGAATACACCATAGAAAAAGAGGGAAAAGTCAAAAAATGGGTCACAAAATGCAACTCGTGTGGTTACAGAAAAGAAGAAGAACATGACCATGAGAAATGGGAAAAGGAATGGGAGGAAGAAAAGAGAAAAGACAAGGAATTGCTAGAAAAATATCGCAATGAGTTTTGTTTGTCGGATAAGGAGGGCAAAGAATACGTAGAAACTTTGGAAGCCATGGAAGTTGCAGTAGTAGTTAAGGAAGAAGAAATGCAAAAACACGACACCCAAATGTATGCAGATTCCTTGAAACTTAAGAAAACAACCATCCCTGATTTGGAAATACTACTCAAGAAAGCGGTAGAAAAGGCTAGATATGCAAAACTTGAGTTTGAAAAGCCTGAGATAGGTCAATTTGTAAACACATCATTCTCTGTGCAAGACACCGATTCAACAAGAACAGACAGGAAAAGCTCTCAGGAGCTAGAGGAAATTATTAAGGAAACATTAAAAGACACTAATTGGCGCTTAATGGACAGAATCAGCTACCGACTTGGGTATTTGCAGGGGAGGTTAAAGGGATACGAACAGGAAGAAGACATGGTCAAACTGGTTACTAAAACACAAAAGCCTCCGAAACCCCAAGAAAAAGTTGATCCAGAACAGTATGCAAAATATTCCCATCACAACATTGTGCAACTGGCCAGAATGATGGGTAAGCACGATGCTATTAGGAATATCAGAAAAAGAAGATTAGAAAAAGAGCCGGAGGGATTTTTCTTGGAACCCTCAGAAGGTCCATACCAATGTGCAATCTGTAGGAGGTATAAGCCGGGAAATGGGATTTGGTGGACTTTGGATGAGGTTTACTGCGATGATTGTAGAAGGAACGCTGAAGCAGGAGTTATACCTAAAAATCTAAAGCATGAATACGACGATGAAGGCCAGTGGATTTCCGAATGGCAAATAAAAGACCGACACGGTGTTCACCCTGCAACAAAAGGAAAATACCTTAGGGAAGGGTTCTTGAAAGCCAGACACCTTAAAGACTCTGATGGAACTATCTATTGCACCATATTTTTGGTAAGAGAGAACAAGGAATTCCTCAAAAAGCACCCAAAAATAGAAAAACCCGAGCCAACTATAACAAAAAAAACCACCGGTGATAGCACTTCCAAAAGCTAAGTGATAAAATACACATAGAAAGTCACTGCCCATGCTTCACTAGCGCATGGGTTTTATTTTTAATTTAGTAAAAGGTGATACCGTAAATGGGACCAGCATTAATATTTGATAAATCAACACTAGAAAGCCTGAATATAGATGAAGCCATTTGGTTAGAGCATTTATTCATTTGTAACATTACTCCGCTTTTTTATGTCGAAAGCCTTTCGGACCTTCACAAAACCATTGGAGATGGTAGAACAAGCGAAAAGATCGTTAAGGACCTTGCCTACAAGACACCTGAACAAGGGGCAGTAAATATTGCGCATCACACCCTTATTCTTCAGGATTTTTTAGGAAACCCAGTACCCATGGATGGAAGACCAATAGTTGGGGGTGGGGAAACACGGATAGACACAGAAGGCAAAATTGGAGTTTACCATGATCAATTTCCTGAAATGGAGGCTTTTAGCAGATGGCAGAATTATGAATTTAGGGAAGTTGAACAAAAATTCGCCAAAGACTGGAGAAATTTGGTATCAAATTTAGATTTTGATTATACAATCGTCCTTGTAAAAAATACGGTACCGGTAGGTACAAAACTCTCAAATATACAGGATGTAAAAAACTTTTCTGACAAATTTATTACCGGTAGTTACAAGGAGTTAATTCAGCTTGCACTGGACATATTAGGCATGCCTACGAACTACTACGATAGAATTCTTTCACGCTGGGAGAGGGAAGGAAAACCGGCCCTTAACGTGTTTGCTCCGTATGCAGCGTTTTGCTTTAAAGTTGATATTTTCTTCTACCTGTGCTTACACAAAAGTTATATAGCAAAAGAGAGACCAAGCAATAAAATTGATTTGTCTTACTTATACTACTTACCATTTTGTAACGTATTCACCTCTAAAGATAGCTTACATAGGAGGATTGCCCCACTATTTATGGAAAATGGACAGTCTTTTGTCTGGGGACCGGATATGAAAACGTCGCTAAGTTTAACTGACCAAGAATTTATGAAATTTCCCGATGAGGTGAAAAGACGGGGTGTTATGTGCTTCGCAACATATCCACCAGATTCAATAGAAACGGAAGTATCTAAAATGTGGGACCAATACTGTAGCGCTTGGAGAAAACATAAAAGTGAAAAAGAAAATCCCGAACCCAGAGATCCGGAAGAAGACAAAAGACTAGTTGAGCATCTAAATAACCTAGAGAAGAATTCTCAACGCGTCCCCAACAGTTATAGGTCAGTAGAAAAGGAACCGGACCATATGGTTTTCAAACGAAAGGTTAGGGCAAAAAAAGGAAAATGGTCAATGTTTCCACCCGAAGTGTTGGATAACATACCGGAAAACTCATAACCTTTTTTATACTGTCTCATTTTATACTGTCTCATTTGTCTCATTTCTAGCCTGGAGAAGAGATAAAGTTCTAGACCGACATGCTCAGCCATATAGCCTGGAGAAACCGTGTATAGGATCACACTATTTCCATCAAAGACTTATCACGCCCTCTTTGGGAAATAATAATCAAGGCATGAAATTTTTGGTACAAAGCTGCATCACTTTCCAATTGATTTTGAAAATATAATTGTAGATCGTCATAATCTCTACCTATAGGCACATCATGTTTTTCTGACCACCTATACGTATATTCATCAATAATAAAAACTGGTTTATCAAAAGCATAAAGTAGTATGGTGTCTGCAGTTTCTTTTCCAACACCTTTTATATGTAAAAGCTCCGCTCTCAAATTGTCAGCATCTTTGTTTAGTAGGTTTTCTATACCTCCCGATTTTTTTATAAATGTGCAAACATCAAATAGTCTAGTGGGTTTAGACTGGAAAAACCCTGCTGGGCGAATTAATTCTGTTAAGTTATTTAAATTTGAAAGCTCAGCTATTTTTTCAACTGATAAAAGATTACTTTGTTTTAGGTTTTTGAGAGCTATATTTGTATTATGCCATGAGGTTCTTTGAACCAGAATCATACCAATTATAATTTTTTCACGCTCATTAACTGATTTGTTTACAGCACACCATTGTGGCCAATAATTTACAGGGTCACGGTATTCAGAAAGTAGTTTGTAATATAAAGTCATTAAATTCACCTTTTCATTATATAATTAGGGGATGATATTACCTATAAGAGTTGCAGGCATAATAATTAAAGAAAATAATATTCTTCTAATTCATAGGGTAAAGAATACTCAAGAATATTGGGTGCTTCCTGGAGGTGGCTTAGAAGATACAGATGCTTCAGAAGCCGAAGGGTTATTGCGTGAAATAAAAGAAGAGACTTGTATAGATGTAAATATCAGCAAATTAATATACACACATGACTATGGAGACAACAAGGGACTATATTACTTATGTAATTATATAGTTGGAGAGCCCCAATTAGGTGAATCAATAGAAAAAGAGCGAATGGAAAAGGGCAATAACGATATTTATGAGCCAGTGTGGGTACCATTGGATGAGCTTTCTAGCATATTACTCTATCCTTTAGAGATACGAGATTGGCTCACAGAGGATCTAAAAGACAACTTTACTAATACACCAAGAACCCAGAAGTTGGCTACAACCGATTTGAGACAAAATTAGTCTTTTTATACTGTCTCATTTGTCTCATTTCAAGCCTGGAGAACTGCATGGGTTCTAGACCACAGTGCTCAGCCATTCAACACCGTTCAAATCTGGTCACCTGAACATACATTGCAATTTCTCAAGATTATCTCTATTACTCAAGGTAAAACTCAGTGAACATTCACCATTTAGGCTACTGAACTTACCT
>JAFGOI010000005.1 GCA_016926555.1 Patescibacteria group bacterium | reverse complement strand
CCAAAACAAAATACTGTTAAGAAACAATTAGAAAATTACATATTTTATTACAACAATCAGAGGTTGCATCTAGGAATTAACTGCAATTTTCCTTGTGACTTTGTTGCAAAGGTCTTGACATAACTACGGACATTGAGATTTAGCTGATGTACAATACCCACATTAATCGCTTAATCTTTTTGGCAGAAAGATAGGCAAAAATCTGAGCACCTCAATATATGGGCTTAAGGCCAGATTTACTCAATCAGTGGTTAGATAAAGCAGTTGAATTCATATCACAATAATTTCTAACCTCCAAAGCTGTAGCGAGCCAGAATGCACACGGTTTCGGTGCGAATTTTATCCTGATCGACACTAGAATAAGTACCCAAACCTAAAACAAAGGCAAGTTGATCGTGCAACAATCAATTTGTTTCAGTCGATACAGAATACGACCAGTTCCGCCGCTTAACGCAAAACCGTAAGTTTGGTTAGAAAAGAAATTATCCAACATAGCAAGGTTAAACACCCATGGCTTTTTTCAGCCTTTGCAATTCAGTTCCTGGGTTTCTAAACACCACTTCCTCGGGATCAAACGACTCAATATCTAGTTCACTGATGTCACTTACCCCAACCCAGTCCATTAGTGAATGATGATCTTCGTGTTTTCTATCTTTCAGAATTTCAATTTTGTCCTGATAGCCCCATGTTCCACCGGAGTCTTCCCAAGGACAAGCTCGTTTACCAGTGATAACCTGCGGATAAACTTCTTTGGGGTTAAGGGGCAATATTTTTTCTAAAACAATCTTATGTTCCCAATTATCACCAAAATCATAAACATAAGTAAGTTTGGGTTGATCTGGTGATAGATACTCCTCTAATCTGATTTTTTCCTCATCAAGTGCCTCCTCTCCTTCATCCCAATCGTCCTCTGGATTAGGTATCGAAATATGAATAGCATTTCTGTCCCAAGCGGAACCAACAAAAAATTGATGCAGATGATAATCTTCCCACCCAAAACTATCTTGAATGGCAATGTGCAGTTCCCAAAAAGTTGCATCTGAAGGGATCAATAACCGTCGCCAAATTGGTGGCTTAATATCCTGTAAGATGACTTTAAGTTGGTAGATTTGAGGATTTTTTGTCATACGTTCATTGTACCATTGATCAAAAGGCTTTCATTTCCGTTGAAAACTATCCCAAAATTGTTTTCATTGACAGTGAAAACTTTTTATATTATAGTAGATGAGGTATGAATGATCAAATCCAAACAAAAATCACCAAAAATCTCTTAGCTTCTGCCTTGAAAGAACAGCATGGGACTTTTGTATCCCGTGATTTAGGAGTGGAAAGAAACATTTTAAAAAACTTAAAAGAGGCAATTTCTGCTCCACAAGTGACGGTTATCACTGGCCTTAGGCGAGTAGGGAAATCAACCTTACTTGCCCAAGTAGCCAAGAAATATCTCAAAGATGACTTTTACTTTGTCAATTTCGAGGACGAACGACTACTAAACTTCCAAGTCAGTGACTTTGATGTGCTTCATGAGACTTTGATTAGCCTATTTGGCGAGAAGAAAACATTTTTATTTGATGAGATTCAAAACGTCCCTGAATGGGAGCGGTTTGTGCGTCGGCTTCACGATCAGGGCTATAAATTTATCGTTACTGGTTCAAATGCGTCACTGCTCAGCCAGGAACTGGGAACAAGGTTAACTGGTCGTTCAATACGAGTAGAACTTTATCCATTTTCATTTAGGGAATACTTAGACTTTCGTAAAGTAAAAACTCCCGATTTAAATGTCTTAACAACCAGACAAAAAGGTAATTTACGTAAACTGGTGGATGAATACATTTCTTTTGGTGGTATTCCAGACGCACTTAAATACCCGGAGCTGGGAATTCATAAAGCACTCTACGATGATGTTTTGTATCGAGATATTGCCACCAGATACAAGCTGGATAACGTCAGGAGTTTAAAGGAATTGGCTTTTTATTTAATTAGCAATACTGCCAGCTTAGCATCTTACAACAAGCTTAAAGATCTCCTTAAGTTAGGGAGTGTAAATACTGTCATTAACTATGTTGATTATTTGGAAAACAGTTGGCTATTTTTTGTGGTTAATAAATATGCTTATTCAGTCAAAGAACAACAAATTGCTGCCAAAAAAATATATGGTATTGATACTGGGCTTACTCAATCTGTGAGCTTCTCGTTCTCAGAGAATAAAGGCAAGTTAATGGAAAATATAGTTTTTTTGCACCTGCGAAAAAAATACCAGGATGTGTACTACTACAAAACGACTGAAGACTACGAAGTTGATTTTTTTCTACCTGGTGAGGGATTGCTAATCCAAGTAGCACAGCACTTTGATTTGGCAGAGACTAGAGAAAGAGAGTTGAGAGCACTGGTGAGTGCAGCTAATGAGCAGAAAAATGCTAAAAAACTAGCTATCATTACCGAAAGTGAGAAATTTGAATTTAAACAAGAAAGTATGCAAGTTCAAGTCATTCCTTTGTATGAGTGGTTGTTACAAGTTTAAAAATTTATTCACTTCTTTTGATGTCCATTCGGGATATTCAAGGTAAGTCAGCCAGTCAACTTATCGGAAAACCTCCCATCGTTCAAACCAAACAGACTTTGTCCGAACATTTCTATATAAATCTTCTTATTTGACACCTTGTTTCTTAGGCAGTTTAATTGACTTACATAAACATGTATTTAATTACTTCTGGAGATTTTATGGACCAACTTATTGAAACAATAGAAACATATGTAAAAAAGGTTCCCCCACTACCTAATAATATAAAGGAAGTGATTGTGAAATTTGCTCCCTGGCTGGCTATTCTTTCGGTAGTATTTTCTCTCCCTGCACTCTTATCATTACTTGGACTTAATTCTTATTTCAACTATATGGGAATAAGTAGATACATGTATCACAGCCTGGGAACGGGTTACATGGCCAAATATTATATCGCGCAAGCGTTTTTGGTGGCCAATCTTGTACTAGTAGGGCTTTCTATTCCGGGATTGTTCTCAAAATCAAAGAGTGGATGGATGTTTCTGTTCTATTCCATATTAGTTTATGGGGTCCATTCTTTATTTACAGCGAATATTGTTGGAGGACTTCTAGGCTTGGTAATTTCGCTATATTTTTTATTCCAAGTGAAAAGCTATTACACAAAAGAGGCACCCACAGGTTCACAAGAAGGTACTACCGCTAAGAAAAGTGTATCTGAAAAAAATTAGGTTGTAATACTTAGTTTGATATAAACTTAAATTGCCATGCTTAGACCTAAATATGGCTAGTGAATTAAATGAGTATTGAAATATGAAAAAAGCGACGGTTCAAAAAAAAGACATTATCCTCGACAAATTTGGTAAGACTCTGGTCAAGGAGAGACTAATAGTAAGCGATGGAAGTGAACTAGATTGGTATTATCTAGACACCCCATCAAGCGTTTTAGTTGTTCCTTTGACTGCAAAAAGAGAATTACTGCTGGTAAAACTGTATCGATACAATCTCAAAAAAGCTGTATATGAACTCCCTGCGGGCAGTTTTGACGTGTCAAAAGAGAGTCTACTAAAGAGTTCGAAAAGAGAATTAAAGGAAGAAACCGGCTACACTGCGAAAGAGTTAATTGCCTTAGGTAAACATTACGTTTTGCCTAGTGAAACTAACCGATGGATTTACGTGGTTTTGGCCCTAGATGTTAAAAAGCAAGGAGAACCCCAGTTAGATGATGTAATAGAGAAATATTTCGATATGTCTATAGAACTTGTTGATTTTGATGAAACTGTAAAAAAGATGGGCCGAAAAGACTCAATTATAAAGGGCGCCGAATCTGGTTATGCTATTCTACTTGCTGACATGTATTTAAAACAACCGCTGTAATAGACTTATTGTATCCAGTTATACTCATACATCCCGGGCTTCGAAAGTCATACTGCCTCACAAGTCAACATCGGTTATTTCCTTATCTCACAGGCAAATCCTCAAAAACAGGAGTATAATCAACTTCTGATGAAGAAAGAATATATATCAATCTTTAAAAGTGTGGATTTTGCACGCAGGAAAATACCACTTATCATCCAAGAGTCTCAGGAACCTGGCCCTATTGTTTGGGTGGTCGCAGCAATTCACGGAGACGAAGTTACCGGTACTGAAATAGTGCTCAGACTAAACAGATTTTTAAACAGAACCCCTCTCTTAAAGGGCAAGGTTTATAGTCTGCCTATTATGAACCCTACCGGCTATGAGCAAATAAACAGGTACGAACCCTCCGGTTCTTATGATCTTAACAGATGCTTTCCCGGTAATCCTAAAGGCAATACTGGAGAAAGAATAGCGTATAAAATATATTCGAAAATCGTAAAGACAAAGCCCTCTTTGGTTATTGACCTGCACACTGATTCCATGGAATCCATACCATACGTATATTTGGATCAGGTACTAGATGAAAAGGACGCGCCAATGGTTAAAACTTTACTGGACTATTCTGAATTATCCGGGATCAATTACTTTGTAGAAAACAGCGAAACATATTCTGAAGAACTTAAAGACACTATAACAGGCGCCTTAGTAAATATTGCTAAGGTACCCTCCTTCACATTAGAGCTCGGAGGCCCATTGGTAGTAAGCAACAAATTTGTGGAAATTGGACTAAATTCCGTGAAAAACTTCCTTTCACACCTAGACATGATCCAACCCATAAACCCAGCGTGGCAATACCAGTATAAACTAAACTTGAACCCTGTTTATGAGACTGTCTGGAACCGCTACACACCTGATTATGCTGGCATAGTAGAGTATAAAGTAAGGGCTGGCGATATGGTTAAAAAGGGCGACATTCTAGCCAGAATTAAAAACCTTTTTGACAATACTATTCAACTCATAAAGGCTAAAGAAGATTCCCTAATTATTTCTTACGCGGATCAATCCATTTGCTTTCCCGGTGATGAACTTATCATGACCGCCAGACACAGCCACCGCGCTTTTAAATTCACAAAAATTGCCGCGCCGTCGGATTAACTTCTATAAGGAAAATACATCATTAATATATCCCGGACATCCTTAAGTTTCCTCTCAGTTTCTATAATTAGGAAACCTAAAAAGCCACCAAAATAGCCCCCACTATCATCAAAATACTCCCTAAAACCACATGAAAAGTGACTTTTTCACTCAAAAACAGCGCACCAAACAAAACCACCAAAACCAAACTCAATTTGTCTATTGGCACTACTTTAGAAACACTGCCCAGTTGAAGAGCCCTAAAATAAAACAGCCAGGATATACCTGTTGTTAAGCCGGATAGAATAAGAAATAGAAGAGAATGTTTTGAGATCGAATTTAAACCATTGAAGTCCTTATGAAAAAACACTATTGACCAGGCGAAAATAGTAATAACAACAGTGCGAACAGCCGTCGCCAGATTAGAGTTAATATCTTTTACTCCTATTTTGGCTAATATCGAGGTAGACGCCGCGAACAGCGCAGATAGAAGAGCAAAAGTCAACCACTGCATAAGACTATTTTACCACCCAGATAGTTTTTGGATTACGTTCCATGCAAAATCCCGTAAGGGAAATTCACCCACAAACCCCCCTAAAACTGGTAAAATCAACGTTATGATAAAACTGCACAAGGAATATCTGGAATTTCTAGAACAAAACTCAGACAAGGAACGGGCGGACAAAGAAAAAGCCTATTTATACTCAGAATGTAAACACTACGGAGTTTCAACACCTAAAAATAGAGAATTTACAAGAAAGCACAAAAAGGAATTACAGGCACTAGATAAAAAAAGCACTCTTCAATATGTTGAATACTTCTGGAGCAAACCCTCATACGAAGAGAAAAACCTAGCACTCACAATTCTCAACTATCACAAAAACGAACTTTCAACAAAGGATATGCCCCTAGTTGAAAGGCTTATGAGCGAATCAAGGGGATGGGTATTTTTAGATAATTTAATAATTCCCCTCATGCCCACTATCTTGGAAAGAGACCCTAAAGCCTATTCTTATCTTAAAAAATGGATAAAAGACGATGATTATTGGGTTAGAAGATCGGCGTTACTAGCGCAAATACTGTTTTTCAGGGAAAACAAAGGAGGTAACAAGGAACTGTTTTTTGAATTGGCAAAGTCCCAATTTGATGAAAGCTGGATTAACGAAAAATATAAGGATCCTCTACAAAGAAAGCGAGCGCGATTCTTTATCAGAAAAGCGATGGGCTGGTCAATACGGGAAATATCCAACAAGGATCCCAAAACGGCGCTTAACTTTTTGAAGAAACATAAAAAGGAGCTGTCTGGATTATCCTTTCGTGATGGAAGCCGAAAACTTCCAGTCGCTTTACAAAAAGAGTTGAAGAACTCGGATTGAATTAAACAGGCACACTCTAGCCAGAAGTGACACTGACGGCACATCGAACCTATCCTTGGTGGTAATATACATCCATGCTAAAAAATAAAAAGCTCCTTTATTTAACTTTACTTATCTCCGCAGTAATCCTCATTTACTGCCTTAATAAAGTTAGACTAAACACACTGGCAATTTTTCGCTCAAACGAACTCAGCGTGTTATCCAAAATAAAAGAGAGCGCGGTACAAAAAAGACTAAACATTATGAGTTTGTATGAATTAGATCCCCTAGAAATTAGCTTCACTGAGAAAAAATCCGAGATCCTCACAAATATTAGAAACACTAACCAAGATCTAAAAGGCGACATAGAAAATTATGAGAATAACAAAAAAAATACAGAAATACTTTCCTTGAGATATCTCACAACGGTATGGTTTGAAACACTAAATAAAATCCCCGGGACAATCAAAAAAATATCTGCAAATTCTCAAGATATAGAACCATTCCTAAATAACTTTGAAAAAGCCGGAAACGAACTCCAAACAATTTATAAAATTAACTTACCAAGTAATTTCCAACCTTACAAGTCAGTATACGCAGAGTTCACCGAAAAGGAAATTGAAAACAACAAGGTATTCTCGGATATTAAGGATAAAATTATTAATTTAGAACCGCCACTGCCAAAAACCGAAAAACTAATAGCTCAGCTGGAAACGACACAAACCGCTTTTGAAAACTGCCTAAACAAAATAAATAAGAAACAGGCTACATATGGAGACTTGGCTACTTGCGAAGAGAATCTTGCTATCGATAACTTAAAGACCATCACATACAATACAGAGTTATCCAACCTTCTATCAGATGACTTTCTTACAATACTTACCAACCTCACAAACGAGATATATACTCTGGACAAAGCAATTAATAAACTAGCAGAAAAAACACGTTAATCAGTCTCGCTATAAATAATCATTAAATCCGCGCTACTATCTTACTAATCTTCCTTACTAGTCTTCAGAGGAAGTACTCTCCTCTGTTGTCTCCTCTGTTGTCTCCTCTTCATCATGTGAAGATGTAGACTCCCGCGTCTCCTCGGCCTCTACAACACTATCAACATCTTCCTCAAATGTATCTGTTTCAGACGCAGTTGACTCATTTACCCCCTGAATTTCGGATATTTCTTCTTTAATATCATCAACTGTAACTATTTTATAAATATTATCTCGGTTAAGCCGAAAGCCACTTCCCCCAGATCCTTGTTCAGCGGCAAGCCTTTCAAGATTGTGATCAATATTACTGCTAATCACTCCTTTCTCACTCAATGTTCCCTCACGGTATTTTAACTTTGTATTAAGATCGTACCTGTAAAATACCGCGTTTCTCTTGTCCTGCTCTGTCGAATACCAAACTATCTGGCCATTTTTAATAATTGGTTTTTTACCTGATTCGGCCGGAGTAAGGTTAACTAGATCTTCGGAGGAAATATCGTAATAATAAACTTTCCACTTGTTATCTACGGATTTTCTCGAAAACGCTACATACCCATCATTTATAGCCACATCTTGGGAAGGATACACTCCGGAAGTAACCGGTTTAGTGCGCACTCCATCAAAAAGGAAAATCTGCCAAACACCGTTCCTTTGTCCCTCCCATACAATATATTTACCGAAAATCTGGGGATTAACATTATTCTCCTGCGAAGTAAGCTGAACGGTTCTTTCGGCGGCTACGTTATAATAAAATATCTGCCAGTATTGCCCTACCTGACTTGCCCATACGATAAACGACTCACTATTTTTCGGGTCTGTATGCGGAAACTGCTCGTCGGTTATCTGAACTTTTTTACCGCCTTTTTTATACACAATTTGGGTATAACCATTTTTATCTATTTCTTTATATGAGCTAATATTTTCCCTGGCACGCACAAACCCGCCAAAAGCGATACCCGCACAGAACAAAAACAACACAGATCTAGTTGATTTTCTTCGTTCTAAAGAACCCATAAACACTCTTTGGCTAAACTCACCTAATTCGCCCAAAAGTAACCGGCCTTCTCTAAATTAGTAAAGAAATTACCATGCCGCATAAAATCCGACACTCCCGGCGCAGTGTTTAGCTTAGGATAACTATCGGAATTATACGTCCTAAACACAGTTCCGTCCCCTTTAACCATCCTGAAACAATAAGTCGTATTTTCTGCCGCGCCATTATTTTCCACCGGCCAATCCCATTCCACATTTTCACCAATCGCAACCTCATTTGGATTTACTCCCGTAGGATTAATTTCCGAATAGAAACCCTCCGCTGACGATGTAGATGTAGAAATATCATTAACTTGCGGTGTTGTATCACCGATTCCCGTTTCATCAAATAACCGCCATATGGAACCGGATGACTTAGCCCCAACATCCGTCCAACTGCTGGCAGTAGTACAGTCAGACGCAGCGCTATATTGCAGCTTAAAGGTCTGCTTATCCGTAAGAAGTGTTGAAGACGACACCGCGAGATTCATCTGAATCCGTATCTGATCTCCATCTATTAAAGGCCGGTTTGTTACCGGAAGCGGAGTTATAGCCGTATTCTCACTAAAATTATCACCATTTCCAGGCGGCCACAAGTTTGTTAACGTAACGGAATTTGTTGTTACAAACCATTCGAAATCGTTCTGAGTATAATCCGGCGCGTACCATGTTATCGTCCAGTCATACAAAGTTGGTCCAGCTGTTACGTACTCCAAAAATGCCACAATTCTAATTTCATTGTAAACACTCGGATCAAGTCCTGATATATCTACAGGTGAAAAGTCTTGGTCAACAATAGATGTATTCTCCCAGCTATCACCATCCCAATATTGAATATCATAGGTTATATTGCTCCCCGGTTCTGTATCAGAAAATAAAAACTGATTCCATGCTATACCTCCGGGGACAGAGTCAAAGTCAATAGTTGGCGATGTTATATAGCCGTTAGCAGGCTCCCCCACACCTGCAGCATATATAGTCTCGAAATCGTTTTCGCTTAACACCGTCTGTTCCGCCCAATAAACGACATCCGCGATATCCCCATCAAAAAACCCACTCATCGTACTCCCGCTATGATTCACAAGATTGGAATCAACTCCGCCTATTGCAGCACCCGCTGAGTGCGCCGCGAAATCGGAACCAATATTTAATCCATCTGTATCGCTGGCAGCTACATCCCCATCAATATACAAATACATTTCCTGAGCTGTAGTATCAAGAGTTACCCCTATATGGTAGAGAGTACCCGTGCTTATAGTGGTCGAGATATAATCTCTGTTAGAACTTTCATATACAAGAAAGTACAAACTTGTACCATATATGTATAACGCCAACCCATTGTAAGTTCCCCCCTCTCCCCATATTACTCGTCCATTACTTGACGTATCGAGTGTGTCTGCGTCAATCCACACCGATATTGATTTCTGATATGTAGTAGCTGAGTTTATGTCTGTCTGATTTGGAATATATGTTTCATCATTGGTTCCGTTGTAATTCCCGCATTCATTCGTAGCCGAAATGGCCGGTATTATAGATGCCGCCCAAGATGGATCATTACCACCATCAGAATTCGCACTATCCGCGGAATCCGTTTCATCTCCATCAAGCCGCCACCAATAATCAGGTGACATTCCAGATATTACACCGTAATAGGAAAGACCTGACTCAAGTTCTACCGAATCTGACCCAGTTGTCTGCGTTAAATCCAGTGTGCCCGTATCAAATTGCTCGTCTGCAGTCTGAAACCACTCCGAAGGTCTCGTTCCGTCTATGTAGGTAACACTTTGAATAGCAGACCACTCACCGTAAGCTCCGGAGCCGCCTTCACTTGCAGCATCCTCACCTCTTGCCCTCCAGTAATAAACTGTTCCGGTTGTCATTGGTGTGGTAGGTGTGAACCGTACTTTTTCATTTTCATTAAAGGGACTGGTATCTCCAACCGTGACCGTATTGGAAAAAGAGCCGTTGCCGGCGGTACATGTTGTGTCTGACTCGCAATCGATGAAAGCCGAACTAAAATCGTAGGTGTCGTCAATTTGGATTTGATAGATTATACCTGCTGTCCCGTCCGAATCATACGCAGTAAAATCAAAACTAGGTGTGGAATCACCAAGCTTTATATTGTCAAAGGGATCATTTAAGGTTATAGGAACAGCTCCCGGATGAGGAGCAATTGCTATTACCGCATGTGCCTCTCTATTTACAGAGGAGTGCGTCCAAGCCATTGCATCTGATCCGGCAGCTACATCTCTATTTGTGGACACAGAAAAGTACGAGGAGGTGTCTTGAAAACTGTACTCTTCGGTTTGAGGGGAGACAACTGTTGGAGTGACGGTATAATCCCCTAGAGTTAAAGCATCTATAAGCCAGGAGTTATCTACAACAGGTACAATACTAGTTGATATGTCAGCCGTACTAGTTTGAGATTGTGAGTTCGTGTCATCTGGTGCTGTTTGGTCTACTTCTTCGAGTGTCATAGCCACACCATTTATTTCAGGAGCGCTGGATGTTCCTGTACACGTTATTACTACATTGTTTGAGCCCTCGCTTGGCAAATCGGCTTCTAGTAAATACCATATTTCGGTTAACGATCTAAACCCGGATGTACCAGTAAGTTCAGTTACCGCTCTGGTCATATTTTCACCACCATATGTGACGGCAGAAGAGGAGCAGGAAACAGTATCTCCGTTTTCTATTCCAACTAGTACAATCACCATTCTATTAGCGCCTGCACTTAGTGTATGACTAAAGGTTAGGCTCAAAGCTCCTGCTGTCCCATTACTTGCCGAATCAAGCAGTGCTATGGTGGCCGCGTCTGAAGCTACTTCCCAGTTTCTTGTTTCTGTAAATATAGCAGCATCTTGTTCGTTTGTAAGTGCGACCGGTCCTAAAGTATAGTATTCCGGACTCATATCAGGTGCATTGTATGAATATGTTAAGTAATATGTTTCGCCCTTTTTCCAATTTACATCCCATCTTAATAAGGCCGCACCATCTTGGTCGCCAACAAAAGTGTCAGTAGAGTAGGGAACAGCATATTTTTCATCTTCCAAACCTGTAAACAACTCAAAAAGCTCCTCACTTGTCTCTTTTATTTCAAAATTACTCGGTACAATTTCTGTAACCCGTCCTCGAAAATCTGTATTTGGAACCACTTTTATAACCGCGGGATAATCTTTAACTGGATAAATCCTTGTTGCAGTAATCCTCTCAACATCAAACAAAACATCTTTTTTGACTACAAACGAGTCAGTTATTGAATAACTCCCCGCAGACGTCCTCGTTTCAAGCTTCATCTCATATTTACCTTCTGCACCCACACTATAAACTGCTTCAAAATCAGGTCTATTGACTACACCCTTTACTTTACATTCTGGATTGACCTTAATAGTATTATCCGCAGTTGATAAAATAGTAACTCTCCCAAGGGGATCTACAACCGCCAACCTTAATTCTGCATCACAAACCATCTCTCCTTCATGATCAAGAACAGCAATATCTATCTTAGCCACTTCCCCAGGAGTATAAACAGACTTATTTGTATTAATAGCAAGAACACCCCACGATAAATCCTGTGCGTAAGACGGTTTAAGATCAGCCAACTTCAGAATGGACAAAAAAGTGAACAAAAACACCGCAACAGAAACAAATACACCGGATTCTAACTTGGCAGTGCAGCACTCACGTTTTTCCATTATATATATGTTAACATCACTTATGGAGCTAATGGTACTCTAACTCTCTATAATCAATCTAAAGTGTTTGTTATAATTATTTTAGTTATTTATAGAAACAAATAGCTCGAGAACAATGAAAACCCTTGCTAAAAGTATACTCATAAGGAAGGAAACAATAATAAAGCTCTTTTTGCCTACAGTAAGAATTCTTGCATTTTTTACAATTTTCTCTCTGTTTTTCGTTGGAATACCGGCTTTTAAAGTCAATACTCTAAAGTTCACATTCAATCCAAGACTTGCATACGCAGCAATACCCGTAGTGGAGGGATTTCAAGCAACAAGCGGAGGGGCGGATGACATGGGTCGTCTAACACTTGCTCCTCCTTCTGGAATTACTGCAGGAGAACTTTTAATAATAATAGTAGGCAGTGATGATGCTGAAGCAGGGGATGAATTTTCAATAGCATCCGGTTGGACTCAAATTGATGAGGGAGGTAATGCTACTGCACAAGCTCATATTGCCGCTTTTTGGCGCGTGGCTACGGGAACAGAAGGAAAGGTAACCGTAAACGCTGCAACATTCGACGATATGTTCGGCTGGTATATCCGAGTTTCCGGTGCAAACATAAACTCACCTATAAATGTATACAATTTCACTCAGTCATCAACCGACACCACCAGTCACGCAATACCTCAGGTAACAACCACTGAAAATGATACCCTGGTATTTTACGGCTTAAGCTTTGATGGGGGTGATGGATACCCCTTCAGCGTGGCCGGAACAGGATGGGGTGAGAGAGGTGAACAAACAGCAGGCACAGGAGCAGAGAATGCCAGCGGCACATGGGGAACACGAGATATGGCTACGGCAGGGGGAACTGGTTCAGCTACAGTAACGTGTGCTGTAAGTGATGGCGCTGCTTATTTTCAATTCGCTGTAAGAGAAATGACTAGTCCGGATGCACCAACACTTCATGATACTCCTTTTGACAATATAAGGACTGGGGATTCCGCACCCATATATGAATTTACTGCTAGCGATCCAGATGGATCTGCAGATATTATTTACCAAATACAAGTTGATGACGATTATGCTTTTGGCTCGCCACTAATCAACTGTGAATCAGATACCTCCTGTGTTGCAGGTAGCGGAACCTTTTCAAATACTGTTTCCGGCGGGGATACAAACCCTTTCAACGAAGGTGAAAGAATCCGTTTCACACCTGCTACATCAATGACAACTGGAAATACATACTATTGGCGTGTTCGAGCTGAAGACGACTCTGGGACGGGAGGTTCGGGCACCTATGGTGCGTACTCCGCTGTTCAGAGTATTAGATACGTTTCAGGCACAGACCCAGATGAATGGTATCAATCAACGGACGAACAACTTAATACAGGAACATTAACCAACTCGGAAACAAGTGGAGCTGATTCTGTCGAACTTTCTCTTGGCACTATTGCCAAAGTTGGAACAGATACAAACGGAACGGCGGGGGCCTTATCTGTGTCTTTTAGTCACACACTTGAAGCTGGAACAAACAGGCTTGTTGTTGTTTACATCGGCGTTGAAAACGGCAATACTGCCGATGTCACAGGTGTAACATATGGCGGCGTAGCTATGACAGAGGGTGAAACAGCTATTACAGGCACCTCTGGTTTCCGTTACCTCTCAGAAATTTGGTATATATTGGATGCGGATATGCCAAGTACAGGTTCCCAAACGGTAGCTATAACCGGCACGGGAACAGCAAGTGAACCAGAAATCAACGGGTTCGCCGCGGAATATACAGGCGTATATCAAGGCCCCCCAGAAACAACCGACGAGACTGCAGAGGCATCATCCCCTGATGATACAATCGAAAATACCATTAGCCCCTCTGAACATTCTTGGGTATTTTCCACAGCCGGCTGTGGCAACACAGGTACCTCTTGGGCCCAGGGACAAAACCAAGATGAATTATATGATTTTAAGGACACCAGCTCGCTGTTTTGTGTAGCAGAGCTCAGATATGCAACTGGCACCGAAACCACACTAAGCTCCACATTTACGAGCGGTGCAAACAGAATGACCCGAGTTTCTGCATCTTGGCAGCCTGCACTAGCAAGCCCCGCAACAGTTATGTCCCCAGAGATAGATTTTGATTTCGTTAGTGGTCAGGATGTGTGGGATGAAATAAGTTTTAGTACAACCGAATCAGCAGGCGATGTAAAATTAAGTGTTTATTACACAGTATCAACCCCATGCGATACAATAGTACCTGATGGTATACTTGCCGGAAATTCATCCGGTTTTGATGTTGCTGCCAGCCCCATTGATATATCCGATCTTTACCCAGTTTCAACAACATACAATAATATCTGTCTCAAAGCGACTTTAACCGATTCTAGCGGAACACCTTATTTAGAGGATTGGGCAGTAACATGGACAGCTACATCATATACACAAAACGACTTTGAATTCTTTGTTCCGGAAAGTTCTGTTACCCTAACTAACCCTTGGCCACCCGGAATAGGTGGGGATCTCAGCGAAAATGAGGTGCTAACACAACTCCCGGCATCAAATATGACTCTAAAACCCCATGACCAAATTCGCGTACAAATGAATATCACCGCTGGTACTATTTATTTAAACCCAGGTGCTAGAACTTTCAAGTTGCAGTACGACACAGCTGAGGACTGCACTACAGCAACCGGATGGACTGACGTTGGTACCAAGGGATCTGGGGAGATTTGGCGCCTATACGACGAAACTGGCATTGGTGACACTACGCCACAAGTAAACGACGTATCTACATCCACATCCTCTGCTGAAGGATTCTACTCTGAAATTAATCCTACTGGAGCAAATCCAAACGATATTCAAGTTACAGAAACAAGTGAGTGGGATTGGCCTATAGAAAACAATGGGGCAATTGATAATACTACCTACTGTTTTAGAATGATAAGGGGAGACGGCACCGTATTCGCAGCTTATAACGCAGATGGTTATCCAAAAATCACAACTGCACCAGGAACAAGTGATATCATGCGTCATGGGAACTTCTTTCAAGATTCAACTGAAAGAGGACTTTTCTGGGTGAATTAGCTTTGAGTAGAATAAGGCATTACCTGGCCATCACTGATTTGAATACGATATCACCAACAAACCTAGAAAAAGGCTTGACTATTTATATTTAACCCCCTGTAAGGGAAACTAACTGTGACACTTGCTCCTCGAGTGCATAAATATATAATTAGATGTGTATTTGAATCTGAAAAGAATATTCAAAAATATCTCTCCAATCCACCTTTTCCTACTCCTCGCACTTATCGGGTTACACATGCCATTCATACTATTATCTTTTTATTCATTCCCACAAGGAGACGATTTTTGTTACTACATGAGAGCTAAAGACCTAGGGGTATTTGAAGCTGTAAAGAACTGGTACTTTATGTGGTCAGGCAGATATTTCTCCGCATTTATTCAATCTATTACTCTTGTAAAACTCAACTTTATGGAAAACTTCTACCTGGTTTTTATGTCAACATTCCTTGTACTTCTTTTCTCAATATATAAGTTTTTACAACCCATACTACAAGTTAAAAATCCAATCATTAATCTTAACTTTGCCCTTTTGATAAGTATAATGTATTTCGAAATCGCACCAGCCTTAAACTTGGGACACTACTGGTCATCAGGCAGTACCACGTATACATTGGGTTTATCCTTTGTTCTTCTATTTCTATCAAGAATATGCTCAAGTAAGAAATTTTCACCACCAGATTACATTTACACGGCATTACTGATAACAGCAGCAATAGGAAGCAGCGAAGTAATAATGCTTTATACATTATGGATCTGCCTTTTTTATTTGATCATGTCAGTTAAAAACAATACTAATGTACTTACTGCGTTTTACTTTCTATGTTTAACCATACTATGTTCTTGGGTAGTTGTAGGTACACCTGGTAATAAGCTTAGAATTGAAACTTTTGATTCGGATGTTCCTATAATTACATCTCTCTTTCTTAGTCTCCAAAAGGGTGCCTTTTTTATATTTCGCTGGATACTCTTAAATAGGATCATACTTCCGTATTTGGCCATATTTATTTTTTATACATTAATAACTTATCAAGATATTAATAAAAGAATATCTCATAAAGTAAATATCAAATCATTTGTTAAATCTGCACTCATAATATCCTGTGTATTATGGTGTCAGTTCTTTACAGTTATAGTTAGAACTTCACCCGACTACATTCCTGAAAGAACACTAAATATCTCGGTATTCGTACTGAACTTGTTCTTTCTTTTCTTTTTAGCAAAACTGGTTGCAACTTATTACGAATTACTCAAATCTGAAAAAGGGAAAAAGGTACTTATTGCGCTAATATCGGTGGCTCTTTTTTCCTTTGTTGGAAACTATCTATCTCACAGGAAACTGTTTATCCCACCTTCGATCTTCCCTAAGGGTAATTTGGCACTCGTGATTGAAGATATATCATCCGGAAATGCAAGGGCAAATAACGAATACTATCACAGGGTAATAAACATGGGATTAATACATTACGACGGAGGTATCTACTATATACACACCAGCCCATATGATGTTCATGTATCAAGTAGGCTTAAAATTGAAGATCTAAAGGATCAAGAGAGTTTTATAAATGAGTGCATTGCCTCTTTTATTGGTGTCGAGCATGTCAAAGCCGCAGAAGGAAGTAGCGTAGGGAGACAAGACTAGAAGAACCACTTCCGCACACCCTCGCTTGTCTTTTGCCGTTATCAATCAACTTGAAAAATATCTCTCAAGATACAATCCATGGACACCGGGAGCGCGCTCATTCAAAACCGTCTTATTTAGCTTAAACCCATTGGATTCAAATAATCTTCTACTATTTTCGTTTGTAGACCATGTTGTAACTGACATTTTGGTTATATTTTCCTTTTTTGCATCATCCACAACTTTTTGTACAAGTGTTTTACCTAAGCCATTACTCTGCAGTTCCGGGGTGACCATTATGCATATAAAATAAGCGCCGTCAAAAGGCTCGAAATGCTTGTAATACGAGGCAAAACCAAGTAATTCATCCTTATTTTTTATAGTAAACATCTTTGCACCTTTAGGGGATGGTATTTTGTTACCATACTTTTCTTCTAAATACTTGCGGTTTTTTCCCCGGAGATAAGTAAAATATCCACCAGGATCTACCCTGTCGCGCACCTTTGGTACAAACGAATCTCCCACGTTTTCAATCATAGACACTATTTTCTGTTTATCTTTATTCGCTGCTTTTTTCACTGAGTACTTCATGTTACTTTACCTCCTTTTTGACCGAGATTTTCTAAAAAACTAAATACAAATTCCATATGTTTATAGAAATCATTAATTCTCACATTTTCATCGGGAGCGTGAACTTTTGAGCCATAATACCCAACACCCGCAGTAAACACAGGGACACCAAATTGTGAACAAATATAGTACTGTGGGCCTCCCCCGGGACTTCTAACGAGGTACTTCGGTTCTTTACCGTATACATCCTTCATGACACTGCTTACTGTTTTATATATTGGAGAATCTAAATCTGAATATCCTACAGGAAGTTTTACTAGGTTTTTTACAGTTACATCAGCAAAACCATTTTCGTCTAAATGATTTCTTAAGGCATTTTCCACAAAGTCAGGGGTTAAATTAGGAACTAGGCGAAAATCTAACTTTACTGTTGCTTTATTAGGTACTATTGTCTTTACTACTCCTTCACCAGTGTTGCCTGCCCAAATTCCACACACTGTACACGTTGGTTCAAAAATATGCTTCTTTTTAGCAGCATATCCAAGTACATCTCCGATTAGCTTTTTTACCGAATACTGCTTTTTAACCTTGTCAGTATCAAACGGCCATTTCTTTAGTACTTCCTCCTCTTTTTTTGTAGGGGGAACAGCATTTTCGGTTATTTCATTTATCAAAATTTCATCCTTTTCATTTTTTATAGTCGAAAGTGCCCATACTAATCTCCAGGCGGGATTTTCTATTAACGTCCCTAGACTGGAATGAACCGGAGTATTCGCACCTGTAACTTCAAGTTCACAGTAATAACACCCCTTATATCCCACTGTTACAACATTATTTTCTGCAGGATCAATATAGTTCTGCTCTCCCGGAAACATACAAAAATCAACATCACTAAACAGTTTTTTATTTTTAGAACTGAATTTCTCTAGTGTTGGGCTACCTCGTTCTTCATCTCCCTCGAGGAAAAAGATAATTCTACATGGAAGTTTTCCATATTCATCCAAATAAGCTTTTACTGCAAAGATATTGGCAATTATGTTTCCCTTGCAATCACATACTCCTCTACCATAGTATTTATCCTTCGTCTCTTTTATTTTGTAAGGAGAACTATTCCAAGCATTTTCATCATCAACTGGCTGAACATCGTAGTGGCCATAAATCATAAATGTTTTATCACCTTCACCAACTTCCGCCCATATAACTGGATTACTTTCAGTTTCGTAAATTGTGACTTTTGCCTCTATGGACAGCAACAGCTCCCCTAAAGAATCGACCACTTTTCTACAACTATCTTTATCAGTTGCCACACTGGGCACAGAACACACATCCTGTAACCAAGTTTTATAAGTATTATTCTTTTGTTTTAAAAATTTATATAATTCACTCATAGCCGTTGGCATAGTTCTCGTAATCCTTCAGGGTTCTTGGTGGAACCACATTCGAGAACTATGCCGGGCTCTTTCCTTCAAATAAACTCGCCTTTTCTTGCTTTATCCGTTGGGACGGCGATCGATCACATGTTTTACTTTCCCAACCGATGTCGTCTCCAATCCTCCCTTGAGTACGAACTTGGCACGGATAACGCCAAGCGAAAATATCGTTCGGACTGGGTAGTCCGACATGAAAGCTTCGCATGCTCCCCGAATGAACTGCTCCCTAGCGTCTGCGGCATCGTATCTAGCTTCAGCGTCACTGACGTCGGGGACCTCGACCCAGATTTCAAGCACCTCCCTGCTTTCTGAGTCAAGACTTCTGTGCAGTTGTGCGCCAACCGCGCCTACATTAGCAAATGCCTCCACGATAACCTGCATGAGCGCGGAAGCGCTGGGTTTGACACCCATCAGGTTAATCGTGTCATCGGAGCGCCCTCCGAGCTCGATGATCCGCGCGTTGGGAAAAACCCGTGCTGACGCAGGAAACTCGGACAATGAAACGATGCGGCCCATGTCCCTCATACGATAACGCCAAATCGGCATTAGGGTTTCCTGAAGCCGAGTCATCAGAAAATCACCACGTCGACCATCAGGTAGGGGCTCACCCGTTTCGCAATCCACCACCTCGATCACAACGTTGTTTGTGACGTAAAGATGGTTCGGGTGCTCTGCGTCGATCGCGTAAGCCATGCCCCAGGACTCTGTCCCGGAGTAATCGGAGACAAAGCGAACCTGATGGCCTACACTGCTTTCGATCTCTGCCCTCGCTGAATCCGACATCGGCATCCCCACGTACTGAACGAATTCAACCTGGGAGCAGTTTACGCCAGCAGCCTCGAGTGTGCGAAACACACCCAATGTGCTGCTGCTCAGCCCTGCAGCGATTGTTGGCTTAAACCGTGCAAACGTCTTAACGATTTGCTTTGGTTCCCCTCCACCCATTGGCAGCACTGTCAATCTGCTGTCCAACTGCCACTTGAGCAGGTTGTATGGAAACCCCGACCACATACAGTACTGACCAGAACAAATCGCAACCCGAGAACCCGTAGGATACACATACGGGTACAACGCCACTTCATTGAGTAGAACTCGCCGAAGCTCTTCTGCGTCGAGTACAATGGTCGACTGATGATCCGTAGTTCCACCAGTCAGAAAGACGAACGCCCCATGAGGTGGCCGTGTCAATACGGGAGCGGTTAAACCGCCGTCATGCTGCCCCCATTCGTGCATGTGGTGTCGCTCCAAAATGGGGAGCTGCGGTAATTCCGCAACCCTCGTAGGTAGCTGATTCCCAGTCCAATACCCCCTATAGAAAGGGGAGTTTTGGCCAACCCAATGAGCCATTTCCAATATTCTACGATCAAGGTGCGCGGTGGTTGTTTCTTCAACTCTTGGTAAACGTGTAAACTTTTGCTTAGCCACAATAGGCCTCCTTTTCACTTCTACTATATGTATTTTTTCTCTTTCAACTGTTTTTGATCTGCCCCACCGAAAAGTGGTTAAAAACACTTTCTAACCACTTCTCGAAAGACCAAAGTTTTACCAATAAAAAAACCTCCCTTTCCGGGAGGCTTTAGCCTTTGTATGGTTTTTACGATCACACCTTACACAACCACGCCTCCCACAACCTCGTCGTTAATAATAAACAAGCTTCCTATTAAATATTTGGTTGTGTGAGACATGTCGTAAGACATAACAAAATTTATATCACACTTTACACTGTTAAGTCAAAGATTGTACGAGCTAAGTACATAGGTAACACTTTTAGGGCATACTTAATATACTCTATTATCTAATACTTGACATAAATCAAACTGCATGTTAAAAATACTATACATATAGTATAGCGGTCTATACATTATGAAAATCAAAAAATACAAAAAAATCAAATTAATAATGACTCTTCTTGTTTTTACGGTGTTAACTTGCTCGATAATGTATTCAAACGCCCTCACTGCACTTTTAGGCTTGGGAGTATACATGCTATTAATCGGCCTACTCAGAATAAGAGTACAAGGCGTGCTAGTGGACGAAAGACAACAGGAAGCAGTAGGAAAAGCGTCACAGATTTCTTTTCAAATATTAATGCCCATACTTTTATTTAGCAGTATTACTTTGATACTAGGCGGCGGAAACGAAGAGTTCCACTATTATATAAAATCTCTCGGGATCATATTATCCTACATCACATGCTTGGGATTAATCATATATATTCTTGTATATTATTATTTCGATCGAAAATCAGGAGGCAGATAAATGATCGAAAATAATATAAAAGTGCTTCGCGCAAAACATGATATGACACAAGAAGAACTAGCAGAAAAATCCGGCGTGACTAGACAAACTATTTTAGCAATAGAAAAAAAGAAATATTTCCCGTCACTTAAACTTGCTTTCGACATCACACAGGTATTTAAAGTTGAAATAGGTGAAGTATTTTATTTAACAGGAGATAATAATGAAGAAAACTAAGGAAATCTTCGGTTTTGACAAGGCTATGTTAACAAAATGGTTTTTGTACTGGTCTGTGCTGGGTACAGGTTTTTTCATTTTAACTTTTCTAATTACTACAACATGGATTGGTGTAGATGTTAGGGAAAGATGTATGATGGCGCAGAGTAAATATGAGGGGGACTGTGTGGGGGCTTTAACTAAGGTGGTCGACAACCAAGAAAGCAGCAACAGGGAGAAGAACTACGCGATATGGGCACTTGGACAACTGGGAGATAAAAGAGCATTGCCTGTCTTACTAAAATACTACACAGGAAAAATACCCGACAGAGAACCATACGATGCCGGAATCAGCCAATACGGACTTAAAAAGGCAATCAAACTGATAGATGGCGGTTTTAATATATCGGCTGTTGTCTGGAGAAGATAAATAATATAACCAGCTACAGTGTATGTAGTATGATAGAAATGTGAAACGCGTATCCACAAAATATGCACTTACAATGATCTTCTTAATGTGCACTATAGTACTGCTAGCTTTTTATGAAGATTGCGCTGATTGTTTTTCCCCAGATACTATGTCTTTTAAATTGTTTATCAGCGGTATTATTGTATTTATTTCAAGTATTTATTACACTAAGGTATTTCTCAAAAGTGAAAATGAAATTTATGATATTGATTTACTACCTCTTCTTGAAACAAACGAAGCAACTCCAGATGTTCCGTTTTCTTGTCACGGAATAATTAAAGAAATTGAAGGTAATCTACTCAAATCCCCATACACAAACACGTACTGTGTTTATTATCACAGCATAACTGAAAAGTATATCCAAGGGGGAAAAAGTTCAAGATGGGAAACCGTGGAAAACATTGTTAACTTTGTACCTTTCTACATTGTAGATGAGAGAGGTAAGTTAAAAGTAGACATATCAAACATGGATAAGGATTTTTCTGGTTACATTATGAGAGATTTCACCAGACCCATACCTCCACCTCACGATAGCGAAATAGATGCAATTCCAATTATTAAACATGAAGAGTTTAAAGTGAAAAGAACAGATTCTATTTTTAGTATTGGTTCCAATAGATTTAGAAAAAGTGAATTTGTTCTTATGCCAAACACTAAGATATTTGCGCATGGTTTCGTTCTAAAAGAAAATGGAGAGTTAGTTTTAAAGGAACATGAAAAACACCAGCTTATAATCAGTAATAAAACTAAGGAGAAATACGTCGAAGAGTTTTACAAAGGGAAAAGTCTTGTATTCCTTGTTCACCTACTAACATCCTTGGGTTTTACAACGGCTCTTCTTTCAGCAAATTACCATTACCATTTTGATCCTGCTTTCGTTTATATGTCTCTTAGTATAGGCAACTTCTTAATACTAGGTAGTATTTTATTCACCATGCATAACAGACTTAACACATTAAAACAACGAGCGCTATCAGCTCTAAGCAACATAGATATAGAGTTAAAAAGAAGATCAGAATTAATTCCCAGGTTAGTTGAGGTAATAAAAGGGTATTCCTCACACGAAAAAAATATCCAAAACTTAACTGCACAGTTAAGGATGCAAACAAGATTCCAGCATGATCTACCAGAAAAAACAGCTGATGTAATCTCTCCACTCCTTGCAATCAGCGAAAAATATCCTGAGTTAAATGCTATAGATAGTTACCAAGAGTTGATGAGAAGCCTTATTGATACTGAAGAGAGAATTGCGTATTCACGCGCGTTTTATAACAGAAGTGTTAATAAGCTTAATACACTAATCACTCAATTTCCTTTTGTAATTGTTGCGAAAACAACAAATACAAAACCAATGGACTATTTAGCCTTGACTTCTCAACAACAATAACACGCAATTTTTCACTTCTGCTCCTTGTGATAAAAGGAGCGTATGAACAACTCCCCACAAACTCCGTCAATTTTCTTTGTGGTCTTCACGACATTTTTTATAATACTGTTCATTTATCAGATGTTTTCAAAAAGTTGATTTCAGGTTTGGGTTATTCTGCAACCATGCAGACGGATACAAACCATTAGGAGATGGCGGTACTTGGCTTGTAATTTTCACGTTTATAGCTTTTAAACTCATTACTAAAAAACCCAACAATAAAGACATAAGCAAGTGATAAAATGTCATACATGAAACAGTTCATTACGAAACACTTCGAAAGGATTCCCCTTTTTTTACTACTAGCTATCACACTATCACTCCGATTCATGAACCTTGGCTACTCCAATTATATTTCCGATGAACCCGGAACTTTCTTTTACAGAGGATATGGAGTTGATTCTCACTTATCCCACTGGGAATTTTTACTTAAGCAAAGAAAAGGCCCCATGCAGATTCTAGTTGGTTTTATACCATACACACTAGTAGGTAACTATAGCAACGAATTCGCGCAAAGACTTCCATTTGCATTATTTAGCACCGGAGCAATAATTATTTTCTATCTACTAGTATATAGACTTACATCTAGTAAATTCGCGGCTTTTATATCAGCATTTTTGCTTGCGACTAATGGCTTAATAGCCGGATATGGCAGAGTTGCACAATACCAAAACCTGAATCTCTTTTTCTCATTTTCAGCGCTTTATTTCTTCAGTTTTCTGAGGGATAAAGGCCTTCCAATCAAAACCTATCTAGTAAAAAGTCTGCTGGGCTCTTTAATGTTCTGTCTGTCTTTTTTATCTCATTGGGACGCGCTTTATATTCTCATACCAATTCTTACACTAGTGGTTGAATACCTTTTGGATAAGGAACAGCCAGACATTGCTAAAGCTGCACTGATTTTTTCTAACATAATACTTGTACTCCTTATTTTGTCACCCTTTATGATCCCCTATATCTCGTACCAAAAAGGTTCTCCGGCTAATATGGAGTATCTGAATTCCATTGTGGGTTTGGGATTACCCTTTAGCAAAAGACCAGATCTTGGTCAATTTAAGCTTTATAATCCCTTTTTTACCATTTGGTTTTACTTAGTTTTCGGAGCGATCGGACTTCTCAAAGCAAAAAAGCACTATCTATTTGCGATCTGGTTTATTGCTGTTTTTGTTATTTTCAGGTTTTTCGTTAACTACTCCGGCTTGCACTTTTACAACATTTTCATACCTCTAGTCGTCCTCGTTGGAATAGGTGTCGAAAAAGTTATTAAAAAATCTCCACGGAAATTAAAGATTCCAATCACTGCGCTAATCACATTATTTCTTGCATTCTTCTTCTACCAATCGTATTTACTTTTTGTTGACCCAACAACTGAATACCCAATGGAAAGTGAAAATATACTGGGACTAAAAACAAAGAAATACGAGCACTCGGATAACATCAGGCACAGAACAGGTTTCCCTCATAAAAGATACTGGAAGGAAATAAATGAGTTTATAAATGAACAAAATAGGTTAAATGGAGAAGACTTCGGCTACATTACAAATGAAGATAGAATTGATGGCTTTTATATGGACGCGGAAAAAAGCAGCAGTGGGGGTTATTACGCAATTGGTATAAAAAGGCCTCTTTCACTTCAGTATGATTACAAATTTCCTCAGATAAAGAACAAAGAAACCGTGCACAAAATAGAAGACGCTGAAGGGAATACTGTAGTTAGAATTTATAGGATTGAACCCTAGCACGTATTAACGTACTAAAACTTATTTCAATCTATAATTACCCAAAACTGTAAGCATAAGTCGACTACCTGCTAATATCTTTATTATTCAGCAGTCTAAAATGCAAAAACCACACAACACCATATACGACTCCGTATACAGCAGATGTAAGCAGTTCTATAGTCTTTCCTGACTCACCTAATAACAACAGCATAAAAAGTGTATACGCA
The DNA here is from genome assembly GCA_016926555.1 of Patescibacteria group bacterium. Taxonomy (GTDB): domain Bacteria; phylum Patescibacteriota; class WWE3; order UBA101185; family UBA10185; genus JAFGOI01. The sequence goes on along the minus strand of JAFGOI010000005.1, from coordinate 12,974 downwards.
AACCACCCGAAGGTACTAAAAGATACAATCCCGCTTATACCCATAACAGATAAACAGTAGTGTTTGACTGCATTGTTGCCCCCATCTTGTTTTTCTCCGGTTTCCTTTTCAATTAAATCCTCAACTTTTTCAGCTCTGCTCCAGTGGAATAAATAAAACGGCACTGCAACAAGCAAAGAAGCCATCCGATAAGACAGCTTAGATACGAACCTGCGGTAGTAGTAGCTATTTTTCGCAGCTTCTAAAAAGGGAAAACCGTAGTCATTCCAATAATCAAAAAACACCCTAATTAAATCAGCTATAGCCCAGCTAAGAATAAACAAACTTACAAAACTACCGAGATAAAAGTAAAATCTTTCAACACACCTCTTTGTGGAAACCTTCGAGTCGCGCTTTCGCAAAACCATATAAATAACATACCCGATAGCTGCTAGCGTTAATAACCCAAGAAAAAGGAAAATAAGCCGAACAATCAAACCATATACATCATAATCCGGATAGGGATAGGGTGGAACATATATATCTTCTTTCGGAAGTAAAGTTGCTGTTTTCGATTCCATAAAATCTCCTTATTTAATTTTTTTCTTTCTTTTTTCGCTTCCAGCGAATAATCAACAAAATTTCAACTGCAATGGGAACAAAGAATAAGGTCCCCTTCAACGGAGTCATAAATGATAACTTACCTGAACCCGAGCCTACAATCGTATTATCTTCTGCGGTTTTGACAAATATATCCTCCGTCATCTCAGATTGAAGCATGGATCTAGACATTTTGGTCAGCCAAGCGCTGTTGCTTACATCCATCCAGGGGCCATCTTCGGGGTCACTTGCCAAGTTTTCTATCTTATCTGCGTTTAACCAACCTGCGTATGTTGTAGAATATCCAGGTATAGCAGTTTTGTCTTTTGAGAACACATATAACTCTACTTGAACTCTCTTATTTGCTGTATTGACTTGGGGCGAGTACACCATTTTCATCAATTTCCCGTGACGAGCATATAAACTTGAATCGACTATATTTTCCCCATACCCATTAAAATCCCAATAACCAACTAATCCGGGTAATGATCCGGAAATATGCTTGTTCATATTTGCCACAATTTCGTCTGAAGTTCTGGCCACACTCCAAACTCTAAGTTCATCCATACTTCCTTTAAAGTGACCTCTATATGTGCTGTCAGTATTTCTAACACCTACGCCTAAAAGAGTGCTTTCGATAGAATGATTGGTTATACCTCCTCTAAAAGTGGTAACCTCCTCTCCGTTTATGTACAATGTATATTTTGGAGTTTGTCTAATCGGGGGCTGAGACGGATACATCATTTCTCGGTCATTATAATCATACTCTGTATCTTCATAATATAATCTCGGCGATGTGGTTTTATCCCCGGATGTCTCCGTGCTTTTTACAAGTGCTAAGTGATACCACCTCCCGGGAGTATAGTTTGATGAAGTAATATAGCTACCATAACTTGTTGAATAAAACGAAAAAGCGTTAGTTTCGTATAGTGCTAAATCTAAATCCGCAAACGAAGCAAGCCTTTTCCGCCATCCGTTTTCTTGTAGAAAATCATCAGGTTTGACCCACATTTCCAGGGTGTAAGTCTCGTAGCCATTCAAATTCATACGTGGAAGTGAGACGTAATCATCATTACCATCAAACACAAGGTATTTATGCCGCGGACTGTCTATATACGTCGGATCAACTCCCCGCCTATCATAGCCGGTATCAACTTCCGGTGACCCTTCCTGCGAAAGAACCCCGGATATTTTCATAGGATAGAAAATCCGCTCCGATCCAAAACTAATTTTTAATGGCGTAGCATTACCAGAGTTCAACTGGCCACTTACATAATCACCAGATTTTGACTGATTTACTTTAACTGCAACAAAATGCCAAGTATCTCCCATATAATCTTCAAGAACATATGAATATTTTTCAGGATAGTGATAGTCATTATCGGATAGCCATTTTGCCAGTTCCCCAGCATCCGTAGAACTTAAAACATCTATATGGTAATAGCCAATTTCCTTACTTTCTACTACTGTGACAGCATTATCGCTGGCCTCGGGTGCCATAAGTTTATAGCCGGTATCATACTGCACTCTACTCACTGTTGGAGCAGTCAGCTCTTCCAAAGCCAAAAATAACTCATTCCTGGCTTTCTCAACTTCCGGTTTGCTAGGTACAGGTACAACCCACGCGAAATCTTCGGCGTCACCTTCAAAGGATATTGATAACACTAGAGTTTCCCTTTGAGTTTTTTCGTCATACCAGATTACCGCTTTCTGCTCTGTCTCATATATATACCTATTAGAAGGAGGTAGAACCATTCCATCAGCTAATGCAGGTCTGCTGGAAAAAGAACCAAACGCTAAGAAAAATGAAAGTGTAAAAAATATCAGGGGCAGATGTTTTTTATTCATCTTGTCTATTGTATGAGGATATCGCTATGTTGTCCATGTTTTTTAACTCCTTTACCTAAAACATAATCTAGACTATATTTAACTCATTATGCACAGATCAGATGAACAAATAAAAAGTTCTGGTAGAGAACAGGTAATTAAATACCTTACAGAAGGTACTTCAAGTGGCGGTATAGAACACGCCTCCCAAGAAGAAGTCGAAGACAAGTTACGCGCCTACTTTGCGGAAATGAAGGACGATCTAGAACAGGGCAACTCTGGTTCATTTGTAAGAACTCTAAAAACTTCAATGGGCGTTGCACTGGCAGGAGCGCACAAGGCAACTGTAATATTTCTCACCACGGGAACCTCTAGCGAGGGTATCGGGAATTCACCTAATCCAGACGCGGTCGCAGGTGATTTGTCGGCACATTTCCAAGAAATTAGAGGTGCTTTGGATATGGAAGATAATAATACTGCAGTAAATCGGATAGAAGCTGCACTCGGTGTCTGCCTAGCAGGTGATAGAATACCCACAGTACAATTTCTTACAGAAGATACTGAAAGTGAAGGCATTGAATTTGAAGATGTCGCCAAAATCAAAGGACAGCTTTCTTATTACTTTAGTGAAATGACGCGAAATCTGGAAGAATCTGATTCTGCATCTTTTACAAACAATATGCAGATCGCTCTTGGTGTTGCTTTAGCCGCAAAATAGTTATTTTACAGGAAATACACATCTTGAGCTTATACATTTATCTATATAAACTTGACCTGGGATATTTTAGGAAACCTTTTCTTTCAGTCTTCTTAAAAGTGAATACCAGCGTTGGGTTTCATTCTCTAAGTATCGGTAATGAAAAATATAAGCGGCGAACAAAACTAAGAAAATGATATCCAAAACTAATAGCCAAATTATAGGTTTAAATAAACTTACATATATAGATATCAGCCCAGATAAACCAACGGCTAGTGTAACAATCAGATGAACCTCTCTCTCATGTTGAAGGTGCTTAATCTGCGCGTTAAACCAGTTAGTTTCTCCTACCCAATCAGTTTCAGAAGAATTCTCCCCGAGCAACTTCTCAAGTTCTTTTTTAGATTCAATCAAACCTTTTATCATATATTAATACTATCACACTACACTAACCGACCCGTCCGTAATCATCTTCCAAACGAACCTCATCATCCTCGTCAAAATCCCCAAGTGAAACTTCAATAAATTCTGCGTCTGTCAACCCTTTTAATCTATGCAATTCTTCCTTTTCAATAAAAACGCTCTCACCCCGCCCTAAATTGAAAACATCCGTTCCTTTCTGTACTTTTACTTTTCCCGAGATGATAAACCACATTTCTTCTCGTTTTTTATGCTTCTGAAGACTAATTCTTTCACCTTTTCTAATCTTCAATAGCTTTACAAACCATTTCCCTTCCTCTTTAGCTAACGCATGAAAAGAACCCCACGGACGAACTACGTCTTCCGATAATCTTTCAAATTTTGCTCCGCCAAAAAAACCAAACATATTTATTTTCTTACTTTTACATTAACTTTATACTGTTACAAAACCTCAGTAAATACGATCTACGACTGATCGCACTAAACTCTCTTTATAATATCGAGCAACTCTTTTAATCTAAATTTTGCTGTACCCACAACTTTATCCGCGCCTCCATAATAAAGATATATATAATCTCCAATTAAAACACTCCCGCAAGGAAAAACAACATTAGGAACATTCCCCTCCAATTCATAAGGAGCCTCCGGCTCCAAAATAGGCACATCTGTTCTACCTATTATTTTTAACGGATCATTTAAATCTAATAAAACGGCGCCAACCCTATAAATATTATCTTCAGAAACACCGTGATAAAAAAATATCCATCCGGCATCTGTTCTAATCGGAGTTGAAGCGGCACCCACTTTCCTGCTGTCCCACCAACCTTTCCTAACATTTATCCACCTATGTTCCTCTGCCCAACCATAAATCCCAAACTTCAGATCCTCATTAAAAAAGTAATCAATATCATCTCCGCTCCTATGTACTATCATATACTGACCATTTACCTTCTCGGGAAATATCAATGCGTCTTTGTTATAATCCTCCGGAGGAGTAACTAAGATAGGGCGGCTCCAATTCCAGTTCCTGTTCAAAAAATCTTCCCTGGAAATCTCGGATAATGCTACTCTTGTTGGATTCACTCCATCATACGCCGTATAGCACATATATATCTTATCGTCCATCAAGGTTATTCTTGGATCTTCACATCCGGAAAAGCCTTCTGATTTGGCTTTTTTCTCAAACGGCTCTCTTGGTATATATACCGGTTCGTCTGATTTATAATCTATTGTCTCACCATCTGAACTCTCCGCATATCCAAGCGCAGATGTAAAATCATTAGATTGAGCTCTGTATAAAATCCTCACTTTATTTTCCAAATAAATCGCTGTTGGATTGAATGTACCAAAACTCTCCCAATTTCGTGTCTTATCGGGTTTAATAATTGGATTCTCCTTACCTCTTATCACGGTAACAGTCTTATAATCTTCAAGCATTCTATCTAAAAGGGAAGAAAGTTCGATATAAGTTAAACATATAGTAGTATCGGTAGCCCCATAATATAAGTAAATAATATCCCCTTTAACCATTGCCCCCGAAGGAAATACTATGTTAGGGACAAGCCCCACTCTTTCATAATACTCATCCGGAGTTAAAAGAGGCATTTCAGTTCGGGCAATAATCTTATGGGGATTCTCTAGATCCAACAATACTGCCTCAATAGTGAACAATACAACAGGAGTATTGTAGTTTTTAATATACGAATACAAAAGTAGCCACCCGTGATTTGTTTTTATAGGAGGCGCCCCTACCTCTACATGATCCTGTTTTCGCCGAGTCAAAGTTAGTGTATGAGTATCTAAATTCTTATACCAGTCTTCCCAATACTCACGCGACCACATTTCGCTCTCCGTATCAAATGACGCTAACGAAATTTTGGAAGGAGGCCTATCTGTATTAGCTGTTAAGATCGCCCAATATCTATCGCCTATCTTATCGGGAAACAATACCATGCCCTTCGCATTAAATGGAGTAACCAAATGCCTTTCCTGGATTTTCTTGAAATCCTTTGTGATGGCAACCCCAACCTTTATTCCATCCGCATTAAATGGATATCGTGATAAGGCCGTATAAAAAATATAGTATTTATTATCGATTTTAGTAACTCTTGGATCTTCGCAACCAAATCTCTCCCAAGGTTCCTCGGGTATTATTAATTGCTTCCTATTCTTAAAATGCACCCCATCCCAACTTTCAGCTACTCCAATTGTAGACAGGTTCATAGTTGTCTTCGCATAATTGTTATAATGCGCAGACGAAAGCGCCCTATATAACAAATAGGTCGTAAGGCCCTTTTTCGCTGGGCATCCGTTAAAAACAGCTTCTGCCTCCCAAGGTTTTGAGCTATCTGGTTTTAGTAGGGGATTTCTTTCTGATCTCTCAACGATCATACTACGTCCTTCTCGACAGGTTCAAGCGTTAACTTCTTCCCTTTATCCTTTAATAACTCCTTAAGAAATTCATTCAAGTTTGTATGAGCCACACAAATATAACTGTCCGAAGCGCCATAGTAGAGAAACAACGTTCCGCCAACAACCGCGGATCCAACGGCATATACGACTCCCGGTTTAAAACCGCTATTTTCATAACACTGATCCGGTTCCAAAACAGGCGATTTAGCTCTATGCAATACCTTTGTCGGATCTTTTAAATCTAACAACAACGCACCGACCTTATAACGACCAGGATCTCTCATATCCATCGCATGATAGAAAAGCAACCAACCTTCTTTTGTTTTAATCGGTGGGGGTCCGGCTCCTCTAATCCAGTTGTCCCATCTATCTTTTGGAGCTTTTGCGCCACCATATAGGCTTATAATATATTTACTGTCTTTAAATTCCAAGTTATCGAGATACTCTATCGATATTTCAGGGTTAATACTATGAAGAACCGCATACTTACCATTTATTTTCTCGGGAAATATAACCCAGTTTTTATGTACCTCCCCGGGGGGTGAAACCAATTTCGGAGGAGTCCAATTCCAAACTTTATCCAAAAAATCCTGAACTTTTATAGAAGTCAGAGCCATCCTAAGCCCCGCATCACAAGCCGTGTAAGTCATGTAAATAACATCCTCTCCTTCAACGCGGACCAGTCTGGGATCTTCACAACCGCCCCAACTCCCTCCGGATTCCATCGAAAATACGGTATATTTAGACACTATCGTGTTATGTGAAAAAATAGGTTCAGGATGCCTCTCCTGAATTTCATATCCGTCAGATGAATTTGCATAACCTAAACGAGATAGTCCATCTCTGCCTATCGCTCTATAAACAAAATGTATTCTATCATCATCCAGCTGAACCACTCCGGGGTTGAAAGTCTGCCAAGCTTCCCAGTGGTTTTCTTCATTCGGGGAAATAACGGGGTTATTAGTGTATTTCGCAAATTTAAGCGAGACAACAGCTTCAACGGGTTTTCTCTTTTTCCTGGGCGTTTTTTTGTAATAGTCCCGAAAGAAAATCCTTCTAATAAACTCAAGAATTTTGTTAAATAAGGCAGTCATTTTAACTTTTTTTCGAATTCGCATTTTAATGGTAGCACACTAATAAAAAAATGAATAGATGCTTAATCGTTGTTACTACAGGGTAAGGGGGCTTAAAATACTATAGAACTTACTTTCATCTTTTTTGGGTAATTATTCGCGCCTCAATCTAAAGAATTTCCGAAGGTTTTTTATTTACCCTCAGGATCCCCAAGTAAAGCTCGTAGACCTTGTACAAATGCGTCGGTACTTCTCGCCGCTACTTCTCTAGCTACGGCTTCGTTTGCTTGACGTTGCTCGATACTCAAATCAGTATAAGCCTCCGAAGCTGCATTGTAAGCAGTCTCCAAATCGGGCTTCCCCTCTTGTTCCCACTCCCCAAACATAAGATTAAATTCTATGGATGATTGTGACCTTGGTCCTGCTGATGGCATATAATTACAAACTAACCTTTAGATTCCTCTTTAAATTTTGCCAAAGCGTACCCTATCCCGTTTAAAAACACTTTTTTAAACTTCTCCTCAAGAATCTCTCTTACATACACCTCAATAGTCTTTGTCTGAGATTCAGTTAATGCAAACCTCTCCAATTCCGGGTGCCGTTCAAAGAATTTATCGACTTCTTCCTTCCTATCATCCTGATTCATATATACCCAAAAATGTACCAAGCAACTTACAATATGTCAACTAGCTCTATATACTCCGCTAAAAAGAGTATATGGAAATATAATATAATTTTAAACAATGAATTTTAATTTTAGATACTTAAATAAATATAAGTCATCATTTTTTCTTATTCTATCCAACTTATATCCCATATATGGTGTAATATTTCTCAATTGGGACGTGAGAAGTATACTCGCTTTATTTTGGGCAGAAACAGGTGTAATCGGTGTTTATATGCTTCTGAAAACACTCTTAATTTGGAATTTACACCCGCTAGGTAAGGCTAAAATCAAATACAAACCAAAGGTTGTTTTTAGTAATTTTATTATTACTTCAATTCTGAAACTGTTTGTAATACCCTTCTTTGTACTGCATTTTGGAGGGTTTATGCTAGTACATGGTATTTTTCTCAGCTCATTCTTCTTTACCGACTATACACAAGGGGCGGATATTCAATCTCTTTTTCAATATCTCAATCTTGTTTCACCAGGAATTATTTTCCTTTTTATAAGTCATGGTTTATCTTTTATCTTCAACTACATAGGAAAAAAGGAATACCGAATGGCTGGCTGGGATAATATCACAACAAACCCTTATAAAAGAGTTGCAGTAATGCATTTTAGTCTAATATTTGGGGGATTCGCGTTTTTTCTTTTTCAAAGATCAACGATAATGCTTGTGTTTATGATTCTCCTTAAGATAGTCCTTGATCTAAATGCACATATAAGAGAAAGGCTTATATATTCATCCGCAAAGGATGGTAAAATAACTTTGTGAAAGAAGCTAATAAAAAAAGCCCCGAAACAAATAGCTCCTTCTTTATATTTTTACTGTCGGGAATACTACTTACACAAATACTAATAGTTGGTTCCGTCTTATTCGCATATTTTCTATTAAGAAAACAAATTTTACTAATACCGGAAACTAAAGTTACTAAAGAAGAAGTTGCTAAAAACAGCAATACCAGTACACAGGATAATACAACCCTTAACACTGACTTATTAGTAAGAAATCATATATTAACTCTGCTGAATCGCGACGATACGCCTTTTTCAAATATGTTGGCAACAAAAAACAGTTGGCGAACATTCACTCACCCTGAAGGAATATATACCTTGGAACATCCTGCTGATCTTTCAATTAATAAGGTTGTTAAAGAAGAACAGGGAATAATTTCCTCAATTTTCGATATTTATGAAGTTACTTATGAAGATAATCCCGATTTTCATGTTTACATCTCGTTTGACTCCGGAGGAGGGGGAAGCTTGTGCGCTAATTCATCCTGCTATGATGTATTAGATTATGGAGGGTTAGAACCAATAGATATTAACTCCTTTGAAAGCTATGGGGGAAGTGAAGAACGTCTACGAGATATCGGAGCAAACTATATGGAACTTAGGATTAATTTTGAACCCACAGAAAATTCTACCTACTTAGGAAGATTTAGTGCACACTACGAAAACCTTGACCAGCGAAATATTATCAAAGAGATAGCGAAGTCCCTAGTACTAAATAAAAATAATTTTCCACTCATACAGCAATAGTAAGCCTGAACACTAGCACATGTTCCTGTTACCATAATGGTCTATAATATTACGATGGAAAAACATAAGCTGTGTTTTATCGTTGGTGTAACTCTTGTTATATCCGCAGTAACAATGTACCTCTCAAAAATACGTGAATTTTCATACGAAATAAAAAGATATGATGATCTTCCATTTGGAATAAGTACTCATACAAAGTTTGAAACGAGCTTCTTCAACCACTTCTCAAAAGAACAGGACTTCATAATGGCAGAACCCGAATATATAGAAAATGGTGTTTTTGATAAGCTAACCACACCTAACAAATACATCATTCTCAACGATTCCCATTACAAGAACATCGAGAATTACTTTATATTGGCGCAAGAAATCGACTCTACATTGATAATATATACTCCCCAGGAAAGTGACTTCAACATGCCTTTTGAAGACAGAATTTCGAAAAAACAGTCGGGTGTATCAATCGAAGAATTTATGAAAACAGCATATAAACTAGCTAAAAAATATAAAATAATTCTGGGGTATTCACCTACTAAATCCCAGTTAGAATCAGAGGACACGTGGTACCTTAAATACACAAGGTTCATACTACTTAAAACCGATTTTTATCAAAACGATACGGACTACACAGAAAAAGTAACCAGTTTAGTAGAAAAGCTACGAGGCAAAAATCCATATCTATACATCATGACACAAATTTCAGTACATCCTCCTAACAAATTAAATATTTCAACCGACGAAATGGTACATCAAATAGAATCTGTTAGGGATATTGTCGACGCTTTACATCTCTATTATATTCCTTCAAAAGAGACCAAGCTTAGATACCTTTCTCTCGCAGAAGTTTTATATCACTTTAGAGGTGATACAATTCAGGAATCGTTGAAAAGTGTACAAAATAACCGTGAGCTGATACCACGAGAAGTAGAAGAAAATACGGAATTAGATGTGGAAAATTAATTGCAATTGCAAAATATATTAATTAAGAAAGGGGCATTATATGTTAAAAAGAAATCAAATATATAAATGCAGTATCTGCGGAAATATGGTTGAAGTAATTCACGTAGGAGGGGGTCAACTTGTATGCTGTGGAAAACCAATGGAATTACTCGAGGAAAAAACCCAGGATAAAGGCTTAGAAAAACATGTTCCCGTCATGGAAAATACTGAACATGGGATTTTAGTGAAAGTAGGTTCCGTTCCCCACCCCATGGAAACCGAGCACTACATTGAATGGATAGAAGTTATAACAGAGGAAAAAACGTACAGGGCATACCTAAAACCTGGGGAGCCCGCAGAAGCATCCTTTCATATCGAGGAAAATATCATTAGTTTGAGGGAGTACTGCAACGTACACGGCCTATGGAAAAGTTAAATGGCCAATATTATATATGAGATTGCTAACCCCGCGATAATTACGATTGTGGTGAGTTGAAAACTGGACCTAGTTTCCCTTTTAATATACTCATGCGCAACAGGATTTCTTCCTATAGCTTGAACACTATTTATAGCGATCCTCGTAAACGAAAACAGGCCAAGTATAAACGAAGCTCCAACAAGCACGGCTGCAAGCAAGTACCTAAGAGATTCGAGGGGATATAACACAACCCCCGATGATCCTTTCTGTAACAACGTTAACAAGTTTCTCGAGTAATTTGCCTCTATACTCACCTGCTTCACATCTAAAGCAGCCATTATCACACCTTCTTGGCTTGGATCCTCCTGTGTATAACTTTCCAATGCGCGACCAATGACATTTCCAGATTCTGTCGCTTTCATACCAACGCCTGGTATTTCAGATGAAGTCACGTAATCTCCTTCATTTATAGGACCGTTCTTAGCCGTTACCCTTACAGGAGAATTTCCTAAAGATGCAATATGCACAAAACTCTCCTGTGTCTTCCCTACTAGAGCAATTTCAGGATCCGCGGTCACAACTCCAATAATATTTCTACTGTAAGGTTCATCACAATGTTTGTATACATTCTCAACCATTGAAATTATAGTCCCCGCCGGAGTTGTTTCTGGGTCAATATCTATAGAAAAGCTGATTGTATACGCTGCAACTCGAAAATAACCCGCTACTAAAACAAAAAAAAGAAGGGCAAGAATTGTAAAAATTTCCTTTCTTTTCACAGTATCAGTTTACCGCATAAATGCTACAAATTTCAATAAATTTCGTATATAATTTTTATGTTCGAAAAAATGAAAATTCTTGCCCAAGAGAGTGTTAAAAAGCCTGACATAAAGTCTGCCCTAGCGGGGTTGTTGGTGTTTTCCATAATATTCTCCTCTTTGTCACTTCTTACATTTTCACAATTTAAGCAAGCTCTTAAAGTCAAAGACGCATATAATGAGTCAAATGTGAGAGAGAGTACATTAGATGAAGATGATGAAAATACAGACGCCTCTGATCCGGACTCAAGAAAAAAATCTGATAGCAAAACTGATGGAAACGTACTCGCCGCGTATACAAACGAGGAATATGATCTGAATATTTATTTAGATACATTCTTCAGAAACCCCGTTCAATTCTTAGAAGATACTATTTTTGCTAAATCGGCGCGTATAGAGGGAACCCTCACAGTTCTGGGAGAGTCAACATTCGAAGGACTCGCAACTGCAAATGAGGTAAACCTCACATCATTAACATTTAGGGATACCGCCATAATGAACGACTTGGGTGCCATAAATGCTGTAACGAAAACAACACTTGAAGATAGTCTTGAACTCACAGGAGATGTAACAGGATTTCTTAATGACAATACGGTTGGCGCAATGGGTGGAATAGACTTAGGGACACTTGACGACACAGAGGGGTCACTACTTGGTATAGACGGAGGAGTCATAACTAATGTAACTTCCTGGTCAGGAGATATTATCGCTCCAGAATACGGAGGAACAGGACTAGACTCATACGACGAGGGTGATATTCTATATGCCGACGGAAGCGACTCGCTTGACGTTCTAAATATAGGTTCAAGCGGATACGTACTATTCTCGGATGGAGACATGCCGGAGTGGGATGAACCGATATCAAGGCTGGGCCTTGACGGAACTTCATCCGGAACAGGATCCGGAGCCTATCTAATAGGTGTATATGATGAATTTACCTATTCAAGTGCTACAAATGTACAAGACGTTTTGGATGATCTAGACACTGCAATTGCCAGCGGAGGTATATCCCTATGGACTGACGGGGGAACAATATCTTATTTAACAGCAACTGGCGATCATGTAGCAATGGGTGGATCGGGAACCACGTCAGATTTCTACTTAAACACCTCCACGGGAAGCCTATCTTTAGACAATTACACTTTCTTTTATAACGGCGCGAATAATAGATTGGGTATTGGAACTTCGTCCCCGCAAGGCACTCTGGATGTAGCAGGTAACGCTTACATTGCCACCGGATACGATCTGCACATTGGCAGTATAGGAATCGGAGATTCAGGAACAGCAACGACTTCGGGAGCTTATCTAATTGGCGTATACGATGAACTCACTAACTCGGATAACACGAGGCTTCAAGATATTCTAGACGACCTAGATCAACAGATAAGTATACTCGGCGGAGGTTCTTCTAAATGGGCCGACCTTGGTTCTATGACTACTCTTACCTCTCAGACAGACAATCTAACTGTCGGAGGTTCAACTCCCCAAGCCGGACTATACTTTATCGCGTCTACCGGAAGCTTATCCCTTGATAACTACTCGTTCTATTATAACGGCTCCGGAAGACTGGGCATCGGAGACT
>JAFGOI010000001.1 GCA_016926555.1 Patescibacteria group bacterium | reverse complement strand
GGCTACGAGGTCTCCAGCCCTGTTTAGGCCTAGTAGTATGTCGCCGTCTAGGAGTTGTTCGTCTACGGTTTCGCCTTCTCTTATTTTTATTGAAAGGATGTCGGCTTTAGCATCGTATTTGAGTATTAGATCCATCTTCCACTTCTCCTCCGTCTTTCAACTATATTTTGTAGGGTCTGCTGTATATTATTGTTATTCTTAGTGTGGTTTCTTCGGTTTTTTAGTATATGATTGCGATTTTTTTTGTTTGGTTTATGGCTATGTATCGTTCTGTTTTTAATTTGTTAGTCACATGATCTGGGTAAGATCTTCGTTGGCCCAGTTTTAGTCTGTTGGCTTCTTTAAAGAGTTCACAGACTTGGTTTTGGTCAGGTCGTCTGTTTGGGTTGTTGGTGTGTTTGCTTTTTGGGCTGCTTTCGTCAGTTGTCTGTCTTCGGTTACGAGTGTGTGGTTGTTTGTTTGGGCTGCTGTGAGGTATGCTGAGTCGTAGTAGGTTATGTTGTGTTCTAGGCTGTTGTGGAGTATCAGTCTGGATTCTTGGTGGGTGTTTTGTATGATTTTTTCCATTAACGCTAGGCCTTGGTGTATGTTCTTTAGCGTCCTCTTGGCTTCTTCAGGTGTTATGTGTTTGTGTATCGTTGCGCTTGTTCTAAGGGTGTTTCCTATCTCATAGTATGCGAGAGGGATTGTGGCGCTGTTTCTTAGAGTCTCTGCCGCGTATGGTCCTTGTTGTTTTATTAGTAGGAGTAGGCTGCTTGCGTCGAATAGATAAGTCATCTGGCGTCACGGGTTTTTCTTATTGTTTGAGTGATTTCTTCGTCGGGTATTTTTTGCAGCGTCAGCATGGCTTCTTCAAGGGCTTTCATCTGTTCTTCTTCTTTGATTCTCTGTATTTCTCGTTCTACTGCGTTTCTGATGAGTTTGCTTATGTTGACTCCGTGTTTTTGCAGTATTTCTTTGTGTTCTTCCGGGATTTTTCCTGTTACCGTCTCGGTGTGACTCATATGGTATTACCAATATTGTATTATTTGGTAAGGGATATTAAGATTTCGTAGGTAGGAGACTCGTATACTGCCCATCCGTCTATTAAGCTCAAACAGCATTTGAAAAGGGTATCAGTCCACGTTTACGGAGAAATTCTAGGCAATCACTTGTTATGGCCAAGGAGTCTGTACCTCCCTTCTCGTATGCAAAGTTATAGCGCTTCAGCCGATTCTCCATTATCTGCTTCGCTTTTTCTCTGTATGGCTGTCTTAGCTTATTTCTAAAGGCGGGTAAAGGAATATGGGCTGCTAGAGATCCTCCTGTGCACTCATATAATGCAAGTGATCCTGCTATTACTTCTGGAAGGTGCTCAGGTTTAATGTTCACACTGAATTGTATGTTTCTGTAAGTATTTAAAATATATAATACTAAGTAGATTATTTTATGCTAAGTATTTAGTAATGTTTATATCAAATGACTATATGCTTAGTAATTGGTCGAAATGGTTGCAACCACGCAGCTTAAACATTTTCAGAAGTCAGGAGCGAGGCTATACATTAAACAAAATTTCCTCAACTCCCCCGATTTCCCGTTTGAGGACGAGGAGATATTGAAGATGGAGATAGTCGATGGAAAGCTGGTATTATCTAAGCCAGAGTGGTGGGAGATGTTGGATTGGGATGAGATGCCTCAGGTGTGGAAAACTCTACCTGAAGAGATTAAGGAACAGGTTAGAGCAGCAGACTTAGCTCCAAGAAGCGATAAAAGCTAACTCTTCATACTCCTTTATAAATCAGTCTCATAATGTTTATTTCAATTATTTAATGTTTAAAATATTCAACCTTTTTTTCATGGTTTTATATCTCTGATAGACTGGCTTATAAGTGGTTACTAGTTATAATGCTTTTTTATGGAGCTTTTTTTGAATTTAGATTGGATTTTGAACCGTTTTCGTTAGCTATTAGTTTTTAGAATACTAATCTTGTCTGTGAGTCTTATATCGGATCAGGGATAGACTTCATGAGCTGTTTGGAGAGGTATTTTTGGTATTGGGGCAGTGGTTTACCTCTGGGCTTTCTCTAGTTCTTCTAGGGTTATGCGTTGCCCGTTTTTCATTTTTTTTTCTATTTTTTCGAGTTCGCTCCATTTTTCTTTTGTGAGTTCTTCCTCTGGGAGGATTTGGAGTAGTAGGGTTGTTGGGGTCTTCTCTATGCTGTCGAGGCGTTGATTTACCTTTTTTTTATCTCTGAGATGACGTCTTCTAGGGTTGCTTCAGTCATGTCTAATATTTTCTGGTTGATGTGGAGTATATAGGTGTTCTTAGTTTTTTTAATTTCTTGATATTTTATATTTGTGTGTTCTATTTTTTTTTGTTATATATTTTAATAATTGATCACAGTGTTACATCAAAGTTTTTATATAGTAAATAGTAATACTAAAACTGTGGAATGTTTCCACATACGTGGAATGTTTAAATGTATTTAAAGTATACAATGAATGGAGGAAAATGTGGTGGTTGAGAAAGATGGAAGATTGTTAGCGCAGGCTATAATGAATAAGACAAGATTAGAGATTCTTGATGCGTTGGATGAACCTATGCATATCTCTGGAATTGCTGAGAAAATGGGTTTAGATAGATCAACGGTTGCGTATCACTTGAGTTTATTGAAGAAGGTTGGTATTGTTTCGAATGAATATAGGCCTCTTACTAATCCGATGAGGGGATGGGTTGGTAATTACTTTATAATCAATCGAGAGGTTCTTGAGGAAGCTATAGAGCTGGTGGAGAAGGATTTCCAAAAAGTGAGAAAAAAGTAGATCAATGGTTTGAACCTAGAAGTATTTCGATTATCCAGTGAATAAGGTGAATATACTCTAGGAGTTTAAGGAAAATCGTAAAAACACAGGACCAGCGAACTTTGTATTCGCCTTCTTTGTCCTCTTGTTCAAAGTCTGATATTACGTATTCGACATTCCATTTCCCATTTTCTAGATGAAGTATTACTGTTATTGATCCAATTTTAAATTCTTCTTTGTTTTCAATTTTAATTGTCGGATTAGAAATCTCTAGAGAAAACCAATCGGTAGTTGATGATGTTTCCCAAAATTTTCTTAGTGTATCGATTTTTATTGCTTCAACGTCGTGTGGGGTTCCTATCAAGGCTTTTAATTGAACTGTTTCTGATTCAATTATTCCCAGTGATTGTATTATAGATCTCAGTATTGCGTCAAGCATGTTTGGCATGAGGAACCCAACTTTAACTAACAGTTTAGTTTATATTATATTTAACAGTTGGTTGAGTTAGAAATATTATTAACTTATTTGAGTATTGGATTTGGGGTAATTTGTCGG
>JAFGOI010000004.1 GCA_016926555.1 Patescibacteria group bacterium | reverse complement strand
TATCATAATATATATCAAAAAAATAGTAAAGTCCCGCTCCCTATGTTATTATCAGGGTGTGAATTCACATACTCGGACAAACAACCGGCTTTTGCTTTTGTTGGGCTAACAAGCCCGTGCATTTAACCATTAAACTGATATAATTCCTATTAACAGCCTAAAAAACTATGAAGAAATATAATTTTAAAGAAATAGAAAATAAATGGAAAGACAAATGGTACACAGATAATATCTATGCCGCTGAGGATTTCTCTGAAAAACCAAAAAAGTATATTCTTTCCGAGTGGCCTTACCCTTCCGGAAAAATGATCCATATCGGCCATGCGATGAGATACACTGTTCCGGAAATTTATTCCAGATATTTGAGAATGAACGGATACAACGTACTGTTCCCCACGGGCTGGGACGCGTTTGGCCTGCCTACGGAAGGTTTCGCTCTTAAACAAAAAAGAACTCCCCAGGAAGTAGCCGAGGAATTAGCACGAAATTATAAAAAAGCAATGCAGGATATGGGTTATGGTATAGATTGGGACAGAGAAACAAATTCAACCGATCCGAAATACTACAAATGGACTCAATGGCTGTTTTTAAAGTTTTTTGAACATGGGCTCGCAAAACTTAAAGAAATGCCTGTTTGGTGGTGCCCAGAACTTGGTAATTTAGCAGATGAAGAAATATTAACAGACAAAGATGGAAACAAAATATCGGAAAGAGGAAGTCATAAAGTTAAACGAAAATTATTTAAGCAATGGATTTTAAAACTTCCTGAATATGCAGAGCGCCTATTATCAGGCTTAGAAACTGTAGATTATCCTGAACCAATAAAAGTGGCTCAAAGAAACTGGATAGGAAAAAGCGTTGGGGCGATTATTAAATTTAAAATAGGGAACGAACTAGTCGAGGTATTTACAACAAGAACTGACACTCTATTTGGCGCGACCTTCGTAGCACTTGCACCTGAACATCCAATTGTTGAAAAACTTATAGAAAAAGCGGATAACGCCGCTGACATTAAAGAGTATGTGAACAAAGCCAAAAATATGTCCGACAGAGAAAAACAAGCACTAAAGGAAAAAACGGGTATAGAGGCGCTTGGGATTAAAGCCACACACCCTTTGACAGCAAAAAAACTGCCTGTTTTTATTACAAATTATATTCTTATCGACTATGGTACGGGAGCAATTATGGGAGTACCCGCGCATGATGAGAGAGATATGGATTTTGCTCAAAAATACAATTTAGAAATACTTGATGTAATAGCACCACCAAAAACCCATAACAAAAATGAAAGACCCTACACTGGATATGGCACTTTAATCAATTCGGGAGAATTTTCTGGCTTAAAAAGCGAAAAAGCAATTGAAAAAATCCTGGAGAAACTTGGCAAAAACTCTTTAGGCTACCCAAAAATAACTTACAAAGTCAGGGATTGGGTCTTCTCAAGACAGCATTATTGGGGGGAACCTATACCAGTTGTGTATAAAGAAGATGGCCAGATTGAGGCCATTGTTAACACTGAAGATACGGCCAGGGTACATAAAATTCTCCCCCTGGAACTTCCCTATTCAATGGAACACGATCCCTTGCCAGATGGTTCCGCGCCACTCGCTAGATTAAAAGACTGGGTTGAAACTAAAGATTCTACGGGCAGACCTGCAAAAAGGGAAACTCAAACAATGCCGACCTGGGCGGGTTCCAGCTGGTACTATTTAAGATTCGCCGATGCTAACAACGAGAAAGAGTTTTGCAACTATGAAAAGTTAAAATACTGGCTCCCGGTCGATCACTACTTTGGCGGCGCAGAACATACTACTGTACATTTACTATACTCCAGATTCTGGCATCAATTCTTCTATGACATTGGAATAGTACCCACACCCGAGCCATATCAAAAAAGAACAAACGGCGGCCTTCTACTTGCTGAAGACGGCAAAAAGATGTCAAAGAGACTTGGTAACACAGTTGAACCCGGTGAACTAATTGAAAAATACGGCGCAGACGCAACAAGGATGGCTATAGCCTTTATAGGACCCTACACAGACACATATCCATGGAACGAGGGATGCATACGAGCAACACACAAGCTACTAGGAACGATAAACAGCATGAGATCAAAGGTCAGCGAAAATAACGAGTCCAATAAGAACGTTATTAAAGCTTACAACATTCTTATTAAAAAACTGACAGAAATGCTTGAAAACTTCAAAATGAACACAGGAGTAAGCGAGATTATGAAATTTGTTAACGTAATCAAAAGTGTAGACAATATCGGCAAAGACATCTGGGAAGGTTTTATTCTGGCTTTAGCCCCATTTGCGCCCTTTTTGGCTGAGGATTTATGGCAAAGCTTCAAAGGATACTCAAAGTGGAAATCGGAGAACAGCGTACACCTTCAATCGTGGCCAAAATACAACAAAGAAATAGTAAGGGATCTCTACATAACAATACCAGTACAAATAAATGGAAAAGTTAGAGACGAAATAGAGATCGAGCAGGACGAGGATGAAAGCTCGGTTAAAGAAAAAGCGTTAGCACGGGAAAAAGTCAGCAAATACGTAGATAGCAAAAACATCAAGAAGTTTATGTATGTTGAGGGGAAGATTGTGAGTTTTGTTGTTTAAAAACCATGGAACCTGTAACAGTCTTTATCCGAGGATTACCCGGTTTAGGAAAATCTACATTAGCTCATAAATTATCAGGAATTACTAACTTCAAAATAATAAATCCTGATGATATAAATACTGAGTCATCAGATTATATAGAGTTTGCGCATAGTTTAAACGTAAAACGACTAAAAAATATAAAATATCGATATAATCTTCATCAGGCGATAAACTACCTACTAAACGGTATAAATATTATATGGGAACAACCTTGGAGGAAAATAAGCAACATATCCATAACGATCGAAAACATCCGAAATAAAACCCCCACAAGATATATAATCCTGGAATTTCCACTTGACATCGACAAATCATGGAGAGAGAGGGAGAATCGTTTTAGTTCCAAGCAAGCATTCAAAAAATATGTAAGTAAGTGGCAACCTCTTGAAGAGAATAGAAACACCGTTCTAGTTCATGAAAATATATCCATTTCAGATTTAATTAATAGAATTAATAGTACTGTATAATTCAAATCAACATGTTAATCAACTCACAAAAATACGTCAAAAAGCCCGAAGAAATCCAAACCATGCGCAAAGCTGGAAAAATACTTGGGAACATTCTAAAAGAACTAGAAAATATGATCTCCCCTAATATTAAAATATGGGATTTGGAGGAGAGATTTCTCGAACTCACCCGAAAGAATAACGTCGTTCCTTCGTGTAAAGATTACGCCCCCTATGACCTTCCCCCATTTCCCACTGGTCTTTGCGTAAGTGTCAATAATCAGTCCGTGCACTGTTTTCCAAAAAAAAATACCATATTAAGGAACGGCGATATTGTTACCATAGATACTGACATCGGATTAAATGGTTTGTATGTAGACAGCGCATTTTCAAAAGGGGTAGGAGACATTTCTGATGAGAGATCCTTACTTTTAAGTACTACCAAAGAGGCGCGTGACAAAGCAATTAAAAAAGTGAAAGCTGGTATACGTGTTGGCGTTATATCTCACACAATTCAAAAGACTGCGCAAGCTAAAGGATTTGATGTGATTCGAGAGTACGCAGGGCATGGTATCGGTAAGGAAATGCACGAATTTCCCGAAATCCCCTGTTTTGGAAACAAGTCAAACGGCCCGAAATTGCGGGAAAATATGACCATATGCATTGAACCGCTTATCTGCGCAGGTAATCCTCAAATAGAGCACTTGAGTAGCTGGGAGACTAAAATGGCAGATAACAAAGACTTCTGTCAGTTTGAGCATACAGTACTTGTCAAAAAGGATGGTTATGAAATCTTAACTGAACCTGACTTGTCCGATTAATCTTTCTCTTGTTCTCTACCTTCCATCTCATTAAGATATTTAATCTTTAATAATAATTCCTCCGGAGAATCAACAATATAATCTGCCTCATGTTCATCAAGTGCGTATTTATTATTAAAACCCCATTCAACGGAAATACACGTTATCCCTGCTTTTTTGCACGCCTCTATATCTCTAGCTTCATCTCCTACATACACGACTTCACTCTTTTTCAATCCGGTTTTCTTTACTAGTTTTTTCAAAACACGGTCCTTGCCAAATAGATTCCCTTCAGAATGAACAAAGTCAAAAAACTGCGCCGCATCTTTGCTTTTTAAAAATGTCTCAACAAATCTCTTTGAGTTAGAAGTGAGAATTCCAAGGTCCAACCCCATATTTTTCATTTCAGCTAACGCATCTTTCATTCCTTCAAACATCTCTATCTCATCTATATCCTTGTACATAACTCTTCTCACTTCCCTCAAAATCTTTGGAACGCGAACGAGCGAGATATTAAACCTTTTTAGGAGATCTCTCACGTGATAATTCATCATCTCCTCAATGAATTCATTATTCTCCAAATCAACATCAATGCCTTCTTTTATAGTTATTTTCTTTAAATATTTGATTACGTAGCTGAACGTGTCAGCCAGTGTTCCATCGAAATCAAATACCACTAGTTTAAGCTGCATAGCACAATCTCCGAGATAGACAATAGCCGAAAATAATCCTTTTTCTACCTTTCTAATACAATACTTTTTCTATACCCGGAATTTGGAGCTGATATTATTATCTGATAATCCGGGCTCGTAGTACTTACAATATCATATCCGGTATAATAATCATCACAGTCATTATAATATGTGTTTGTGTAATCTATATCATACGGCAAATTGTTAAGATACTTTGGAACTAAATCCCTGCAAAGGTTCACCTGATCCTCACCACTTCCTATATCTTTGGGCTCTTTGGGAATGCCCTTACCACTGTTTAAATCATCTACGGTATTCTCCCCATCATCCAACCATTTCTCTAAAGCATTCAAAATTCTCGCCACGTCTCTCATTCTTTTTTCATCACTTGCTACTCGATACTGCTCGGAAGGATTTACAGTTATCAGCAACACAGAGAGCAACACTATAAATATTCCAACAACCACAACAAGCTCAACAAACGTAAATCCGTTTGTGAGATTTCTGTTTTTCATCCCAGGAAACAACATATACTATTCTGATAAAACTTCTAAAACCTTTTTAGTTAACTGATCCAGAGTCCAATCAGTTTTCACCAAATAACGAGATGCGTTATTCTCAAATGACGCCTCCTGATAGTCTACCCTATCTAGATTAGACAGCATAACAACCTTGGCCGTCTCGCCCCAGGAATCCTTTCGAAGTTTTTTCAACATTGTTATACCATCCATTTTAGGTAGCACAATATCGAGCAGAATCAAATCAGGATGTTCACGCAGGGCTAGACTGAGTCCTTTTTCTCCATCTGTCGCTTTTAATATGTCATATCCATGTTCAGAAAAACTTCTTTCAAGAGCATTCAACAGGAATTCATCATCTTCAACAATAAGCAATTTATTTTTTTCATCCTGCATTTAACATCCTCCTCATATAACTACCTACATTTACGACAAATAACCTTCAATCTTTTTTACCAGGTCTTCTAATGAAACGTTGCTCTTAATTAAGTATTCGTCCACTCCAAGAGATTTAGCTTCCTTTTCACTATAACTGTCGCTAAGATTTGTCAGAATTACTACTTTAGCTTTGCTTCCCCATTCATCTCTACGCAATCTTCTCAAAACCTCGATTCCGTCAATTCCAGGGAGCATAATATCAAGCAGAATTAAATCAGGATGTTTCGTTAATGCCAGATCAAGTCCCGTTTCTCCTTCGGTTGCAGTTACCAAAGTATACACATCAGGCATCAATATGCTGGCCAATGCCCTATGCACAGGCTCTTCATCTTCTATTATTAGTACTACATGTGACATTCTATTTATTTAAACACCTCCATTCAATATACCCTATATTTCTCCAAGGGTTTTATACCTTCTCTACTTTTCATTCCGGATACGGGTAGTTCTACAACAAACTCGGTACCCTCACCCTCCTTGGACTTAAAACTTATTTTCCCCCCAACTGTATCTAATATAGATTTTACTATATACAACCCCAAACCAGTACCCTCTGTGTGTTTTGTCTTTACGTTATCCGCTCTAAACAGCTTCGTAAATATCTGCTGCTGTTGTTCTATCGGTATTCCATAACCAGAATCTTTAACCCTAATTATATACCTCGCATCTTCCCTTGATACAGAAAGATACACCTTATTGCCCTCCGGGGAGTATTTAATCGCATTTGAGACCAGATTTTGGACAATGATACTCATTAATCCTATGTCTAGCGGTAATTTATCAAGATTCTCCTGATAATTTTTCTCAAGGGTTATCTTCTTTTCTTCGGCATAGGGTATTAGTTCTTCAAGCGCGGATTCAGTAACTTCTATTAAGTCTGCATTCTTAGGATCTACAGCAAATGTTCCAAGCTCTAACCTAGACACGTTTAACAAGGAATTGACGAGATTAATCATTCTTTTATTGCTAGTGAGAATTACTTCAACAAATTCTCTCTGGTCTGACGTCAGGTTGTCGTTGCCCTTAGATAAAAGCATTTCAGTGTACCACCTTATCGCCGCCAATGGAGTTCTAAGTTGATGGGAAGCTAAAGATACAAACTCAGTTTTAGCTGTGTCTATCTGAACGATACTAGTTATGTCGTGTAATATAATCGCGCCCCCTGCTACAGTACCTTTGTAATTTACAATTGGAATTACTCCCAACTCGTACCAGAACCTAGATATCTGTGTACGCGGTATTTTTATATATATATTCTCTTTTAGAGACTTCTTTACCAGACCCATCAGTTTTATATCATCAAATAGTCTGGATAGTTCCTCAAGTTTATACCCCTCATCAGGCAGTCCTGTATATTTCATCATCGCCTCATTAGCAAACGTTACCTGATAATTCTGATCAAACATCACCACACCGTCGCTAATGCTCTTCACTAATGTTTCCGTACGTGAATGTAAGGATTGAATAAACGTGTGTATTCGGGCAACAGAAATAGACGCAATTTTGACCAGCATATCAGCAAACTCGATTTCCTCTTTGCTATAGAGATCTTCCTTTGTTGACGTAACCATTAACGCGCCTACTATCTTTCCGCCTACTCTTAATGGTGTGATAAAACTTGAGTTAATGTTGTTTTTACTGAATTCATCAGTCACAACACCGAAAATGAGCGGGACAAGATCAGATATACTGGCTGCGGAACCCACTATAGCTTCCTCTGAATGCTTCTGAATGTATTCAACCAGTTCCTTTTTTACCTGCGTGAGAAATTGACTGCTTACAGACTCTTTTAAATAGGATCTAGCTTCAAACCTTCCTTCCTGAATGTTATAAATAATGTACGTGGCGGCACTATAGTCAATTATTTCCCATAAGTACTTATTAACTACATCAACTGCCTCCCCAAGATCAAGAACATGTGTGAGTTCCTCACTCAGAGTTTTGATAGCCATTTGTTGTATACGTACTCTTTGTAGATACTCTTCCATACTCACTATGTTCTCTTCGACAGCAGCGCCAGGTTTGTTATTTATAGTTACATTAGGTTGTAATGTAGTAATTTGGTCCATATCACAATCTTTTCCTTACTTCTACATCCCCACTGCTCAAGAAAAATTTTAGGGATCTCCCCGTATTCCCCCCAACATCTTCGGATACAACTTCAAGCCCCAGGTCCTCGATTATTTTTTTAACAGCATTCAAATTTATCGTCCCTAAACTCTCGGGGGCAGGTCTTATGTTACCAAACATCTCAGCCCCCCCAAATAATTTAACTTCAAAACTATCGAGCTCTCCCCCATGCTTCTGCAACAGCTTAATGAGATTATTAATTCCATCATCAACAAACTCAGCCGGCGCAGAAACCTGGTGCCTCCTATTTTCCGGAAGCAGAGACTTCTCAGGGAGCATTATATGCGCCATACCTCCAAGCTTTTTGGAGCGATCATACAAACATACGATCACACAAGACCCAATACCCAGTGCCTCTAAAATCTCATCATCTTTAGCAACCTCTATTTGTCCTGTTCTTACTACTTTATTTCTCATTTAACCTTATCCAAAATCTTATTTACAGTAGATTCATCTACTATTAAAACCATTTTTCCGCTAGCATTCATTGGAGCTATAGAGAAAGAAGTAATCACGGCTAAGGCATTTTCAGATTTTAGAGCAATATCGCCACACAGTTCGTCCAAACTCGCTTTTACCATATCGCTGGTCAAATCCGGTATTGAAGTCAAAAGTTGGATTTCGCTCACTTCAGATATTCTTGTTAAAAACGCACCAAACAGAATATTCGCCATTTCCTTTAAAACAGAGTTTGTCATCTCTGATATTGTCGTCTCACTTTTCAGCGTCTTTACTTCTATAACTTCCTGCGCTATCCTTACCGCATCGTCCTGCCTTGCAAAAAACACAAGTGCACCTTCAGCGTTATTCTGTATCCGCATAGCAACCGCTGTATATATATCTTCTGAAGGTTCAAAATAATTCACTATTTCAAGTAAAGGCCCAGAAACGCTCTCGGTGGCGTTTATAGTAATTGGCTTATCCATTAATTTGGAAATTGAATCTGATGATTCTGTTATTGCTTTTTTAAAAAGTTCAGATATCAACGAGGTTTTATCTAAATTTCCCATTTGGACAGTCTCACTCATATATTAAATTATTACATTAAAATCAATTATTGGTACAGGTAATCCATCCCCAAGAATTGTTGCAGTGGAAAACGGCACAATTTCCCTCAATTCATCGGGAAGCGGTTGTACAACAACATCTTGCTGAGATAACACTCTGTCAATAACAAATCCATACAAAATTTCTTCATTATTCACAACTAATACCGTTTTTATATCATCAAAAGTGTTAATATTATTATCCCTGTAGTCAGTATTTCTCAGTAATCTCCTGAGCTCAATCAACGGAATCTCAACGTCATTTATTATCGTGTAAGCTTGATCCGCCTGATACATCACTTCTAGGTTTTTCAAATTGAAGATCTTTTCCACACTACTCATAGGCGCGATGTACCTGTTCCCGCTGTCAATAATTACCAAACCCTTTATAATTGCTATACTTACAGGCAATTCTATCGTGAATTTTGTCCCTTTACCCCTCTCGGATAGTACGCTAATATGCCCGCCAATCTTTTCCAGTGCGTTCTTTACTACTCCCATACCGATTCCGCGACCTGATATCTCAGTTACTTTATCGGCGGTTGATACACCAAGAAACAGCAAATCACGCGGATCCTTTAAATCCTTTCTACCGGACTTGTCAGCAAGCCTTTTCCAATCGATTCCCTCACCTGTATCCGCAACTTCGAGTAAAACAGTATCTTTGACTCTTTTTGCAGTAATACTTATTGTTCCCTCTTTTTTAATTCCATGGTCAGCAGCATTCCTAATTAAATGAACTAGGGGCTCTCCTATAACATCAAGTATTTCTCCGTCTAGTTCAATATCCGCCCCATCCACCACAAAGTCTATTCTTTTGTCTAATTTGCTCGCCAGATCTCTCACCATTCGTGGAAATCTATTGAATACCTGCGCCACAGGCGTTAATCGAAGTTGCAAAACTGTGTGCTGTAGCTCCCCTACTAACTGAGATATTTTCTCCAACACCATGTTTTGTGATGTTCGACTAAGACTATCCCACGAGTCAATCTGCAGCTTATTCATCATCAATTCAGAAGTAATCTCAAGCATTTTATCTAACTTTTCAGTTCTAACTCTAATGTCACCTAGTTTTTTTATTTTTGAAGGATTCTCTATTACCGACAAATCCCTAAACAGGTCTCTATCTTGTTCAGTATTTAACTGCTCAACCAAGGATGGGTAAGTTTGAGCACTATCTTTTACTCCGCCCTTTACTGCCTCAATAAGTTTCCTTAACTCATCCACAGCGCCAAATAACGTACCCACCTGCCCTTTTGCATGCGTATCCTTAAGGTTTCCCAACATACTTTCCAAACTATGTGATAGATTGGAAATATTCCCATAACCCATTGTTGCCGCTATTCCCTTTAAAGTATGTGTGTGTCGAAGAAGTTCGCTTAGTAATTCCTCATTTGACGGCTCTCTTTCCAACTCAACCAAGCCGTTGTCTATCCCATCCAGGTGTTCTGTCGCCTCAGATATAAATAAATCTAGATATTTGCTATTTTCCATTTACTAACTCCACCAACCTTTCCGGAATTTTATCTAGAGGAAGCACTTCATCCGCAAAACCGGCCAATTTAACCGCAAAAGGCATCCCGTATATAATGCTTGTATCCTCATCCTGCACAATAACTGTGCCACCAACCTGTTTTATAGCCTTTGATCCTAAAACTCCGTCATTTCCCATTCCTGTCAAAACAACCCCTATTGTGTCCGGACCATAGTGTTCAGCAACAGATGTAAATCCCATGTCAACAGAAGGCTGAATAATTTCGGCCGCATCCAGCAAAAATACCCTTAAACCCGGGGTGACAATAAAGAAATGCTTATTGCCGGGAACCACATATATATTCCTTGGCTTCAAAACATCTCCCATTTGAATATGATGAATCGGCATATTTACAATGGATTCAAATCTCTCCACCATGGAAACTGTAAAATTTAATGGTAAATGCTGCATAACCACAACCACACCATCAAAATCTCCTGGCAGTTTAGATAATAGTGTTTCTAATGCTTTAGGCCCACCTGTAGATGCACCGATCACTACAGCTTTCATATAAATTTCTTAACCTCCTCCACAACTTGACTTTCATCGAAAGGCTTCACTATATACCCTCTTGCGCCGCTTTTCATCGCCCTATCAATCATGCTTTCTTGTCCTACTGCAGATATTATTATCACCTTCGCGCCCTTCGCCGCTATATTAGACAATACGGCCAGACCATCCATTTGGGGCATAATAACGTCAAGTAATACTAGATCTGGTTTCTCCGCATCATACAGCTGTACGGCTTTTTCACCGTCACTGGCCTCTACAATATCGGAGAATCCATTTTTGTTAAGAATATCCGCCAAGAGTGTCCTCATAAATGTACTGTCATCTGCTATTAATACCTTTGGCACAGTTTAAACACCACCTTCCTTAATATCTTAATTTACTACTAATTTTCTTGCTTATTCAAAAAGAAAAAGTAAATATGTACCTGATAGTCTACCTCAGCAATTCGCAAAACAGTCTTGAAAAAAGCTACAGAGTTTGAAGAATCCCACGCCTGCTTTTTAAATATGTCCACTAGTATACTCTTAGTAATAATTCTTGGAACGCTCAATAAAATAGTTTTTTTCAAGCTGCACGCAAGTGTTGTCGCATAAGAATTAGAAATAATATTAATACTTTCCCGAATAGTTGATCTATCTATTTCCTTTAGAGTCGTAGTAGTTCCTGGATATCTTCCGTTAAATAAATCCACTATATCTA
Source organism: Patescibacteria group bacterium (assembly GCA_016926555.1). Taxonomy (GTDB): domain Bacteria; phylum Patescibacteriota; class WWE3; order UBA101185; family UBA10185; genus JAFGOI01. Next base: position 276,642 of record JAFGOI010000004.1, on the reverse strand, counting down.
GGGCATCTTCTCTTGTTAGTGTAAGAAGAGACATACCATCCAATCCGGTAAGAAGCTCTGTATAAGCGACTATCGAATCTTCCCCGATATCGCGTAAAAACCGCTCGCTTGAAAAATCCTCTACCAATTCTGCGCTCGCAGTTTTAACTTCTACTTGTTTTTTCGCCAAAAAAGAAAGCGCTTTCGCAGCATCCCTCTCACTTTTTTTAGATAACTGGATTAATTCTTCTTTAGTTAATAATCTGTCACTCATTTTTTGCCTTTTTATTTCCCTGCTGTTCAGGAATCCTAACCATTATTTCTTTTAAACTAACTAATAATACTGCTTTTTTGTTTTCATCGCTTAGTAAAGTGGTAATTTCCTTCTCATTATCTATTCCAGTTTCGCCGGCGCTTTCCTCTTGTATTAAGACTACACCAACAACATAGTTCTCACCTATTTTAGATTTTATAGTATCCGGAGGTTTTTGCATCGCATCGTCCGTTACGCGTATCACCTCTGATACTTCGTCCACCATAACCCCAAAAGGAAACTCTACACCATCTACTATTATCACCATTCTGGGTTTATCGCTGTCATAAGTCCTAGTTAAACCAAACTTTTTTTCCAAATCTATAACTGACAAGACATTTCCCCGTAAGTTTAGAAACCCGGAAACGTATTGGGGGCTATTCGGAATATTAATAATTTCGGGTGACTTTATAACCTCTAATACTTCATGCACATTTACAGCGTACTCATCGTTGTCTATCTTAAACAAAACCAAACTTAGTAATGGTTTTCGGACATCATTACTTTGAGCTGCCATTTTCTTCTACTCCGTTATTTCTATTTTTTAAAAACCCTAACTCCGCTCTCAATTGATCCATGGAATCCCTTGAAGTCCCAACTAATTCTTGAAGCTGCGCAGCAGAATCTTGAAGTTGCTGCGCGGCAACCGCTATCTCCTGATTAATCGCACTCTGTTGTTGCGTAGAACTAGATAGCTGCTGAGACCCCGACGAGTTTTGTTGCGCAACCAAAGCAATAGATTCCAATGTCATCGACACTTGCTGTACCGCGCTAGCCTGCTGTTGAACAGCTATGGACATTTCCTGAATCTTTAGCGACACACTCTCTGCCAATTCCGTGATATCATGCAGACTTCCCAGTGTCGTCTCAATCACCAAGGAACTTTCATCGACTATATCGGTACTTTCCCTGGTTTTTTTCACTGTTTCATCAACACTAGTTAGTACATCTTTAACCAAACTGCCTATCTCTGCCGCAGATTTTCTCGATTCCTCGGCTAAATTCCTTACTTCATCCGCGACAACAGCGAAACCTCTTCCGGCATCCCCGGCCCTTGCCGCTTCAATGGCCGCGTTCAAGGCCAGCATGTTAGTTTGCTCGGCAACTTCCGTAATTGACTCAATAATCCTGCCTATCGACTTCGCCTTCTGTGCTGTTTGATCAATTAATGACGATGTTGTCTTTATTGCAGTACTAATCCTCTCCAAGCCTTTCTGAGCTTGTGCCCCGGATAAATTTACTTCTTGTGCTTTCTGTGTCGATAACTGCGCACTATCTGTGACTTCCTGCGAAGTGGCAGACATTTGTTGAATAGAGGACGCCATCTCACTTACAGAAGAAGAAATCTCTTCCGCCTGTTTTGACTGCTGAACAGCTCCCGCAGCAACTTGCTGCGCGACAGAGGCCATCTGCTGGGATGAAGCAGAGGATTGTTGAGAAGAGGCGGCGAGCTGCTCGGAAGCTTTCCGCAGCTGATTCGCAATCCTTTCAATAGGTCTCTTAATAAATTTTCCTATGGACGTCGACGCTACCCTTGCTAACAGCAAAATCACAGGCAAAATTACTGCGCCGAGTATGATGGTCTTCTGCCCAATTTCTCCTACGGGAGTATAAACCTCGTCCTGATCTATTTCCGAAACCAGGCACCATTTCATTCCCAATCTACTGGCGAGAATTTGGGACTTGTAATACCCCAGAACATTTACATTTCTGTACCCCCGCACAAACCCATTAGTTTCGACTCCGGATAAACATTTATTTATGTAATCGCCGGAATACTTTCTCTCAAGCACAACATTCCCCTCCGAAAATCTGGAAGGGGTCAGTAAATACGCATCTTTATTAACTATAAATACATCCGCGGTCTTTCCTACGGCTTGATAGGCACGTTTGAGCATTTCATTAATTTGATCCAATCGTGCTCTCCCAACAACTACACCGGAAAACTCTTTTGTATAAGGGTTAATTAGTGGGGCTGATACTGTGTAGCCATACTCTTCTGTATTCTGCGCTCTAAACACATCCTTTAGGAAAACACTCTGAATGTCTTTAACTGCTATGAAGTACATATCCTCAGAGTCATTTTTCCCTATATGAGTTGCCGAAGATGACGCAACCACGTATCCGTTTCGATCTAAAATAAAAATCTCATAGAAATTAGGTACGTCACTCATCAGAAAATTAATTTCATCGTTCATTGACTGCCTTAATTCGGGATTATTAACTCCATTTAGAAAAGTATCGTTAGACGCCATCGTTTTAACCTGATTCATCTGCCCATCTATAATCGCTGCCACAGCTTCCTGCGCTATCTCAGAAACAACATCTAATTTAGTAATTGCTTCATTTTTCAACGCTTCTCTTGAAGTACCGAAATTCACCAAAGTTACAACCGCAACCGGAACAAATGAGATAAATATAAACCACGCCAAAAACCTCCCTATAAGAGAGACTCGAAGTTTACCGTATATATCCAATAAATTACGAAACACACCGTGTACAAAACGGCTTCCCTGAGCAGGTTTTTCCATACTAAAATAATACCCTATTATTCACAGATTGTGTATAAAAAGACGGATTTACTCTATGCTTATTAATTCAGCTACAAGAATCAGCCTATTCAATGTAGTTCCAGGCGGCCAACACGTCATCAAAGTCACCTGCCTGGCTGAACTTTCGGCCGAAAGATAATCAACATCCGTCTTGGAAACATACTTCTTTTCAACTACCGTGTACTCATACAGCTCATTTTCATGAGAAAGATAAACTTTATCGCCGTTATCAACTTTATGTAACAAGTAAAACACAGAATTAAACATTTTTGCTCTATAAAAATCTTCTGAGGAGTGAGAAAAGATAAATACATTACCGATTTGGCCGGGATACGCCGTACCGGACGCATGTGCGACTCCCTTAGTTAATGCTTTCTGATATTCAACAGGATTATAAGGATCAACTTCATGTACAACACTCGCGTTTGCGCCTATTTTTGGAATAACTAGACCAAATTTCTTATCCTTCACAATAATTACTTTTTTCTTATTTTCTTCTGCGATAGCTCCAGAATTCATAACGACCGGTTTTTCAGTTTCCGGTTCCAAAATAAAATATTTAAGTTCAGCTGTTATTACGGGGTAAAACGTCACCAGGAAAACCAGAAACGACGAAGCTAATAACACTACACCTGCCTTATATAAAATGTCTGATAATTTAACTTTTGTTTCGGGTCTTATTTTGAGCTTCTTTTTGACTTTTAACATACAAATATACTACCACCAATAATATAAGCAGTAGGGGCCAGTATTCTAACACTTTGCTTATAAAGTCTCTAAACGTGTGTGTACCAAGTACTTCACCTTCTTCTGCTTCTTCCCCGGCTACTTCCTCCTCTTCCAAAAGTTCCTCTTCGGCCGCGGGTACCTCTTCACCTTCCAAGGATACTTCTGCTTCTTCAACTGCCGTCTCAGGAGCTATGCCTTCCGATCCCGAGGTCACAGCTTCTAATATTCCTCCAAACACGGACTCAACTTTAGTTTCTTTAGTAGTTTTTGTCACTGTTACAGTCTTTTCTACTTCTTCAACTCTCACATCCGAACCATTTCCAGCCGAATCAAAAGCTCTAACCGCATAGTAATAAGTTTTTCCGCAATCCGGCTTATCATCTGTAAAAGTTTTTGTCTGATTCGAACCTATACTAAAATCTTTTATTTGCGTAGATGAGTTAGCCTCGAATTCTTTTTTGTCTGATCTATAAACTCTAGCACTTGTTGTGTCACCTCCATCATCTGCAGTTTTAAACTCAACTTTGTATTTGCAGGAGCCGTCTTTCTCTTTTTCAATATATTTTGGTTCACCCGGTTTCCCTGAATCGTAGTCCACCGTAACAATACTACTGGTTTCTACATCCCCCCCAGCTGTAGCTTCAACATAGAATTTATACGTTCCATCATCCGGTAACATTGATGCGGTAACCTGGCAATACCCGTCGTCTCCCCCATTTGCAATATTTAGCACCGGCCCAAATTGAGAATAACTTATTTCACCGGGCGCCCGCTTATAGCATTTTGCTACGGAAGGTCGATCTAATATATCCAAAACAACGAAATTTATATAAAACTCATCGTAATGATTCGGACTCTCAGGATCTTCCACACGAATACTTAGGGGTGACGCGGCCAACGCTCTTAGAGCGAAAATACTAAAGAGAAACGCAGCTAGAAATGCTGTTGTATTGACTGCCTTTCTATTGACAACGCTAATACTTCTCCTTAGCTTTCTCGAAAGGAAAATCATAGTTACTCCTAACACTCCCAAACCTAAAACTAAATATAACCAAATATTCTCGGCTCCCGTAGCGGGAAGATATGTAGTTTCCCCCAGAACTTCCCCCTCTTCTTCCTCTATTTCTTCTGTTTTTATTTCAACTTCAACTTCAGGTGTATCATCTATATCCACTTCAGCGTACGTACCAACAAAATAACCTGTTGCTTCATTTGCATATACAACAGTTGAAGAAGAATCAGACGTTATTGTTCCCCACGCCCACGCAAGGTCCCTATACAAACCTGATTCCTGATTATTGTCTATATCCGTAACATAGGTAAGTGTCACTACTTCTCCGGGCACCAAATCACCTATAAACCACGTTCCCGGCGACGCATAAGTGGGTTCAGCTGTAGGTGAATTCTTAATATCTCCTCTCACGCTTGAATACGCTGTCCAAGACCCACCAACATACCCAAATCCACCGGGCGGAAGATCAACTACATATGCATTAAACACCGGAAAATCAGGTGCTGTAACTGTGAGTGTATACACTACATCGTCACCGGGTTCCTGTACAATTCCCATTGAATCGTTGTCTTTTTCTAGGAAAAACTCAGTAAAAGGCGGTTCCCCACAAGAGAAATTCCAATCGAAATCAAACTCCAGCCGAGCATTTTGGAATTCATTACCCGCTTGAGGATCAAAAGTGACCGTCCAATCCAAAACTTCAGTTTCATATGGATCTAGAGTCGTTATATAAAGCGGAACCAGCGAAAATAAATCATCAAATGATATCTGTCCAGTTGAAGCAGATGTGTCCGATAATTCAGTTAATAATTCTTCTGAGAACTTTTCACCTGTGCTTGCTACAGTGTCAATCTCTACAACAACGTTATCCAGCATAAAATAACACTCTTCATCTCTATTGTTTGTTACGGTAATCTGTCTTTCAACAAAATCCCCCGGTTTTAGATCAAAAAGCGGATATTCTGATTCATCAAAAATAGCTGCGGTTTTAGATGGAGTAACATCGCAGTTAGTTGGCGTGCTGTTTTCTCCCGGGTTACATATTATGGTCATATCGGCAGCATATATATATTTTCTCCCGACTATCACCAGCATCGCAATCACTATTCCGAATAATTTAATCACATTCTCCTTATGCATCTGTTATTATTACTCCAATTGAAATTAAACCTATACTTTCTGATGCTTCTGTTGTTTCTTCTATAACTACTTCCGGCTGAGTACCAGCTTCATCACCATCTGTGCCTTCCGTACCATCTTCACTTCCGTCAGAAGCACCCTGTGTGCCTCCCCCACTCTCACCATCGGTATATCCACCGTCTTGGGAATCTCCTCCGTCCACGTTATCTGAAGATGCGACACTCATCTGACCTACGCCTATACTCAAAGACATAACTGCTTCTGGAGACCCGCTCGAACTCGCATCCGGTAGGTTCTCACCTTTTGGCGTTCCATAATCATCCCCCTCAACATCCCAGTAAGTAGTGTCATTTGAAGACTCAGCAGTACATGTGTGCCAGTTGCTTGGATTGGCGCCATCACCAGGGATATCGTTTCTCTGCATAGACCTCCACTTAGATTCGCTTGACGCCCCATTCGAACCGGCTTCACCTGCCGCCCACCCTGAACCGCCCGGGCCCGCTTCTGGAGTCTCATCAATCTTATTATCTAAACTATCTCTTAGTGTAAGCTTCTCCCCCTGATCTCTAAGATGAAGCAAATTATCAACCAGATCTGCATTAATATTGTCGTTTACAGCCGACTTCTCACTCCCCTGGTTATGATCCGGCGAGTAGTGACTCACCAGATAATACCCACCTGCCGGTATAATTCCGTCAAGTTCTATTTCATGGAAGGATGCTGAACCACCCCCCAGCTTCCACCCGGCTAAATCAATGTCCTCTCCAGTATTGTTGTAAAGCTCAACCCATTCATCAAGTCCGTGGTCACTGGAACCAGGCCACATAATTTCATTTATCAAAACATCACCCTCCCCAAATCCGCAGCTTATAACCCTAAGTTCAACATAGTCCCATAATGTTCCGTCTCCCATGAGGTGCACAAAATTCAGTGTGTGCGCGCCGTGCTCAAGTTCAAACTCAACCGTATCCTGGAACACCTCCATATTTGACCACCACCCAGAAACGGATGCGCCATATCTAACTTCAGTCGTTCCGACACTATCTCCATCCAGATATACCTCTTTTTGTTCGTCGGCAGATTTACCTGGGCTCCAGCTTACTGTTAGCTCAACTAAAGCCTTCTCGCCTGTGTAGTAGAAATCCACGTCAAAATCAGTTGCTTCTCCTTTATCATAATTTGTGTTCCACGGGAAATCTGAATCTTCATGTGTTCCGATCACAAATGGATCTTCAAAATCGGGGAACACGCCGAATTCACCTGACCAGTTAAATTCATCCACTGTATTATCTGTCTGGCTGTCCTCCTTATCCCCAATCATAAATATAACCGCATCCTCTTCACATTCATCCTCTTCATCATAACTATCAGTTTCAATGCTGTTTCCTAAATCTTCCTCATCCCAAAACGCGCTATAAGGCAAGAATTCCTCCATCCGGGCTAAGGCTTTTATATTAAAATCACATTCTTCATCGGCGAGATCTTCATCAGCATCGATTGGAAGCATCAGTTTAAAAAAGTACTCATGCGGTGTCTCACCTGGATTTAAATGCGGATAACTTGAAAAATCCTGCGGGTGATAAAAACCTGGAAGTTTTCCCTCATAAATAAGATCCTCTTCGGGAGTCCCACCATCATCCCATCTGTAATATACTTCTAAATCAAACGCATTACATAAATCCTCGTTTCCGGATACATATTCATACTCTAGACTGTAAATGAAAGGTAAATCTCCCACATTAGAAACAAAACCGGTTCTCTCACCGGAACTTCCCGGAATCCAGCCAGCATCCGGTTCAAAATCGGAGCTGTCAGAAAGAAATTCCATATCAAGATTTGTAGTATCTAATACGTTGTCATATGTCGGTTCGATATCCTGAAATAAAGTCGCGTAAGTAAATGGAGTTATACTGCTACTTATAAACAACGATAGTATCGATACTTTGGCTATAGTTTGTCTAAGTTTCTTAGTACTCATCTTTAATTTCATTTTTTCTTACTTCCTTTTTTAGCGATAGTTTTACTTTTCTTAGCTTTCCGCCCCTTTTTTGCGGGCTTTTCCTCTGCCGTAGCTGTAATAAACTGGACTTTTTCACTTTCTTCTTTAACTCCCTTTTTCTCTGCTTCCTTTCCTTTCTTCTTTTCTGCTATCGCACCTGCTACTTCAGTCCTAATCTGCTGAACCTCGCCATAAATTATTATCGTGGCCGGTATCACTATTAAAAACGTGAAGCCAAGCTGCGTTTTCACAAAGGACACCAAATACCCTAACAATGGTAAAGCTAACACAACTTTGCCGACAAGCTGATCGGGTAATGTTAAACCCGCATCCTCGTCCTCGTTAGCATCCCCTTTTGTAACAAACGTCGTTCGCCCAATATCCGGATCGTTGTTAACTTTGACGATTCTATGCGTCGTAGTCTCCTTTGGGTCCCTTCTATTCTTGTACGTTATGATGTCTCCCACGTAATAAACATCTTGCGGTCTAACTATCACAAGACTCCCAAGTTTTAGCGCCGGTTCCATTGAACCCGAATTTACACTAAAAATCCTAATTTTCAAAGGAGTATTGAAGTTTGAAAGTGCAAGAACTAACGCAAATACGGCGACAAACGCAACAAGAACCCACTGGGCAGCTTCAATGTATTTCTTCTTATTTTCCATAATTAGTTCCTTAATCGGTTGCCCAAGCCTTTTATCTAACTTAGGCAACCTTTAATCAACTAATTCGCTTATAGTAGGTCAGTGTCATCGTACTGAACTAGATTCCATTCATATAGATACGCTGATTGTACCCATTGATTCATAGAACCATCTGCATTCAGATGTGACCTTGGTACTACCCAAAGCTTTGCCCAAGCACCGTTTCCATCACCTGGTGCAGGTAGATCAGAATTCAATTCAACACTAGCACTACCATTCCAGTCTCCGTTAGAATCTGTTGTGAAGGTGTGAATTATCATACCCCCAACACTGTTCCAAGGATCCTTGTAATAGTGAAGTGAATATTCTGTACCAGGCTCTAAATCATAGACTCTTAGAGTAAAGTCAAACGTTGGAGAAGCATTTGCGAAATCAAGGATTCCATATCTGTCATCCTCGATTACTTGCCAGTCCTTAGTCTTGTTCTCTAATCTAAGTCTGGTCATTTCTTCTGGTGTGTAAGGTTCTCTATCATTACAGTCAAACTGCTCGTTATGGCGTGTCTGAACAGCGTAGAAACTTACATCTGCTGTAACAGCATCTGTTTGAGACATGTTGTCTACTGGTAAACCATCACACTTAAAACCGGCACCTCTTACATCGGGACCTGTCATATTCTCTGGTTCAGTACTATCAGGTCCAGGTACCATAACAGGAGAATATTCCCAGTCACCATAACACCAGTACTTACCGATGTAGTAGGTTTCTCCTCCTGCAAACGGCTTCCATGTTTGTCCTTCATTATCCCAACCCAAAACTGAACCCTGAGAATCAGCTAAAGCGACATGCCAACCATTTTTTGCATCCTCTGCTGGACCACCTGTCAACCAGCGCTCACAGTTTTGATACAAATTTGAATCATTAGCGTATGACAAAGCCTCAGCAGCTGTTCCAGGTTCATCCCAGCATTCCCAAACATTATCACCATCATCCAACCAGAATACAAAACTAAGTTCTCTTGCTAATTCACCATCCATTGGATCTTGAGGATTTTCAGCAGCATCCCCCTCTTCCAATTCTGGTTCAACAGAACTCATATCGTCATCTCTGGTTACATACAAATCTGCACATACCCAAGCATCATTGCTGTCTACATGGATACTAACTGTATCTTCTCCCCAGTCACCTGGCTTGAGGTCATCGTAGTTGAAGAAAAGGTGACCATCTAAATTATCCAATTCCCAACTAAGGTCCCCTCTGTATACACCATTATAATAGCTGTGATTATCAATCATAAGATCGATTGCTCCAGCCTGCAAAACGTTATCTACAGAAGTCTCAGTGTCTGAAAAGAAAGCTTTAGTTCCATATGCTACAACAGCAACAACACTAACAACAACTAATAAACTTGCTATAATTCTTCTTACTCTCATGTATTTGTCACCTCCTTTTTAACAAATAACAATATTGACTATTTCTAGTCATTAAATACATAATATTTAATTTTTAATTAGCAGTTGCCCCAACAGCGGCTGGTGTAACATCATCCCAGCATACAACTGCTGTAACTGCATCTAGATCGTATCCATCCGATGTGGAACCATGTTTTGAAGGATCAGTTGTATCTACTATCTTCACATATCTTATTTCAGATATTCCCGTAACATCAACCGTGCCAACCCCACTATCATCATGATTTGTTACTTCACCAACATCTGTCCAATCCGATCCATTTGCACTCACATACACATCCGCACTTTCTTCCGGATAAGTGTCTCTTCCGTAGGTGACTTCAATTACTGAAACTTCGGAACCATAAACTGGCCCAAGGAATTCCAGTACTATTTCACCTCCATACCCAAGACTCACAAATTGGCTATCCGGTAATCCTAAGGCCTTTGTAGGATCAGATCTATCACCTGGAACGGCTGATCCGTCTTTTCTAAGACCCTGATCAAACGATGTCCAATCATCAACCCACCCATTATCAATAATCTCGCAACCTAAACAAACAAAGCTTCCATTATGCCTGTATTGAACAGCTCTAAAGGAAACGTCTGCCATAAGCTTATCTGTCTGAGTCATGTTTGTTGCAGTTTCTCCCATACAATCGACACCGCCGTCAACTGTAGGATCAACGCCTTCATTATCCGCGACCGGATCAAGAATCAGATCTCCAAAACACCATGCCTTACCAACATAGTAGACATTGGAGTAATCATCATCTCCGGTTAAAGGCGAATTAGGTTCGTGCAACCATGCGTTATTGTTAGAGTCAGCTAATGCCCATGTAGATTTTCCAAGTACATCAGCCGCAGTACCCTGAGCTATAATATACTGCCTTTCATGTTCTTCTAGAACATTGTCACCATCATCTGCCCAGAATACGAAATGGAGCTCATCGGCCAGTTCACCATCCATATAATCTTCAAGATCATCCGGAGAGTCACCATACGATAATTCAGGCTCAACAGAACCATTATCATCATCCATGGTTATCTCAACGTCCATACAACTCCAATATTTGTTGTTTGAAACATGTAGAGAAATTGTATCTTCTCCCCAGTCACCGGGTTTCAGATCATGAAAGTCAAAGAAAAGATACCTACCATCACTCGCAGGACCATTGCCATCATCTAAGTTGGCAAGACCCCACGTAGTACCGTCCCATAACTCACCGTTATAATAACTCTCATTGTCTATCTTAAGATCGATAGCACCTGCTTGTAAGATATTATCTTTAGATGTTTCTGTATCGGAAAAATATGCTGTCGTACCACCTACTAACCCCGCTAAAGCGAATGTAACGAGCATTAACCTCTTTACTATTCTTCTTTTGTCTCTCAAGTTATCCACCTCCTTCTATATAACAAAATCAACTAAATAACTTATATTTTATTTGCAATAAAAAAACCAATCCTTTAGAGATTGGTCTGTTTTGAAACGATCAGTTTTTTTCCCATTCAGATAATTACACATATTTTTAACACTTGAGCTTTTAGAGTTAACGCATAAAAAAAGCCCAAAGTCTTGTTCGAGAGGGCAGTGGAACAACTCTATAACTCATAGAGTAGTTTGTCAAGCCATCTACGACTATACATATATTTATGTTTAATCGCAAGAATGACATATGTAGAATATTCTACGGGTCCCTTAACTACAACAACCCCTTTATGTATCAATTAGGTTATACTCTGCTTAACATACTATCTTGCCATATTTATCAGAAAACTTTAAACTCAAGGTATGTCCTTAAAATGGTTTGATAGATATCACACTACGCAAGGTCTGCATTTTCAGCTAAATCCCAAATATTACCTAAAAGAAGAAACAGCTGTATATATGACACATGTCATGAAGCATCTGGCACTTTCACTCATAGCGATTTATATACCCATGTATATTTTCACACAAACAAAAAGTTATAATCTTTTTCATATAGATGAAACCGTCAACGGAATATTGTGGACACTATCTTATTACGCAGTCAAATCGTTTATTGCGCTGTTAGTAGTTTTACTGTTATCTCCTCTTATTTTTTCTAGAATCAATTTTCAAAGATCTCTATTAATAAGCTCCGTAGCGCAAATAATTGAGATTATTTTACTAATCAAGGGTGCTAATAACCCCAAAATAATAATTCTCGCGTCTGCGTTTTCCGCGTTGGAAGTTATTTTTTACTGGATTCCCTATCACATTTTATTCTTAAAAAAGACTATTGATTCCACAAATAACTTCGGTCAAAAAACAAGTTTAAGATTTTTCCTGCATAGATTATGCGCGGGAGTTTCTCCTCTTATTGGCGGAATAGTCCTAAGCAAATTTGGTTATAACACCTTATTTATTTCTGCACTGGTACTTATTTTTATGTCCAGTTTTCCAATAATCACTATGGTACAAGAGTGGAAACATCATAAACACTCTGTGAAAAACGTGATGAAAGAGTTATGTCTCAACAAAAAATACGCCTTAATAACAACATCTTTATGCGGGCAAGCTTTACAATCACTTATATTAGCTGTCTTTTGGCCTGTACTTTTATATCTTGTGCTTCAAAATTTCGTGAAAATCGGACTTCTTAAATCAGTATCTCTACTTGCAACATCTTTCGCGCTGTTAATTGTAGGAAAATGGGTCGACAAGGGAAAAAGCCAGCTCGTACACAGCATAGGAGTAACTTTAAGCACCTTGATTGATATGGCAAAAGTATTCGTCATCAAACCCTTAGGCGTTTATCTCATTGATATATTCGACAACCTAAACACTCCAATGTACGGACTACCTAATATGGTTCTATTCTACGAAAAAGCAAAAAGGTTGGGAACATCAGATTTTGTTATTTATAGAGAAATAGTCCTACACGCATTTATTGTGTTTTCGGCTTTAATTATAGGTGCGTTGCTTCTAACTACAACAAATTGGCGTCTGTTTTTTTCTTTAGCCGCAGTCGGCGCGCTGATGGCGTATGCAATTGATTTCGACAAGAATTAGGTTTAATAAACCAACCACAGACTTAATCTCCGCATATTAGAGTATCACAAAGTTGACCGGCGGCTGATCCGGTTTATACTTTTCTTCCTCAATTTCAGATATCTTTGAATAAGACGGGCCCCCCGAATCCAGCCACTTTTTAAATTCACTCAGTCCCCAATCATCTCCACATACAAATATCTGCACTGTACCATCTGAATTATTTCTAACACCTCCTGTTAACCCAAGTTCCGCCGCTTTACTACGCGTTTCCCACCTAAAACCAACTCCCTGAACTCTTCCTGAAATTACATAACTCGTACAACTCATAAATTTCTAAACTCACATAAGACGCGAAATCAATATGCCTAGCAAATAGGTAACCACAATAACAAATAGAGTTACGGTCAGATGTTCCAAAATTACTTTCAATGGGTTTTTGTTGCCCCTTTTACCGATTACATAGCTAAAAACACCCAAAACTAACAAACCCCATACACAACAGACCAACAGAGATAGCTTTAAGGGCAGTATTAGAACGGGAATTAGAAAGGTTAGCGAGAATATGATCTTAAATAACAACGTGTACAGGGTCGCGCCCCATACTTCTTTGTGGCTGGCGGCACCTTGCGCTTCTTCTGAAATGTGAATTCCCAAAGCATCCGAAAACGAATCCGCCAACGCGATTGTTAAAATACCTGTAATAACTGCTAATTTTGATTCCGTACTAAATCCCAAACCGATTATCAAACCCAACGTCGTTATAACTCCGGAAGTTAAACCAAATCCTAAACCTTTTGAAAAAGTTTTTACCGACATATTTCTAAGTATATATTACTGAATTTCTCTTAAAAAGAAACAAAACTCTTCATTTTCTCCTTTTGAATCCTCATCCCGGAAAAAACATCCAGCGATTTTATCGCGGACAGCCCCCTAGCCTTAATAATTTTCTTTGCTGATTCAGGGCCGACACCCGGGATTTTTAGCAGTTCATAGTATTTTGCCCTATTAACATTCATCGGAAAAACTTCAGGATGCTTCTTTGCCCAAACCAACTTCGGGTCCTCTTCTTGAATTAGTCTACCGCTACTATCAAACGTAAAATCTTCCGGCTTAAACTCATAAAACCTCATAAGAAAATCTGTCTGATACAGTCTATACGCTCTTGTTATCGACTCCTCCGGTTTATCCTCTAAAGGTGTATCCGGAACGGGCCTAAACGCGGAGTAGAAAACTCGTTTCAAATTATATTCATCGTACAAATATTTTGTGGACTTTACGACATTAATATCTTTCTCACTTCCCGCACCAATAACAAATTGTGTTGTTAAACTTGGAACTTTTTTACCTATATTCTGTCTACAAAGAATTTTTTCCCTTATTAAATTCAATGTCTCAAAAAAGCCAACTTCCAAATTCTTATCCGGAGATAATTCCGACAGTTCCTCCTGTGTAGGAGACTCTATATTTAATGACACCCTGTTGGAAACATCTAGCACTTCATCAAGGCAGTTTTCAGGTGTTCCTGGCATAATTTTCATGTGAACATACCCCGTGTATTTGTACCTCTCACGCACTATACGCACCGTATCAATCATTCTAGACATTGTAGTTACAGAATCGTTAACAACACCAGATGATAAAAAGAAACCATCTACCAATCTCCTTGAATAAACTTTATAAAAAGCACTAGCCATTTCATCGGGAGTAGCGAATACCCTTTCAACATCTCTATCTCTTCTTAACGCACAGTAATTACAATTGTTTTTGCATGCATTTGTTTGAAGTACTTTAAATAACCTGCACACATTTCCACCGGCTACTTTCGCGTTATACACACCTGGAATATTTGTAGTTTCACCTAAATCTTTCGGCCCGCATGTATCGTATTTCGCTTCTGGACCTAATATAGATATTTTGTTATATAGATCCACATACCGCATAGTACCCGAATATTTACCGAAGTTCAATACTTTTTTAGCAACCTGTGGCTGAAAATAAAGTTCAATTTGAGGATATGGGTGTACCACAGATTTGGATAGGGGATGAACATGTAGTTGGTTTTGATAAAGCTAGAGTGGACTCCCTTTTGGGTTTGAACAGTAACTAGGCACTTCCCACTTTCCCTGGATAGTTATTTTCTCCATCTGAGGCTGTCCCCGAATCTGGTACCGAACCTGGTCCCAATTCCTCCGACTCCGCACCCACACCCACATCTTCCTCACTTCTTAAATGAAGCTTCTCCAACTCCTCTCCGCGTACCTGCTTTAATTCCTTCTCCTGCTTAATCAATTCTTTTGGATATTCTATTTTGTTAAATAAGGGTTCAGGCTCCCCCGGGATCTGCGCCGCAGACAATTTCCTTTCTATTTCCAAAGCAAAATGCACCCCATCAGGCCATACATGGCATTCCAGACTATACATCTCCAAAAGTTTTATTGCCGCTTCTGGCATTATTGGGTTCATGAAGTAACCTAAAGCTAAGATGATACAGTTCAGATCGTACAAGTGTTTATAATAAGACTCAGAGTCACTGCCTCTTATTTTCCATAATGCAGCCTTATCTATAAGTTTGTTCCCGTATTGAGAAAGTTCCAAAATAACATCTAACGCATCCCTAAACCTGCATTCCTCATAAGCTTCTGTAATCTTCACATATGAAGTATCAAGGTAAGAGGCAATATCCTTAGATAATTCTCTATTCCCAAAAATTTCCTTTTTTTCAGCCTTTTGAAGGGACAAAACTCTATGTATAAAGTTACCAAGATTGGCGACTAAAATTCCATTTGTCTTATCTACGAAATCATGCCAAACAAAACTGGAATCCCTAAACTCAGGCATAATTAGTGTCAAATAAAACCGGGCGGTATCGTTTCCGTAATCTTTCACAAACTGCTCCATATCTATTATTACTCCTCTGCTTTTAGAGAACTGCCTCCCATCAAGATTCAAAAACATATTAATACTTACAACATCAGGAAGATGCAAATTCGGATCATACACATGAAGCTGTCCCGGCCAAAATAGGGTATGAAAAACCAGATTATCCTTACCCATAAAATAGTAGTGCTTCAATTCCCGTGACGGATCATCGTACCAGTAAGGCTCCCACTTTTCTCCTTCAAACACTGCCCATAGTTTTGAAGCGGATAAATAACCAATTACAGCATCAAACCAGACATAAATTCTTTTGCTGCCCATATTCTTTATCTGTTTGTCGATGGGAATTCGATCTTTAGGAAGCGGGACACCCCAATCCAGATCTCTTGTGATGGCCCTTGGTTTTAAACCTTCATCCAACCATGCTTGTGTTTGGCTGCTCACCCACTCTTTCCAGTCATAACTAGCTTCCTCGACATATTGGCTCAAAAATAACTGCAGCTTTGGCCAATCGGCAAAATAATGTTCGGTCTCTTTCAACTCAACAGGCTCCCCCGATAAGTTACTCCTCGGATTCAAGAGCTCTCCCTGACTAAGCAACTTCCCGCAGTTATCGCACTGATCACTTCTCGCATCCTCAAAGTTACAAAAAGGGCATTTTCCAACAACATATCTATCCGGAAGAAACCGATTCTCTTTAGAGGAAAAGTACTGTTCCATCGTATCCACAAAGATATAATCTTTCTCTAGCATCTGTATAAAAATATCTTGGACCACGCTAACGTGGTTCGGATGATCCGTTTTTGTATATAAGTCATATGTGAGATTTAAAGTGTGTAAAAACAGCTGTTCATCTTTTCCATGATATTCATCTACGATCTCTTTTGGGCTAACACCTTTTTTATCAGCTTCTACCGTAATAGGAGTTCCAAAACAGTCCGAACCTGAAACCATCAGGACATCATCACCAATTAATCGGTGATATCTTGATGATATGTCGGCAGGCAGTAAATAACCGGCAAAGTGGCCGATATGCAAAGTTCCGTTAACGTAAGGCCACGCAACCCCAATAAAAACCTTTCTTCTCGCCATGTTTTATAGTATAAAGCTTGATGCTTAATTAAACAAATAAATTTCTACTGTCTATATTAAGCAAAAAGTGTTATAATAACACTTGTTAAAACAACTAACAGATCTTTGTGGATTTTACGCTCAGGTTTGTTAGGGAACACAAGAAGTGTATAGAAGGTGGTGTAATTAGATGAAAAAGTTATATGTTGGTAATCTCCCCTACTCTGTAGACGATTCCGCACTATCAGACTTATTCTCAGAATATGGTGAGGTATTGTCTGCTGTTGTAATCACAGATAGAGCTAGCGGAAGAAGTAAAGGTTTTGGTTTCGTTGAGATGGAAGACAAAGACGCGGATACTGCAATGACAAAGATGAATGGAAAAGAAATGGAAGGCAGAACCTTGAAGATATCCGAGGCCAGACCAAAAAGAGATTAAATTACCTTAATAAGAATAATAAAAAGTACAATCCCCGCTTTTCGGTTTTTTCAATGAGAATTTTGAATTTTCTGAGATTTGCTTGGGATTGTATTTTTTATGGATACTTTCAAAACATCCCTATTACACTATAAAAATAAATACTAGGATTTTAAGAATTCGTATAGTCCTATCCCAACAGCAACAGACAGATTTAAAGGGTCAATTTTGCCGGAATTTGGAATTTTTATCGTATTTTCGTACTTTAAAAAGGACTTATCCAGCCCGCATCCCTCGTTGCCAAAAACCAAAGAACTTGGCCTATTAAAAGCAAATTTCCCCAATTCCAGCTTTCCATCTAAAATAAATGGATATGCTGTATTATCGGAGAATCTGTCTTCATACTCACCAAAACTAGAAAAATACTCAAAATTAGCATGAAAAACAGCTCCCATTGAAGATCTGACCACTTTAGGATCAAAAATGTCAGCCGCGGGTCGTATTAAAGCCAAATTCTCTACGCCAAACCCCACCATAGTACGTACTATAGTTCCGACATTTCCCATATCCGAGGGATTTACAAGTACCAAATGATCTGTTTTTTCTTTTAATTTAGAAAAATATTTATTGAAAACACCTATAACATGAGCATTCTCCTTTTGTGCCAATTTATTTATAGCATGAGGACTCACATCAAAGTTGATCTTATGTCCATTACAAAGCTTTTTTATCTCATTCACACCTTCAGATTTTTGACTATCCGGAGATAACAACACTGTAATTACCTTATCGGGCTGTATCTTCAGTAATTCTATTGTTGGAAAAATCCCAAATGTATAGGAGTAATCCAACTTTTTCTTATACATTCTTAACGCCATTGGCTTATTATATACCTTTCCTGCGGTATAATTATCAATGTGATAATAAACGTATTTTCGGACACACACTTAATAACCTTATTCAACAAGAAGAAGCACGACAAAATACTTCATATAATAGAAACATGTGACAAAGTCATTATTAACGGCGACTTTTGGGACGCTTTCCGAATATCTTTTGACAAATTTCTAAAATCTAAATGGAAAAGACTTTTTAAACCGCTAAAAGAAAAAGATTGCGTATATATTTTTGGAAACCACGATCCTGAAAGCTTTTCAGACGAAAGAGTAGCGGAATTCTGCAACGTAGCTACACACTCATATGAGATGGAGTTTAACGGACACAAATACGTCTTTCAACACGGACATAACATTAGTTTATGCCCAGACATCAGCCTCCCGTTTATAGACAAAACAAAGGTCCAACATTTTATCTATCATATCTTCTATCTGAGCCAATTCATTTTATACAAACTGACAAAAACGTTTTATTACTTAATATTAGGTTTCAAACCTGAAAAACAAATGAGAAAATGGCAAAAAAACAATCTTGATGAAAAAACAGTATTGATTACAAGCCACACTCATTACGGACGTCTAGATATTAAAAACAAATTTGTAAACACCGGGATGAATTATCTAGGAACATTCCAATATATACAACTAGACACAAGTAAAGTTTTCCCTGATAACATTTCTCTCAAAGCCATCTAACCACACTATTGACTTTTGGAAAAATCAACTTCAAAATTTTATTAACAACAATTTCTCTAAGTACTTTGTGGCTTGGAGATATTTAATGACTAATACTAATATAATTAACTTTAATACGACATCCCCCTATGGCCTCTTGTATAGGTGGGAAGTTCTTTGAAAGGGGGTGTTTCCTTTGCTAAACAGACAACAAATAATAGATCTTCTCAAGAAGAATCCCGATTGGGAACCCGATGAGGATGCCCCGCAAAAAGTATGGGAGATATTTGATGATGTTTACCAAATGCTGGAAGACCAGGGTTTACTCGGTATTAACGCGGATACGGACACTGATGAGGATACCACGGAAAATGACAATGAAGACGAAGAAAAGGAACAGGGGGAAACTGGCGACCAAGATGATGATTACTGGGAAGATGATGATATGGATATGGATTAGTAATTATTTTTTTTAACTTTTATCTGTCCGGGGGGTGATTTCAATGCCAAAAGCAACAAAAGCAAAGACAAAAAGTAAAAAAACAACCAAAACAAAGAGCAAGAAGAAAAAGAAATAGGAAACTTACCGAAAATTGAATAGGAAATTAATACCTATTTAAACAGAGGTGTGATAAAACATGCCTCTGTTTTTAAACTATTAACCAAGAACACCGGTTTTTACTGCCAGCATGAAAATTATTAGTCCAAGCAGCAAAACCACTGTTAGTGGTGGTATTAAACACCTCAATTTCATGCCTGTATTATATAACAATGATATTGTTTTTGTCTAAAGGATAAATTCACGGAACCAATACACTTTATAGAATCAATTTCACAAAGTGTATACTAAATGTAGATGGAAAACTTTGAAAATACACTTTCTTCAAAAGATAACAAAAATAACAACGATGTAATCAAGTGGCTCGTATTATTTCCACCTCTAGGCTTAGCGAGAATATGGACTAAATCCACCTGGAAAACCAGTGTTAAAGTGCTTTTAACACTTATGGAAATACTCTACCTGGGGTTTGTCTTGTTCTCAGCGGCATATCCGATTTGGAAAACCAGACAAGAGCTTAATTTCTAATTTTTACTATAACGAGCCTACTCGCACCACTCACAGAAATCCTAAAATGGAATTATCAAAACAAATCATTTTTGCTCTATTTCATGCTGTTTTAATGTTGTTATTATCTCTGACACCGAAGATGTTTCTACACCCCGAAGCATAGTAGGCTTATCACGCAAAAACTCCATAACCTGGGTCGCTGAAATGACTTGATCGGGAGATTTATCTTCCAACAGAGTCGCCCTGGAAGGTATCACTAAACCAAAAGACTGCCTTAATAATTGGGCATATTCGCGACGGGGCTTATATGGATTATTTAACTGCTGCAAGGCCCTCCAATTTGCCATGGGAACTTCCACAACCTGACGCCCACGCTCCGAATCCCTAACTAATTCCGCGCACTCTTCTATTACACCCTCTCCCAACGCATGCCCCTTTACAAACTCTTTTCCATCTAACATTTCTTTGACACGGTTAAATTTGAAAACATCCACAAGAGTTAATGACTTCCCATTACCATCTTCAACTACCCTGGTTACAAGTACCGATTCACCTACTTTAGGACCCGCATACTCCTCTCTAAGCTGTTCCGGGGTTTTACCCGCTACTTCCACTTCCGCTCTTTTATTACGCCCAAACATATAACTATTTTAGTCTAATATCCTCATACAAGCAAACGCTAATATTGATAGAAATGATACAACTTAGTTGATATACTCCAACTAGTAACTAGCGCCTGCCTGAATTTAGACGCTATGAAAAGATCGACACTAATTATTATAGTTTTAATGGGCGGAGTGATATTATTCTGCATATACTACTTTATGCCTTATTACGAAAAGAAACCCGCGTCAAAACAAAATTACTCGCCTTATACAATCAAACTTCCTGATCCAAGAAAAACAGGTGAAACGCCCTTAGAAGAGACAATTAACAATCGTAGGTCCCTTCGTGAATATTCAAAAGCTCCCCTGGAATTAGCCGATCTATCCCAGTTACTTTGGGCTGCCCAAGGGCTTACAGATGAAAATGGAAAGAGAACTGTACCCTCTGCTGGTGCTCTATACCCTATCGAAATATATATCGCAGTTGAAGATGTATACGGTTTGGAACCCGGTGTATATAAATATACTTCCGGCGAACATAGTTTAGCTTTGATAAAGACGGGAGAATTCCTAAATGAGTTATCAAAAGCTGCGCTAAATCAACCGGCCGTAAAAAGAGGTGTGGCGGCAATAGTAATAGCGGGAGTGTACGAAAGAACAACAAGTAAATACTCCGACAGAGGCAAACAGTACGTTCATATGGAAGTTGGCTGCGCAAGTCAAAATGTTTATCTTCAAACGGAGTCTTTAAATTTAGGAACTGTTTTTATTGGCGCTTTTGAGGATGACAAAGTAAAACAGATTTTAAATATGGCCGAAAATGAAACGCCTTTTTCGATTATGCCTATTGGCAGAAGACTGG
Source organism: Patescibacteria group bacterium (assembly GCA_016926555.1). Taxonomy (GTDB): domain Bacteria; phylum Patescibacteriota; class WWE3; order UBA101185; family UBA10185; genus JAFGOI01. The sequence continues at coordinate 255,328 of JAFGOI010000004.1, read as the reverse complement.
AATAATGCAATTTTTCAGTCTGATATAATCTCCCTGTGTCAACTCGAAATCAAAAAATAAGAAACCAAAAAAACCGTAAGAAGAAAATTATTCAGTTTAGTGATCTAAGAAAACTTTCTATAAAACTTAAAAAAGCCGGCAAAAAAATAGTTTTTACAACAGGCGCATTTGATCTTTTAAACCCAGATCATTGCAGATACTTGGCAGAAGCAAAATCTCGTGGAGATATCTTAGTTGTTGGCGTTTCACCTGACGAAGACGATCGAAGATTAAAGGGGAATACGGTATATCCAATAATACATTGCGAAATAAGAATGGAACTAATTTCACATCTAAGAACTGTAGATTACGTCACTGAAACACCGGAAGACATGCCGCATGGTGTACTGGCACTTCTTCAACCTGACGTGTTTTTTACAAGCAGCGGCGCCTGGGAAAAAGGTTTTCGCGATCAAAAAGAACTCACAATAGTAAAATCTTATGGCGGTCGAATCATTAGAAGGAAACATCACCTTCCATATTTCGGAATTGATGCAGTTGTTGACCATATAGCTGATATTAGAATTATGCAGATTTTGGAAAGATACATCAGCCAAAAAATTAGGGGATTTAAACTTGACCCATCCATCCACCTAAAACCCTTAAATTTCGAAGATCAAACACCTAAATACTCAAATTCATTTAACTCTAAAAGGCTTCTAGTTACATGTGATAATCTCGAAAAGTTAGGTAAAAAGTACAGAACCAAAAAGAAGTCCTTAGTATTTGTTTCGGTTTCATATGATTTATTACATGTGGGGCATGCGAGATTTATCGAGCAAGCAGGAACAAACGGTGACATTCTCGTGGTGGGAATTCCATCGGATAGAGCAATGGGAGAACTAAAAGGAATCGGCAGACCTGTTATTACTGAAACAGATCGCGCGTATATCCTGGGGCATTTAGACTGTGTTGATTATGTAGTCATTTCTGATGATAAAACAATTTTATCTTCGCTAGAAAAGCTGAAGCCTAATGTGTTTTTTACAGTGCAGGAAGAATGGAACTCCGGACTCAAAGCCAGCCCGGAATACAAATGCGTTAGAGACTATGGTGGAAAAGTTATCACATCAAAAAGAAAAGCACCTTTTATATCCGCATCAGCCATAATAGACAAGATGGCGCTAAAACGCGTTAGAGAAATATTTGGTGAGTTTATTACCGATGAAAGAATCACAAAAATATCAAAAGAAAACAGTTTTCCCGAAATTGAAACCTAGTAAAATTAAAACTGAACATATGCAAAAAGATTATTATACAAGCGACACTCAAAAAAATGCGCGAACTGGCGATATGTATGAACAAGTAAAGTCAAATTTACGCAAATGTCCTTTTTGCGATTTAAAGGATAAATATATTATCTACGAAAGGAATGAAACAGTCCTAACTGTAAACCTTTTCCCTTATATAGATAGCCACTTACTTATTATTCCCAGGAAGCATCACCTGAAATTTGCTGATATTAATTCAAAAGAATGGAATTCAGTTAAGTATCTTATTAGTCTTGGTATAGAAATACTTAATAAAGGTATGAATATAAAAAACACAAATATTCTTTATCGTGAAGGAATAAAGGCGGGGGTGAGCCTTGAACATCTACATTTTCATATTATTCCCGTGACACCAGAATTTATTCAATATAAAAAGGATCATTTCTTATGGACATTCCAAAAAATAAATTATTCACCTATTGAAATAGCAAAAAAACTTAAGAAAATAGCAACCAAATATGCAAAATAAAACAGCCAAATTTCAAAAACACTTGAAATACATGCACCACGCAGCGCAATTATGTAACAATTCAAAATGCGGTTTTAAAACGGGATGCATCGCGGTTAAAGACGATAAAATATTAATTGAGGGATGGAATGAAACATTACCCGGAGAGATATATTGTCAGAACGGAGTATGTATACGCGAAAAAGAAAATCTCTCCGGGGGAAAAGACATCGAAAAAGTTTGCGCTATTCACGCAGAAGCTTCAGTAGTAGCACAAGCGGCTTCCGCAGGAATCCCACTCAAAGACTGTGTAATCTATGTAACACTATTTCCCTGCATTATATGTTCCAGATTACTTTCAAAAGTAAAGATTGCCGAACTATATTATATGAATGCTTACCCTGGTAATAATTTAGGCGAGTCATTCTTTAAGGCATCAAATATACCAATCACACAGATTAAAGAAAAAGATATATGGGAGTATGATGCAAAAATAAAGAAAACTCCTAATGGCAAAGACAAACTCAAATTTGTATGAATAACATTAAAAATTGGCCGATATATTTTAAAGAAAGATTAATAGTTGAAAATCTTAATTCAAACACTGGTGTTGTAACACTTTGGACACCAAAAGAAGTAGTTGCGCAGGAATTAGATAGAAATAGTTTTTCAGTCTGCGGCCAGTTGTATACTAAAAGGGGTATTACTCCCCTGTTAAGAAACGTTTTAGCCAATCCGAAAATTCGGTATATTGTTTTAAGCGGAATTGACAGACAGGGAAGTGGTGAAGCACTAATAAACTTTTTTGAAAAAGGTGTTGAAACTCGCGACTCAAACAAAAAAACTACGTCACACGGATGGGACATTGTAGGAGATAACGAAACAAGTATAGACAAAGAAATCCCACTGGAGGCTCTGGAAAATCTTAGGAAAAACGTTGAGGCAATTGATATGAGAGAAAAACCTCTTAAAAACGTCGCAAAAAAAGTCTCTTCCCTAGAACCTAAAAAAGCTTTTGACGAACCGCAAATCTTTCCCGAACCCAAAATATCACAAATGCAAAGATACCCTTCAGATCTGTCAGTATTTAAAATTCGCAGATCCACAATCAGCAACGCCTGGGTGGATGCCCTAAAAACCATAAACAAATTTGGAGCTACTATACCGGGGATGTATGGACAGGTACGAGAAATTCACAATTTAAGCATTGTAGTTGAGGACGAAGACCCAAACAAACCATTGATTCCCGCATTTATGACATTTAGAAAAACCGGTCTGGCAAAGTATATCAAAGGCTTTTTTGAAAAAGAAAAAGGAAATGAAGATTATGCTTATGGAGAAAGAATATTTAATTGGGATGGTATAGACCAGGAAAAAATCATGGTAGAAAAACTAAACCGCTACAAATACGACCGGGGCGCTTTAGCAGTACTGTGGAAACCGCACAAAGATAATTTCCCCCCACCAAAAACAAAAGTAAAAGAAATGGGACAAACAAAAGGTTGGACCGTACCGTGTTTAGTAATGATATTGGGACATTGTCTGGATGATAAATTTTTTATGACTGCGATATTTAGAAATAACGATATTTTCGGTGCGTGGCCGCTTAACGCTTTTGCTCTAAGAACACTCCAATATAAAATAGCAAAAAAGATAAAGATGGATTTGGGCGCGTTGACAACTATTTCTCATATAGCGGAAATATATGAAATAGACTGGGAAACTTCCGCTAAAATTGTAAAAGAAAATGATGGCCTGGAAAGAACCTGTGTATATGATCAAAGAAGCAACTATACGGTCGAAGTAAAAAGAAGTAATATTGTTGTTAAATTTTTCACGCCAGACGGATTCAGACAAATTGGCGAATACACCAAAAACGGAAAGGGTGCTAAGGCGGCCCGAGATTTATGCGCAGAAATAAACAGGGATATGTTAATAAGTGAGCTGGGAGCTGCTGCGGATCTCGGAAGGCAATTAGCAAAAGCCGAGACTGCAATAAAACTTGGATTAAGGTTTGAACAAGATCAGCCACTTAAATAGACCAAGAAAAGTAAAAAAAGAGACTAATATTTACAGATTGCGTGGCAATTCTTCTAGTTTACTATTCGTGAAGTTGTAATCCGCTTCCCATTCATGCGGTTTCTCATAGCTAGTCTTGTGCCTATTTATATTATCCAGCCTATATTCAATATGATTTTTTGAATATTCTAAAATTAGATCCGGCAATAAGTTTTCCCTGTAAACTTCCTTAGTTAACTCAAAAACATCAGTAAATTTTCTTTCTTTCATTCTAAACCAAGAAAAAACAAGGGTTTTTGCCAAATCCCATTCAACTGGGCCTATACATGATTCATCAAAGTCGCCGATCACAATAACTTTTCCGTGAGCTACAAGCACATTGGATGGGGTGAGATCTCCGTGCAATAACTTATATTCTTTTTTACCCACTTTTGGTTCATTAATAACGCTAAATTCATAATCCGGAATGGTATGACTGTGCACTTTTTTTAACATTACAAGCACCTGTTTATAAATATCATCCGTCATATCGAAAGGGGGCACCGCTTCTATATATTCGGATAATCTCATCATCGCGTTTTCCATCAACAGCACTCCCTGTTTATCTGTTTCTTTTTTTATAAATGTAATTAGTTCTCCTCTTTTATTCTCAAATAGTTTCGGAATTGGTATAGAATCCGCAAGATATTTTGTCATAAATAAATCCCTCTCTGTTTCTTTTATTTTTGCAGGTGAATATTTTGTTAATCGAGCAACATATCTCTTAGTCTTATTTTTTGTTTCAATAAAATAGGCGTTTGTTGTATATCCCCAGGAAATCAGATCGGAAAATGTTGGCTTAATACCATATTCACGCGCAACTACTTCTTCAAGTTTTTTGTGAAATTCATAATTGAAACACCACTTATCCAAGGCATTCATCTATTCACTATACAATATTAATTTTGGTGAACAATACTTAATCAACTCTTTTTGAGAATAATAGGCCCCGCTATTATTAATAAAACCACTAACACCAATCAAATCTTTTTAAACTCGTTTTAATTATGGTTTTTGGAGGTTTTTTGACAAAGTGGTTGATTTTATCCTATTCAATTTGTAACATAGTACACACATTCCAAGACCCAACTATTAAAGGAGAAGAGAGATGGAGAAAAAGAGGCAAAAAAGAATCGAAATCGTGAAACACCCCCAGGACCCAGAAGTGTTCGCCCTGAAAATGGGCGATAAATACTACAAAAACGGTAAGTGGGTCTCCGCAACTGCGGGACCCGACAGAATGACGTACAACCGCGCGAGAAATTTATCGCTCTACGATCTGGAGCAATAGATTTCCCCGCTCCCCCGCTATGTGGAAAAAACACCACATTTTACATAGCGGGGGAGCAAACTAATTCAATTAAAACCCACTATATTGCACGTAAAAGAAATTTCAAAAACCGGATAAATATAAAGGATTTGTATTTTAAAGAATTTAACCCGCCAGTTGACGAGGACGGCATGATGCCGTCATGGGGATTCCTTCTCTGCAAGCATCACTTTACTTATCTGATTCACTTAGTTTTGATGAAGCTGAAGCACTCGGATTCGAGTTTGATCCATATTCCGCAGCAAATATTATTGAAGGAGTAATACCAAAAACTCAGTAAAATACTTACTAAAGCTAATATAGTAATGCTATTATTCACACATGCGCGAAAGAATGTCTATATTCGCCGAAAAAGTAAGAGGCATTGTAGAGGAAGTGTACTTGGACACGCCTGAAAATGGCGCCACATCTTTTGAAGACGACATAGCCACACTAACTTCTCCAGGACACTCAAGAAGAGAAAGAGTAAAAGCCGCCGTATCTGTCTTTCAAAAAATAGCCCCCGAATTCGTCAATAGAGCAATCACTGAAAGATATCAATATAACTCATCGGAGCTACCTTTTTCTCAAGAACTACTTTGGACATATACCTGGCTTTGTCCCAGAAGAGCACCACCTAGTAATTCATAGCCCTAGAGGTAAGTATCCAACTGCGGCAGTCATCCAACGATACTTAGACTCCGAACTCAGGGACATTTTCACAGATTTTGATGAAAGTGAATTATGTACCTTCCTAGAAACTCACGAGGAGGTAGCAAATAACACACGCAAGTTCATCGCCGTTGTGGATAACAATCCAAACCTAATAGAAAATGAGCTAGACCTCCTGGGAAAGAAAAACCTTTGCATTGTTGAGACAACCAGCGACCCACAGATTATATTTTTGGACCCGCATTATAGGAGCGAACAGTATAGAAGCCCTGAAACCACGAAACAGATCTGTGAAAGAGTTAAGTATCTACAAGGCATAATATCTAAAATTCCGTATAAGAAATAACTCACCTCTACAAACTTGACAGTATAATCACTCATATCTCAAAGCCTCAATCGGCTGTAATCTTGATGCCTTCTGCGCGGGGTAAATCCCAAAGACAATTCCGATCACACAGGATACAACAACAGATATCAAAATAGAAGAAAACGATACAACGCTTGGCAAACTCATTACTTTTGTCAGTATTGCTGATATTCCTAATCCCAGAAGAACACCCGCAAAACCTCCCGTAAAAGTTAATATCACAGATTCAATCAAAAATTGGACAACAATAATTCTGCGTTTCGCGCCCAGCGCCTTACGAATACCAATCTCTCTAGTTCTTTCTGTTACAGTAACCAGCATTATATTCATAATACCTATACCACCTACAACTAAAGATATAGCGGCTATACCCGTTAGCAATGTAGTAAATGTCTGAGTTACTTCATTGACTGTTTCTAAAATATCCTCCTGTGAAGAAATTGAAAAGTCAGCGTCATCCGGAGTATCTAAACCATGTCTCTCTAATAAAAACCATCCAATCTGATTTTCGGCCTCCTCCATGATATCTTCACTTTTTGCGCCAACATATATCTGACTGACATAATCCACACCAAATAATATGTGCTGAGCTGTAAATAGTGGAATATAAGCTGTATTTCCCTGAAACCCGAAGCTTTCCGTTTCTTCAATAACACCAATTATTGTGTATGTATCGCCGTTTATCCGAATAGTTTCACCAACAGGATTTACAACTCCTTCCATTAAATCCTCTAGCATACTCTCACCGATTATTATTACTTTTCTCATCAAAAGGTTGTCCTGCTCTGTAATTGGCTGACCTGTAAGTAATTCTATATTTCTGAGTTCAAAATAATTTTCGGTTATACCGGCTATCTGTATATTATCGTTCTCTGATCCATATGAAACTTGCGCGTTTCCACTATAAACACCCGCTACCTTATCTACAGTTGTAATTCTCTGTGAAGTTGCTAAAGCTTCCGCATCATCATACGTAAGTGTCGTTCCCCCGCTGCCGGAACTACGCAAAAAATCCCCACGATCCTGCTGAGAACCTGGCGATACAGTTAGAAGATTCGCACCCAAAGACTGTATTCTTTCGGTCACACTCTTTTGACTTGCCGCACCTAAAGTCATCAATGTTATAACTGAGGCAATTCCAATAATAATACCCAGCGCAGATAAAGCGGTTCTTAGTTTATTTGTCCTTAAAACAGATACACTTTCTTCAAATAGTTCAATCAATTGCATGTTCTATCCTTTCATGTTTACCTTTTTTATCGCTGATTATCTTTCCGTCTACCAACGTGATTACTCTTTTTGTCCTCGCGGCTATTTCATCTTCATGTGTGATTACTATTATCGTGTGGCCCTTTTTATTTAATTCATCAAAAATATCCATTATCTCACTACTTTGATTCGTCGGGAGATTACCTGTTGGTTCATCTGCCAAAATTATACTTGGATTCATAATTAAAGCTCGCGCAATAGCAACTCGTTGCTTTTGTCCTCCGGATAATTGATTGGGTGTATTTTGCAGTTTATCTTCCAAATCTACGCCGAATAAAGCTTTTTTTGCGCGTTCATATCTTTCTTTTTTAGGCACATCCCCATACATCATTGGAAGAGAAACATTTTTTATTGACGAATTCCTCGCCAGCAAGTTATACGCCTGAAATACAAATCCAATTTCTTTATTTCTGATTTCAGCCAATTTATCCTCATCCATTTTCTTAACACTTGTGTTATTGAGTACATATTCACCGGAGGTAGGAACATCCAAAGCGCCTAAAATATGCATTAAAGTGGATTTCCCGGAACCGGAAGGGCCAATAATTGAAACGAACTCACCTTTTTCAACTTTGAAGCTGACACCGTTTAATGCTCTTGTCTCAACTACACCATTTTTGTAGATTTTTGTAACATCTTTTACTTCAATCACACCTTACCTCCCGCCACCTGGACCAAAGAACACACCTCTTGGGCGGTCCTGTTCATTACTATCTGAAGTTGAAGTAAATCCGTTTGTTGGGAGCGTAGTCATCAATATCTCAGTGCCTTCTTCAACTCCGGAGATTATTTCGGTGTAATCATTTGTTGATATTCCAGTTTCAACTTGTACCGGTCTTTCCTGCCCATTTACACGCAACATTGTATTCCCGCGCATAGATAAAATTGCTGCACTTGGTACATACAAGACATTTTCTTTCTCCTGGATGATAATATCGGCATCAACTCCCATGTTTGGCAGAACTTCATCTGAATTTTCATCAAATTTTATTATAACCGGATAATTTGAAACTCCGCTTGAAGAAACTCCAATCTTGTCAATTCCAACAACCATACCTGTAAAAATTGTGTCTTTTATACTATTTAAGGTTAATTCGGCTTTTTGTCCTACTTCAATCTTGTTTATATCCACTTCGCTGATATTTACTGACGCAATTGGAGACCCTTCATTTCTTATTGATGCGACAGTAGAAGATGTCCTTTCAGAAAGCGAGTTGGTAATTTCCATACCCTCCACAACAACTATGTTTGCTATAGTACCGCTAGAAGGTGCAACTATTGTTGGTGATTGTGCCTGATATGTCAGCCAAGCTTTGTTTAATGCTATTTGTTTCTGAGCAATTGAATCTTCCTGACTATCATAATTAAATTTAGCTACCTCCCATGCATTTTCAGCTAAAGTGTATGCTATCCTTTCGTCGTGTGTTTGATAACTGTTTTGTTCTTTTTCGTCCTCAAAATCCTCTTCAGCATTAATTAATGCGGTCTCAAGAGTAATTAACTGATTCTTTGCGCTCTCCAAAGAACTTTTCGCGGAAAGATATGAAGCCCACGCCGATGCCCTGCTTTCTTCTCCATCAGAATTTAGAGTAATTTCCATAATAGACTGTCCTTTTGTAACAACATCGCCCTCACTTACAAAAACTTTTTTGACTATACCATTAACACTTGTGGTTACTGCCAAATAATTAGCGGTTTCAATCTGCCCGGATGCGGACACAGTTTCTTTTATATTTCCTCTTTTAACCTCTACGGGAATGTTTATTTGCTCTTCTGATACGGTCTGATTTTTGTCGGAATAATGCCTATACAATAAGTATCCCCCAACGAGCAATATTATCCCAAATACTATTTTTACCTTTTTGTTTTTTAATAATTTCATAAATTTCATCTTCTAATAACTAAGCAATATTATAGCGATTCTAAATGTAAGCAGAAATGCTGAGAAAAAGCTTAAGCAAAAATTTCTCACCTAACATTCCAAATTGTACCAGATTTTCGATAACTACTTAGAAAATTTTGCATCATATTATGTTTAACAGCGAAAAAAAACGACTCATTTCCGAGTCGTTTCTTCTCTCAACTTAACACCATATAACCTGTTTGTTACACTTCCTCAGCCACAATAGCCGCCAACAAAGTAGACAAAGGAACCGCAGTTATCAGCCCTATACTCCCAATCAAAGTTCTTACAACTTCCTCGGCAATCAATTCCATATTTATAATTTCACTAAATGAGTGCGGATTATTTACAAAAAGCAGCAGCAGAGGTAATGAAGCGCCTGTATAAACAAGTATTAACGTATTTATCATTGAAGTAATATGGTCTCTGCCCACAGCCATTGCTTTTTTATACAACTCCAACGTACCCAAATCCCTATTTGAACTTTTTAGCTGCATAACCATGCTGGATTGAGAAACTGTCACATCATCAAGTACCCCTAAAAACCCTATGATTATACCGGCCAGTAATATTCCCTTCATATTTATTTTTTCATTCGACACCTGCAAAAACATAGCTTCTTCGCTAGAATAACCTGTAAGTCTCGCCGCCGATACTAACACCGCAGTAAGTAAAACAGTAATGACTAACACCACTATCGTACTTGCTATAGCAACATGAGTCTTCTTATTAAACCCATGAGATAAATAAAATGTTACAGGTATAATAAAAAGCGAAGCAATTGTAGTTATCAATATAGGATTACCCCCTGCTAATATTTGTGGAAGTATAAACTTAAATATAATTAGGTACGAAAACGCCATACCTACAAGCGAATACAAACCGTATTTTCTTCCAACTAATATCGCAAAGACAGTAAACAAAACAAAAAGAAAATACAGATGCCCAGTTCTCTGATAATCCGTGATAACATACATACTCTCTCCCTCCGGTGTTTTATAGGCTTCCTGCAAAACAATTTTTTCTCCTTTTTTGTACTCTATGTTTTTTGCAGTCAGACTTGAATTATTTTCTATAATAATTTCCGAACTATCTTTTAATCTGATTTTGAGCTTTTGATAGAAATTACCATTCTCATCTTTATGGGTTTCTAAAACTTCCAAAATAACCCCCTTCAATTGCGTGCTTATATTTGAGTCATTAGCAAATGCTGTTAACGATAAAACCAATAAGAGAATTGCGTAAACAGAAATTTTAAATATGCGAACCATATCAGAATAGTACGAAATACTAATAAAAAAATCCACTAATTAACAAAATATTTATAGCATGAACTGCCGGCAGCTTACGCAGGTGGTTTCAAGTTAGGAACTTATGAATTGAGTATAAAGATTACTTGTATTGCCTGGGGTTTGTCTATAGGTAGGGATACTGAATATGTAGACGATATTACTTTAAATCGTGCTTTGGGGGGTAGACATCCTTTTTGAGTATCGACATATGCTTTTGTGTTATTATTATTCTATGTATAGTGAGGGTTATGCCGAATTCAGTAAGAGTAAGGAACGACTTGATACTTGTATATCGGAGTTTTTCGGAGAGTTAAAAGTAGTACATGAGGATACCCTTGATGGTGTTAGAAGACGTGCTACAGGTAGAGGTGGAAAATTATCTACTCCCATTGGATTTGTTAGTCCTGTTGACGGTGGTTTAACATATTTCTCATTGGAGGCTAGAGCAGCAGTAACAATGTTTGATAAGGATAATGATGGTAAGCCGGAGCGTGTAGTCTTACGTTTTCCAAGTGGTGCTGATACCTCTGAAATGATTGTACATGAATGGACATCCGCCGCAGGTGTTGCTGGTGATAGTAATGAAGCAGCCAAAAGTGATGCGTTTGCAGGTGCATTGAAGTATTTTGTTGAGGAAAACTGGGATGCTGGTCTTTTGGATAAAGAATTTCCCGGAGCAAATATTCCAGATGTTCCAGATCCTGGTAGGAGAAGAGTGCCTAAACTTGGTAGTGCTGTTCTTGGAGCTGTTGCTGTGAGTATGTCTTTAATTAATGCAGGTTGTGGGGCTGCTGTTGAAGGGGCTGTTGATGATATGACTAGAGGGGTCGATCTGCTAAAACAAGACTTTGAAGAAGGGGGTGCACAAGGGGTCGTAGAAAGGGTCGTAGGTGATTACAGAAAGGTGTTTATGGATAGCACAGATCCGGTAGTGGTAGATGCTGTGGTTGAGGATTTTTTTAAGTACCTTGAGGAAACAGGGCAGAATGCTGCAGAGGCGAGAGCTACATGGCAAGAACATGCTTCTGACGTTGGAGACAGCCTGGAGACTAGGTTGAAGAGGTGGCTTGATGATTATGACAATAGCACCTCTGATAGAGAGGGTCTGCGTTTTCGGGAGGCATGGACTGAGTATCGGGAAGAGGTGTTGAGAAATCAAGCCGTATATGAGGAGCGTTTAAAAAATGTTCCGGGAGTGGTTTTCACCCCAAGGGGTGCTGAGACAGTGGTTGGGAACATAGACAACATTACCGGTGCTGGAAGCGGTGGTCTTGTAGATGATGCCCAAGGTGCTTTTGGAGAGGCTGTTGAGGACGTACAAAATCAGATAACCAACCCAAACAATTGATCTACTAAGGTTTATGGTAGAATATCCCCATGTCACTGAGGTTTTATAACCCCATTTCGAGATCTATTGATGATTTTGTTCCGTTAGATCCAGAATTAACCAAAGTGTGTATGTGTGATCCAACAGTAAATCAAAACTGAAAGAATTAGAAAAAGAAAAAAAGACTATAAAGAAAATCTAGTCTACAAATGTATATAGCGTAACACTTCGCAAATAATACGCGTGAGGCTCTTTTATCCCCAAAGCACTATGGAATATCTTGTGACGTCTATTTATTGCTTAATCTTTCGATCTTTTCTATGACCAAACTTCCGCCACAATTGTAACGACCATATTAGAAGTTGGAGGAACTGGAAATTGTAGAGCTAGAAACAATAAGTTTGCATACAATGTTACCAGTGACACCGGTTTGTTCTCTTATATGTACCTTGGCAGTGGTACATATGGATGTGATGTTGAAAATCTTTTTGTCGAGTACCATTTATATTATTTTGTATATGATGATGCAAAGGAAGGTTTTGCTCGTGGAGATGGCGAATTCGGAGCAGATCCTCTCTTTGTAGATTTAGGCAATGAGAATTTTCACTTACAGCCGAATAGCCCCACGATTGATAAGGGTATTAACCTTGGATACTCATCAGATTTTGACGGAAATTATGCTCCAAACGGGTCTTTTCCTGACTTAGGAGCATACGAATACTTTAGCGGAGTTAGTCCAACTCCAGCATCTATATCTGAAACTGAAAATTGCAAAGTGTTGATGATTTACCTAAATTTGGATTTTAGAAAAACCAGTACCAACTGATAAAATTCAATCTGGGGTCCTAAGGCATATTATAAACAAATGCGAGAATTTATTGAGGGGTTTTTGTTTGATAACAGCTTTTATTTACCAAAGGTGGGGTTGGTGCAATCCTAAATTTATCTTGCATGTTGTTATTAGGATCTAAAATCTTTTTTTATATTACTCCTTTGGTCTCTTTCTCATTTGGAGGTGTTTTCTATGGAGCCTTGACGGTTATTTTATAGGTATTATTTATCCAGAAAAGCAGAAAGCAAAACCTTCCACAATCATCAGGAGTCAATTCAGAATTGAACGTAACTGTCTTTCTAAAACAGTCGTATGCTCTATTTTAAGTTTAGTTTTGCCTTCATCTCCCCACATACCTTTTTTTATTTGACCATCACTGGTAACAAGAAATGATCTCCCAGCATAGGGGTGATTCTTTGCATCAGCTGGACTACAGAAATAGATACCCGCAATCGTTACTTTTTCATTATTACCTGTATCGAATTCATATAAACCACCGCGACTAAAGTCAAAATCACTAATTTTTTTACCCCCCATACTTTTTAAGAAATCGTGAACGTCAATAGGAGGAATGTAGTTCTCTCTTTTTGGAAACCCTTTCCACCCAGAAGGTTCTAAAACAAGTACTTTCACTAAAACACCACGTTTGGAGAAATTAAAATACGGTTCTAGATCTTCATATGAATCATTAATTCTTTCTTGCAAAGGGATATTTATATCCACTTTTAACCCATTCTCAATACAACAGTCGGTATTATAAAGAACCTTCTTTAAAGCTTTCTTTGCCCAACTAATATTTCCCTGATATCCAATAGCTTTTGCGTACTTTAAGAAATCCATTGAAGATATCGTAATTTTCACATGTTTAAGCCCCGCATCTTTTAACTCATCTAAATACTCTGAATTAAGCAAGAAACCATTTGTATTAAGCCATATATCCTCTATATCAAGGTCATTTAGTCGTTTGACCATTTTAATAAGTAAATCCTTTCTTAGCGTAGGTTCACCACCAGTTATAGCGTAAGATATATTATTACTACCTACAATATTTACAACTTCCTCCATTAGGGAAATAACATTTTCATCTGATAGTAGGGTCTTATTCATACCACAACCTCCCATTATCTCAGGTATCTCCTCACCTTCATATGAACAAATAGGGCAACGATAATTGCAGTTATTTATTATTTGGTGCCTTATGTGAATCTTATCCATAAGCTCGATATTATACCCTATAACCTCCGGGGCTTCAACTTATGGCTCAAAATATGATCTAAATTTCTTTGGAGATGTCGTTACAATTTTCTAGCCTGGGGTCCTAAGGCATGTATCCCACAGATTCGTGAATTTCTTGAGGAGTTTTTGTTTGGTAGTGGTGTGTATATTCCAAGGCTAGTGATATCGCAATCCTGAAGAGTTAAATGCCTAATTTGGCTTTCAGATCAAGCAATAGTGGTTTAATTAATCTAAAATCTAGCTCATCTAGTGCTTCTTGCATAGACATTACCTTTACATCATCACCTTCTTCTACTTTTGCATTCATTAATTCATCAGTTATGGGGGAAAGGAAAACATCATGATTTATGACCCAATGAAGATAATCACCTTCTATATCAACGACATATGTAAACTCTTTCCAAAATTCTAATTGCTTAGGCACATAGTTCAATTCTTCTTGCATTTCTCTTTTCATAGCTTCTTCAGGAGTTTCACCATCTTCTTTTCTACCACCCCACAGGCCGTATTTCTCCCCTGCTTTTGAATAGGATTCTCTATGCTGAACTCCAACATTTCCGTTCTCATCATAAAAAATAACAACAGCTACATCTCTATTTTTAGCAGCTATTTGGTCTTCTAAAGTCCACCCAGGTTCAGAGTAACACTCAATCCAAGTTTCATCCCCTTCTGCCCAATGAACATTATTTGGTTTAATGACATAGCTATCTCCTTCTTTTAAGGTTAGGACCTCGTTACCAACATGTAAAGTTAGTATGCCTTTGATTACTTTATATGTTTCAGTTGTTTTGTAATGTATGTGAGGAATACTTTTGTCTATAACCGCTATAGCGTTGCTGTATTCAGAATGTTCTTTGCAAGGCTCTATTTCACATAATATCTCTGTTGTTTCTTTCTCATCGTTTTTGAAAACTGCTTTACCTGGATATTTTTGGTTTAACTCTTTGATAACTTTCTCAATATTCATTTTGAAATTACTCTTTCTTCTCCTAATACAGTTACTACCCCGTTATTTACAACGATAGCTTCGCCATCCTTTAGAAGATATAAACTACCCTTTTTCCAAAGACTTTCTATCTCTTCCTTAATATTCTCGTTAAAATGTGGGTAAATTTCAAAGTCTACTAGAGCCAATCCTGGTATTGCACTGGCACCTTCTTCGGGCTCATTGATATAAAATTCTGCTGCGTTTTGAGTCTTACTGCAAACCATACTACCTGCACTTGATCCTACATATACAACACCTTCTTCTAGTGCTGTTGGCAAAGCTTTATCAAAACCTGTCCGACGCATTTCTTTTGCTAAATAACCTGAAAAACCACCATTAACAAAAATTACATCGGATCCGCTAAGATATTCTGGATCTACTTCATCAATATCCCTAAGTACGAGGTCTGTGACTTTCCAATTAAAGTTATCGATAAGATATTGTCTTTCTCCATCAACCCAACTTATATCTTTGCTATCTGGCACACCATAGGCAGCATCGGGCAAGAATACACATTTCAAGTTTTTAATGCTTGTATTGGCCAGCTCTTCAAAGAGTTTTACTAGTTCTGGGGTTATTGTGCTTGATGTTAGGAAAAGTTTCATAAAAGCAACTCCTTTAACTTTCTAGCACCCTCCTCGGGATTCTTTCTAGGAAATTCAAATACCTCCCAACCTCTTTCTAGTGCAGGAGGGAAATTCTCATTTTTGTCATCAACAAACAATAGTTCACCTTTGTTCAAGTTAAGTTTTTCATCGACAAAGTCATATAATTCCACATCGGGTTTTTGCATGCCAATATCACACGATAGAAATCTGTATTTTTCTTCAATATGAGGAAGCACTTTTTGAGAGATCATTTCTTCAACCATTCCCTTATAGATGTTTGAAAGAAAACCTACTTCATAAATCTCCATAAGCTCTTGAACCAAATCATAGGTTGGTCTAATAGTCTCGTAATCACTAATCCAGCTGGTTACAAAATTATATTCCTTATCGGCCTCTAGATTGTTTTCTGAGAGACATTTTAGATAAAGCTCTTGTGGTGTAATCTTGCCTGTAGTTATTTCCCTATCATATTTATCAAATGTTGAGTCAATTAATTCGTGTGCGAAATTTTGTTCTCTCGCCACAGTTTGAAATACATCACCGTATTCTATGAGAACACCCCCGATATCAAAAAGGATTATTTTTTTGGAATCATTCATTGAGAACCTTGCTCCCTTTCTATCCTAATACACTCAAGAATCGACTTATCATGAAACTTCAACTTCAAATCTGTATCTAGAATAGCAGTAATATGTGAGTAAATGGGTCTGTTCATACTACCTGTTTCCCATTTTATATTTGGATATTTTTCTAAAATGACGTTGTAGCCTTCACCTGTAACAAATTCTGCGTGTTCCCAACCAGACGAGTGGGTTTCACCATCTTTTGGTTCAATAAGTTCTGCTGCCTCGATTTTATAATCTTTGTATACAAATGGTTCATCTAGTGTGATAACACCAACCCTTCTGCTGCTGATAATTGCTTCGTGGTCAAAATCACCTAGAGCTTCAAACTCTGGTTTTAATTCGTCATATTCCTCTTTTGAGGCTGTGTAATATGCGATATGGTCTAGCTGTAACCCTATGATATCTATACCAGCTTCTTTGACTTTTTCAAAAAACCTGTCTAGAAATCGTTTGTAATCTTTCATAAATACATTTTAACAGAGGATTATTTATTCGTATAAGGACAATCGCCAGGGGTATACCAGGTGTTATACAAATCTGGGGTCCTAAGGCATGTATCCCACAAATACGAGAATTTCTTGAGGAGTTTTTGTTCGGTAGTGGTGTGTATATTCCAAGGTTAGGGATTGAACAATCCTGAGAGTTACTCTTTCGTATAATGCTTTTTTAAAAGCATATTAAAGGAATCGTATGTTAAATCCCTATCAAAGACACTTTGAAATTTCAGTCTTATTTCATCAGAAGTTCTGTAACCTTTTATTTCTTTAATATATTGAAGAATCTTTTCATCACCAAATTCTTTCGATAATAGTAGCAGAGCAAAACCAGCTTCTTTGTATATTGCACTGCCTACTTCTTTGGGATCTTCTAAAAATTTACTTAAGTTTGAAAAATCAGTGCCCTCATTTACTTGACCTGAAACGTATGTGGCAACACCTTCGTTTAACCAAGAAGGTTTATCTGTATTAGTTACTAGCTTGTAAAACAGGTGGCTTAATTCGTGCTTAATTAATTTAAAATACAAATCATCGGAATATTTGTGGTTACTTTCTTTTTCGATGTTTTCTGGATTTAACAGATATATAGACCTCCCATCACTCCAACCAATTAACCAATCTTGAGTATCTTTACCATATACGCTATTTATATCTTCACGTGAATCTATAATATATACTTTGGGTTGGTTTTGAACCCAGTTAAACTTATAAAAAGAAATTAACTCTTTAATTGCTTTTTCAAATAATTCACTTATTAGATTGTCTGAATGTTTAGTTAATTTAAAAATCATAGCCATAAAAAAATTATGCCCTCAACAATGTGTTTTGTAAATTCAACATCACGGTTAGCCACTCGCACTATCGTCATAAGAAAATCAACTGTTATAATATAAACATGAAGTTAATACCAATAACATTCGATAATCTTTTTTACTTATACTGCGCATTAATATATAACAATAACAAAACTATCAGGTTACCAACACCCCAACTTGAAGTTGCCGAAAATATCAAAAGGATTTTAGGCAATAAAGATTTCAATAAAATCACTATGCCTGATCATAGATATCAATATTTGCTGAGTATATTGGCAACTAACAAGGAAAACACAATGGATAATATAAAACCTACACATAAAGAGGTTGTTTCCTATATTAAAGCATTAGCAGAGGTCGAAAAATTAACAGAGCTGAAGAATGCAGAAAGTGCCCAGGTTGAGGAACACCTGAGTTTGTATGGAAATGCGTTCGAAAAAGTAACAAATCTATTTAAAGAATCTTTTGATTTTGAATCAAAATATAAAAACATCTATGTAACCCGAAACTTTGGAAAATCAGGAATGTTTATACCTGTTAACATGGATGGATATTTAATACTTGGAAATATTTCTTATAAACCTAACATTAGAAATCTAATACATGAGTTACTTCATGCCCAACTAGAAGAGGTAAATATCAAGATCACACAAAATATTAAGGATATAATCAATAAACTCCCAGATGAGGTTTATGATAACTATAAGAAACCATATACAGTAGTAGAGGAATCTTTAGTTAGATCCTTAGTAGTTTATCTTACCTATAAGAATGATGAATTTGAACAAGAGAAGTTTTCAGAACAAGATAAGGAATTAGTATTGAGTGAATCTTATTTAGAGATTCTGCATCAAGATAATAGGATTGCATTTTCCAAAGACTATTTAGAAAACATCAATTTATAAAAAAGGGTTGAATCAACATCAGGTATTAGAAATACCCAGTGTTTTGGTTTCAAAGTGCTCATAACTCATCTCCTTTACTTATGATCCTTAGTATTTTGATTTTACCGAATAATAATGGATATTGAATAGAAATACAACCTATAGAGTGACTCGTTCGCTCAAGGGCGTTCACCAGGGGCATATCGGGTATTACACAAATCTGGGGTGACCGATCGGACTCGAACCGACGACATCCGCCTCCACAGGGCGGCGTTCTGCCACTGAACTACGGCCACCATAACCTACACTTTTAAGGAGTAAATACGTACAAATTATAGCATCTTAAATAGCCATATAGAGCAAAAACGCCACATGATTACTAAAAATCACTTCTCAATTTGTCTTAACCCTCTCCCAATTCGAAAAATCAAGAAATCTATCAACCGGAGTAAACGTGTATTTCTCTCCTACCCCCTTAATATAATTGCTAACATAAAAATTCTGATAAGGATGATACAAAAAGATAATCGGAGTTTGCTCCTGAAGTACTCTCTGAAATTCTTTGTAATGAACTGTTCTATAATCATTATGAAGCTCATTCCTACCCTCTTCCAAAGCTCTATCGGCCCTAACATGATTAAAACCCGTGATATTTAGACCTGGATAGTTTACCTGTGTTGAATGCCATATAACATATCTGTCAGGATCTCTACTAACCTCTTGACCAAACAACAGTAGTTCAAAATCTCTCGGTTCTATCACCTTACTCATTAATTCATCCGGTGGTATTTTTCTTATTACGACACTAACCTCTAGCCTATCCTCCCATATATCTTTTACTACCTTGGCTATCCTTACGTGTTTATCTATATCCGGTACTGTCAGAGTTATCGGGAGCTCACCTAGATCCTCTTCAAATTCAGGATCGTAGTTGTCGTATTCTAGCTCCATATCTGTAAATAAGCCTCTGCTGATGGCACCCTGAACAGAAATCCCCTCGTTTACTATCATTTGTTTAATTGGGAGAACTTTCTCCAGTTTCTTCCGCAATTCCACATCCTCAAACTTCTCATTTCTCATATTAAAATAAAGCGCGAAGTAAATTCCCTGTAAGGGAAATCTATAGTTTTCGTAATTCTCCAACTCCTCATGAATATTTTGACTCATAAAACCGTCAATCTCGCCTAGTTGTGCGGCGTTAGATAGTTCCTCCTCATTCGTATAATACCTAAATATTATCTTTCTGATTGGATATTCACTTTTCTGAGTTACCAATACCACTTTTTTTATTATTGCCCCATTCCTTTCAACTCTACCCACCTTAAAATCATCACTTGTGATAGGTTTCAAAGATCTTTCTTCATCTGTATTATTCGGAAGAATACTAACTGTCAGAAGATTCAAAAATGGCGCGTAACGGTTCGGCAGTGTATATCTAACGGTATAATCATCTACTTTGTCCGTTGCAACACCCTTTAGATCAGGAATTTTATAAGCTGTGTATATCAAATCATCCGCATTTATTTCCTGACCATTCGACCAATACTGTTTTTCTTTCAATTTAATTGTATAAACCAGACCTTCATCTGATAGAGTCCACATCTCGGCTAGGTCAGGTATAAGCACACCATAAATATCATACTTAAAAAGACCTCTATAAATCAGTTGAGATATAGTTCTCTCGTTATGAGAAACTACATTTGACGGAATAAATGTCTGGGGTTGGCCAACAACTCCTTCAGTATAGCTCTGCAGGGGTATGAGGGCCAACAAAAACGACGCTATTGACGATACTATTGTCCTAAAAAATACGATCATTTCTAAATCAGATTGATTTTAGCAGATTTTCGTTGAAACCGTTTAATAAACGTAGTACCATTTTATCCCACTACTATGGTAAAATAACGTAGTCCATACCAGGCCCCATCGTCTAGAGGTCAGGACATCGGGTTTTCATCCCGAAAACCGGGGTTCGATTCCCCGTGGGGTCACCAAAGAAGATTCAACAGAAAAAACAGCTATTAGGGTTTCAATAATGGCAAAATCCTCATACACTTTAACGTCTGAAATACCCAAACTTATCTCCAAAATAATAAACTTCCTGGCTACCCGCCGTTTACAAATTGCAAAGAAGCAAAAAGAATCATGAACTTGATAACATATCCTTCAATTACTCCCGCATTAATTTCAAAAGTGTTGCGACGAGTTCAATAAATATTTACACTTATTATATACTATATTAATGCCAGATGAGTGGATGAATCACGATAACGAAACAATAAAACGCGAAGATCCGAAGTCATATATTGAACTCTCGGAAAAAACACGAAGAGTGATTTCTGACGCTTTAGAACACGCAGAAATCGTTTTACCAGAAGCGAACCCAGAAAGCTGGCAGGGTAAAGAATGGTCTAAATGGACAGATGACGATAAAAGGGACTTTATTAGAGAATTCCTACTCACGGATGATAAAAGAATTGTAGCTGAAAACTTCTCAGAATTTATCGAAGGTAGGGGCAACATTCCTGACGGATTCCCAAAAAAACTTGCAGATGAAGATTACGAATTTCTTACCACAATAATGGTCGCGGGAATGGATGTGTATGGAAATGGTTTAGTGGAATTAGACACACTTGACAGAAATATTCCTGACATAATGAGTCAGCTACAAATTGAAGCTACTGAAGATAATACGGAATACGTCAAACAGGCTCTGCGTGTAGTACCCTTTGTGGGTAACACAACAGGAAATTCTACGGTAGCCGGGAATCGCGTTTTCGAACATACAGTACAATTTGCACAATATTTATCCCGCATAGAGCAAATAGAAGACCCAAATAAGAGGTGTGAGGCGCTATTACTCGTATCGAGTATAATAAAAAGTGAACTCATTCCGGATCACGAGGAAAGACTGATATTGGAGGGGATCTCAGGCACACATCCCTGGATAATTATGTCTAGAGGAAGAGTTGGCCAGTCGACTGAGGCAGGTCGTACTGTGCTAGTAGCGGCAAAACACATGAGCTTGGGAAGAAGCGTAGGGGGAGATACCGCGGAAGAAAGAGAAGCGTCTGAATCCAGAAATATTACTCAAATTCCCGTTAGAATGGAAGACGGGGAGATTTTACCGTTTGAATCATACAAAAGAATGCATATTGATCTTATGATCAAAGAAATGGCGGAGGTTATGAATGAATCCGCTGAAGATGCTTTCTTTTCACATAGTTTTGTTGTACCTGGAAAAGGTGGCATCATTTATGAAGGTATGGAAGAATTTATTGGCAAACTTACTCCCGCTGGTCTACGCGAAATGGGAAAAGAATGGTTATCACAAGATCAAATAAATATTCTTGACAAGTTCGAGACAAGATATAACCCTCCAGAAGGAAGTGAAAAAACGGCGAGATATGAACTGGTCATAGATTGCGCTCAGGGAAGATGGCTCTCTGCAAAAGAAGTACTTAAAATACTAGAGGATAATGGTATTGAGGGCTGGTATATGAGTACAACTTCAAAATGCGCGGATGGGGTTCCATTCGGAGGCCTCACTATAGGCACTGAGGGCGCAACAGATCGGGTGGAAGATGACATTTTAAATCATGATATCTACGATCCCACGCTTTTAGCCGAATATTTTGGCACCGGATACTTACCAAAACGCATCGAAACCGCACTTCGTGCCCGATTAGAACTCGAAAACCTCGCCTCTTTAATAAAATCCGCCTCTCCCCTACAACCCGGAGAGGAACTTAGAATAGCACTGGCAAAAGACGATCCACTACTGGAAACGTACAAAGAGCAATTAGATATTAGTGACGAAACCGGCGAAGTAAATATTGGGAAATTATCTCTTGATAAAATTGCGAAATTAACCGCTGCCCAAAGTTACTCACTTGATAAAGGAATACCCGTAACATTCGTGGAGGACGAAGCGGAGGGCACGCCTATAGGGGCTGAATTGTCAGAGAAGGTAGCGTTACAAACAAGATTGGGAGGAGCAATCAGTACATACAGAGAAATCATGGATCCCAAAAACAGAGAAATATATTCCGACGCGGCAAAATATCTCACGGAATCCGTAGAGAAATATCTGGAATTGAATGGGTTAAATTATTCAGAAGGAACCCTCCGAAACTATGGAATGGTTGATCTACAAAAAACCGGGGAAGATACAGGATTACTACAAAGCTCAATATTATCTTTCCACTTAAAACATCCTGACGGAAAAGATTTCTCACCAAACGAAATTACACAATTAAGGTTTTTGGCTCGCATGGGTGTGGACGTTGATACAGAGGGAAATATCACACACGGAAATTACCCGATACAACTTGGCAACTATTTTGCAGAAAAAACCGTTGGCAGAATCAATGAAGAAACAGGCGCCGTGGAGACAATTCACGCCGACAAAGGACACCCAGCATTTGCAAGAATAGGTATGGGAAGTATGCTTCTTAAAGAAGTCGCCACACTAAGATATGATATCGCGACTTCATTACCTGATTCAGATGAATATGCACAAGCAGAAAAAAGACTAGAAATCACCACTAGATTATTTGTTGAAAACATGGCACGTACCGTTAGAATCGCTCAAAACTGGGAAATGCTATCCAAAAATTATTACCCCGAAGAAAGTAGCTAAGAGGTATAAGAGAATAGAAACTTGGTATTTACGTGAGACTCGGCAGGGTCTCTATTTTATTTTATTTTTTATCTTTTACTGCTTCCCCTTTCTACTTTTTCTCTTTCGAACCCTTTTCGCTTTCTCGGCCCCCTGCATCCCAAGTACCGTGTGTAGAGAAATCTCCATCACTCGAGACACATTATCTCCGGAAAATACAACTAACAGCCGAACGTTTCGATCAGGTAAAAAAACGTTGCTGTTTTTCCCGGAGATTCTATAGCGGGAGCTCTCCCACTCGATTTCAAACATCGTTCCTCCTTAAAAATAATTACCACGGCAAAAATTCTTGCGTAGTCACTACAGACACATCTTCCCCGGTTGGACCCGCTTTTATCGTTGTATGGTCCATTACGCCTTCCATATGCTCCCCACGAACACTTTGCGCGTAGGAATCCTCAATTTTAACTTCTATTTCTCCCGATACTTTTCCATCTCGATATAATACAGTTCTTCTATAAACCGACATAGCCATTCTGGTAGCTTGCGTGTATGGCACCCCGGTCTGTTCCGATACCGCAATCAATTTACCTAATTTTGTTGTTGGTCTAATCTTATCCACCCCAAAATCACGGGCCACGGAACCTACGCCATTTTCTTTCACCATAATTGTAAATGAATTCGAATCATATTCCACTCCAATTGTCGAGGGCGGATCTACTTCAACGCAACGTAACACATATTTCCCGTCTATTATTTCCGTCCTGCGATACCCACTTTTCCATATTTCCACAGCACCGGATTCTACAGGATGTAATTCATACCCTTTTTTCCCAGATTTATCATCTAATAACTCGCGTAAACTGGAAGATATATGTAACCCTTCAAGATACTTCTCCTGCTTCCTTATTTCCCTAACTATATCCGGAACTTCACCTTCAGGATACCTAGCCTCTCCTTCTTCTTTCGACCCATGTAATTCCCAAGGCGGAATAAATCCCTCTGGTTGCATTGGCTTTGTTCCTGACATATATAAAGTCTATCATAGCATTTAGGGCAAACAATAATATTAAATTGAAAATTCTTGTAGGAAACTACACCTATACTCAACTAGCGAGCATATCTACTGACATCACTTACCTGTCTAACATCCGAAGTACCGCCACCTGCATAATACCGTTCCAGCACAATCTGATCGGCATAAGCATGATAAGGGTGAACGTAAGTAACCTCCCCTGTTTCTGCCTGTCTTCTAAACTCCAAGTCTCTCCGCGCTTCATATTGTGCACGCTTACTAATTTCTCGGAATAGTACTTCAGTTGCGATAAGCGTATCAAAATGCTGTCTCATTACCGTAAGATCTACCCTCTCGTGAACCTCTGCAGTTCCCCCACTTTCGAGTAAAGCGTTATAAAGCCCCTCAGCTCTGATATCAAAAAGACTTCTACACACTTTAGAAAACGCGTCTGTTCTGCTAAAATCAATAGCAATATCTTCGCCCCGAGAAGACGCATCAGATAACACTTCCTTTCCATGTAGAGGGTCAATATCTTCGGCAACTATTTTTCTGCCAAGTAATCTCACCTCATCTTCCGTTGAAAAGAGAGTTTCAACACTTTCTTCATCATCAACTAGTGTCCTAAACACCATCTTAACCTGTTTAACAAATGCTTGTCTTGATCCTTCTGGCATTTCTTCTGCATCCGCAATCAACATATCCACGATGTCGAATACATCCAACACTGACTGTATCCTCTCGGTATTTGCTTCTTCGTCGAGTCTTAATCCCCCTCTTTCATTAAAGATAGTCCCTCTTTTTTCACCCAATTCACTTTGAACCCCATCCATTGTAGATAACCTCTCATACGTAGTTCTAGAAAATTCTGCAACAGCAGCCACAATGTCAAGCCTCTCTTCCATCTGCTGTCTGCTCCGGGCACCTTCCCTCGTAAATCCAATTGATCCAGAAAAGTCTTTTTCAGGGTTCATATATCTATTAATTCTCTATTAAATAGGTTACCAAATCAAGACAATTTTCGTCAGCATAATTAGGATGTTACTCTAACTTATACTTGGATATATTCCACATCCCAAGTTCCAATTCTTTAGCTTCTTGCTGCGCCCTTTTATACTCACTCGCATATTTATACTTTGTGTATTCATACTCCAACGCGGCACCCTTTTGAATCATTAATAAACCAACATCATCCTTATTATCAATTATCGCATATCTTAAAAGTCTGTTGTAACCATCTCTATCATTCGTTTGTGGATCTTTTTCCAGCAGAATATACTCCCCTAACAATAAATCGGTTAATATCTCTGTTGATTCCTTACTAAAACACTCCGACTTTTCTTTTGAGTTGCCAGATTCGGGAGCATCTATACCGATTAACCTAACGGGCGTGTTCTCACCATAATAAGACACTCTAAACGTATCCCCATCTGTAACGGACAATACTTCAAAAGGTCCCTCATAAAAATCTTCTTCTATTGTCCCGATATTTACTCCCGCTATATTTCCATCTTCATTTGTCACATCTTCATAAATAATCTCGTCACGGGAAGAGTCAATTAAACCGAGTACCAACATCAATGCAAAACCCAGAATAAGAAGCTTATTCTTAATATTCAGGTTGGAACGATTAGAAAACATTAATTATCTGTATTGTATATTTAAAACACTTTAACACAAATAACTTTTTAATATTAGAATGTCTGATATAATTTTCGATGCCATGATAACCCCACACGGAGGTAAACTTATTAATAAAGTACTTTCTTACAACAAATCTAAGTATTACTACAAAAATCTTGAAAAATATCCGAAAATATACGCATCAACAGAGCGAATAAAAGATATAAAAAATATTTCCCTCGGAGTGTACTCTCCCTTAACAGGATTCCTGTATAAAAAGGATTATAGAAATGTTTTGAAACACATGCGTTTGGCAAACGGAATAGTTTGGACAATCCCGATAGTTCTTGACATATCAGAAACAGATAAAAAGCGTATTTCAGACAACGAAAGAGTGATTGTCTATTCGAAAGAAACCAAGCATCCGGTGGCTGTTTTAACAAAACCGGAAATCTACACTTATAGTAAAGAGGAATTAGCTAAATATGTATTTGGCACAACGGATAAAAAACACCCGGGAGTTGAAGAGGTTCTTAAAATGAAAAAATACTTACTGGGAGGTGAGACCTTTCTAATGGAAACCAACGAAATGATCTTTCCAGAACACAACATGAGTCCGGAACAAACACGAAAAATATTTTTAAACAGAGGGTGGAAAACTATCGGCGCATTTCAGACAAGAAATATACCTCACAAAGGACATGAGTATTTACAAAGAGAAACACTAAAACAAACCGATGGCCTCTTTATTCAACCAGTGATTGGGGAAAAGAAAATAGAAGATTTCAAAGACGAATACATTATAGGAAGCTATGAGATTTTAATAGATAAATATCTTCCCCAAGGAAAAGTGGTTCTGGGGATACTCCCGGTTGAAATGCGCTACGCAGGACCGCGGGAAGCAGTCTTTCACGCAATTATAAGAAAAAACTATGGCTGTACACATTTTATAGTAGGACGAGACCACGCAGGTGTAGGTGATTTCTACGAGCCGTCTGCAGCCCATGAAATTTTTGACCAATTCGATCCTAAAGAAATAGGCATTAAAATATTAAAATATCCCGAAGTAGTTTACGATAAACGAAATAAAAGACATTGTTTTTTTGATGACTGTCATGAAGATAATAGAGTGAGATTCAGTGGAACTTCATTAAGGACTCTTATAAAAAATAAAGACATACCTCAAGAGTACTTAATCGCGCCAGAAGTATTCAAACTAATCATTAATAGCGATAATGCTTTAGTTGATGAATTGTATAAAAGTAACAGAAATAATGAGGGTTTCGTTTTGTGGTTTACCGGTCTTCCACAATCGGGCAAAAGTACAATAGCCGATATTGTTTACGACAAATTAAAAGACGCCGAACTAAAAATAGAACGTTTAGATGGGGATATAGTTAGGGAAAGTCTTACTAAAGATCTTGGATTCACAAAACAGGATAGAGACGAGAATATTAGAAGAGTGGGTTTTGTAGCAAAGTTGCTCGCCAGAAATGGTGTGGGTGTAATAGCGTCTTTTATATCCCCTTATAAAAGCCAAAGGGATAGCATCCGTCTGAAAACCCCAAATTTTATTGAAGTATTTGTAAATACCCCTTTAAAAATATGCGAGGAATGGGACAAAAAGGGATACTACAAAAAAGCCCGTGAAGGTAAAATCAAAGATTTTACCGGTATCTCAGCTCCTTACGAAAAACCGGAGATTCCGGAAATTGAACTTCGTCCGGACTTAGAAGGCATAGAAAAATCCGCTGAAAGAGTCCTGTCATTCTTAAAAAAGAGAAACTACATCCTTTCCAAAGTTTAAATAATTTATACGATATAATCCCTTCGTGACCAAAATAAACATACAAGGAAAAAATTACAAGCTACCTATATACCTACCAGATGCGACTTTAGGCGTAATTAGATCACTCGGCCTTGAAGATCTTAAAAAAGTGGAGGGAGTTGTAGTTAACACTTACCACCTATTGAAAAATCCCGGTATGGAAGTTTTAGGGAAATTTGGCGGTATAAAAGGCTTTATGAACTATAAAGGTCTGGTTGTTTCGGATTCGGGGGGATGGCAGATTTTTTCGTTAATTTATAGACATAAAAGATCCGGAAAAATTACGGATGAAGGTGTTTATTTTCAAGAAAATGGCCAAAAAAAGAAACTATTCACACCGGAAGAATCAATTAAAATCCAATTTGAAATAGGTTCCGATATTATAGTATGTCTAGATGATTTTACGAATCCGAAAGCTGACAAAAAAGAACTAAAAAACTCTGTGGAAAGAACTATTTTATGGGCTCAAAAGTCAAAAATAGAATTTGAGAAACAGATAACAAAACGGCAAATGAAGCAACATGATAGACCAAAACTAATGGCAGTTATACAAGGACATTCCGACAAAAAACTGCGTAAGTACTGCGCAGAAAAACTTTTAGAAATCGGTTTCGATGGATACGGTTATGGCGGCTATCCGATGGATAAAAAAGGCAACTTTGACTATGGGATATCAGAATATACAGCACAACTTATTCCTGATAATTATTTTAAATTTGCTTTGGGAATTGGAACTCCCTGGCAGATAGTTACACTATTTACACAGGGCTGGGAAATTTTTGATTGTACACTTCCCACTAGAGATGCCAGACACAAACGGTTGTATAGTTTGAAACGTGCCCGAAATTCGCTAACAAGTTTATGTGATCCGGAGTCATACGAACTAATAAACATCGGAAGCTCAAAGTATAAAAAAGATAAAAACCCGATATCAAAATCCTGCAATTGCACCACATGTAAAAAATATACCAAAGCATACTTGCATCATTTATTTAAAATCAATGAAACTACTGCATACCGTTTGGCGAGCATACACAATGTACATACCTACAATACTGTAATTAATTCTCTCAGGCAGTAAATACACTTTAGTCTCTATTTGTGTTAGTAATAACCGCATCTTGACAAAATTACGATATGGGTATATATTCATAATGTATGAATTTCATTATAAGGAGGTACTAAATATGCCATATTTTGACGGAACAGGACCTATGGGTCACGGACCAATGACTGGAAGAGGAATGGGTCCCTGTGGTGACGGTTACGCACATGGACGTGGCTTTGGTAGAGGATTTGGAAGAGGTCCCGGCAGGGGTTTCGGAAGAAGATTTTTCTGGCAGAAGCCACCTACCAAAGAAGACCAGTTAGAATATTTAAAAGACTACAAAAAAATGCTTGAAGAAGAGATGAAAGCTGTTGAAGAAGATTTAATCGAACTACAAAAATAAATTATATGGGGCGGTTTTTACCGCCCCAGAAAAAATATAAAAATCTGATATACTCCATTTATGCCAAGACCAAAAAGATTCAGACATATTCAATTTAACCCATCGGTTACATATTACAAACCAAGAGGTGTTCCTATGCGCCACTTGGAAGAAATTGAACTCTCGCATGACGAATTAGAAGCAGTCAGACTTGCCGATTGCGAGGAGCTAAATCAAACAGCGGCGGCAGAACAAATGAAGATCTCACAGAGTACTTTCCAGAGAATTATCACATCCGCACACGAAAAAATCGGTAAAGCACTTACAGAGGGAATGGCAATTAAAATCAATATAAAGTAGAATTTCCTTATAGTTTAAAAAAATACCCGCTTACGGTATAATCTTTCAGGTTACTGGCGCTTTTTAGGGGGTGTAGCTCAGTGGTAGAGCAGTAGCCTTTTAAGCTATGTGTCGAGGGTTCGATCCCCTCCACCCCCACCAATGATATAATTTTCCTGTGAATCCATTTAAACTACTTAGCTATAACATAATGTCAGGTTGCTTTGAAAATTACGAACTGACTTCGAAATTAACAAATAGATTCGAACTATTGAAAGATGCTGTAAAAACAATAAATGCTGAATACGTTGGTCTGTGTGATACTTTCAAGTGGAAAGATACCTTTAGTATAGAGGAACTGAAACAAGCCTTCGGTTATAAACATGTTCTTCATGTTGATATGGAAGATTCACGTGTAGAAAAAGAAGTAGGTGTAGCTGTAATGGCCAATTTGGAAGTTAAGCAGTTTAATATCATACGTGCATTTAACCGTAACTATATTGAAACAGTTTTAGACGATTTGAATATATATACGTGCTACTTCGATGACCTAAGCGAAGACACACGGCTAAGGGAAGTAAGTTCATTGTTAGAACAAATAAAAAAACCAGCAATCATTCATGGTGATTTAAATACCTTCACAAACACCGATTTAAAAGGCGAAAATAAAATCAGAAATCAATTTGAAGCAGAAAATAAAGAACTAAACAAACAGTTAAAACCGGTTATTGACGAAATGCAACGATGTGAAGTTGTTGAAGTTATAAAGAAAAACGGATTTATAGACGCTGACAATAGTGCAAGTCCAACAATGCCAAGTAAATTGTTCCCCGCTAAGGTCACAGAACCATTTGTAAGGGTAGATTATATATTTCACACACCTGATATCAAAACTAAAGACACTATTGTTCACAAGGAAGAATTATTTCATAGTGTTTCTGACCATTTCCCCTTATCTACTACGATAATTGTCTAATTAATTTTTACTACCTATCCTAACAATCGTTGAATCTATGTCAACGAAAGTAAAAATCAAGTTATAATCCAATTCGGGGTTATTCAGCGTACCCCACCATGAAAATTGATAGTCACACTTCAATAGTATTTATCAAGAACACTTTTTGCAATCGCAAACCGGCTTACTGTATCACTATTTAACTGAAATTCTTCTTATCTTTACAGATATAAAACGGACATCCTCAATCACAGTCTTTTGCAAGTAATCACCCTTCTCCTCAATTAGCTCATCAACAACTCTCCTTATTGTTCTAATATTTTCCTCTCCAATACCATGTATATAAAGTGTCTTAATACCGTAAGTCTCCATTTGGTTAATTTTATCTACTATCTCTTCTCTAGTCTCCTCCTCATTTCTATGCGTCGACACGAAAACAGCAAATGGATAATTCCACACGATATCCTCATGCAGGGTTCTAAATTTCTCATTCGTAAAGTCCTCTCTTTTGGCCATCTCCTCATACATTGGTATAAACCAATCTGTATAGTGACCAGCTGTAAAAAGATTACACATATTGTTACCGTATCGACCAAACCTATCTATGATACCTTGCCTTATTCTTGGTACTTTCTCAGGATTCTGGGCACTCGCCTTTCGTACAAAAACAGCGGCCTTTAATATTGTTATATCGTTATTGGTTAGGATACCATTAAAAAAGTTCACAACTGCAAACGCCTTACTACCAGTATCTCTAGCGAGAAGAGCATATTCATCTCCATCTCTTTTATACTCATCTTCAAGTATAGGTATACCGTGTTTATTTAGCACCTCTGGGAGGTATTTTTCTTCTACATCCCTGGAAGAAATTATAATTTTCTGATTTTCCGTATCTATCTCGGTTCTTTCTCCACCCAGATGCAAAACGTATGTATTTTCCTCTTTCTGGTTATCTGAAAACAATTTAAACGAGGGTGAAAACGTGAGGTTTTCGATCTTAAATAGACCTTTTAACCATTCTCTGAATCCCATAATCCACTATCCTCGTAGAACTCGATTAGAGAAGTTATATCTGATTTTAAGTAGACCTCGGACCCCTTTACTATCCCACCAAACTCAGATAAACGCAGTTCTTCTCCCTGCTTCGTTAAAACGGGTCTCTCAGATTCAGATTCTACGATCAAACCACCTGCAGTTTTCTTTTTACCGAAAGCTCTAATAATCTTGCTTTTTAAACTTTTATCAAAGGTTATGGAAGTAATTGTTAAGCTTTTCATACAGTACTGATATTTCCGATTATACACTACCGGTAATTTTATTAAATGCTCGATATCTAACTAAACTGGATTTTCGAACCCTGCGAACAATCAATGCTGTAATCTCCCCATAATCACATACATACACTCTTTCCCATCAGTATATTATTGGTCTGGTTATCCCATGTTACAATAACCAATAGTGAAGTATCTCGATATAGTACAAAGAGGTCGTTTTATAGTAATATACGGTCCAAATAATGTCGGCAAATCTACCCAAATAGATCTATTATCCAAAAAACTAATAACACAGTATCATATTCAAATTATGATATTAAAATACCCCATATACACTCTGGAACCTACGGGACCCCAACTATACCAGATAATTAAAAAAAATAAGAATAAACAGAAAATAACTGATTTGGAACTGCAAGCGCTCTACGCACAAAACAGGAGAGACTTTCAAACAACCTTGGAAAGCTGTCTCAAAGCCGGCATCAATGTTGTAGCAGAAGATTATATAGGTACGGGATTAGCATGGGGTGTAACAAAAGGCTTGCCATTAAAATCGCTTTTAAAAGTTAATAATTATTTGTTGACACCCGATTTATCCATTTTGATGGATGGAAAAAGATTTGTTCAAGCTATTGAAAAGGGACATATATTTGAGGACTCACCAAATGAAATATGGAATAAAAACCGCGAAATACATCTTAATTTAGCGGAAAAGTTTAAATGGAACATAGTAAAATCAGATGATACAGTTGAAAAAGTTCATAAAAACATATGGGAGTATGTCTCAAAGGAAATGGACTTAAGTAAAGTATCCTATTAGCATTAGCATATCCCCATCAACTACAAAAAAATCCTCATAAAAAGCCAGAAAATCAATCCGGCTAATCCCCATAACGGCATAGATAAGAAACTAGTGTATTTTGTAATACTAAACTTGTTATAAGTCCACAAACGATGCCCCATTAATTTATGATAGAAGAATCCTATCAACCACTCCGCCAAAGTACCTAAAAACATAAAGCTTAAAAATACACCCAAATAATTAAACTCAAACTCACTAACAGAATATATGATTACAATTATCGGAAGGATCAGAAAATATATATACTTGCCAAACGTGAATTCATGAGACTTATAATGAGTCTTTGTAATAGAGAAATATAACTTTCTAAACCAGATCTCAAGTGTGAATGCAAAAATAATTAGCCCAAAAAATAAAAGAAACTTTAGCAAAGCAAGAATATTTACCATTCTTTAATTATAACCTGACCTAGTATGAAAACCTAGACAGCAGTAGGTAAATTTCAAAAAGCAATTAGTTATATCCATTTTGGTAAGAAAATTCTTTCACGGAAAAAAAGCTTTCCGTCTCTCACACACCCAGCATAGAACTCATAAAAATATTGATCAATGGGCGAGATAAAACAACGTATCCAACACCGGTTACCGCACTTATGAAGTCGTCGCGAGCTTCTTTCATCTTCATTGGATCCCCTGCACTAGTAATGAATCCATACCCCGATTTCATAACTATAGCCGCACCCAATACAAATGCTATATAAAAGGCAATATCTACAAACGTACTAATAATTCCTAGGAACTCCGTAAAATCTGCGGAGGGTACTGCTGCAGCAGAGTTCGTACAAATACCCTGCGTAGTCAAAGGAGATGCCTCACAATCAAGCCCTAAGTAATTGCAACACGAATCAGAACTTGTATCGCAGGCATAACCGGTGTGATAACAGGTATCAGGATCATTTGGATCTCCTTCATAATATGTTGTACAACGCCCTGTGTAAGGATCCGCAGAAAAGTCACATTCTAAATCCATAGAAAGGCAGCACTCACCTTGAGACGTACATGTAGCGCCATGGCCAAGACAATCTTCCACACAATTTCCTGATTCACACGTATACTGCCCACAGCAGAGATGGTCGTCATCACAATTCTCATAAACACACTCTAAAACACAGTAACCTTCTCTACAAACATAATCTCCGCAGCAAGGATGATAACTATCGCAAACTGCATTTGATCCGCCACAAGCAGTGCAACGAGCAATAACACCATCAGAATTACACACATAGCCCCCGCAACAATCAAGATCAGTATTACACTGAAAATCAACGTCGGCGTCTGTATGACACGTTGCTGCCACATCTAGCACGCATGTGCCATTATCACAGAGATAATCATAATTGGGATCTCCATCATCGCAACACGGAACATCCCAAGAACAGCCGGATTCACCTAAATATATACATGTTACTGAGCAACGGCCATAGCTGGGGGTCTCGTAAAGACACTTCCAATCAGGATAATCACAGCAATCATCGTCTTCCCAATCACATTGGTTATAATGCGCTGTACACTGCCTTCTGCAAATCCCCGTGCCTGCCGGAGGATTTGTAACCTCACAATCCCAATCTGGGTAACCGCAGCAGGTCATTGGCCCGCCGGCATAGCATCCGAGATTATTTCCATAACAAGTTGCAGTGCAAACACCCACATTGGGAGGGGCACCAGGATCTATATGCCGACATCCATACTCCTGCAAACCGGGACAGCAACGCGTAACTACACTTGGATCTCCTATAGTACAAACACTCCCTGGGTTAAGACCAGGCTCACCGTCCTCACACGTAATTATGGTAGCATACGTAAATTGATGCAGTGTCAATAATAACGAAATTAAGAAAATTATTTTATTTACAGACAGCTTGCGCACTATAGTAATGATATCAGAAATGACAAGGATACTTAATAATAAGGTTTCTAATAGAGACTACTTGTTTTTTACTTTCTTCACCGTTTTTCGCTCTCTCACACGCATAGCTTCTTTTCCCTTTTTCTCTCTCAAGTAATATAGTTTCGCCCTTCTAACCTTACCCCTTTTGACTACTTCAAGTTTTTCTATATTTGGAGAGTAAAACGGAAAGATCCTTTCGACTCCAATTCCATGTACTCCAATACGTCTCACTGTAAACGTTTTTGACACTCCGGAACCTTTTTTCGCGATCACTATGCCCTCATACGGCTGTGTTCTTACCTTTTTGCCTTCTATTATTTTATATAATACTCTAACTATGTCGCCGGGCCTGAAATCGGGCCAAGAAGGCACAGATTGAGTTGAATCTTCGTGATGAGTTATATCTTCAGTTGTTGTTTGAGTTTTTTCAGTCATAAGAACCTAAGCAGATTATCAGATTTTGCCTATATTTTCAACTGCAACTTACTTTTTTACTTCGACTGGTTCGTTAACTTCAATGGAAACCTTTCCATCTACTACTTTGACACTTACATTATCCCCCTCACCTAATTCCCCTTTTATCAGCATTTCGGATAGCACATTATCCAATTCTTTTTGAATCAGCCTCCTGAGGGGACGCGCACCGTATTCATAACTAAAACCCTCTTTGGCTAATTGCTTAATCACCTTCTGAGTCACGTTAATGGAGATTTTTTGCTCTTGGAGAAGTTCTTTAACCTTTTCAACAAACCTCCTGGCTATTTCCTCAACATCCTCTTCCGTCAAACTTGTAAATATTATGACCTCATCCAGTCTATTTAGAAACTCCGGTCTAAATGATTCTTTCAACAAATCCCTAATCCTTCTCTCAAACTCCTCTCTCGAAGTATCTTTTGATTTTTCTTTATTATCGCCAAAGCCTATATTTTGCTTTCTCAGCAACTCTGAACCAACATTTGACGTTAGTACCAGAATTGTATTTTTAAAATCTACAGTTCTACCCTTGCTATCTGTCAATCTTCCATCTTCCATTATTTGTAGAAGAGAATTAAACGTATCTGGGTGGGCCTTCTCAATTTCATCAAGCAGAATTACGGAGAACGGTTTTCTTCTAACAACTTCCGTTAACTGTCCTCCCTGATCAAAACCAATATATCCCGGAGGCGCTCCTATTAACTTAGCAACAGAGTGTTTCTCCATAAACTCACTCATATCTAAACGAATTATCATATCTTCATCTCCGTATAATGCTTCGGCTAATGTCTTTGCTAATTCAGTTTTACCGACTCCCGTGGGACCTAAAAACAAAAAGGATCCAATTGGCCTCTTGGGGTCTTTCAAACCTGCTCTAGCTCTTCTTATAGCGTCAGAGAGTACATGCACCGCTTCATCTTGACCGACAATTCTTTCCTTTATTTTGTCTTCTAGATGTAATAAACGCTCACGTTCAGCTACACTCAATTTATCCAAAGGTATGCCGGTTGCTCTTGAAACAACTCGCATAATATGATTCTCAGTAACATCGTGAACTTCCTCAAGTTTTGTCCGGGTCCAGATTTCTGTTAACTCTCCTTTTACTTTTTCCAAATCTACTAATTTTTGCGTGTAATCTGATCTTTGCTCATCTTTGATATCTTTATCCCGAAGTTTATCTTTAATCTCATTTATTTCCTCCTCTACCTTCTTCAGGTTTTCAGGCTCTTTTACCTGAGATAATCTCACCAACGCACAAGCTTCATCAACAATATCTATAGCTTTATCAGGAAGAAATCTATCACTTATATATCTATCACTCATCTTAACGGCTGTTTCAATGGCACCATCTAGAATTCGCACATTGTGATGCTTCTCATATCTCTCTCGCAACCCTTTTAGTATCTCTATTGTATCCTCAGTTGTAGGTTCGTTTACCATAATCTGCTGAAACCTTCTTTCCAGAGCCGCATCCTTTTCAATATATTTTCTGTACTCATCTATTGTAGTAGCGCCCACCATTTGAAGTTCCCCTCTGGATAGTGCGGGCTTTAGTATATTCGCTGCATCCATGGAACCTTCTGCACTCCCAGCCCCTACAACTGTATGAAGCTCATCGACGAACAATATAATCTGCCCTTTTGCTTTAACTACCTCCACAATAATTTCCTTTAGGCGTTTCTCAAACATACCTCTATGAGATGTTCCAGCGACAATAGAAGCAAGATCTAGAGCAAATACCCTCTTATTTCTAAGAGGCTCAGGAACCTGCCCAGCTACTATTTTTTGTGCCAAACCTTCAACAATAGCTGTTTTTCCAACCCCGGGGTCACCTATTAAAACCGGATTATTTTTTGTTCTTCGGGATAGTATATGAATTACCCTCTCGATCTCATCCGCTCTTCCAATTACAGGATCCAATTTGCCTTCCTTTGCCATTTCCGTTAAATCCCGACCGAACTTATCAAGTTTATCTGCTGCGCTGGAAGTCTCTTTCATCACTGCGCTATAACATACCTCACACAAAGCTAAATACACCTGCTTACCGTCAACGACTTTATTAAGAGAGTATTTCGCGGGCCTTTGCCCGCATCTATGACACATTACCATAAGAAATATTCTAGCAAATTAGCACTTCAAGTCAATGAGTGATACGTCTAGTGCTCCCAAACATCCCCGACGAAAGGCTCTGATGTAACTTCCACCTTACTTATAAATAACTCTGCCGCTCTCACCATTTCCTCTGATTGGATCAACGCCCAGTCTTCTGCCTGATCTTCCCTTATTTCACATACTATTTCGTCATGCACCGTATGAGTTATCCCGCCATCGACACCTTCTTTTTCCAATCTGTCCGAAATATACACAAGGGCAAATTTTATAGCGTCAGCATTTGTACCCTGAATCGGATGATTTTTCGCTTCTCTCATTATTTGCGCTATTTTTCTTCTGTAATCGGGATCATCTTTATCAGGTATATTAAACCATCGTTTTCTCCCGGCGGGCGTCATACTCCATCCCCGCTGGACTGCCCTTTTAGCTGTAGTCTCCAGAAAATCCCGAACACTGGGATAACTGGCGAAATACTTCTCCATATAATCCTCCGCGATATCCTTGCTAATAACCGTACCCGTCTGCATTTCTAACGTGCTTACCAAACCTATAGGACCCATTCCGTACATCAAACCGAATCCTATCGGTTTAGCTATTTGCCGTAAATCCGGATATTTATTTTTAAAATCCGCTGAATAAGGCTTATTAAACATTAGAGAAGCCGTATAGGAGTGTATGTCTAAACCCTCGTTTAAAGCCTTTAGCATCTTGGCATCATTTGAGAGTTCCGCCAGAATCCTCATTTCAAAAGATGAATAGTCCGCGGTTACGAGCTTATATCCCTTCGCCGGATTGAAACACTCCCTAAAAGGTGCCTCTTCCGTGTTTCTCGGTATTTGCTGTAAATTTGGATTATTACAGGAAAATCTTCCAGTTGCAGTTCCCATTTGGTTAAACTCTGGATGAAACCTCTTTGTCTTGGGATGAAGTTTAGCCAGTAAGCTAATACCAAAAGCGGAAACCAATTTCTCATACTTTCTGTAGTTCCTCAACACTTCAGCTACGGGGTGATCAACCGTCGATAAAATTGAGTCTCCCGTAGAAGGAATGTTAAAATT
Source organism: Patescibacteria group bacterium (assembly GCA_016926555.1). GTDB lineage: Bacteria > Patescibacteriota > WWE3 > UBA101185 > UBA10185 > JAFGOI01. The sequence goes on along the minus strand of JAFGOI010000004.1, from coordinate 217,409 downwards.
CAAACGGTTATTAAAAAGGTCCATTAACTGCGTCTGACTGTTTATGTTAATCGCATTGCCCACATTCCCAAACAAATCGACTAACTTATAGTTGTAATAAGGACGAATAATCTCCTGAAACTGTACCGCATAGATATTTCTTTTGTCCTCAAGGTTTTTAATAATATCTTTCCATCTTTTACTATCAATGTATATTCCTCTAAGTTCCATGTCACCGACAACTCTCACTGCAGCAAACTCTAATTTTGCCACATTAATAAGCTTTTCTTCCTTTAATTTCACTATCTGTTGCTCAAAAATCGGAAATAATACTAATGTATCCATAGCTCCATACCTTAAGAGATCTTCCGATAAATTTGATCTTTTTGTCATTTTTATAAACTTATCTCTGGTGTCCTTATCCATAATTACCTGAACATATTTACTGGCTAAATATTTGAGACTATAAAATTTTCTTCCTATCCCTGCATTTAAGACGAGCTCAGCAAGCATTACATCGTACAAATTCCGCATATTAATTCCTAGCTGAGCTTTTAGTACCTTGTAATCATATTTCGCATTCATAAGAAGCTTTGTAGTTTTTGGATTTTCAAGCAAGCTCTTGAATCTTTCGAATTTCTCCAGATCCAACTTCCTGGCATCAAAAATATATGAAATGGTTGGAGTTCCGATCTGAACTGTAAACAAGATAATCGAAAACGGGTCTAAAGAATTAGCTTCTACGTCCACACCCACAACGCGCTCTTTCTCCAATGCTTCTAACGCAACGTTTGCCTGATCCAATGAGGTTACGTATTCATATTTCGGGTTGTCCGGATCAAATTTCAAATCCATAATTGTAATATATCAGTAAACTAATCGGTGTGTTAGTTACACAAATCTACATTTGTTCTTTAATTTCCTTCAGCAGCAATTCCTGTACTTGCGCAGCGTTAGCCTGCCCTTTTGTTTTTCTCATTACCATGCCAAGTAGGAATTGAGCTGCATTTTCCTTCCCTTTTTTGTAATCCCGTAAAGCTTGCGGATTTTCCTTTAGCACTTCTGCCACAATTGGCTTTAAATCGGTATCTATCGTCTTTTCATCATCTTCTAATCTTTTCTTAAACTCCTCCGAGGATAACTCCTGATATTCCTTTCTATTAACCAATAAACTCGCTACTTTATCTCCTGATAGACCTAAAGACACAATAGAATCAAACCTAGATACATATTCTTTTCCAAATTTCTCAACTAACGTTTTGGCTATACTTTCCGGCACTCCATGTGTTTTAGTTAATCTAGTAATTATCTGCCCCGGCAATTCAGGCAAACCTTTTACTAAATCTTCCATATATTCAGTATCGAATTCCATTGGCGGAATATCCGGCTCCGGAAAATATCTATAATCATGCGCTTCTTCCTTTGATCTTTGCGGATCGGTCTTCCCTGTATATTCGTTATATCCCCTGTTTTCTTGAACAGGAGTTTCCCCTTTATCTAAAAGTTCACGCTGACGTTTCATTTCCGCCCGCACTGCTTTCTCCATAAATTTAAAAGAATTAATGTTCTTAACCTCCACCTTATAATTAGGAAGCTCGTTTTTTTCTTCCATTTCAGGAGTACGAAGGGAGATATTAGGCTCAATTCTAAACTGCCCCTTTTCCATGTCGGCATCACTTACATCTAAATATCTTAAAATGGTGTGAAACTTCTTAGAAAAATCCACCGCATCTTCCGCAGATGTAAAGCATGGTCTAGTAACTAACTCAATCAGCGGAACTCCGGACTTATTGAAATCAATAAGAGTTTTCCCCTTCTTATGAAAAGACTTTGCCGTATCCTCCTCTAAATGTATCCTCTCTATATCCGCATTATTGCCGGAATCCAGTTCTAACCATCCATTTATGCATAACGGCTGCTTGTACTGACTAATCTGAAATCCCTTCGGTAAATCCGGATAGAAGTAATGCTTCCTATCAAAACGGGAATCTCTGTTTATCTCACAATTAAGTGCTATACCGAGTTTTTGGGTCTTTTTAATTGCTTCCAGGTTCGGAACAGGCAACGCTCCCGGCAACCCAAGACACGTGGGACAAGTATGGGAGTTTGGCTCGGCTTTCCATATATCCGCGCTACAGCCGCAAAACATTTTATTCTCGGTCTTCGCATGTGCGTGTATTTCCAAACCAAGCACCAACTTGTATTCACCTAATATATTTTCTTTATCGGTCTCATTCATACAGCTATTCCTAAAGCCTTCAAACCTTCTTTCAGCTTTTCAACACCCTTCTTAAGGGAGAAATGGGTAAGCTCAAAGCCTGATTCGTGCACTAAAGCATTCCTCATTTTATGTGCATCCCATATACCTTGGTACGTATCTCTGTCATCGAATTTATCCCTAGCATTCCTTAATCTTTCACCCATTGTATCCCCCTCAATAATATCTTTTAACACCGTATCTACAGTCTTATCGGCTGCAATCAAGGCCTGTTTCAACTGGCTAGGACTACCTTGGGCAAGCAATATTTTAATTTCACTCCATTCTCTCCTGACTGAATCTAAAGTCTCACCTTTTACTATGGCTCTTTTCTTCTTAGGAGAGAGCCACCAAAATAAATTCATCCCATTTTACTCCCAAAGTACTTCGCGCCAACATAAAATACACCTCCTAACGCTACTCCATGGACGATTGCCTTCAAAAAGAACGGTGCTTTATCCAACGGGATGTGTATTATTTTGGCGATAACAAAATTCCCCGCCACTATAGCTAAACCGAGCATCAAGATAAATACTATTACAGGTAAAAGTGCGCGAGTATTCATAGATTTGGCCTTTCTTTGTGATAATTTGTTACTTGTTGAAATCTATGAGAAACATTTAAAATTGTCTTTTCACCCATCATTCTTCCTATAAACTGAATTCCCACCGGAAGATCCTTAACATAACCACACGGAATAGTCACACCGGGTAACCCAGCGATACTACTAGGTTCATTTAGTAAGTCTATCAATTCCCCAAACAAAGGAGAAGTATCTATCGCACCAATATCCATGGCTGTGCATGGCATCGTAGGACCACATATAAAATTCACTCTTTCCAGCACTTTATTGAAATCATCTATTATCAAAGTACGTACTTTCTGAGCCTTTCCATAGTATTCATCATAATAACCGGAACTCAACGTATACGTACCTAGCATTATCCTTTTCTTTGCTTCCTTACCAAAATGGTCCCGTGTGTTACCGTACCTTATCCCGTCAAGTCTGCCGAGATTTGATGACACTTCCGATCTCTGAAGAATTGTGTACACAGAAATTGAGTATTTCGGATCTAAAAGGTCTACGTCCACAATTTCCGCGCCTTGCTTTCCAAGCTCTTTCAAACCACTCTCAACACATTTCCTAATTGGCTCATCAAGACCCACCTCAAAATACGATCGTGGTTTCCCGATTTTTAAACCTTTCACATCAATTTCTTCACTGCCGGACAAATAATTTGGCACTTGCACAGGGGATGTTGTAGCGTCAAAAGGATCTTTACCTGCAATAATACCCAATACTATGGCGGCATCTTTAACAGTTTTAGTGATCGGACCAGGAGAATCCGTCGATGAGGCCATGGCAGTTACACCATATCTAGATACTCTTCCATAACTTGGTTTAAACCCGACAACCCCACACCAAGATGCGGGCCCCCTAATACTTCCTCCGGTTTCACTCCCAACTGCAAAAACACACATATCAGATCCTACTGCGGCAGCGGAGCCTCCCGATGAACCACCCGCAACCTTATCAGTATCCCAGGGGTTTTTAGTAGTAAAGAAATCAGACGCTTCAGTTGAAGCGCCATGAGCAAAGGCATCCATGTTTGTTTTTCCAATAAGAATAGCACCGGCTTCGTTTAACCTTTTTATTACGGTTGCGTCAAATGGGGGAATATAATTATCAAGCATATTGGACGAAGATGTGGTAAGTACTCCTCTAGTTGAAAAGTTATCTTTAGCCGCATATGGTATCCCAAGAAGAGGTTTTTCATCAAACACCTCCTTGCCTCGTTTTTTTATTAGATTATCAGCCCTTTTTGCCTGTCTTAAAGCTTTATCCTCTAACACTGTAACAAAGGCCTTTATTTTCGGATCATAAACTTCTATCTGTTCTAAACACGCCCTAACCAAATCTTCGCTGGATATCTCCCCCTTTTTTAAAAGCTCCCTAGATTCTGCAAGGCTGAATTTGTTTAATCCACTCATATATCTCTTTCAAAAACCGCATCGGTTGCGAATAATCCGTCTATTACCTCACTGGCGTTTGATAGGGCATCTTTTTGTGACAAAGTGGCCTTCTGCTTATCCCCTTCCTGATAAACATTCTTAAGACCGGTAACCTGACAGGTGGGCTTCGTATCAAAAACATCAAGCTCCCCTAAAACGTTAATATAATCTATTGTGTCACTAAGGATCTCGGAAAATTCTTCCTCTTCACCGGAAACATTTAATTTCGCCAGCTCTGCGATGCGTTTTACTTGTTCTTTCGAAATTGCTTTCATGGACACATAATACCTTAGCATCAATATATACTCAATCTCATACTTACATACTCTCAAGACGCGCAATTCTATCTTCTATAGGAGGATGCGTGCTGAAAGCAGTCATAATAGTAAAACCAAAACTATCCTTGATAGGAGCAACTATATAAAGATGTGCAGTAGCTCCATTTGCAGCCTCAAGTATTTCCCTATCCTTAGACAGCTTTCTTAAAGCGTTTGCCAAACCCTGAGGATAACGTGTAATTAAAGCCGCTGTTGAATCAGCCAAGTATTCCCTTTTTCTGCTAATAGCCATCTTGATCAACGTAGCAATTATAGGGCTGATAATAAGCATTAGTATTCCAAGAACCATAATAATCATCCCCACTCGACCGCCACTTCTGGAAGAACCAGACCTTCTTCCCCCTCCCATTTTATAAAACCTTCCTCTTGTAAAGAAATCCGCCAGCAACTGTATAGAACCTACTAACACACTTACTATGGACATTAATCTAATATCATAATTTCCAATATGTGACATTTCATGGGCTATAACTCCTTCTAATTCGCGCTTTTCCAAACCATCCACAATACCCGTTGTAAAACATATAACACTATGTTCCGGATCTCTCCCTGTGGCAAAAGCATTCATGGCGGTATCCTCTATCTTATATATACGCGGCGTTGGAATACCGGAAGCGATAGTCATATTTTCGACTAATTTATGAAGGTAGGGATCGTCTTCATACTTTACTTCTGTCGCGCCGGATATAGCCAACACGATCTTATCCGAATTATAATAAGTGATGAAAGACGACAAACCGGACAACACCAAAGCCCACCCGACAAAAAAATACCCCTCCCCACCTATGTAAATTTCACCCATGAACCATCCGATAAAACTTATAACAGCGATAAATAACACAACAATAATAAAAGTATCACGCTTATTTTTACCTATGTGTTGATAAATATTCGGCATGTTCTAATTTGCAGACAACTATTCTTTTTTGTCAGATTTATCAGAGAAATCAACTTTAACTGCTTTTCTTTCTGATTCCTCAGCTTCGAAAAACTCCTCGGATTTATAGCCAAATAGCTTCCCAATTAAATTGCTGGGAAACACCGCAAGCTTTTCATTAAACTGTCTTACAACGCTATTGTAAAACTGTCTGGAATAAGCAACTTTGTCTTCAGTATCACTCAATTCTTTCTGCAAATTCAAGAAGCCTTCCTGAGCTTTAAGCACCGGATAGTTTTCAGCAACAGCAAAAAGCCTTCCCAAAGCGGAGGTTAGCGCTTTATCGGCCTCCCCGGCTTCTTTCGGGTTCTGAGCCGACATTAAAGCAGATCTTGCCTGTGTAACATTCTCAAAAACTTCCTTCTCATGTGAGGCATACCCCTTGACTGTTTCAACCAAATTAGGTATCAGATCGGTTCTTCTTTTAAGTTGAACATCAATCTGGCTCCACGCTTCACCTATCTTAATTTTCAGGGACGCAAAGACGTTGTATATGGTAATTAAATATATTCCTGCTAAAACTACAGCTAGTATTAGCACAGTAAATAAAGACATAATTTCACCTCCTATTTTCTAAGAAATCCAATTTAATTAGTTTCAACCAAACAAGTTGATTATACAGCATTCCGAGAGTTTTAAATAAGATTTATTTAATCCCGAGTTCTTTTAAGAAGTCTGATCTTGGCAGAGTATTCAGAATATGTTTTCTTTCGCACCAACCCCTCCTGGCAACATCAACTCCGTATCTCATATATAACAGTTGCGAGGTTTGATGCGCATCTGTATCAATAATCATCTTTATACCTTTTTGAGCCGCCTCGCGCACTAAATCATCCGAAAGGTCAAGTCTATTTGGCTGAGAATTGATCTCCAACACCTTATTATTCTCCTTTATGGAGTCAAACACTTTATTCCAATTTAGATCAACCGCCTTCCTTTCGTTAATTAATCGATTCAATGGATGCGCGATAATATGGACATATTCGTTTTCAATGGCAGAAATAAGCCTTTTTGTCATTGTATTTTTGTCTTGCTCAAACGAGGAATGCACCCCTGCAACCACAATATCTAGTTCCTTCAGAATGTCATCGGGGAGACTCAACTTATTACTCACAAGAATATTCAATTCATAACCAAAAAGCACCCTAAGCTTATTCTGACTTTTATTAAAACTCTCTATTTCGGCTTTCTGACTCGAAATTAATTTTTCCACCTCATCCCTTCCCCTACTTTGAATGCTGGGAGAATGATCCGTGATCCCATAATACTCATATCCTAAAGACAAAGCCGTCTCCGCCATCTCGGAAACAGAATTCAGCCCATCAGAATAAACCGTATGTGTGTGAAGATCACCTTTAATATCACTGACATCTATTAATTTTGGAATTTTGTTTTCACGAGCCAATTCTATTTCGTTATGCCCGTACCTTAATTCAGGTGGAATATACTGCAGACCTAAATATTCATAAAATTCTTCTTCTGTAGCGAATTCTTTTATTTTGTTTGTCTTTTTATCTTTTATTCCGTATTCCGATAAAGATAATCCCTTTTCCAACGCGTGGGTTCTAAGAATTATGTTATGCTGCACATTCCCCGTGTTATATTGAAGCATCGCGCCATACGCTTCGGGAGAAGACACTCTTAAATCAACCTGCGTATCATTTGAAAGAACAACCATGACTTTATTTTCTCCTTGGGCTAAGATCTCGGAAATTTCCGGGAATTCAAGAAAATGGTCTATCACTTCTTTTGTCTTTGTTGTAGCAACAGCGAAATCCAAATCTCCCACAGTTGGATTTCTCCTCCTAAAAGACCCTAGAACTTCCATTTTTTCAATGCAGTCAAGCAAATTCATGTGCTTTTTTATTCTTTCCGCGATGATTTCAGCTCGTATTAGCAACATTCGGGGCTTCTCACTTTTTGTCATTTTCGATTGTTCAATAGCTTCTAAGATATCTTTTTCAGATTTATCGCCGAATCCAGAAAGATCTCTAATTTCTTGTTTTTCCGCGTAATCCTTAAGTTCTTCGATAGCGGTTTCCTTGGAATTAAGCTGGAACTCACTTGCCAATTTATAAGCTTTCTTAGCACCAACCCCTCTTAGCCCAATTAAACCAAACATTCCTTCAGGAAGATTTTCCTTTACCTTCTCCCATTCCGAAACCCGACCCTTCGTAAAAAGTTCATTTAAATGCTGCGCCAAACTGGAACCAATTCCGGGAATTTGGTTCAATCGATCATCCTCCCACACATCTTTAATGGAAACAGTCAGGTTATCTAATGCGGTAACCGCGTTATCATAAGCCCTAATTCTAAAAGCGTCCGCATCCTTAATCTGCATCGCGGCCAAAACCTCTTTTAACTGCTGAACAACTTCTGAATTGGAAAAATCATAGAAACTTGGCACGCTAAAATTTTAACATAAGAACAACAACTTGAATTATTCTTTTACAGTCAACGGCCTTACATTCACAATATTATAATCGCTGTAACAAGATCCAACTTCTTTTTCAAGTGAAGTAAGCTTTAAAATACCAATTTCAACTTGATTATCCGCATTGGATTCCTTGAGAAGTTTTCTATCGTATTCTTTTAAATTATCACCCGCGGGTATAGTTATCTTTAAGACAACTTCACCCCTTGGATCATACACAACATGGCCTTTTTCCTTGCTGTTTCGTATTAAGGGCACCGAACCTGCTTTTACTACAAACCCAGAACACTCCACTAAACCATATCCATCGTCAATCATTACAGGTTTATAGTAACCCGTTAACTTTGCATACCCCTCCATTCCATAACTACTTACCGTCAAACATTGATCCTCACAGCAATTTTGATCTTTATCTACGGGAGTATATTCTTTAAGATCGCAGTTTAGGCGCATATTATTTATGTTACATATAGCTTTTTCATCGTCCAGCTCGCACACGACTTCCTCTCTTGTAAATTTATTGCCTAGTCTATTGACTTCGTCTTGTAATACGCGATTTCGGGCATAAAGAAACTCTGTTTTTTTGCTTTGACTCCCACTAAAAATTATTAGAAAACTTATCGTTATAAGCAAAAATACAACTAATGTTGTAAATATGGCATTTTTGAGATATGGCTTATATAACCACATAAATTCTATGTAAATAGTATTTTAATAGTTGATTTTTAGCAAGAATTGCATTAAGAGGACGCTTAGAGGAAAAATTAAGGTATTATTGACCTTAAAGTATAAAGTTGATAACATCTTTTTGCTCATACTTATAGCTTTTATGGGGCCGTAGCTCAGTCGGTTAGAGCGCTTGCCTGTCACGCAAGAGGTCGCGGGTTCGAGCCCCGTCGGTCCCGCCATAAGGAAAACTTGGTAATGCCTTTAGGTATTAACCAGTCTTTCTTTTTAGTGGAAACAATGGATAGGGACGAGAATACCGAACCGAAGCAAAACTCTTTAGACAAACAGTACCTATTACACACTCCCGGATGATTATTTTTTACTCAAACCTGATAACATACATCAATGAAAAACAACGGACACTGTAATACTCCTTTTTTACGGGCACATCGCGGTAATCAGGAACAAATATCAGTTTTTATTAAGAAAATACTCGAACTAAATCCACAAATAACAATAAATGATAGATTAAAAGACTACACCTATGCCGATTTAAGCCATCACACTATGACAAAAAAACAAGCTATAAACTTCTATATACTTATTGTCATAATGATTTTAACGTTATTGTTTCTCTCCTTAATTCATATTGCCCCTAGCACTCCCCTTAGACATTAACTCACACACGATTAAGCTATAGCAACTATTAATCCTGTCTACTTTCTTATAAACTTATGTTGCGTCACATACGTACTTTTATGATATAATTCGCACTATCGGTTTAACAAACAATACATTGTAAAGGGAGGTGAGTAAAGTTGAAAGGGACTGTAACTGTAACAGATGTAAAACTCGAAAAGGGAGAACCCAAATCTTTCAAACTTAACGGGAAACGTGTGGAAGTAAATATCGTCATCTTGCTCGTGCCGGGCAGGCTATGGTTTGCCATTGTGCTAAATGGTGTTACCTATGACCTTAAGCAAGAAGCCGAGGGCACCTGGACGCTAACGGAAGAAGGGCCACTGTCCAGAAGACGGGAGTGATACTTACTTTCCTGTTGTCAGTGAAGTATACGTAGTTTTTGCCCCGCAAGGGTGAAAATAGTAGGAGTGAAACAAGCCTATGAATACGTATACACAAAGGTAATCAACTTGATTTGGTTGATTTTGTATAAGAAACGACTCAGAAATGAGTCGTTTTTTATTTCTCCAAAATCTCCTCCATCTCCTCTCTTCCCTTCTCCAACTCTTTCTCCTGCTCTTTATCAACCCGTAATAATAACGCCTGAAACTCTCCAACGTGGGTTTTTTCTTCTCTAGCAATATCTAACAAAAGATCTTTGAGATGTTTATCCACCGCCATCTCAGACATTTGTTCATAAAGATTAATAGCGTCTAATTCTGCAATTATTCCCGCCCTAAGTATTTCCGAATCAATATTGTCTTTGCCAATTTTATTTAAATCTATTGGTAATTTGGATAACAGACCAATCACCTGCCTTTCCACTCACAATCATATATTCAATATTTTATCATTTATATTTTTCCAAATGATTAGCAATTCTACAAATACATACATGACAATTCCAAAATAACCAATATAATATAAATTAGACCATCACAAATTTGTGTATTTCCTGCCCCAAAAGTGAACGATAAACACTAAAAATTAAAAAGGAGGTGTTAAAGCAGATGGCACAAACTGAACAGAAAGATGGATTGGCATTAATTGTAGGGGGACTATTTATTCTCGCCCTTGTATTTGCAGCCTATAACTATTTCAATAAAACCGATAATTTAAGCAATGGACTGGGATCAAAAAGCGGGGGAACCGAAGAGGTTAAGGGCAAAAGTACAAGAGAAGGTGAACTCATCGGAGAAGGGATTTCCACAAGTACAGAAGAAGCTCAACAGCAGCCGGGAGGGGCACAGATTACCACACCCTCATGGCAAGCTACTGACTATAAAGAAGGAGACATCGCCGGAAAAACATACACAGTAAAAGCCGGTGATACTTTATGGGAAATCTCCGAGGCAGTTTACGGAAATGGTTTAGACTGGGTGAAGATACTCAATGCGAACCCTGATAGCGTTGGTTATCTTCCAAATGGCCAACAGGCTCTCATAATGCCGGGCCAGGTCCTGGTTCTGCCTTAATATTAATAAACTTGATTACTTCTCTGATAGCGGTTCCCCTCCGCAGATCCCGAGTACTCGGGAGGGAGGGGATTGCTGTATAATTTTCTTGTGTTTTTTTTTGAATCAAGCGAGTGTAGCTCAGTTGGCAGAGCATCTGCTTCCCAAGCAGAAGGTCGCGGGTTCGAAACCCGTCACTCGCTCCATGGTTTTTTAGCTGTTTTAAGGTCCAAAAATGCCTCAAAGTGAGTTTTCTGTCATGAAATGGAGAATTATTCGGCTAGAGAAGTTATATAACCAAAAAGGTTCCACAAGTATTGCCAGAGTAGCTCAGGGGTAGAGCAGGCGTATCGTAAACGTCAGGCCGTGGGTTCGAATCCCACCTCTGGCTCCATTTATAGTGAAATGATAGAATTACAACATGCCTAATAGAATACGCTTTGGCGAAATACCTCAAGATGATCCTGAAAGTCTAAAGGATGTCCCCGGTGAAACGCTACGGAATACAGATATTTTGTCAATACAACCCAAAGTGTTTAAAGGTCAAATTCAAACGGATGCAGATGCATGTCTATATCTTGCTGTTGCAGCACAAATGTATCTAGCAAAAGAGGATAGAATACCTGAACATGCTCAGAGAAATGTAATCTCATTATCAGGTATTATGAACGGAGCTAGAATGTTGAAGGAAGAATATCAAGAACCCTGGCTAAGCAACCACACTGCGCGCAACATACTGCGTGAAAGAGCAGGCACTGCCAGACAAATAGAAACTCTCGTACCGTATATACAAGAGAATGAGCATACCGGAGATGGCCTGGTACGCCTGATTAACAGTGGTATGATCGCATCCATCCTGTTAGATACTGAACGTCATGCCGTTTTAGCTATTGGACACTCGGAAGATAATACCGCTCTTGTCGTTTGGGATCCTCTCTACGGTAAAGGCGACCCAAAACTTCGCAGAATCCCAACAGAACGAACTGATATTGGATTTGTAGCAGCAGTGGAAGTATCCCCTTTGTGGAATCCTCAAGACAAAAAAACATCACCAAAAATAAAATGGGGATAAGAAGCTGCCCCCTGAAATATAGCGAGCCACTAAATGGTATAATCATACAACTATGGAAAATCCCCAGACACAAATAACAAAGGCAGTTATAATTGCGGCTGGATTCGGAACCAGATTTTTACCGGCAACAAAAAACCAGCCAAAAGAGATGCTCCCGATAATCGACAAACCGATTCTCCATTATGTGGTGGAAGAAGCAGTAAATTCCGGTATACGGGATATAATATTAGTCACTAGATTTGGAAATCACCTTATTGAGGATTATTTTGATAACAGATACGAACTGGAGGCCCAATTAGAATCATCCAGAAAAACAAAGCGGCTGGAAATGGTCCGAAATATTCCTCAAATGGCTAATTTTGTCTACGTAAGGCAAAAGGGACACCTTCCCTACGGAAACGGCTCTCCTTTAATAGCTATAAAAGAATTAATTGATGAGAATGATTCCTTCGTTTATATGTTCGCTGACGACCTAACATGGTGCAACGGGTTCCCTCCAATCACCAAACAACTTATAGACGCATATCTAGAGCATAATGCCGTAGCCGCAGTAGGTGTTCAAGAAGTACCTTGGGAAGAAGTGGATAGATACGGCACAGTAAAATACAAGGATGAAAATGGATGCGAAGTAGAAGGAATTATGGAGAAATTGCCAAAAGAAGAAGCGTATTCTAACAAAGTTCAATTTGGCAGATTCGTCTTTTCGTATGATGTAATCAGAAAGGCTGAAGAGACGAAACCCGGTAAAGACAATGAATTATGGGTATCGGATATTCTTAACGAGCTCGCGCATGAAGGTAAAAAAGTAATTGCTCCCCCAATTAAAGGTGAATGGCTGACAACAGGGGATCCTTTAAGATACCTTAAAACCTCGATAAAATTCGCACTAAGAAGAGATGACTTAAGAGAAAAGATACTGGATTTCATAAAAAATGAAGCATCAGAATCGTGATAGAATTTGCATGTGGTAAAAAATACACCTGGAAATCTAAGGAGCGCTTCCAAACAACCTGATTACTACAAAAGACTCAAAATCGCCGTCCTTGGTATATTAATAGTAAGCTTAGTTGCCGTTGTTTCTCTAACTTTTTTTGCGCCACAAATAGGCTACTTACTGGGATTTCTTTCAGTTCACAGAAACGACCCGGGTGAGGTACCGTTGATTAAACCCAACACTCCGGTTTTTTCCAATCCCCCAACTGCAAGTAAAGACGATAAAGTCACTTTACAAGGGTACGCACAAAAGGGCATGAAAGTAAAATTATTTGTCAACGGGCCTGAAAAAGAGGAAACAACAGTAGATAATGATGGCATTTTCACATTTTCAGAGGTGAAATTAATTCCCGGAAGAAATACACTCTTTGCGAAAGTAGAAGACTCGCAGGGAAACGAAAGTGACAAATCTCAAACCCTTATTATTATTCTTGACAAAGAAAAACCGGAAATTGAGATAGATAAACCAAAAGATAATGAAACAATTAAAAACTTGGATAAAAGAATCGAAATATCAGGAAAAATAAACGAAAAAGCTCAAATTCTAATAAATGACAGGATGGTAATCCAAAAACCGGATTACTCCTACGAATACCTTTTGGGAGTCAACGAGGGATGGATTGAAATCAAAGTAAAAGCTATTGATGAAGCAGGGAATGACTCTATAGAAAGCATTAAAGTCAAGTACGAACAAAAGAGTCACTAGAGAGTAAAGAATAATACACGAACATTATCTGAGGGAAAAACATGGAATTTATAAACTGAGCTTCAACAAATAATCCCACCGTCAAGAGTATGTACAACATATTTTTACCGGACGGGGATCTTGCTGAAATATAAAGCGGCTGGAAGAATCCATACAGAAAGGCTAGAAGCCCAAATACACCTGACGTCGCCACAACAAATAGAAAACTGGAATCAGATCCCGCGCCAGAATGATCCAAATAAGTATCAAAATCTAAGAAACCGTATTCCTTTTGAACGTATCTATAAGCATTGAAACCAACACCAAATAACCAGTTATCTTCAATAATTTCCAGAGTATTCCTCCAGGAAATTAATCTATAATGAGCCGAATCCGCGGGATCAGTTATCCCGGATATTCTGGTCTGAACTCTTGGAATAAAATAATAAGTAGAAAATAATAGGAACAAAGATAAGATAAATAGCACTCGTGACTTCACTATTCCATATAACAAGACCATCACGGCGAGCATTAGCCACGTGCTGCGCGAAAAAGTCAGAATTATCGCCAGCAGAATAAAAACTCCAGCCGCAATATCGACCAAACTGAGTTTATCTCCTTCAAAATGTTTGTTAAACAAAATACCTAAACACATAACTAAATAGACCCCGAGAAAGTTTGGGTCGAAAAATGTGGACGCTAGGCGGTTCTTATGAGGATCCCATCCCAGAGACGATTCAAGAACCTCAAAATCAGGCAGTACCACTAATTGTATAAATCCCGCCAGAGACAAAAACACACCTGATAAAATAAACGCTTTGTAAATATCTTTTGAACCTATCATTTTAATACGCTTCATATTTTCCAAGACAATTCCGGAGCCCAAATAAGAGACATATCTTAAGAAATAGAAAAAGGCCGATAATACCTCTCTCTCGGAATATTTATAAGAGTTTATTATTAACGAAATCGCTGCTACTACCGAGAATAACACAAAAGGCATGAACAACCTGGATATATAAAAAGTCCTTTTAACTAAAGCTAAATATATAAAACCAACAAAAAAGAAAACCAATACCAAAACATCAAAAACATATATATTTATACCTCCTGATTTGCTAATACTACTGAACTGACCAAGAGAAAGGGCAAGGACACATAAATAATATAAATAATTAAGCATATCTCATCCGCCACATTTTCATTACTGAATAAATAAGAAGAATCAAACCCAGGAGTTCCGATAATAGGGTTATTACTGTCGCCGCATAAAATGAATATATCGGTATAAAGATTAGGTTGGATACAAGATTAAACAAGGCACTCGCTGCATATATCTTCGGAAGTTCACTCTGCTTTTCAAAAGCTACTATTAGCCACGATAGGGGAGATGTTATATAAAATAATACAAATCCAAGCGATAATATTCTCAGAACACTTATTGATTCATTAAATTCACTACCTCCTAGAATCTCAACTATTCTAGGTGCAAAATTATACACAAGTATACCTGACCCTACTCCCCCAACTACCATATATTCTAAGATAGCTCTTAACGTTTTCTTCAGCTTCTTTTGTCCCCTTTCCATATGTTTTACCAAAACCGGAAAAGCCGCATTCATAAAAAAAGTTGGGACGACCAATGTGACTTCAAACACCTTATACGGCAAAGAATACACTGCAACTGATTCTGTATTATTTAGACCGTAGCTAGCCGGTAATCTCAGAAAAGAGAGCATAATTGCGTCCTCTTTAAAACTCATCTGGCTAAAAATAAACATTAATCCTAAAGGCAAAGACTGTAAAATAATACTTTTACATAAACGTTTGTCAATTTTGTAGGTAACCCTAATCCCGAGCTTCTTTACATATCGCATATTAACCAGAAAAGTACACAAACCGCCTACGACATAGCTGAAATTAAACCAAACAATATCTACATCTAGAAAAGATGTAATCAATATCAGCAACAAAATAACAACATACCCGCTAATATACCCTACGGTAGAGTAGTCATATCTCATTTGAGACTGAAAAACTATATTTGTTGTTGAATAAAGGCTTTGAGTCAGTATCAAAAGTAAGCTAAGTCTAATTCCGAATATTAAATCACTTGAGTACGGAAACAGAAGTAGTACCCCACTTAGCAAAATAACCAGAAATATTGAAAAAACAGTCCGAAGTACTAGCACACTATTAAAATATTTATCCACCTTACTCCAATCTTTAGCCAATTCCCGCACAGATATCGCGTTAATCCCAAAATCGGCAATAATAAAAAAGAAAGCCGGCCAGCTTTGCATTAAGCTAAAATTCCCATAGTCTTCCCTACCGTACATCTTAGCAACAATCATAGTCGCCAGAACCGTTATAGACATACTTACACCTTTACCCGCAAGCTGGTAAAAAGTGTTACTTGCAACTTTTCTTTTCGTGGAAGGTTCTTTAGCCATTACTCACACTCTCCAAAAGAGACACTGGCAGGGTTTATCTTTGGAGGATCTCCTTTTTCCTTTTCCATTTCCTGTACCTTCTCATAATGTCTATATGGCACCTTATCTTCATTTATCCAGGAAAAGTGATCATACGGAGGATTATACCTTATTGTAAAAGGTGTTACAGCGCGCACTCTCTCATCTTTTAACCAAACCTCCTTATAGGCTTCTTCAAAATAGTCTGCAATTTCATCCACAGTAAAATACGAACTGTTATAATTCTGCCCTTCCGCATGCGCCCACCCGGTTTCCGTGATAAAAACGGGCAAATCCTTCTGTATATCCAAATCATTGCGTAAAAATTCCAATTCTTTTTCATAAGCTTTTATACTCCATCTTCCTTCATTCTGAGGGCTCCCACTAAAATTCGGCTGGGGATATGGATGGGATGCCCATCCATCCAATTTTGAGAAAATTCCAGGTATCTCCTCATCCATCCTTTTCATATACTCAAAGGCGTCCATGGTGCTGTAACCCTTCGAAGCGCTTATATTGAAAGCGCCATTTAGCATAAAGTAGTCCCGATTTGTTCTTTTAAAAGTATTTATTGTGTAATCAAGTATTTTTGCATATTCTTCAGGATTTACCTCTCCATACCAAAAATCGGCGTCATTAGGCTCGTTGTAAACGCTTATATATCTTTGTTTTATTGGCCAAACAAATCTGTTTAAGAATTCAGCGACCTCCTCTGTTTGTTCCTTGTAACTGTCTTTATCAAGCTTCCACAGCTGGATAATAGGAATCAGCTGCTTATTTATAAGCTGCCCAAACACTCTATTCCACTTATCTACATCCCTATCATCCATATTATATGGAATCAGAACATAACCCCACTCGCCACCATTAGAATTCACAAGTTCCTGGGCAATTTCAAAGAAATCCCGATCCTCAGCGTATATGTACAATCCGAATTTATTATTAGGCTCCCAAAGTTCACCTTTATCCTCATAATAAAAATACTCTAATTCATCTTTTACATAACACATTTTCGAGGAAAAAAACCGTTCCTTAATTGTTTTAATTGAAAATGGATCATGGATATTACCAATCCCACTAAACCGCTTAAACTGAGGAATATAAAAAGCATCCAAAACAACCACAGCTAGCACAAACATAATTAAGGAAGATAACACCCATCTTTTCTTCATACATTAACAATTCTAATAGATCACTCAAAATTAACCAAATCATGTAAAATAATTGAGTGAAACCGGAAACAAAGCTTGCTTTAATAATAATCTTTTTTGGTGTAATTCTGGGAATTACCTTCACACATATTATGAGAAGTATTCCTAGAGGTAGATCTTTGCTGTCGCCTTTTAGTAAAAGCGTGAATATATTTTCCTTATTTAAAAAGAAAGAACGCCCTAAAAGAATAATATACGGCTATCTGCCCTATTGGACTATCGAAAAAAAGGAGTTTCTACAATACGACAAACTAACAGACATAGCTTATTTTGGCCTTCACATTGATAAAGACGGAAATTTTCTAAAAGTCGACGTGGAGGGAAATCAGATTCCGGGGTATCTGAACTGGAAAGACAGCCCCGATTTGGACGAAATTATAAAAAAATCTAAGGAGGAAGGTGTGAGATTCGCGCTAACAATTATTTCACATGTCGACGAGGTTTCAGATGAATTCCTAAACTGCAGAGAATGCTGGGACACTCTCTTGGAAAATATTAAACAGGAACTCAGATTTAAAGATATAACAGATTTGAACATGAACTTTGAATACTACGAGTATACGGAAAACTCCCAACATAAGCTCTACCAGGAGTTAATTAAGTATTATAACGAGGAACTAGATAAAGAATTCGGGGATTCTTTTGTTGTGGTAGCAACATTCGCAGATTCTTTAGTAAAACCCAGAGTAACATCAGACATTGACAACCTCTCAAAAAGTGCAGATGGCATATTTATAATGGGATATGACTTCCATAGACCCACTTCTGACAATGCCGGCCCAGTGGCGCCACTAGGGGGTATAGGCATCCATTCGGATTATGATCTAAAAACAATGGTAAAAGACTATCTATCAGTTTCTCCTCCAAACAAGCTTATTATGGGTGTACCCTATTATGGCTACAACTGGGTTGTAGAAACAGATGAGGAATATGCCAAAAGAATTGAAGGAAATGACAATTCGGGATATTCAATGTCTCAGGCATATGAAGAAGTTATGGAAGTAATTTTAGAAAACGATCCGGAAATTATGTGGGATGAATTGGGACAAACTCCTTTTTTCACATACACAAGCGAAGAAACAGACCAGATAAGAGAGGTCTATTATGAGAATTCCCAATCACTAGAAGCAAAATATAGCTTAATTAACGAAAATAATCTTGCGGGAGTTGGAATCTGGGCTTTAGGTTATGATGGCGGTTATATTGAACTCTGGGATTTGCTGTACGAAAAGTTTGTGAAGTAGCTAACTTTTCGATGGTGGGCTTGCCTGGACTCGAACCAGGGACCTCTGCGATGTGAACACAGCGCTCTAACCAACTGAGCTACAAGCCCCAATTCTTAACACATATATTATACCAGCTTCTTTTATTATAAAACCGCGAAAAAAGTGTTTGCATCAAATCATGGACGCACCTACAATATTAATGTGGCAAAAATACCGCGTGGCACAGTAAATATCATATTGGATGTCATTGAACTCATATTAATTAGCACTACTGTTTTCATCGTAGTATACTTTTTTATAGGACAGTTACTTGAGGTGTCAGGAGATTCTATGACCCCAGCATTTTACGATAAAGAGAGGCTCATTGCCGAAAAAGTATCAGTTAAATTTAAAGAACCTGAACGTGGCGATATTGTGATATTCGTTAATCCTAATTATCCCGAAGTTAATCAAAGACTTATTATAAAACGCGTTGTCGGGCTTCCCGACGAAGTAATTAGAATATCCGAAGGCAAAGTATATGTTGATGATCAACCCCTTGATGAGACCTATCTCACAGATGGCACTGTAACGGCGGGAAGAGATGCTATTGCCGAAGAGGTCTCATACAAAATCGACAAGGATGCCTATGTTCTCCTCGGGGATAATAGGGAGCACAGCAAAGACTCCCGGGAATGGGGCGCAATAAAAGTAGATAGAATAATCGGAAGGGCACTATTTGTATACTATCCACTGGGAAAAGCAAGATTCGTCAAATGAAATACGAGTTATTTTAGAGGCAATACATTAATCTTCTTCTTTTTTCTTGAGGACCATAACCAGTGAACTGTGCCATCAATCACCGAAAATAAAGTAAAATCCTTCCCCATTTTCACATTCTCACCTGGAATATAATTTCTGCCTCTCTGACGAACTATTATCTGGCCGGGTTTCACGATACCTCCGCCAAAGACTTTAATTCCAAGTCTTTTTCCTGCTACGTTACCACCCTGTTTTGCTTTTGAGCCTCCTGCTTTTGTATGTGCCATATACTATTTTCTAGCTCCTTCCTTTTTAGCACTTGGCATACTTTTCCTTGCACTAACTTTCTTATCCTTTACATCTTTTTTTGTGTTGGATTTCTTTTCCTTACTTTCAACTTCTTTGGGCTCTACCTTTTTCTCTGTTGCGGCTGGTTTTGCTTTCAGGCTCGAGGAAGAAGAAAGCGATATCTTTTTTATCTCAACAACGCTCAATGGCTGTCTGTGCCCTTTTACTTTCCTATACCTTGATTTAGATTTAAACCTTACCACACGGACTTTATCGCCCTTTTTCTCCTCAACTACCTCAGCCTCAACTAAGACTTTATCGAGAACCGGCTCGCCGATTAAGACATTCTCATCCTCAGAATATAGCAAAACATCAACATTTAATGGAGACTGTTGTCTTTCCAATTCAATCTTGTCTTTCTCTTTTACTATAAATTGTTTTCCGCCTAAACGGATTACTGCATACTTCATACGCCGTGCTATTATACGTATTCAAAGGATATTTTGCAATTATGTGCCCCTTTACAGCTTGTGTTACTACTCTTCGATATTTGTTCCGACAGTAATTAGCAGATCATATTCAGCCGAATCGTCAAGTGTGTCTTCAACTACTATATCCAAATAAACTTCTTTCATGTCCTCTTTCAATAAATCCTGATACTTAACCTTATCTTTTTTGAACCTCAGTACTGTCTCAGAATTCCCCACCTCATCTGCATTTCCGATGTTGTCTCCGATTACATAACCAAACTCTTCTAGGCGATCTCTTGTTCTTCCGGCCACACCAGATATACCAGCACCGTTCTCCACACGTATACTAAGATCTTCTCTTGAGAGCTGTTCCTCAACTTCTTGTGTCTGCCCTGTTTGTTCCGCATGAGTATCCTCCGTGGGTTCCTGTGTTTCAACATTCTCACTTAGAACGTCTGTAGCCTCACTGCCATTACCTGCTAACATATCCTCCCCACTTTTATTGCCTCTAGATTTAACAAGAAGAATCCCTCCCACGACTAATACTACTGCTAAGACAGACCCGACATATACAAGTGCTTTACTTTTCTTTTCAACTTCAACAGGAACTGGAAGTAGGTTAAGCAGGTTGAGCTGGCGTAAAAATAACTCTTTGTGCGTATCCATCATATAATTTGCTAGTACATTTAGTTCATAACCACTCTCTTCGAACATTTCTTCATTCGGAACCTGCAGATTCTCTACTTCATACCCAGAATCCATAAATAAATTCTCGTAGTTGAGTGTATAAATTTTATTTATCGGGTTAGATCTTTTATATATTGATAACTGTTGAACTAATTTCTCCAACTCCTTTGGTTTTTGTTCCCTCTCAAAAACCTCTGTGAAAAAAACACCGTTCAATTCAGATAAAACTACTACCTGTTCGTTGTTATAGTTTGCAATGAATATTGCGGGATTATTCACTTCCGCGTATTTAGGAAGAAGCAAAACCCAAGGCACCACTGCTTTAAGAGAGATTCCAACTACATTTGAAACTTCTATGAATGTCTCAAGAAATTCCTTATCAACTCCTATAAATTGATAGACAAAAGGCGCTATTTTTTCATATCCAAAATACAAGCTTTCAAGAGATACTCCTTCCAGTTTTTCCTGTGCCTCCGCCAAAACCTTAGCTTCCACGTCTTCTGTACCCTTTGCAACAGTAACAAATTTAAAATGAGTTTTCTCTGGACCTGCCAAGAATGTAAGAGAGAGATTTTTCGGGGAAGCTGGGGTCACTTTTGAAATTAGATTGCCAAGTTCTTCAGAAAAACGCGGGACATCTTTAACCAAAAAGTCGGCCGCTATATCATTACCTAATTCAGTTTTTTGATATGATAAACCTTCTTTTCCTACAGTTGAGACCTTAACAGTATTTTTACTAAGAGATACAATTAAGTCTTGCATATTAACAATATATCATAATTTCTCTATCGAAAAATCCTCTCCTGCTTCTATAATTTTTGCGTAAACTTCCGACTTTATATCATCCCCAAAATGTTTCACAATTGAATGGTTTGCATTTGTTCCTTCGTAAACAACTTTTATTTCATCGGTTACTTGAAGTCCTGCCTTTTTCCGCAAATCCTGAATTTTTCGTATCATTTCTCTCCTGCCCCTTTCCAACTTAAGCTCCGCCGTTATTTTTATATTAAGCGCCACCTGTCCGCTTTCATCTTGGGCATAGTTACCCCCGGCTACGTATTTACTAAGACTTGAAACATGAGACAAATCTTTAACATTTACTTCACTTTTTACAATACTTGGATAGTGTACTTTCTTGACACTCACCACATCCGACAGAGGCTGACGTACAGGAATTTCCCTACTTGATCTTACAGACAATAAAGCAGTTACCGTCTCTCTATCTTCCTTCATGTTTGCAAGTAGTTCTAACTGTTCAGAGGCTAAATCGACTTTGTCGGGATACAAACAGAGATGCACTGATTCCAAATTAAACAATTCCTGCATATTTAATATCTTATACATACTCTCAGCCATAAACGGCGCCATCGGGGCCATAAGAATACTAATCTGAGTCAGTACATAGTAAAGAGTGTCCAGAGATTCCAGGTCACCGTTCTTAATACGATCTCTAGACCTTCTTATGTACCAGGTTGAAAGATCCTGAACAAACGGCACTAATTCCCGCGATGCTTGCATTAACAGTAAGTCGCCCATGTAGTTATCAACATTATTAATAGTCTCTCCTAGTCTGGCTAATATCCATTTATCAAGTGTATGGTAAACTACGGGTTCACCAGAATGGGGCTCATACATATGCATGTTTGCGTAGGTTGTAAAATATCTTAAAGAATTCCAAAGCGGCAGGAAAAACTCTTTTTTTGTATCTGCGAGTGCCTCTTTATAAAATCTCGCACTTTCTCCTTGAACAATAGGGGAGGTCAAAACAAACATTCTAAGAACGTCTGCACCAAACGTTTCCAGCACTTCGTCCATTGGAGGGTAATTTTTCTTACTCTTTGACAACTTTTCTCCGTCTTTTGAAAGCATTATTCCGTGAACTACTGCAGATTTATACGGAATTTGGTCAAATAGTGCCACACCTAAAACATGCATTGTATAAAACCACCACCTCACTTGTTCTGTTGATTCAGCAATATACTCCGCAGGAACTTTCTTACTGAATATATCGCTGTTTTCAAACGGATAGTGAAGCTTCGCAAACGGAACCGATCCTGAATCAAACCATACATCCAGCACATCAGGAATCCTCCTAAACACACCTCCATTTTCTTTATCCTTCCAGGTTATTTCATCAACATGGGGTCTGTGAGGATCGTTTACCATAATACCCGACTTTTGTTTTAACTCTTTATACGATCCAACAACAACTTGCTCACCTGTTTTATCATTTACCCAAACAGGCATAGGAGTGCCCCAAAATCGTGACCTGCTGATAGCCCAATCTCGCGCACCTTCCAACCAACTTTTAGATATTCCGTTTTTGATATGGTCCGGCACCCAATTTACTTTCTGATTTTCTTCAAGCATTCTTTCCTTAAGTTCCGTAACTGCAACATACCAGCTCTCAACCGGTTTATAAATCAAAGGAGTGTTCGTTCTCCAGCACAGAGGCATTCTATGAACAAATGTATCACTACTAAATAAAACCCCATTTTTTTTCAGATCTTCCGTGATTCTCAGATTCGCATCCTTGTAAAACAAACCTTTATATAACGGAAGCATATTAGTGAAATGGGCTGTCTCATCCAAATAATCAAATATCTTTATACTTAATTCCTGAAATACATAAAAATCCTCCTCTCCATAAGGCGCCAGATGAACAATACCTGTACCTTCCTCATCATTAGCATGGTCGGCATATATCACCCTAAAAGCTCCTTCTGTGCGTTTCCCCTCAAAGTAATCATAAGGAGGACTATACTCCGTACCAAGAATATCCTCATGTTTCACTTCTTTCAAAACTTTGTATTCTTTGTCACCAAATATATCCTCCACTCTTGTAGCGGCCAGTATATAAAACTCGTTCTCATACTCAACTTTCACATACTTAACTTTCTTTCCAATAGCAAGCATCAAGTTACCCGGGATGGTCCACGGAGTAGTCGTCCAAGCCAAAATATACGTATTATCTCGGTCAAGAAGCTTAAATTTTACAACAACTGTAGGATCTTCCATATCTTTGTAACCTCCGGCGCTAACTTCGTGCTGAGATAACGAGCACCCCGCCCGAGTTGAGTAAGCAACAACTTTTAAACCCTTGTATATCAAACCCTTTTCATATAGCTCCTTAAAAGCCCACCATATACTCTCAATAAAGTCCTTATCAAGTGTGTAATACATATCTTTATCATCGAACCATCTACCAATACGGGTTTCATATTCATAAATTGCATCGCGGTATTTAAAAACGGACTCCTTACACAGTTTATTAAAAGGAGCTATCCCATATTTGAGTACATCTCCCTTTTCATTGAAACCCAGAGCCTTTTCAACCTCAATTTCAACAGGAAGACCTTGACAATCCCATCCCATATTTCTTGATACAAAATACCCTTTCATACTCCAATATCTCGGGACCATATCCTTTAGAATCCATTGAACAACATGACCATAATGGGGAAAATTATTTGCGGTTATTGGCCCATCATAATAGACTTTTTCTTCCGAGGATCTTCTTAAATCCTTTAGTCTTTCGACAATATCAATTTCTTTCCAAAATCGGATTACCTCGTCTTCATTTTTCGGCAGATCAGGAACAGATAATATTTCTTTAAACATGAGGGTATAGTACCAAAATTTTAATAGTCTTCATAGATTTCATGAGATCCAGACTTAAAATACTCATCAGCTTGATTTGCTCTGTACCCCAAAAAAATTATGGCTGCAATTCCAATCATCAAGAGCAGAAATAAGCTTATGTAGTATTTTTTCATTAGATAATATTAGCATTCTTAACAAAAACTTCCTCAGTATTTAGTACATTGTTCGCATAGCGAGACAAAACAAATAATAAGTCGGATAAACGATTTATATACTTTTCAAGAATAATGTAATTTCTTTTATTCTCACTGTTTATATAAGATACTAGTCTCCTCTCTAGCCTTCTGGCAATTGTGCGGGACACATGAAGATGTACTGCTTCACTAGTTCCTCCGGGAATAACAAAAGAGCTAAGTCCAGGAAGATCCTTATCATAGAAAATTATTTCCTTCTCCATCCGTTCTATTTTATTTTCCCAATATTCTACATTAACCGGTTCAGCGGAATCTTTAGCTATAATACTACCAATAACAAATAACTCGTTTTGTATTTCAATTATAAGCCTGCTGATACTTTTGATATGAGATATATGCTGAAATCCTAACGAAGCGTTAAGCTCATCAAGAGTACCCAAAACGTCAAACACCTCACTGGACTTGAACTTTTGTTCGTTCCCTTTATATAGTGTTGTCTTTCCTTCATCCCCGTTTTTAGTGTAGTAAGGCATATATTTTTGCTATACCAAAATTATTAGCATTTCGAGAATCCGCAAAAGTAGCATTTTGCACAACCCTCTTCATACACCAACGTATAGTTTCCACATTCCGGACACATATCCGTCCTATCGAACACATTCTGCTTCTTACCGTTCTCTATTACATGAGACCCTGCCCCATTATCATCATACACATCACCTGGGCGAACACGCAGCTGGAACTCTTCAACCAACACTTTTGCCACAGCATCGGGTATGGAAGTGACTCTGTTTTTTCCAAAACCAACTGACTGCGACCCACCGATTCCAATCATCTGATGCACTATTTCTTTTACCGTTTCTATCGGATATGGCGATACCCTCAGCCAACCGGAAATCAACCGACCTAAAGCCTCAGATAAACCGGCAACATCACTACCGGCTTTGCCAACGTTCGCAAAAACTTCAACCGGTGTTCCATCCGCAACCTTATTAACGGTTATAAAAGCTTTTCCTTGAGGTGTGGGAAGTTTATACGTAGAACCCGCAAGTTTATACCCCCTCTCAAACTCCACTGGCTTATTAAACGCACCACCATCCTTCTTATCTTTAGTATCTTTGGTTTCCAATACTACTTCTGTTCTGCTACCTGTCACATATACCGTCAGTCCCTTACACCCTAATTCCCAACCCATTAGATACACCTTTGCTATATCATCTTTCGTGGCCGATTCGGGAAAATTACATGTCTTAGAAATAGAATTGTCTACAAAAGCTTGGAGTGAAGCCTGCATAAGTATATGCTCTTCCGGCTTTATATCGGCTGACACCACAAATGTATTCTTTACATGTTCAGGTATCTCATCTATATTTTGACATGAACCCTTTTTTATAACTTCATCAATAACATTTTTCTTCTGTTCCTCCGCTAAACCGGAACTATTAAGCGCCTTCTCAAACATTGGACTTATGTACGTCAACGTTAATGTACCTTCATCCCCAGCAGCTTGATAAACATTCCTGTAATAGGCAAGCGCAAAAACGGGTTCACATCCATAACCTTCAATTCCTGCAACGGTGGAAATCGTACCAGTAGGTGCAATAGTAGTTTGTGCTCCATTTCTAATCCCATAAGACTTCAGCCCCTCGGTTACCTCGTCCCAATCAATTTCCGGCCTTCCCCAATCTCTTCCGAATGGCTTTATTGGTGTGGGGGGAGTCCACTGTATATTCTGCGGATCGTATATACTTCCTCTAATCGCGGGAAATGAACCTCGCTCTCTAGCTAATTCAATTGAACTCTTCATCGCATGAAATCTAATAAATTCCATTATCTGAGCTGCAAATTCCTGCCCTTCGTCACTACCATACCTAATCCCCCGAGCGTACATAATATCTGCAAGTCCCATTATCCCAAGACCAATTCTTCTAACCTCATACGCAGATTTACGAAGTTCTGGAACACTCGGAATGTAGCCATTCGCGGTAACCACGTTATCAAGGAACCTTGTACTAAGAATTATAGTCTTTCTAAGTTCTTCCCAATTAAAATATCCGTTATCATTTACATGCTCGGCGAGATTTATTGAACCCAGGCAACAATTCTCATAAGGCCCCAACCACTGCTCCCCACATGGATTTGTTGCCTCCAATCTGTATCTATGCGGTACAGGATTATACTTATTGGCCGTGTCAATAAACAAAACGCCCGGTTCACCATTTCTGTATGCATAATCAACTATCATGTCAAATATTTCTCTCGCAGGGGGGCTCTCGACTACTTCACCTGTTCTTGGATTGACTAGATCATATGTAGTATCCTGCCTTACCGCGTCCATAAACGCATCTGTAATTGTCACAGATATGTTAAAATTCGAAATAGTGCCTTCAGAAGATTTACACTTAATAAACTCCCTTATATCTGGATGGTCCACTTTCAATACAGCCATATTCGCGCCTCGTCTAATACCACCCTGCGCGATCTCGCCAAAAGCTGAATCATATACGGATAGAAATCCGATCGGACCTGTTGCCTTACCATTACTCGAGGCAACATTATCACCTCTTGGCCTTAAATTGGAAAAAGAAAAGCCATTTCCCCCTCCGGATTGCTGAATCAACGCCGCCACTAATAAAGTCGAAAATATACCCGCCCGATTTTTGCCTAAATCATCCTCAATGGGCAGAACAAAACACGCCGCCAGCTGTCCTAAAGGTGTTCCTGCACCTGTAAATGTCGGGGAGTTCGGAAAAAAGCGTTTCTTGGATAGGAGATTATAAAACTCAATTTTAGTCTTTTCTACATCTCTGTAAGGTCTGTCCGGTTCAGCTATAACGGTAGCGATTCTCTCAAACATTTTTTCCGGTGTTTCAGCTACCTCTCCAGCTTCATTTCTTCTCAAATACCTTTTTTCTAGTATTTTTCTTGAATTATCAGAAAACTCAATTGCTCTATTTTTGTGCAGCTCAGATGAATCAGAGAAATAAAGATATGAACTCATTCAGAAACTGGAAGGTCACGAGCCAACAATCTCCCACTGCCTTGTAGAGCTTGCCGGACTATGAACTTACTCCAAACTATTTACCTATATACTATTAAGCATTGCAAAATTCTATACAATTTACAATACAACCCTCATTAGTATATGCTCATTATTTCTTATAGATAAAACTTCAAAAAAACTCATTCGCTTTTGTTGCAAGAATTCTAAACTTATTTGCCTCTTAAAAATGCTGGAATGTCGTATTTACTATCTAAATCACCCGAAGGGGTTTCCTTGGGCGACTCTTTTCCCTTAGAAACACCTTCCTCGAGCGAAGTAAATTGCTCTCGGGGTGCAAAACTTTCCCGGATAGCAGTTTTTATTGGCGATTCCTCTGTTTCAAAACCGGTAGCTATAACAGTAATCTTCATCTGTCCACTTAGTTTCTCATCTATAGAAGTTCCAAATATAATATTTGCATCAGCGGAAGCAATACCCCTTATAATGTTCGCTGCCCTATCCACTTCCTTCATGGCCAGATCATTACCTCCAACAACATTAAACAAAATACCGGTCGCATCTTCTATGTTTTGTTCGAGTAAGGGGGATGATATAGCTGCTCTTGCAGCTTCTTCTGCCCTAGTTTCACCTGTCCCAATCCCTATACCCATCAAAGCTGTCCCCGCGTCCTTCATTATTGTTCGCACATCGGCAAAGTCTACGTTAATTAGCCCGGGCATCACAATCAAATCCGCTATACCCTGTACACCCTGGTTTAACACACTATCTGATAATTTAAACGCTTCTATAATAGACATAGTCTCATCAGCAATTTCTAAAAGCTTCTCATTCGGAATAGTGATTAGTGCGTCAACTTCACTCCTTAATGCATCAATTCCCAACTCGGCGTTCTTCAATCTCTGAGCTCCCTCAAAAGCAAATGGTTTTGTAACAACACCAATAGTTAAAGCACCAGCTTCTTTAGCAATACGAGCTACTACCGGAGCGGCACCGGTTCCTGTACCACCACCCATTCCCGCAGTAATAAACACCATATCTGCGCCTTCCAAATTACTTCTAATCACTCCTTCCGATTCTTCACCGGCCTTTTTTCCCAAAGTGGGATCCGCACCACAACCTAAACCTCCGGTTAACTCATGTCCTATAGGTATTTTGATGGGGGCTTTATTAATGGATAAATCCTGAGCGTCCGCATTAATAGCAATAAACTCTACACCAGTAATCTGTTGGGACTCGATCATGGAGTTTAAAACGTTTCCTCCCGCGCCGCCAACTCCAACGACACGTATCTTTGCAAATCTTTCGATTTCAGGTTTTACTAACATATTCTAATTGTATATCGGGCAGTTTAAGGCAAAAAGGATTTTAATTTTCCAAAAAATTTCGAGACGCTTTTTCCAATATTACCGTTTTTGTCATCCAAAGACAATAGGGAACCTTCTTTATATAGGTTAGCCCCATACATAATCGCACCAACCGCAGCAGCAGATGAAACTCCTTGAATTTCATCCACCAAACCAGTTACTCCCTTTGGTGTTCCAACTCGAACAGGCAATTTCAGAATCGTTTTTGCGGACCTCTCTATACCAACTGTGTGGGCTGCACCACCAGTAAGCACAATGCCTGCCGGAAGTTTTTTATAGAGATCGGCTTTTGACATCTCTAAGGATACTAGCTCAAATATCTCTTTTAATCTTGCGTCTATTATTCCCTGCAAAACACTTTTTGGCGCCGAATCCATTTCCAAGCCATAGTGGGATAAGTCAAATTCATCTTCATCGCTTTTATCTTTTGAAACCTTAGCTTTAATACTTAAATCAAGTTTGATCCTCTCCGCATCTTCTAATTTTGCACGTAACCCAATTGCTAAATCACTCGTAATAAGTTTTCCACCAATTGGAAGAACTGTAGAGTGAACCGGACTTCCATCTATAAAAGCGATCGTGGCGGTTGTACCGCCTCCAATATCGACAAGCATCGTACCCAACTCTTTTTCAGTATCAGTCAGAACAGCTTCTGATGAGGCTATTCCCACATATACGAGTTCTTCAACCGCAACCCCAACTTGATCAATACACTTTATAATATTTTTCGCGGCAGTAGCAGAACCATGAATTATATTAGTCTCAACTTCGAGCCTTACACCGGACATGCCAACAGGATCTTTTATCCCTTCCTGAGCATCCACAACAAAATCTCTTGGTATAACATGAATAATTTCTCTGGTTGAAGGTAGGGATACAGCTTTGGCCGCATCAATTACTCTTACAACGTCCTCGTGAGATATCTCAGAGTTTTCATTTGGTGAAACCGCAACCACCCCATGAGAATTCAAGGTGTTTATATGGCTGCCGTTTATCGTTACAAATGCTGAATGAACTGAAACTCCAGCCATTCGCTCCGCCCGTTCTAGAGAATTTGCTATAGCCTCAACTGAGCTATCAATATCCACTACGTTACCTTTGTTGATACCCTTTGAAGGTATCTCGCCGGACACACCTATCACTGACACCTTATTCTCAGATACGGCGGCTATAGTCGTATTTACTTTAGTGGATCCAATATCGATCCCTGTTATGATCTTATCTTTGGGCATAACGGCAAAAAAGTTTAATCATATGATACTACTACTTTATCATATCGTAAATCGATTTTCCTTATACTTCTGCCATCATCCGTTTTTAAATTCAATAAAGACGCGACTATTTTTAAAGCGTCCGATTTGTCCTTACTATGGCTGATCAATACCACAATATCATCATTTATATACATTTCAGAGTAGTCTGGTTTGTAACTGATCGAGCTCACACTAATTTTTTGTTTCTTTGAAAAATTGAGAATCTCAAAACTTACCGGAATAACATCCTCCTCTAAAATCTTCCCTATAAATATATCACCACTGTAATCAATTATTGGAAAATCTGTCTCATCATACCCTGTTGCACCCAAGAC
The DNA here is from genome assembly GCA_016926555.1 of Patescibacteria group bacterium. Taxonomy (GTDB): domain Bacteria; phylum Patescibacteriota; class WWE3; order UBA101185; family UBA10185; genus JAFGOI01. The sequence goes on along the minus strand of JAFGOI010000004.1, from coordinate 187,050 downwards.
ATAGCCTTCCCCATCAATATAAAAACATTCCTTTTTAGGGTCACATACAACGGACTTGGGAACCCGTTCCAAAACTAAGACTTCAATAATATCGGGAAAATCTTTTGTCACTGTAACACTTTTTATCCCAAGAAAATTATCCCGCAATGCACTCTCTAAATCTTTCGGATCCAAACCAAGAATATTTGCCCCCAACACCTGTCCGTTTAACAAGTTATTCAGATCCTCTTTACTTACAAATTGCTCAGTACCCGCAACATAGATGTGTTTCACATTATATCTTCCGGATAAAAAGAAAAAGCCATATATCATATATCCTGCGCCAGACAAAATTGAGAGAGCAATACAAGTAAATACTAAGGACTTGTACTTTCTTACACCTACTCTAAATTTGTTCGGCCTACGAATCTGTCTATTCCTAAAACGTTTTTTGTACGATAAGTTTTTAGCTTCCAACAACTTTCATTACCTCATCGATAATTAAACTCGCGGCATTATTTACCTTAAATTTGCTATTTAATTTGCCGACTTCTAAATAGTTGTCATACGAAGCTAAAATTTTGTTAACTGTGTCTACTAATAATTTTGGCGTTAAATTGGCTTCATCAATAATTTCACATAGTTTGTATTTCCTTAACATCTGGGCATTTTTATTCTGCTCATCATGAGATGCCCATGGTATGGGAATCAACACAGCCGGCTTACCCAAATATAGTAACTCCATAATGGTGTGCGCTCCTGCCCTTGAGATCACAACTGACGCTCTAGTAAGAGCTTCACCAATTTCATCTTCAAAAACAAATTTTCTCAAAAAATACTTCCCCCGGACATTATCTTTTATTTTTTCATAATGACCTTGGAGTACATCAATATCTTTATACTGTGAATGATCCCCACACTGATGTATGACATTACATATTGAGAGCAAATCCAATAAACACTTTTGTACAATTCCGTTTATCAAGTGCGAACCGGTTTTGCCTGCAGTTACGTAAACATATGGAAGAGAATTGTCCGCTTTGAAAGAATCTGAACTTTGTTTGAATATCGCTTCTCTCAGGGGAAGCCCCGTAAAAACAACTTTTCCACTATCAAACTGATTCTCCGAATCCGGCCAAGAGACAAATATTCTCTTTACAAACTTAGATATAAGTTTATTCGCGTACCCGGATGTAACAGTCTGTTCATGAGTAACACTTGGTATTCCAAGCAACCAGCCCATAATTACCGGCGGAACAGCCAAATAACCTCCAAACGAAAGAATAATATCCGGTTTTTCTTTGATTAATATAACTAGCGCCTGCAGAAAACCAAGGGGTATTTTTATTAGTCTTACTGGATCAATTGTTCTATAAAACTTTCCGGCGTTAAGGTTATAGAACTTAATGTTCATTGAAGTGATCTCAGTATATTCAAGTGTGTCACTCGCATTACCTCTCTGAGACCTTCTATGCCCCAGCCAGATAATATCAACATCAGTTTGTCTTTTTTTTAATTCCTTGATCACAGGAAGTGCCGATGAATGGTGACCTCCCGTCATAACTATTTTCATTACTCGTATTATAACTCAGTTGAAAAATCGGCAATAATTGTATTTATGAAGATTCAATATCCCGAGATATGCTTGCTAATATTCCCATTCCCATCATACTAAACACCATAGAAGAACCTCCGTAGGATATTAAAGGCATAGGCACTCCGGTTAAAGGTATTATACCTGTCATGGCAGCTGTATTAACAAAAAACTGTAAGGCCACCCAAGAAGTAATACCAACTGCCAACAATCTTCCAAGTGTATCCTTCGATTCTTGAGATATTCTATACCCTATATATATAAAATACGAAAAGATTACTACAAGTGTGGTAGTACCAATAAGACCGAACTCTTCTCCTATAACCGCAAATATTGAATCCGAAGCAATTTCCGGCAAATAATGAAACTTTTGCATCGACTGGCCGAAACCTACTCCGGTTAAACCCCCAGAACCTAAAGATATTAGTATTTGCTCCATATGATAGCTTGTTTCTTCCTTGCCAAGTCCGAGAAGAGATACTAACCTTTCCCGTCTATACGGAGAAGAAACTACTAAAATCACTACAGCTACAAGGGCAATAGGCACCATTTTTAAAAGTGTACCCAAGGGTGCATCTGACGAAAAATAAATCATCGAACCCAAAGCAAAAACCATTACAGCAGTCGACATATTAGGCTGAAATAATATAAGAAGAGAGGTCAATCCGGATACAACTGCATAAACAACGAAAACGTCTTCATTTCTCTTTAGGTTTTTTGATATTTGAATAGATAGATAAATTATCAGAGATAATTTTGCCAGCTCCCCAGGTTGGAACCCAACCACACCAAGAAAAGGCACTTCCGGCAAAGGAGCCGGATTCAAAAATAGCCATCTGTTCGCACCATTTATACAAGGTATAAATGAAATACTTTTATCACACGGCAAAAAACCCACTAACGCTAAGAGAAGCAGCAATACAATTGTTCCCACAAATAGAAAATAAGAAAGGCGATCTAGCTTTTTATAGTCATATTTATAAAAAAAGTAAAAACCTATTAAACCCAAAACTATCCAGCCTGCCTGTAATATAGTGAATCTATAAGGGCTTCCATATAAAGATTGTGAATATACCGATGTAGAACTGGATATTACTATTATGCCGATAAACAGAAGTATAAAAATTAATATAAGGAGGTTTCTGGTGTTATGAGCAGGAGGAGTTTTTTTCATAGTTACAATAGAGCAATAAATATACCTACAAAGGCAAAGAAGATTCCGAACAACCAGAACCTTAAAGTTACTTTTGTTTCAGGCCATCCTAGTAATTCAAAGTGATGATGAAAAGGAGCCATTAGAAATACCCTCTTTCCTGTATACTTCACGGAAAGAGACTGTAACGGACTTGTGAAACCATCCAACAGCATAACAATCGCAACAAAAAACAGAGCAACTTCCCTATGCATTACAACTGCTAGTACTACCAAAGTTGCCCCTAACACATGAGATCCCACATTCCCCATGAAAATTCTTGCAGGATAAACATTAAAATACAAAAAAGGAATTAGCGCGCCCACAAAGGTCGCACAGAACCCAGCCAGCGAATAATACTCCAGCAAATACGAGATAAACCAGAATGATATAAAAGAAAATAGAGACAGCCCCCCCACCAAACCGTCCAAACCATCCGAAATAGCAACCGCATTCAACACGATAATAAACAGCACAAACACAAATAAAGGATATAACAAACCCAAATGTATATTGCCCACTAAAGGAAGCCATAAATAATCCCACCCAAGTTTGAAATAAGTCCAATAGGCCACAAAACCACCCATTAAAGCCTGAACAAGAAACTTCTGGTATGTCTCCACACCTGTTCCTCTACTACTTCCAACTGCACGCCAAAATTCTCTAAACACCAGCCATGGTTTGAATGTAGATTTCTTTTTCTTTTTTTTGAAAATCTTACCAAAGTGATATTCCAAAAAACCAGGTAAACCCGATTTTTTATACACCTTAGTAAAATCCTCAATTAAACCCAATAAACCTGCACTGGAAGCAATAAATATCGGAAATAAAGTTTGGGTACGCGATCTATTAAATATGAAGGTTACAAAAGCAACTACAAGAATAAATACCAGGCCGCCCATAGTGGGAGTACCTTTTTTGATTAGGTGGGTATTGGGACCATCGCCCCTGATTTCTTCTCCCATTTGAAACCTATATACAAAATTTATCCATATGGGATACAGAAGAAACGATATTACAGACGCTATAAAAAGATATATTAGATCAATCATCACTCTCATATGCTGTTATTTTAGCTCCAAGATTCTTAAGTTTTTCTACAAACCGCTCAAAGTGGTAATCCACATTCTCGATTCCACTTATACAGCTTTTTCCTTCAGCAAACAACGCTGCCAGAACAAGCACTGCACCATACTGAGTATCGTCAATGTGTAATTTCTCTCCCCTTAGTTTACAAGGCCCGCTTACTCTTATGATTGTACTGGGTTCACCTTGAGTATCAATACTATACGAATCGTCACTTATAACAGGCGTCAGATCTACATCGGAAGGTTTTAGCACTTCTAAACCAGCACTCATACGGTTCAAGTCTTTCGTAAACTCGTTTCTATCAACATAGACTGTATCATGAACAATACTCACTCCATCAGCTTTTAGCAGTAACAATATGAGAAGCGGTTTCCAATCAGGAACTAGTCCCGGTGTGGGCGCGATCGTTACATCTACAGGATTTAACGGCGAACCATCGTGCCACACCTTTAGTCCTTCGTCTACAAATTCATATCTTGCACCTATTTTTGTGAGAAAGTTAACAAAAGGGATCATCGCCACTCTATCCGCGCCCTTTACTATTATATTTCCATTGGTAAGAATAGCTAATGAAGCGAAAACGGCTATCTCCGCTTTATCGGGGCTCAGCTTGTACTTGCCCCCTTTAAAGATATTTGTTCCTTTGATAGAGAGCCTCTTTGGATCCACTCTCGTTACAGAACCGCCGATTAAATTACAGAAATCCATAAGGCTGTCAACTTCAATTTCCTCTGATGCGTTATCAATAATTGTCTCGCCCGGAACAAATAGCGAAGATAATATAGCGCTATCTGTACCCATATGCGTAGGTAAAGAGAATAATATATTGGACGATTTTATGGCGGATGCATCTAGTTCATAAAAAATATCATTTTCCTCAACTCTTACCCCAAGTCTTTCCCATGTATCAATAAACCTGTTCAACGGCCCGGGCTTAAAAGTTTCCGGTGCAAATTTAGGTATTCTAGCCTTCCCGAACCTAAACAGCAGAGGACCAGTTAACAAAACCGAAGTCTTAGTCCTTGAACCCAATTCATACGGCACATCATATGTATTAATGTTGGATCCATTTACTGTAACTGTATTTGTACCCGTCCATATAGCCGTACCACCTATACTTTTGATCAGTTCTAGATCGTTTATTACAGACGTGACCCGAGGAACATTCTCTAAAACTATATCTTCACTTGAAAACAATGAGGCACAAATTACTTTTGTTGCAACATTCTTAGCTCCGGAGACTCTAACTTCCCCTACCAAAGGATGTTTACCTTCTACTGTAATTGAAGCCATATATTAACTTAGAGCAATTATGAACAGGGAATTAGCAACAAATAGTACAGTTGCAACAATAGTTGCGATGAAAACGATCCTCTCAACTCCCCGCATCGAACGATACCCGCTAAACGAGCTTTTTAGTCCCTGCGCTAACCCGGTTCCTTTTGACTGTACCAGTGTTAAAACCATCAGTAACACTGATATTAAAATTTGCGCTATCTTACCTACATTTAAATAATTCATTTTTTCGACCCGAGCCAATCAAGATAAGTATATACAATACTTATTACCAAAGCTGAAAAAATACCTGACCAAAGGCCAGTCAGGTGTTTAGATGGTAGCACAAAGCCAAAAATATTCAAATTTGATATTGTTGTATCTCTAATGTAGAAATCTGGGAGAAATACTGTCAAAACATACAAAACTAAAGACGTCATTACTAATAAAAGAAAGGCAAATCCCAAACCACGATGCGGTAATCCTATAATAACTAATACCGGTTTAAGGAAGTAATAAAGGAGTGTCAGCGCAATAACTATCAGTATCGTTGTTCTACTTTGGCTGCCTCCGTAATCAAAACTGCTTAAAACATACTGCGAAGCCAACACCGACAAAATGACAAACGTGATTACTTTTAATAAAGCCCTCATTAGTTATGAATTATACTTCATTCTCGCAGACTTTTCTTGCGAAGCAAGTGGTGATAGCTTTGTGCAAACCTGTGGGACTCATCCCTAAGCTTTATGAGCAACTTCATTGGTTTCGCATCTCTATTCGGGGAAAGACACCTGTACTGGCCGTTTTCATAATAAATAACAGTTTCATTCTTCTTAGCCAAACCTATTACGCATATATCAAAATTTAACCAGGACAAAATCTCCCTTACTGCGCTAACTTGCCCTTTTCCCCCATCTACAACAATAAGATCTGGTAACCCCCATTTTTTAACATTTTTTGATCTGCTCCTTTCTCTTTTTAGCCTCCTAGACAAGACCTCTCGCATCATCTCAAAATCGTCTGGCGTATTTTTTGTTTTAATCCTAAATCTTCTATATTCCGTAGTATCTAGATTGCCCATCAACGCCACAACCATCGATCCAACCGAAGAATCCCCAGAAATAGTTGAAATATCGTAACATTCAATCCTCTCAGGCAATTTATGAAGGGTAGGCAGTACTTCTCGCAGTTCTTCAACTGCATCCTCCGCCAAATCATATTTGAGATAAGGGTTTTCCATATACTCTCTTGGGGTCCTGAAACTCTGACGGATATAATTAAACTTCTCCAGCAAATCTCTATAGAAAGCCGCTTTTTCATACTTAAGACTCTTCGAAGCGGCATTCATTTGCTTTACTACCCCTTGAATTAATGAAGACGTATCTCCCCCAAGAAATTTCTTTATTTTATTTATATAAGACTGATACTCTCTGATCTCAGTATTATCATCATTTACGCAAGGTCCTGTGCACAGACCTATATGGCCATATAGACAAGTCTTTTGCACTTTTCTATATCTGGTAAATTTTGACGGGCTGCAATCTTTATGCGGAAACACCTTTCTTAATGTACGAACTACTGATCTTGTAATCCGGCTGCTGGGAAAAGGGCCAAAGTAAGTATCGCCTTTCTCAAGATCCTGTTTTCTCAAGATAAACACTGAAGATAACGTGCGCAATCTGCCCCTTACTTCTTTTTTCTCCGGTCTAACAACAATGTACAAAAAAGACTTATTATCCTTGAGGTTTATATTAAACCTGGGTTTATACTTCTTGATTAATTCGGCCTCTAAAACTAACGCCTCTATTTCCGATTCGGTCTCTATATAGGCGATATCTCTAATTTCGGAAACCAAAATATAAGTTTTAGACCCCGGATCAAGTTTTACACTAAAGTAAGATCCGACACGCGACTTTAAGTCAATAGCTTTACCAACGTAAATAATTCTCTCGTTTTTATCTAGAAACTTATATATACCCGGGGAACGGGGTAATTTCTTAACTTTTTCTTTTAATACGTCACTCATTTAGTGTTATTGTACTATTAATAATGTAAAATTATCGTGTGCCCAAGTTACTGATGAAAATCAAATCTATTGGCAGTTTACTGACTACTCTGGGCTTATTATGCATATTTCCTTTGACACATTTGACACAAAAGGCATACGCTAAAACCGAGCAGTTTTCAACTGAGTATAAAATTCATTTTGACTTTCAAGAAAACGGGGAAGCGGTAGTAACCCAAAATATAAATGTAACAAATCTGGTCAGCGATGTAATCGCAAGTAGTTACACACTAACATTCAAACAAATGGAAGTATATGGTATATCTGCAACCGTAAACAACAAGTCCATAGAACCCGAGAAAACTTCTGAAAACAATGAAACAAAGATCAAACTGAATATAACGAATTATGTTATCGGAGAAGGACGACAAAATAAAATTGAATTGATTTACAAAACAACAGACCTTTCATCAAAAGTAGGAGAAATTTGGAACATTAACATTCCAAAAACCGAATTTACTAAATCTACAGCATTCTATAACGTGCAACTATCAATACCTAATCAATTCGGTCCAAAAGTGTACATCTCTCCATCGCCTGTGACAGAAGAAAACAGTAACGGAAAAACGAATTATTATTTAACAAGAGAGCAGCTTATTGACAAAGGAATTTCAGCTTCTTTCGGCAAATATCAAATTGTGAATTTTAGGTTGACATATCAAATAGAGAATCCTTCTATCCTGCCGGGCACTTACGAAATAGCCCTCCCACCGGATATCCCGCATATACAGCAAGTGAAGTACGAAAACATTACACCCGCGCCAAAAAACGTTGTCCTGGATTCCAATGGAAATGCAATGGCAAGATATAAGATAAAATCTAGGGGCAAACTCGAAATCACAGTAACAGGTAAAGCGAGAATTACAGGCAGACAGATCAATTCTGAATTCGGCGGAGAGATGGATAATATACCGAAAAAATATATCAAAGCATATACGAATGAACAGCCTTACTGGGAAGTCAACTCTCCGGAGATACAGAAAATAGCAAAGACATTGATTAACGAAGACAACAATGTGATTCAAAACGCCCAAGAAACTTACAACTACGTAGTAAATAATCTTGAATACAACTACGAGGCTGTAGAAAACGGCAATATACAAAGAAACGGAGCCCTAAAAGCCGCTACGCAAAAGAAACCATGGACCTGCATGGAGTTTTCGGATCTATTTATAACCATAGCAAGATCTATGGGGATACCTGCCCGGGAAATTAACGGGCACGCATTTTCAAATTTATCAGAGGACAAACCACTTTCAATAAAATTGAGGGGAGGAGATTACCTTCACGCATGGGCAGAGTTCTATGACCCATTTTACGGCTGGATACAAGTCGACCCAACTTGGGGAAATACCGCCAAAGTCGACTATTTCACCAAAACGGATACAAATCATTTTGCTTTTGTAATCAGAGGAACTGAATCGGAATACCCTTTACCAGCCGGAACATACAGATTTTCGGATATAGGCAACCTAGTTGACGTCGATTTCGCACAGGAAGAAGACCCCAGAGCATTTGAAGAAAAACTGATATTAATCAAAAAGAGGAATTTTAATATATTACAAATCCTTAGAGGCAACCAAAAATTCAAGTTGAAAAACGAAGGTCACGTTTTTGTATACGACATCAATAATAAAATCCAAAATCTCGCACCAGATGAAGAGGTGACACTATTCCTTCCCAAAGGATCAAGCAAGGTGAGATATGAAACCTTCAACGGAGAAGTCGTTGAGAAGAGTTTGATGGTAATAGATTAATATACGGTAGTACCAGTCACAACACTATTTGTAATTATTTAAAGCCTGCGATGTGTATGATGTTGGGTGTTCACGAAGTTCTTCCAGCGGTCCTGCGAACACAACCTCACCACCTGCATCCCCTCCTTCAGGTCCTAAGTCGACCACCCAATCCGAATTTTTGATTATATCTAAGTTGTGTTCTATTACAACCACTGTATTGCCCCTAACAGTTAACCTTTTAAAGATACTAATTAGATTTTCCAGATCGGCAAAGTGCAACCCGGTTGTGGGTTCATCTAAAATATAAAGTGTGCTACCCGTAGATTTTTTTGACAATTCAGATGCCAACTTTATCCTCTGCGCCTCCCCTCCTGATAAGGTAGGAGCCGGCTGGCCAAGGTGTATATAACCTAATCCCACATCAAAAAGGGTCTGAAGTTTCCTCCTGATTTGGGGAATAGGATCAAAAAATCTAAGTGCTTCTTCAACAGTCATGTCTAAGACATCTGCAATATTCTTACCTTTATACTCGACTTCCAGAGCCTCCCGATTGTATCTTTTCCCATCACAAACTTCACAATTTACATATACATCCGGCATAAACTGCATTTCAATTTTAATCTGCCCTTCACCCCCGCACGCCTCACATCTTCCGCCTTTTACATTGAAGCTGAACCTGCCCGGCCTATATCCGCGTATTCTTGCTTCTTGAGTCTTTGAAAATAGCTGCCGAATATGATCAAAGGTCTTTGTATAAGTTGCCGGATTAGATTTAGGTGTTCTTCCAATAGGACTTTGATCAATCGCGATTACTTTATCAATATACTCTGTTCCTGCTAAACCTTCGTTATCCTCTGGTTTCTCAACAAGTTTAAGTCCGAAATGATGTCTTAGTTCCTTATAGAGCGTATCCATTATTAAGGTGGATTTACCTGACCCAGACACACCGGTAATACATACTATTTTTCCAAGAGGTATATCCAAATTTATCTTCTTCAGATTCCTACCTGAGGCTTTTTTTAACGACAGAAATCTTCCGTTAACCTTCTCTTGAACTTTTCCGTTTCTTTCATCTTCCAATAACTCCTCGAATCTCTTCCTTTCAATGTGACCATTTCTACCCACTTTTAGTTTCTTTGCCAAATATCTTCCTGTTAATGATTCCTCATTTCCTTTTATTTCCTCCGGAGTTCCTTTGGCAATTATTTTTCCGCCGTGATAACCGGCACCTGGGCCAAAATCCAAAATATAGTCGCTCTCAAGCATAGTTTCTTCATCGTGCTCAACAACAATAACCGTATTCCCAAGGTCTCTCAAATGATGGAGTGTGCTTATTAACTTAGATTGATCCTTTTGGTGTAACCCAATTGAAGGCTCATCAAGCACATACAATACTCCTGATAACCCGGTACCTATCTGGGAGGCCAGTCTTATTCTCTGAGCTTCTCCCCCGGACAAATGAGCAGAAGCCCGATTTAACGTTAAATATCCCAAACCCACATCAACCAAAAACCTAATTCTATAATTAATTTCTTTCAAAATCACCTCAGCAATTTGATTCTCCCTTTCTGTAAAAACTCCAGGCAGATTAGACACCCAATCTTTGGCTGATAATATAGACATTGCAGTGGTTTCCGAGATATTTAGTCCGGCTACAACAATAGATAGGGATTCTTTTTTCAACCTGGACCCCTCACATACAGGACACGGTTCGAGTACCATATATTTTTCGATCTCATTTCTTATATAGTCAGATTTGGTTTCTTTATAACGTCTTGCCATATTGGGAATTACTCCCTCAAATCTGGCGTTATAGGTGTTTTTGTCACCTTCTCTCGAAGTATATGTTACTTTGAAACGCCTATCTGGAACTCCATATAAAAACTTTTCAAGATTCTCACGTTTCATTTTTCCAATAGGAACTGATAGATCAATATCATAATCTTCCGCAACGGCTCTAATCACATTCTGCGTCCAAGTATTATGATCAAACAAGTTCGACCATGGAAGAATCCCCCCTTCCATTATTGATAAAGTTGGACTCACCAACATTTCCTCGTCTATACGCATTTGTGTGCCAAGTCCGTCACAAGTTGGGCACGCGCCATGGGGAGAATTGAAAGAAAAGCTTCTAGGCTCAATATCCGAAAGTGAAATATTACAAACCGGGCAAGCAAAATTTTCCGAAAACAGAAAGTCTTCAGTATTTTTCGGGGCATCATCAAACTCAAAAGAGGCATCCGTTACTATTGTAACAACGACATTGCCACTCGATAATCTAAGAGACGTTTCAACCGACTGAAAAAGTGACGACTCAAAATCCTTTTTATAGCTCACATCCCCGCCTTTATTCCTGCTATATATATGGCGAGAAATTAGACCTTCAATAGTATGTTTATTAGTTTTAATGAGATTAAACTTCTCGCGTATATCCCTTATTTTTCCATCAATTCTGGCTTTTAAAATCCCCTGTTTCACCAAGTTTTCAAACAACGAAGAATATTCTCCCTTTCTGTCCCTAATTATTGGAGACAGAATTAGAAACCTCACGCCCCTCTCGGTTGTGAACTCCTTTTGTTCTTGCACCAGTTTTAAGATACTTTGTACTATTTCCGCAGCACTTTGCCTTTGAATTTCTCTACCGCATTCCGGGCAGTGCGGATGCCCTACTCGGGCAAATAGCAGCCGCAGAAAATCATATATTTCTGTTACTGTACCTACGGTTGACCTGGGATTTTTTGATGTGGTTTTCTGATCTATAGCAATAGCGGGAGATAAGCCATCTATTTTATCAACATCGGGCTTGTCCATAACACCAAGGAATTGACGGGCATACGCGGACAAACTTTCAACATATCTTCTTTGGCCTTCAGCATATATAGTGTCCATCGCTAAAGATGACTTACCAGACCCTGATACACCCGTAAACACTATCATTTTATTTTTTGGAATATCTACATCTATATTCTTTAAGTTATGCTGACGAGCACCCCGTATTTTGATGTAATCGGGTTTTGAGTCCATAGAGATAAAGTATACGGTATTTGTTCGGGTTTGTGAAGATTAGTTATTAAGTTAGTATAATAACCATATGAAGTATGAATCCCAAGCACCCGAAGCAGAGAGGTTCGAAGAAGCTAAAGAGCTGGTCCGAAGTAGATTATTTCTAGACGAGGAATTCCCGTGAATCAATAAAGAAGCAAAAGAAAGGTTGGTTTCCCATCTTGCAGAACATCATTGCAGGTTACAGGACGTATTAGAAATAGAGAAACCTCCCGATTTTTACTTGATTTGGGACAGAATACCGGATTGTGTAGAACGTTTCGGGGGCCAAAAGTATAGGGGCATGGATTTGTATGATGGAGAAGCGCAATTTCCGAGAACAGGAGAAACCCAGAAGGGAGAGTTTGTTACTCTATCCCGGTCATGGGTCGCTTCATTTCTGCTTGCAGCAGAGCATCCCAGCTTGACTCCGTTTTCGTATAATTATGAGAAAGCAAGATTTACTGAAAGTTTAGCTCATGAATTTTTTCACAAAAAGCAACATGAAAAATATCCCGAAAAGTATCCTAATACTTACGCTAGATACGAGCAAACAAGAAAAGAGGGAGATTATAGACAGTACGCAGATTCACGCCTAGAAAAATCTGCAAATATCTTTGCACATTATTACCTAGAAACCCAAGAAGCTGAAGATATATTTGAAAGGTACGGCATAAAAGCAGGTTTAGTTGGACTTGAACTTCGCAACAGAAAAAGAGCGCTCGTGGCAAAATGTATCGAAGAACTCGAACCGCAGATAATGTTTGCTCTTGGTATTAAAGAAAAAGTTCAATCTCTCCTGGAGGACAAGTCACCTGAGGAAGAAAGCTAACAGGACAATACTTAACATACAAGTAGCTTCAATCCCCACTCACACATACTTTATTTGGTACTATTATTGTTAGTATGAACTATGAAGCCCCTCCACCCAAAGAAGTTCATTTAGAAGAGACAAAAGCAAGGATTGCAGAAGATCTTAAACTTGACGAAAGATTCCCAAACTATTCCGAAGAAGTTAAATTAAATTTCATCGAGGAAATAGCAAAGCACCAATGCAATTTAGAACAAATTTTAGATATTCCATACCCCGGTATGGAAATCAAGGAAAATCTTGCCGGAACAAGCATTATGACCGTACGTTATGGTGTTGAAGAGGAATCGGGTCAATGGCGTGATCCTTATTTAGCAATTAAGGAAAGTTTTATCTCCGCTTTTTTAGAAGCCGCTGAGAATAGGGAAAAGAATCCATATCAATATTATTATCACCAGTATAGACTAGCTGCAGCAACGGGACATGAATGTTATCATCTTCGACAAGCAGAAAAATGGCCGCATGTGGTACTAGATGACAAAGTACAGACAATAGCGGATTCGACACACTACCTCCGATCCAGGATAGAACGCGGTGCAAGAATATTTGAACTTCATTACTTAAGCATACAAGCCGCAGACAACTTCAACTCGTGGTTAGCTAAAGGAGTGCATTATACAGAAAGAGGGTTTAATCACGTAAAAATATCATTTATGAGAAAATGTTTGGAGGAAACGGAGAGAAACGAAATAAGAGAGGACGAGTCCTCCAAGGAGGAAAGCGAACAAAACTCCAACTAAAGTGCACATGAACCTAATCCGCACTCTCATCTTTATCCCTCTGTGTCACACACAAATGCCTCGGTATATCAGACCCCTTTATAAATAACTCAGATCTTTCCGGCTTGCAGGATTCGTCCACTTTCATAAATACATTCTCAGGCATACTGAGCTTCTCATCTGGTTTTCCCTCCAAAACTTTCTGAATGATTTCATTCCAAATAGGTGCCGCGCCGCTCAAACCTGAAGCCAAGTATCTGTTCATAGGATCGTTATTATTATTGCCAACCCACACACCTACTGTATACGAGGGAGTAAATCCAAGTGTCCAGTTATCCCTCTTTTCATCCGTAGTACCCGTTTTCACAGCCACCTTATAATTTGGAATATACAAAGAACTGCGCGGACCAAACGCGGGTGTTCTGGCTGTATTATCGGATAATATACTCCACAAAATATATGCAACCCCCTCCGAAACGGGACGGGTTTCGACCCTAGTATCCCAATATATTTCATACCCTTTGCTATCTTTTATCGATATAAACGGGGAAACTTTTTTATACACACCTTTCCTCCCAAGTGTCGCGTATAAATTTGCTAAATCTAATAACCGCACTTCTTTCCCACCAAGCGTGACTGACAGTCCATACGAACCGTCCACTTCCCAATTAGACAGCCCCATGCTTCTGCCTAAAGAGATGATATTATCCGGGCCCAGCGCTTTTGAAAGTCTGACGGCGGGTATATTGTACGAATTGGCTAAAGCGGCCCGCAAGGTAACATCCCCATGATACTTGCCATCATAGTTAACCGGCTTGTAATCCGGCTGGCCTTCAATCTTATACGTAACCGGCGCGTCTTTCAGTACAGACGCTGCAGTGTAGTTACTTGATAGCGCCAACGCGTAGGTTAGCGGTTTGATTGATGAACCAGGCTGCCTGTAAGCCGTAATAACATCATACGCACCCCAGTCTTCCGTAAAATAATCTACAGAACCAACATAGGCTAAAATCCCCGCAGTTTCCGTATCTAGAACAATTGCCGCGCCGTTGGTTATACTGTACTTTGCGCTCTCGATTACCCCGTCAGTAACAGTATTCTGTACCTCCCTGTGCAGGCTCAGATCAAGTGTCGTAATCACTGTTAATCCGCCGAAATCCACCATTCTTCTTCCATACTTTTCCTCTAGTTCTCTTCTCACGTAGTCAACAAAATGCGGAGCCTGTATATAATCAGTCTGTTCGGCAAATACTAGCTCTTCAGCATAAGCCTCATCGGCCTGTTCCTGCGTAATATAGTGAAGATCAATCATCCTATTCAAAACATATTTCTGCCTCTCCTTTGCCAAATCCAAATCAGACAACGGGGAGTATCTAGAAGGTGACGAGGGCAACCCGGCTAATAAACTCGACTCTGACAAATTAAGCTCCCACACATTTTTACCGAAGAATTTCTGAGAGGCAGACTGAACTCCCCAGGAAGTACCTCCGTACGGAATATTATTCAGATACATTTCTAAGATTTGATCCTTTGAATACTTTGTTTCGACAATAATGGAAAGAATTGCTTCCTTTAGTTTTCGGGATATAGTCTGCTCCGGTGACAGCAAAACATTCTTAATCAACTGCTGTGTAATTGTTGAACCGCCCTGCACTTCGCCCTCAAAAAAAGTTTTTAATCCCGCCCTGACAATACTGCCCAATCTTATACCATTATGTTTGTAGAAATTATCGTCTTCTACCGCGATAGTAGCTCTCACAACAGACTCCGGTATTTGAGATAACTTAACGGGGGCGAATTTCTTATCAACATATATTTCATAAAGAAGTCTCCCGTCTTTATCCAAAATCTTGGTTGATTTATTCCCAATACTCTCCGCAATCAGATTGCTGGGATTAGGCAGCTGTCTTAACCACTTGTAAAACTCGTATGGCACAAATCCGAACACTATAACTATAAGTCCACCCATAAAAAAACTGCCGGGGTGAAACACTATTTTATGTCTCTTTGCCTTTTGTACCCTCCGTCTGTTTCTGGACTTTCTTTTTTTAGTATTTACAAATGGTTTCTTCTTGGAGACTTTACGTTTTTCCTTACTTCCTTTTTTCTTCCACTTATTTTTTAAATTAGTGATAAAAGCGGCAAAACGATCTATGGGCCATATAACAAAATAGCCGACAGTTTTTATTATATCCGCAATAAATACAACGTACTCTTTCATTAATATCGTAGCAGGAATTATTAGTGCTTCTAGTTTGAATGTATCAGGAGTGAAAAAATTTAACAATAGAGAATTAACTCAAATACTTCTTTCTTATATCTCTAATTTTATCCCTTAGTCTTGCCGCCTCCTCAAAGTTTAGAACTTCAGCTTCATACTTCATCATTTTCTCCAGATCGGTAACCTCCTTTTCTACTTCATCTGGCGGAAGTTGAGAATAATCAACTTCTTCAACACGTTTCTTTTTGTCTTTAGAAATGCTCTCCTCCAATTCTTCATTAATAAGTTTCTCTCTTATAGGCTTTACTATCTGCTGAGGTGTTATTCCAAACTTCTCATTGTACTTTATCTGGATTTCTCGCCGTCTGCTTACCTCTTCTATAGCCCTTTCCATACTCCCGGTCACATTATCGGCGTACATTACCACCTGTCCCAATATGTGTCTCGCGGCCCTACCCATCGTCTGGATCAGAGATCTATCTGATCTTAAAAATCCCTCTTTGTCTGCATCCAGTATTGCTACCAAAGAAACTTCGGGGAGATCCAGACCCTCCCTCAATAGATTTATACCCACTAAAACATCATATGTGCCTTTTCTAAGATTATCCAAAATATCAGTTCTTTCTAGCGTATCTATATCAGAATGGAGATATGTCACTTTTATTCCCTTTTCTAATAAGAATCCTGCAAGTTCTTCTGCCATTCTCTTTGTCAATGTCGTAACCAGCACCCTTTCTCCCCTCCCAACTCTTTCGGTTATCCTGTCGGATAAATCTTGAATTTGTCCCTTTGTTGGCCGGATAACAACTTCGGGATCAACTATCCCTGTAGGTCTTATTAGAAGTTCAACAATATTACTTTTGGACCTTTCTATCTCCCAATCCCCGGGAGTAGCGCTTACATATACTCCCTGTTTTACTTTACCCAAAAACTCATCAAAATTAAGTGGCCTGTTATCCAGCGCCGAAGGAAGTCTAAACCCATAATCTATCAACGTAGTTTTACGGGCATAATCCCCATTGTACATACCACGAACTTGAGGAAGCGTAATATGAGACTCATCTACAATTAATACATAATCTTTCGGAAAAAAGTCCATGAGAGAATAAGGGGTTTGTCCAGAATTTCTGCCGTCAAAATATCTCGAATAATTCTCTATCCCTTTGCAGTATCCGATTTCTCTAAGCATTTCCATATCGTATTCGGTTCTTTGTTTAAGTCTATACGCCTCAATTTCTTTTCCTGCAGATTTTAGAACTTTCAACCTCTCTTCTAGATCATTCTCAATTTGTTTTAGCGCTGACTCGCGCCTATCCTCCGCCGCGATGTAGTGTTTCGCCGGATAAATCATTATCAAATTTCCGGAAGTGAGCGCATGACTAGTGTAATCATCTGAATCTTGTGTATTTGCTCTTGAAGAGCTCCCCTGTCTAATACTCGGGAGAAAGTCGAACCTTATTTCTTCCCCGGTTAGTGGATCAAAAGGATATGCTTCAATCAAACTGTCACTAAGTATTTCCAATCTTAAAGCATAATCTAAATACGCCGGAAATACATCTATAGTATCTCCTGTAACTCTGTAAGTACCTCTCGAAAACTCAAACTCGTTTCTATCATACTGAAGTTGAGATAGTCTTTTTAGTAAATCCGTTTTTCTTATTCTCATTCCCTTCCTAAGTTCAATAGCAAACTTAGAATATTCAACCGGAGAACCGAGATTGTAAATACAAGAAACCGAGGCAACAACAATCACATCCTTTCTTGTCATCAATGAGGTTGTTGCAGATAATCGTAGCTTATCAATTCTTTCGTTAATATCTGCATCTTTTTCTATGTACGTATCAGTTGAGGGAATATAGCTTTCAGGCTGATAGTAGTCATAATAACTAACAAAGTACTCAACCGCGTTTTCAGGGAAAAATTCCCTAAACTCCTGATACAACTGCGCAGCTAAAGTTTTATTATGAGAAATAACTAATGCGGGTTTTTGGGTTTTTTCAATTACTTTAGCCATTACATACGTTTTTCCGCTCCCGGTTACACCTAGCAACACTTGATCAGAAATACCTTTAGCGATGTTCTCAGATATTCTATCTATTGCTCTTGGTTGGTCCCCGGTTGGTTCGAAGGGGGCGTAAAGTTTGAACATAGGTTTAAGTTTATCAAATCTTCGGGAAAAATTCTTGACATATTCGGGTATTGTTCGCTATGCTTATAATATGAGTCCAGTAACTTTATATAAAAAACAAAAACAAATTTTGGAATTTATTTCTCAATATATACAAGTGAACGGCTATTCCCCTACTCTGCAAGAAATTGCGGATGCAATGGGCCTGTCTTCACTTGCAACTGTACATGAACATCTTCAGGCACTTGAGAAGAAAGATGTAATAAAAAGGTACAACGGATCAGTAAGAGGTATTGAAATTGTCGATGAAAGGTATAATACCGATTTAAACAACATTGCGTTGCCTCTCATCGGCTTCATAGCCGCAGGAGAACCGATAGACGCTATAGAAAATCCGATGGACACAGTAACCGTAGCATCGGATATGGTTTCAAACAGTAAAAGATGTTATGTCTTACAAGTCAGGGGAGATTCCATGATAGAGGATGGTATTTTTGATGGTGACTTTGTAGTAATCCAACAGCAGGAAACGGCCGAAGACGGAGACACAGTGGTCGCCTTGATTGAAAACGAGTTCGCAACATTAAAAAAGTTCTACAGAGAAAGAGACCAAATCAGACTGCAACCAGCTAATTCCGAGATGGATCCAATTTACGTGGATGCGGATAACTTGACTATACAGGGAAAAGTAACCGGAATCATCAGAAGATATAACTAAAAAACAGTATACGCAGCACCAATTTAATTTACACGCACCAATTCATAGCGTAAACTGAAATTTGTCTATTATGAGCGGAGTTATAGGATCGATAATTGCATACTTAGAAAACCTAGCTACAAAAGTGCCCCTCGAACTATTTACTATTGTAGGTACAATTACTGAAGAAATTATCGCACCAATTCCGTCTCCTCTCATAATGACAATGACAGGATCCATAACCAAAGCTCAAAACGCGCCTCTCAGTTACATTTTGTTTTTAGCACTATTAGGATCTATAGGAAAAACCTTTGGCTCGTGGATAGTATATTTTATTTCTTACAAAGCGGAAGATCTAATACTTAATAAATTCGGCAGATTCTTTGGCGTAACTAAAAAAGATATAGAAAAACTGGGTAAAAGATTCGACGGCACATGGAAA
Source organism: Patescibacteria group bacterium (assembly GCA_016926555.1). Lineage (GTDB taxonomy): Bacteria > Patescibacteriota > WWE3 > UBA101185 > UBA10185 > JAFGOI01. The sequence goes on along the minus strand of JAFGOI010000004.1, from coordinate 167,997 downwards.
GATGAGGCGACAATCGCAATATTAAGGGCAATTCCTGTTATGTCCACAGCCTTAGTTTCCATAGCTTGCGGAATACTTAAAATAAACCTTAAATCATACCTGCTCGCAACTTTTATCGGATGTATAGCAAGAAATCTCATATTTTTATACCTGGGGTACACAGGACTTGCAGCATCCAAATCAGTATCTGAAGGTTTAGAAAGCACCGAATCAGTAATACAAATACTACTCGTTGGTTCAATCGCTGCAACCCTTATATACGGATATATTAAAAGAAGTAAAAACAGGACCAAATAAACTTTCTTATGCTATCCTTAATGTAGTATGCCCGATGTGACTCAAATGACTCTAGATCAAAAGATTGATCATTTCTATAACCTCTTTAAAAAAGAAGGGAAGAACTACACCAAAGAAAGAATAAAAGAAGCTATTGAACTGCTTAGTTATAAACATGTAGATCCAATGCCCAAAGAGGAGTCAGATACTCAACCAACTTTATATATTTTCAGACATGGTCAAAGCGTAGACAACGCAAACTTTATTTTTAGCGGATGGAGAGTGGCCCCGTTAACTGAAGGGGGGGAAAAAGGGGCTTTAATCCTTGCTGAAAAGTTGAAAGACAAAAAAATCCAAATGCTTATTTCATCTCCGCAACAAAGAGCTCTTAAAACAATAAAACTGGCGATGTCAAAAAATGAACAAGCAAAAAATCTCGAAATACTTCCAGATGAACGTATAAAAGAACGGTTCTACGGAGATTACCAAGGCCAAAGCAAACTAGAAATGCAGATGGAAAATCCCGATAAATTATTGGAAGTTAGAAGATCATTTGATATAGCTCCTCCCAATGGAGAGAGTATAAAAATGGTATGTGAAAGAGTAGCGGATTTTTGTGACGAAATACTACCATTAATGAAAAAAAACAAAGTTAACGTGGCTGTTTCATGCCACGGAAATTCTATAAGAGGATTTCGAAAATATTTTGAAAACATAAGTGATTACGAAACAGCACATTTAGAAACTCCTCTAGGAAAGGATTATTTGGCGTATGTCATTAAGTAAAAGAAAAAAAACTTCCTATAAGCTCCCCTTATTTATTTTACTAATCTCACTGGTTTTCTCACAATTTGCATACGGCATGGAAACAAGAAAAGTAGACGATGAAGATGAAATACTGGACTTCAAAGGCAAACTACAAATAACTTCAACTGAGATACTTTATGGAACAGTGAAATCCGTGAAAAATCCGCTTCCTTCAGGCCCAACTAACTTTTCGTACTTTGAATTAGTGGTATCCAGGATCGAAAAAAGCTCAAGAGATATATCACAAGGAGACACTGTAAAAATAAAATATAATACCGACTCACCTCTTGTTACCGGCAGCAGACCGGTTTTGCTCAAGAAGGACTTGGAAGTGAAGATATACGGAATAATAGAAAAACGCGACACCCAGTATATTTTCCTCAAGCACGCAGGTGACGCACTAGAAATATTAAACGGGGAACCCCCCTCTGAACTGGACTATATGCTCGGTATGGCAGGACTTAACACATACAATTTATCTTCCGGGGTAAAAACAGGTCTTTTAGTACTAGGCATACTTCTTCTAGCTCTAATTATCTTGGGAATACTAAAAAAGCTTCTTAAGCTAAAGAGTTAATCCTTAGCCCAAGTTCATCCATACATTATCTGAAGCAATCTGTTATACTTCGCAACTCTTTCCCCTCTAACAGGCGCACCGGATTTGATAAAGTCCGCCCCTACCCCAATTGAAAGATCCGCTATAAATGTATCTTCAGCAGTTTCACCACTTCTATGTGAAACAATCACTGTCATTCCATTATTTTTCGCCGTTCTAACAAAATCCAGTGTTTCACTCAATGTACCAATTTGATTAGGTTTTACTATTACTGCATTTGCCAGATTCTCTTTTATAGCTTTTTCTAGAATCTTAGCGTTTGTAACTACCAAATCGTCAGCCACTATCATGATCCTGTTTGAGTAGTTTTTGGACAACTCCTTCCATCCTTCATAATCCTTCTCATACATTCCATCTTCAAGGTAAATTATTTCGTAATTGCCAAGAATACTTTTATAGTACTCAATCAGTTCATTAGAAGTTAACGTTAACTCTTCCTCAGGTATTAAATACTTTCCATCATTATAAAAAGACCCCGCAGCTGCATCTATACCTAAAAACACTTCCCTCCCCACCACATAATGTTCCGATATAGCTTTTCTAAGATAATCTAAAGCTTTTCTGGTGGTGAAATTTCCGGGCGCAAATCCACCTTCATCACCAACCGCACTTGAATAGCCTTCTTTCTCAAGGAGTGCTTTTAAGCTTCTATTTATGTCAACACCCATTTCAAGAGTTTTATTAATTGGCAAGCCCTGGGCTGGTATAACCATAAACTCCTGAAAAGATAATCCGTTATGTGCATGTTTTCCGCCATTTAGCATATTAAACAGAGGGCCGGGAAAAATAATGTCTTCTTTTGTTATATCCTCTCCGTTGTATAGATGCCGAATATACTGATACAACTCTAATCCCATCGATTTTGCAGCAGCCTTGCACACAGCTAAAGAAACAGACAAAATACTATTACCTCCCAAATTCGCCTTTGTAGCGGATCCATCTTTCTCAATCATCAGTTGGTCTATCATACCTTGGTTGTATGCATCTTCTCCGCTTAACAGTTCCGCTATCGTAGTACTCACCATAACCGCAGCTTGACCAGCAGAAATGCATATAGCTTCCATTTCCCCGGTAGAGGCTCCTGCCGGTACTGACTGCATACCAACAGATCCATCATCCAGAAAAACTTCTGTATAAATAGTCCAATCACCTCTAGAATTTATAATTCTGTGGCTTTTTATAGATTCAATTGTTGCCATATTGTTTATGCAATTGTACTAATCTTCTCAAGTTTTTCAGATTTCCTTTTTGATGATTTCTTAGCTTTCTTCTTTGATTCGCTCTTCTCTACGGCTCTTTCCTTACTTTTCTTCGGATTACCTCTATGTAAAACCTTCCTTTCGGATTCGTAAATTATCAGCCGGGTTTTATCTATCACATCAGGACTCAATGAAACCGAGGTTATACCCCACTCCACCAACATTTCCACAAGTTCAGGGTACACTGAAGGCGCCTGCCCGCAAATTGAACACGTTATATGCCGTCTTTTACAGGTTGTTACTATTTTTTCCAACGACTTGAGAATAGCGGGATTCATTTCACTATATACATTCGCAACCTTTTCATTATCTCTATCAACTCCAAGGGTTAACATCGTTAAATCATTCGTTCCAATAGAAACACCATCAATTCCCTCATCAATAAACTCATCCAGTAAAATAACATTAGAGGGTATCTCCACCATCATCCATAACTGGAATGTACCGCTTCTTCTTAACCCATAAGACGCCATAAGCTTTTTAACGTCTCTCATTTGTTCAACAGTTCTCACAAAGGGCATCATAACCCAGAGATTTTTGTAGCCTTTTTTATTCCTAACAAGCTTTATCGCTTCGATTTCCATTTCAAAAACGTCATCGTCTTCTAAATATCTGGAAACCCCTCTAAATCCAATCATGGGATTTGGTTCTTCATTTTCGTACTTCTTACCACCCACAAGATTGGCAAACTCGTTTGTTCTAAAATCCGTAAACCTGTACACAACAGGTCGTGGATTAAAAGCCGCAGCAAAACTCTCCAAACCTTCTGCCAATTTATTAATAAATTCCTTCCTCTTTTTGTCCTCAATAAACTTCCTCGGATGTTTGCCAATTCCGGCTATCATGAATTCCGCTCGCAATAAACCAACACCGTCGACATTTCTTTGAGACATTTCTCTCGCCAATTCCGGCTCAGCCAGATTCGAATACACCTTCGTAGCAGTCTTAATTTGAGATAAATCGATACTGGACACTTCATCTTCCTTAGTAACCGTCATATCACCCTCATAAATTCTTCCTGCCGCACCATCTACAGTAATTTCTTCCTCATTCGCAAGAATTTTAGTCGCGTTTGTTGTACCCACAACTGCGGGAATTCCTAATTCTCTGCTAACGATAGCCGCGTGGCTAGTTCTTCCCCCCAAATCAGTTACTATCGCACTAGCTCTCTTCATAGCCGGCACATAGTCAGGGTTGGTCATTTCAGCTACCAAAACTTCTCCCTCTTTAACAAGGCTGATATACTTGGGACTCTTTATTATTCGTACATTACCGACAGACACTCCGGGAGAAGCCCCCAATCCTTCCAAAATAAATTTAGCCGCTTTCTTGGGATCTACTTCAAGATGGGAATCTATCTCTTTATCTAACGTTGTAACAGGCCTGGATTGGACAATAAACAGTTTATTATCCTCCATTGCCCATTCAATATCCTGGGGATGGCCGTAATGTTTTTCTACCCGCATCCCTATATCAGCCAGCTCAATAATGTATTTATTTTTCAGCTTCTGCTCCTGCTGATACTTGCGAGAGATAGGAGTTTTTCCAGCCAAGGTCAGCTGCCATGTCTGACTAGCCACATATCGTGAAGTTATCTTTCCTGACTTTTTATTAACTATATATTGATCCGGCGTCACTTCACCGGAGACTATAGTCTGCCCAAGTCCGTAACCAGCTTCTATAGATACCTCGTTCCTGTTATTTGTAAGAGGATTGACGGTAAACAAAATCCCCGAAACTTCGGACTGAACCATCAACTGAACCGGAACAGCAATTCCAACTTTAAAATGTGAATATCCATGTTCCTCCCGATAGAAAATCGCTCTAGCTTCAAATAAAGACGCCCAACATTTCTGGACGTTCTTGACTACATCTTTCCAACCTTTAACATTCAAGTAGGTTTCCTGTTGACCCGCAAACGAGGCATCCGGAAGATCCTCCGCAGTAGCAGAAGATCTAACAGCGACATACCGATCCGTTTCACCGGACAATTCGTGATAATACTTCTTAATCTCTTCAGCTAGACTGCCTGATAATTTTGCTGCCAACACTGCCGTCTTAATATTTCTTGATGCTTCCTGAAGCTTCTTTGAATCTTCTCTGTCCAAGCCTGACAACTCATGTGTTATTTTACTCTTTAGGGAGGAGGCACTTAAAAACTCATAATATGCATTCGCAGTTACTACAAAGCCGTTTGGAACAGGAATCTTCGCGTGGATCATTTCGCCCAAATTCGCTCCCTTACCTCCTACTGTCGGAATATCATTTTTACGTATGTCCTTGAACCAAAGGATTTGGGCAGTTTTTTTATTCATAAAGATATTTTATAACATATCAATAAACAATAATACTAATAACCGTTGCTCATTCTATGCATTGACACCTAAGTAATAGGTAGTTTAAACGTAAACTTTGCACCCTTAGGATTATTAGCCTCATACCAAATAGACCCCCCATGTGCCTCGATAATGCCTTTTGATATAACTAGACCAAGACCTGTACTTTCTCCCTCCATTTTCTCGTGATTATTTGGCTGTGCAAATTTATGAAACAGCAATGGTTTATCAGTATCACTGACACCAATACCTGTGTCACGAATAGAAACCTCAATAAAGTTGCCCTTAAAGCTGGAAGAAACAGTTATCTTGCCCCCTGGGGGTGTATATTTAATAGAGTTTGAAATGAGGTTGTTCATCACTTGTTTTAGTCTATCCGCATCTATACTTACTCTCGGAATGGATCCATCCAACTCACGAACCAGTTCAAGCCCTCTTACTTCCGCCAGAGAAGAGTAATAAGCACATTCATCTTTGAGCAGCGTATTTAAATCTTCCGGAGATTTATCAACACTGAATTTGCCTGCCTCCATCTTTGATACATCAAGAATGTCATTCACTATCTTTAGCAAACCCTCTGAAGATGAACGTATCTGGCTTAATAACGTCTCAATCTGCTCTGCCGACAGCTTGCCGGCCTCCTTCAAAACCAGATCCGATGCACCTTTTATAACCGAAAGTGGTGAACGTAGCTCGTGCACAATCATTGCAGTATATTCATCCCTACTCCTCTGAACACGTTCATTTACCTCCTCCTCCCTTTTAACACGCGCAATTTCGTCAACTATATGACTTAGCTGCTTTGATTTTTGAAAATTATCATATATGAGCACTAAAACAAGAACTACTAATAAAATGGGCAGCACTGTACTTAGAAACATATTTTTAACTGCTTGTTACTTTAATACTGGTTTCGCCCCCATCTCCTAATATCGAAGCAACTTTGTTAGGAAGCTCAGAGGGAACCACATTATACTTCATTAAATAATCATCCGCACCAAGTTCCATAGCGCGTTTAACATTATCATCTGTTCCAAAATTCGTAAGCATAATTACCTTCACATGTTTAGTTTCCTCTGTTTCTTTCAAAAGTTTTAATATTTCTAATCCACTCATGCCCGGAAGAATGATATCAAGAAGAACTAGATCAGGAACTTCATCAATTGCTCTTTGTAAAGCTTGGGAACCGTCTGCAACATGAATGACAACATACCCAGTCATTTCCAGCGCAGCGGAAAATATACTATAAAAACCAGTGTCATCTTCGACAAATAGAATTTTTTTCGACATGCCTTAGTATTACACAAAACCATATTAGTATTCAATACACAAGTTTAGCTTGAATAAGCTACAAAGGTAAGTTAGCATAAAGAAATGCATAAAAAACTTTTAATATCGGCATTTTTGCTTGGGATTACCTGCACAATAGCATACATTTCAATCAAAAAATGGGTCTTATATCCTAAAGAAGGCAGTACTTTATTAACACCTATACTCACTGATGAAAATGGCAGTTTAAACCCATTCGGAAAGATGGCCCGCAACGCATTTGGAAAATTCAGTGAACAAAGAGAACTATTTGGAGACGTAATAAATATACTCCTAATTGGGACTGACACAAGTATAACTAGAAGAACAAGCGGTCAATTAGGATTTAATACAGACACTCTAATCTTAGTGTCTGCAAACATAAATACAAACAGAATTTTATTGACTTCCGTACCAAGAGATCTCTGGATTAATGGAAATAAAATAAACGCACTGCATACAGCACTTGGTTATGAAATATTACAAGATGCCTTTGAAAAGATAACTGGACAAAAAATAGACGGATTTATAAAAACAGACTTTGATGGGTTCATATGGCTAGTAGACGCTTTCGGCGGAGTACCCGTTGAAGTTGAGAGAACTTTTAGCGATTACAGCTTCCCTAATTTCGAGGATACAGACATAATGACTGTCTCATTTACACAGGGATATGAGTTGATGCCAGGCGAGAGAGCCTTAATCTTCGCAAGGTCAAGAAAGGGTACAAACGGAGAAGGAAGTGACTTGATGCGCGCAAAAAGACAGCATTTATTACTAGAAGGTATAGTCGATGGGGTAAGCCAGGAAAGCAGTCAATTTTCACCTATGGACATCTCTGAATTTTACGATACAGTAGTTCAACACATGGAAACCTCTTTAAATATCGATGATGTATATTATCTCTGGGACTTTTATAAGGACAGAGACAAATACGAAATTGAATCTTTTGTAGTCGGAGAAGACTATCTATACCATCCTGGTATGTATCCAGACAGCCCGTATCATGCATGGGTATTTGTTCCAAGGGAAGACAGCTTTGAGAAGCTTCACTTGGATATAGAGGCCAAACTCAACGGAACATTCGTAAGTGAGGAAAAATTGACTGAATCTGAAGGTATTTCAACAGAACCACAGAATGGGATCGGAGTTGGATCGGAAATGCTGAATTAAGTAATTCCCACATCTCTATAATGTCTTATTTTAATGTCCCCATAGACCCCTCGTATACAAATTAAATCCAGACACCACTTATCTATTTTCTTATACCCTTCCAGGAAAAAATCAATCGTTCTTAGTAGATGCTGAATCTTTTTATGCGTGAACAAATCCTCGGGTAAGATAAATCTGCTGTCTCGTACATACTTAACCTCAGTAAAAACATATCCTCTTTTAGGATGAAAACACACAATATCTATTTCTCCCCAATGGCAGTACCAATTCCTTTTTAACACCTCATATCCTTTTTTCCGCAGATAAATAACCGCGATTTTTTCTCCAACCGATCCTACCTTTTTATTATTCATCAAACACAACGTAACTTATTTAGCAACCGGAAACACAAAGTATATTCTACTTAAAACAGGAAAAACCGGGATTATCGCGAGATAACTCTACCACCTTACTCCAGATTCTCAAGATCCGCACGATCGGGAGGAAGCCCAAACGATTTAACAAGTTCCTGAGTAATCTCCATCCAAAGTGGAACGGCCGTCTCCGAAGCGTATATAGATGCCTTTGGTTCTTGAAGATTTACTATCATACTGAACTTCTTGGATCTAGCCACGAAACCAACAAACGTTGCATTAGTTTTATCTTCGTAGTATCCTCCCTTTTCATCCGGTATCTGAGCTGTACCCGTTTTCCCTGCAATCCTATAATTTTTGAGAATAAAGTACTTTGCTTCGCCACCAGACGCAGCCTCCTCCAAAAGTTTTATCATAGTTGCGGATGTTTCAGTATTAATAACTCTGCCCAGATTTTTTGTTGGAATTTCTATCACGTCATCAACTTCATGGATCTCCTTAATTATTCTTGGCTGCAATAAATAACCTCCATTCGCAATCACATTAAAAGCATTTAAAACCTGAAGAGAAGTAGCCGATATACCTTGACCAAATGATATAGTAGCCAAATCAATATCAGTCCAATCCTTATAATCATGTAGTATCCCCGTATTCTCACCCTCCAGTTCTATCTCAGTAATCCTCCCCAAGCCAAAGGCATCCATATAATCATGTAGATTTTTCGACCCCACTTGATGCCCAACCCACGCTGCACCTATGTTATTAGATTTTTGAAGCAACTGTATTACTGTTTGCGCGCCATGATGTTTTCCATCCCAATTATCTATTGTATAGTCGGAATACTGCACAGGTCCGTTATCATAAAACGTTGTGTTTGGGTTAATCAGGTGCAAATCGATACCGGCCGCTATCGTAACCGGTTTAATAACGGATCCCGGCTCAAAAGTACGTGAAACAGAAAAGTTGACCCTCTCGATATTTTTCCTATCGGAATCAGGTAGATGCGTCTCCTCCTCCAGGAAGTTACCCGGAGAATAAGTTGGAAAGTTTGCCATAGCCAACACATCCCCCGTAAACGGGTTCATCACTATAACGGACCCGGACAAGGCATTATACTTTTCAACCCCTTCTTTTATCTTCTTTTCAACGATATACTGAATAGATCTGTCAATAGTCAAGTAAACATCCCTTCCCTGAATTGGATCTACCTTTTTATATTTACCAGAAAGAATCGGAATACCCATAGCATCTACATCCTGAATTACTCGACCTGGTTTCCCCTTCAGATCCTCGTTCAACATACCTTCAACCCCATAATACCCAGTTTTTTCACCAGACTCGTTCTGAGCTACATATCCTAAAACATGCGCGGCTAGTGACCCCTCAGGATAGTAACGGGCAGGTTCTTCTTCAAATCCCAGACCTTTTATTTCAAGCCCTTCAATTTCTTCCTTTTTAACAGGGCTAATATTTCTTTCCAATACAACCCATAAAAGATCTAAATTAAGGGAATTATTAATTTTGTCCCTGTAATAATCCTCATATTTTTCATATTCTACGCCACCTGAAGAAAGAACTTCCGCAACTCTTCTCGCAGTATCATACCGGTTCACAACCTTTTTCGGCTCCGCATACAACAAATAATGTGTACTGGTTCCCGCCAGTACAAAACCTTCTGACGAGTATATATTCCCTCTTTTTGGATTGATAATTTGAAGGTTGCCGTACTGATTTTCTGCATCCGAAGTGTACTTCTTATGATCAATTAACTGCAATTTTATTAGACGAAATACAACCAGGAGGTAAATCAAATAAAATCCCAGCAATATTATTTTTATACGAGAAGTAGGAAGTGTTTCTCTTTGCATTCAATTACCTCCCTAAGTTAAAGTCAGACGACATATTTAGGGAAGCAAATTGATCCGCTCCACTTGTATCCAGAAGTGATACCGATTCTGCTAACGTCACAAAACCCATGTTTTTGGCCCTTTCCTCTAAAGCTTTTATTGACGAAATACTTGAACTCTCAAATTCTAATAGAGACAGAGTCTTTTCCAGAGTAGCTTTTCTTGAATAATACTGCTGTAATTCCTGGTTTTTCACTGCCATACTGCTAGAACAGTACAAACGACCCACAATACACCCTGTAAATAGTATGAAAGATAGTATAAATAGAACCTTAAAACTCCTCCCGCTATCTATATTTACTTTTAAGCATTTAGTTTTCTTTAACATAAACACGCATCTTAGCGCTTCTTGCACGTATGTTTGCCGTCACCTCTTCTTCCGAAGGGGTAATGGGTCTCTGATTTACTTCTTTTATAATGGGCTGCGCACTATGGCCAAACTCCTTGGCCAGTTTGTCTTCCAATGAATGGAAGGTTATTACTATCAAAAAGCCACCAGACGACAGTGTGTGCGCAGCCCGAGGCAGTGATATTCTCAGATTTTCAAGTTCGTCATTTACAGCTATACGAAGCGCCATGAAAGTTCGGGTGGCCGGATGAATTCTTCCATGTTCGTACGCTGAAGAAGATGCACCAACTAAAACTTCCGCTAATTGTTTAGTTGTTTGAATCTTCTCCAAATTACGACTTTTCACTATAGCCTTAGCAAACTTCTTCGCGAACCTCTCATCAGAATATTCGTAAATAAGCTTTGCCAATTCTTTTTCTGATAAGGCGTTTACTAAATCCGCCGCTGTAACACCTAATGACTTATCTAAACGCATATCAAGAGGTTCATCCTTTTGGAATGACATCCCGATTCCTGACTCATCCATTTGATATGAACTAAAACCTAGGTCATACAAAACGCCATCCACGTTTTTGAAGTTATTATCTTCCGCTATTTTGTCAATGTTCTTAAAATTTCCAAGAACACTCGTAAATTGTGCACCTAATCCCTCCCCATCAACTCTCGAAATAGCCCGTTCTAAACTTTGCTCGTTATAGTCTATTCCCAGAACTTCAGCCCCACATTTTAATAATTCGACAGTGTGCCCCCCGTCACCCAGCGTTGCATCTATAAACTTTTTTCCTCTTTCAGGTTTTAAATGTGCTATTACTTCACTTAATAATACTGGCTTGTGGTACTCCATTTCTACAATTGGGCAATTAGTTCCTCCGTAATCTTTTCAAAGCGATCTTCCCAAGTCTGTTTGCTCCATATTTCTATGTGATCTCCCACTCCAATCACTGAGGTTGCCTTTTCTATACCTGCATAGTCTTTCAACTCAGAGGGAATCACAAGTCTTCCTTGAACATCAATCGAGACTTCCACCGCTGACGTATACAAGTATCTCTCAAGATCACTGGTCTTGAACTCCTTCAAGTTTTCAACCTGCTTCTGAGCTTTGTCTTGCCAATCGCTTTTGTCGTATACCAAAATACAGCTCTCAAAACCGCGAGATAAAATTACCTGATCCCCGGGAATCTGTTCCCTATGTTTTTTCGGTAAAACTATCCGAGATCCGTCAGTAATTATCGGGTTGTATTGTCCAAGAAACATTTTCATATTTTTTAAAGGGCAGATTGGCGATCACCATTTATCACCATCGCACTACCAATAAACACCAGAAAGTATCCAATGTCAACGCCAATAAAACCCGAAGGTGCGACCGCGAAGAGAAATATTATTGGTCATGGAAACATAATGAGCAGACAAACTTGAACTCAGGTAAAGCCTTAATAGATATACGAAAACAAAAATTTACTTTATAATCGGACACAAACTGCAAACGAGCACACAGGGAAAGGAGAGAAAAATGGCAACAAAAAAAAGTCCGGCTCAAGTAGAGCCGGGTCATTGGGCCTATGCTTGGGCCCAAACACAGAAAAGAAAAAGGTTCGACCAGGAAACTTGCCGGTGCGGGCACGGCCGGCAAGACCACATCAATGGTTCAGGGGCGTGTTTGCTATGTAGGTGCGGAAAATTCCGCCCCAAATAGCAAAAGCCCCTAAAACCGAGTCCGGGAAGTTCTGTAATATTCATGCGGGAAAATCGCATGAAAGAACTTCCTGGACTTTAGCAAATCTTGGCTATATTTTATAGAATCTCATTCTCAACATCCGATACCTTCACCCTGATCTGTTCCATACTATCCCGATCTCTAATAGTGACCGTATTATCTTCCAGAGTTTGATAATCTACCGTCACGCAATATGGAGTCCCGATTTCATCCTGGGAATAATATCTCTTACCAACATTTCCTCTATCATCCCAAGCAACCGAGAAACCTAATTTCAACAAACTGCTGTATATTTGTTGAGCCTTCTCAACCAACTTTGGCTTATTTCTCATTAAGGGAAACACAGCAACTCTATATGGCGCTGTCTTCCTATCAAGTTTCAGGTATACACGTTCTTCTTCTTCTCTGTAAGCGTCAAAAAGAAGAACAAGCATCAGCCGATTTAGACCAATAGAATACTCAACAATATGCGGTATATAGTCCTCATTTCTTTCTTCATCTTTATATGTAAAATCTTCACCCGAAAATTCCCCATGTCTTTTTAGATCCCAATCACCTCTGTAATGAAGACCTTGAAATTCTTTCCATCCAAAAGAAAATTCATACTCTATATCTGTAGCAACTTTATTGTAGTGAGCTCTTTCTTTGAATTCCTGTTCACGGAACCGCAGTTTATTCTCGTCAATTCCTAAACTTCTAAGCCATTCCATACTCATCTCTTTAAACTTCTCAAAATATTTCTCATGATCAGATGGATGTAAAAACATTTCCAACTCCATTTGTTCGAATTCCCGCGTTCTAAAAAAGTACGGACCAACTTTTATTTCATTTCTGAAGGCCTTTCCTATCTGCGCGATTCCAAAGGGCAATTTCATTCTCATAGAATCTTTGACAAGTTTATAGTTATAGAATATCGGCTGGCAGGTTTCACCTCTTAAATAGGCTTTTTCTTTCTCATTTTCTAGAGTACCTACATAAACATCAACCAAACTATTAAACCTTTTTGCTTTTGACAAAGTATTTCCGTCAGGACTTTTCAAATTATTCTTTTCAATTAGATCGTCAAATTCCTCGGGAGTTGAGCCGTCAGCATTTATTCCCAACGCTTCCTCAACAATGTGATCTGCCCTATATCTTACATGCGTCACCAAATCCTCAATCATAACATCATTGAAAGATTCCACATGGCCACTTGCCTCCCAAACACGTGGATGAGATATTATCGCTCCATCTAATCCAACAATATCCGGTTGTTTAGTTACGAAATACTCCCACCAAAGATTCCTCAAGTTTCTGAGAATTTCCGCACCTAAAGGACCAAAATCATACGTTGCTTCCCACCCGCCATATATGTCAGATGAAGGATATACAAATCCGCGCCTTTTGCACAAAGACGCTATTTTTTTTACGGAATCGTCTTTTGACATAATACCTAACTCCTTTAGGCAAAATATTTACACAAACAAAAATCCCCGCTTTTATGCAGGGACCCATTTCGGGCGGTTCCACCCTACTTCCCTCCCAAATCCTCGGGAGAACAGCTTAATTTATTTGAGCTCCGGGGCGCCATAATTCCCTTCAACGCTCTATTTAATTGACACTTTGAAGCTAACACAAAGCAAATCAAGCGTCAAGAAGAGAGTCTCATAATTTCCAGACTCTTCATCTGATCAGCCAAAAAAGTGTAGACATAAGATTTTATTAGCACCTCAACTCTATTTACCGAATTATCATCTAAATCACCCCAAGCAGTACTTCTCAACAAAGATAAAGTATCCTTATCTTCCTTTGACACCGGACTTGATAAGTAATTCACATCATACCCAAGAAGTTTTAACAGCGCCAACTCAAATCTAGCCACAATTAGTTTGGGAAAATACATGTCCTTTTCTAGTGAATTTAATGTTTTAATAACCAAGTTGTACACATCCTGAGCGGAGGAATCTTCCTCTAGAGATTTATAAACCAGTTCTGCAACATAATAGGCAGCTATAAGACTGTGATAATTTGATTTTAAACTGCCATATGAATTTAGTGTACTTACTTCATCTATATGTCTGTAACCGGAAGCATTCTCAGATATTTTAACTTTTACACAATTTAAGGAATCCAGGTTCCCACTTCGACGAGACGATATCTTTCTTACACCACGCGCAATCGCAGATAATTTACCATAATCTTTCGTAAGAAGAGTGTATATTCTATCTGAATCTCTATAATTAATGCTCTTAAGTACAACTGCTTGAGTATTGTATTTCCTCACAGCTTTATTTTAACTTCGGTATCCCTGTATAGATCAACTTCTACTGTTTTATCATTTACCTTTACAGTGTGCATTTCTCTATCAATTCCGGACTGCTTTTGCAGTTTTAGAACATATTCATCACCTTTAACCACACTGGAAGGCAGTCTGTACTTAAATACAAGTTCCTTTTCTTCTCCGGGACCAAGTTCCAGAAACCCAGTCATATAGAATTTATTCAAATATTCATCAATTGCGTTTACTGATTCATCCTCGGAACCTTCAACAGATACAACTTGCGACCCTGCGGGAACATACACTCTCACCCAATCTCTAAACCTCTTGATAAAGGGACCATAATCCCCGTTAGGTTCAATATAGGAGTACTTAATTTTCACTGTTCTCATCAATGAATTACCTTCCTTCTCAAGTACATGTGTCACATCTTTCTTAACAAACCAGTTCGTCTTATCTCCCCCCAGGTTGGTAGATATAACTGCCGCGTAATCACCCTCGACTTCTTTGTCTATTCTGCCCCCGAAATCGTATTTTTCAACTAATGCCTGGGCTTCTTCATCAAATAAATACACTTGTATATGCTTCCTCACAGCCAGATCTATAGCTTTATCAATTAACTTCGGCCAAAGATTCTTATCAGACTCAAATACGTTTATAAGCATAGATTCCATCAAATCTCCTAATACTTTTTTCCTGTGAAGCTGTTCTCTCAACTCCAGAGAAGCTATCTTCTCAAGTTCTAGCACAACATTATCTTCTGTATAAGTTATTCCGTTAACTGTAACAGGACCTGTAGCTCGGAGAAGTTCTTCGACAACATAAGTATCCATTGAGAAAATTCCGTCAACGGATTTATGTACCGCTGGGGCAAGTTGACCCGCTATGTTGTAATACTCAAGGAATTGATCCATCGACTGAACAAAATCAGGGGACGCGTTCATATCACGCGCATACCACCTCTCCACTTTGAGATATTTCATGTACGCTTCCGGCGGATCTGGAAAATCATAGGCTGCATCGATCAAGTCAAGCGTATCATCCACACTGTACATATCCTTTGACGTGAAATCCGACTTTAATTCGGCATTAAACATCTTAAACGTCGCGTAATTGGTCATAAAACCCCCGGTTGGTCGTAGTTCTTTATCATTTTGCATAATAATCATATATCTAAGTTCTTGCTCGGCCCCCACACCAAGCACTCTAGGTAATATTAGTAATGCCTGTTTTACATCCGGGGCATAGTCGTTCGCTTTTGAAAGTGTATTTTTCACAAACTTTACATTGTCCCTCACGGCAATACCTTTGAATTCTTCGGGATATTTACTCACATCGATAGGCTCCAATTCCTCCCCTACTTTAGCTACTTTCTCAATCACACCATCCATCTGATTCGCTACCTCAGGCATTATGGAAATCCAGCCCTGGAACGCCTCCATCAAGCCTTCCGTTTCCACTACTTCCTGATCAGCCGACACTTTTAATCCTGCCGCATCGGCAAATGGAGTTACTACATTCGAAACTTCTCGTATAGCATCTACTGCGTAGAATCCTGCGTTGATAAACCTTTCACTGTCAGCATAAAATTCATTCACTCTAAACATGTTCATATCTTTCACCCAGCCGAAACTATCTTCCCTTTCATTTTTGATATCAGTTAAGTCTTTTTCAGTTCTCTGCAGAGTTTCTTCTAACGTAACCAAATCTCTGTTTTTGAGAGAGTCGGCTATATCAGCTGTATCCTTTTTCAAAACGTTCGCGGACGCCATTAACGCATAGGCAGGTTTTATTACAAATTTATATGATAAACCGGCAACTATAAGTGCGATTACAACCAACACAATCCCCGTAATGCCTAATCCTTTAATGATTTTTTTATTTTTATCGTTATTGTTCATAATATTTTCCCCTAATGGGTCAGAAGACTTATTGATTTTGTCTAGTATAGATTCCCTTTTATCCTTTACCGTCCAGAACTGGGCATGGTCCATGTTTAATAAGCTCCTTTTCCAGTCAACACCACATAGGGTGTTTTTAAAATTACTAACAAATCATACAATATTGAACGCTTTTTTGCATATTTGGCATCCATCTTTATTCTTTCAAGAAATGCAACCTCGGACCTCCCGCTCACTTGCCAAGTACCGGTTATTCCCGGCTTCGCAGTTAGCACTTCTCTAATATACCCGGGAGCTTGCTTATATCTTTTAGACTGTTCCTCAATCTCGTAGAAGTAATACGCTCTTGGCCCAACCATACTCATATCGCCTTTAAAAACATTAAAAAACTGGGGGAGTTCATCGATACTGTACTTACGCATAAAAGCCCCCCCTTTTATTATCCTGGGATCGTCTTCTTCTCGGAGCTTATAATTGTTATCAACGTACTTCTTATATAGTTCCTTATTGTTAACTAGATACTCATGCGCATTCGGGATCATTGAACGGAATTTATAAAACCTAAAGGGCCTCTGATTTTTCCCCACACGATGTGGTATATCCGCAAGTATTGGACCGTCCGAAGAAACAAGCTTTATCCATATTGCAGCCACTAGCATAATGGGGCTGAAAATAATAATACCAACAATGGAACCTGCAATATCAATGATTCTCTTAAAGATATCATATGTATCCATAAATTTGTGCCTATAAGTATACACTACATTTTTTAATCTATAGTATTTATGAGCTTCCTGATTTTATCTTGAAAAAACTTAATGTCAAATTTGGATGCTTGTTTAACACACTCTTCGGAAGAATAGGAATCCGCATTAAAATCCTTTAACACTTCTATCAAACTATTTGAAGTCTGCTGGCGAAAAAACGCGCCGGTTTCCCCATCAACCACAGTTTCTAACACACCGCCTTTGCCATATGCAATCACCGGCTTTCCACAGGCCATTGCTTCAAGCGGCACTATACCAAAGTCTTCGTACTGAGTATTTATTAAGGCTTTGCACCCAGACAACAGCTCTATTTTTTCTTTTTCTGAAACATACCCTGTAAATTCAACCGTTTCACCGGCCATACGCATCAATCTCTTTTTATCCGGTCCATCACCGATAATCTTTAGGTAATACTTAAGCCGGTTACAAGCTTTTATAGCTACATCAATCTGTTTCCACGGCACCAACCTCGCTAAGACAACAAAGTAATTTCCCTTCTCTGCTTTAAGTACATGGTACTTATTCACATCTATAAACGGATATATCACCTCCGAATCCCGAGAATAGTACTTCTTGATTCTGCCCTGCGATGTCTTTGAGTTTGCGACAAACTTATCAACTCTTTGTGCGGCGGCAAAATCACTCACTCTTATATGGGCAAGAACAGGGGTTAATATAATTTGCACAAGTTTGTTCATGAACTCTGATTGCGAAAACTCATTTTCAAAGTACGAGTCCGGCTCCCAAAACATCCTCCCAGGTGAGTTCATATAACAAATATGGCGTGTACCTGGTTGAGTAATAACATTATGCGCAAACCTGGAAGAAACAGAAAGAACAACGTCATAATCGGATAAATCAAAACTCTCAAACGAAAATATATGCAGCAGCAAAGATGCATAGAGGCGATTCAGCTTCTCCTTGAGCGGGAAACGCTGTATGAAGGAAGTTCGGAAATCAGTGTTTTCGGCTTTTAGTCTTTTTTCCCATTCTTTCGAAACTAGTGTCGTATATAACGGCGCCTGCGGAAACATATCAATCAATGCCTCAACTAAACGCTCTTGTCCGCCAAACTGTATTAAGTCATCACAAACTAAAGCCAGTTTCATATTCACATTATATAATTAGATTAATGAAAATAGGACTAAATGGACAAAGGATTTCTATAAACAATCCTGCAGGACCGGAAAAATACACTATAAATATATTTACAGCTCTAGCTAAAATTGACCATGATAACGAGTATGTTGTTTATGTAAACCAGAAACCTGATAAGGATTTATTTAATAGTATAAAGGGAGATAATCCGCATTTTTCTTACAAGATCGTTTCAAGTGATATTTCTTGGACACAGGTCGGGTTGGCACTCGAACTGGTGAAATATCCAATAGATGTATTTTTCTCATCAGTACACACGCTGCCGATTTTTAGAAAGAGTTCATTGAAAACCATCGGTATGATACATGGGCTTGAATATAAGTATTCAAAAGAATACGAAAACCCAATTAAAAAGAAGTTTATTTACTGGCCTCAAAGATATGTATGCCAAAAAGCCGATTCTGTTATTGTTCCCTCCAACGCAACTAAAGAGGCCATATTAAAAGAAAATTGGAGGGGCATAGATAAAAACAAGATAACTATTGTATACGAAGGTGTCGGAGAAGAATTTTATAAACGCCGGTCAAACGAAGTGGGCAAAATACGCGGAAAGTATAAAATCCGGAATGACCCCTACATTATCGCTGTTTCTACTATTCAACCTAGAAAGAACTACATAGCCATGATTGAGGGATTTAGCATGTTTATTAAGGAAAATTCGGCATTTCCTGATTTAAAACTACTCATTGCAGGAAAAAATGGCTGGAACTACAAAGAAGTACTGGAAGCCCCCAAAAGATTCGGTATTGAGGACAGTGTGCAATTCCTTGGCAGAGTACCAGATAAAGATCTGCCAATTCTATACTCTGGGGCGGAAGCTTATATTAGCACCTCTCTGGAAGAAGGATTCGGGTTGCCTCTGCTTGAGGCACTAGCATGCGAAATACCAGCAATTGTTTCTGATATACCTGCTTATAGAGAAGTTGGATCATACTATCCTATCTTTATTAATCCAAAAGAGCCCGAAAGTATCAAAAAAAGTCTAACTGACTTATTTATAAATAAACCAAACAAAAATATTATGAATAAAGCAAAACAGTACGCCCGATCCTTCACATGGGAAAATAGTGCGGAGAAAATATTGGAAATAATGAAAAATCTAGTTATTCGGTAGATAAATATTTTTGAAAAGTACTGTATGTAATCCAAGCAGTATTTTCCCAATCATACTTCTCTACGGTTTTTCTACCCTTTATAACCAATTCTTCACGCAGGGATTTATTATTAACAAATTCCCTCATTTTATCTCTAATATCCGGAACATCTCCAGGGTCAAAATACTGGACACTATCCGCATATATTTCTCTATGGACATCAATATCGGAAATTAAACACGGTAAACCCACTGCCTGAGCCTCCAGAGGAGTTAGACTAAATCCTTCCTTCAGAGAAGGAAACACATATCCTAAGGCTTCTTTTCTCAATAGGACTAATTCCTCGTCACTAACGTAATTCTGCATACCTGGCATAATTATTTTTCCATCTAGCTTTTTGTTTGTTACTATTCTCTGAATTTCTTCCGAAAACTTATCTTTTTTCCCAACTAACACCAACTGTCCCTCAAATGATTTATCCTCCATAAGCATTTCATACGCTTCAATCAGCCTGGGAACATTCTTATGTTCATACATACTACTTATATATATAAGATAAGGTTTCCCTATATTATATTTTCTTAATACAGCATCAGCTTTCAGATTAGACTCTAATAGCACTGGATCTACACCTTCATAGGCTAGAACGTATTTATCCTCAGTTATATTTCTAAAAACTTTCATAAAATCACTTACTACTGCCTTTGAAGGAACAATTACTTTCTTTGATCGCAACACAGCCCAGTGAACAACTAACCTATATATCACTTTCTTAAATCTAAAATATGCTTTTGGAAGGGTTGTGCCCTTTTCCGTACTGTATGTATGCATTATGATATCCGGAATCGCTGTAACAATTTTTCCGGGATATAAAACAGGAATGTTAAAATGGGGCACATATAACAGATCTAGTTTCTCCTTTAATAAGAGGGCTAGAAACAGCGTCTGTTCCTCCCAGGAATACCATTTATAGTTTGCTCGGATCTTTTGGAAATTTTGATTATTTGGCCTATATTCCGAAAATCCCTTATCTCTTAAAAAAACCCTGTATATGTTATTTTTATCTACTCTCTCAAGATGTTCGACAATTGCTTTTGCATAACGGCCCGGACCAGCTTCTCCATAAAAACGAGCATCAACTCCTATAACACTTCTTTTTGGCTTCATGGCGAAATTAAACTTAATTTTCTGTCTATTTCTTTCTCTAAGTCCCGCTTTTTCTGTTGGAGTTTATTTATACTCTGGATTTCCGCGTATGTTTGCGGTCTTTCCATACCCTTATTAATCTCATTCTCCAGAAATTCCAACCTCTCTTGGTCCAGTTCATAATCAGACTCATATGACCAAAGAATCCAGTCTCCATCTTCCGCGGCTATATCAGGAGTTTTTTTAATCACCGGGTAATTTTCCGAAAATCTACCCCGTTTACCAAGAATCACTAATTGCTCATCATAGGGCACAACTGGATATCTTCCCGCGAAGGGATTAAAATCAATAATACTAAAAGGCCCGTCAGTATAAAAAAGAACTAGAGGAAGTTCTATCCTATCAACATATAATTTTTGATCGACACCAAATTTCTCATCTTTAAACATTAAAAGTTTGGCTTGTGAACCTGTTAAATCTGATGTATAAACCAAATGCCTGTTATAGAAAAAATACATAAGCATAAACACAGTAAAAAAGTATAAAAATAGCAATTTAAACGTAATATTATCCAACGGCTTATATTTTCTCATTACAAAGTTAAGCACTCTCTCAATAAATATTCCCACTAGTATAGCAACAACAGGATAAATCGGAATTATATACCATACAAGCTTAGATCTAGATATAGAAAAGAACGCCATTATAAATACACTCCATATAATAAGTAATGCATGCTGTTTGTTTTTTTTGTATGTCCAATATATTGAGTACGGAATTGCACCAAGAAACGCAAGAAACCATAATCTCATACTTACTTTTAGCACAACGAAATACCAGTAAAACGGCTTTCCTTTATTTTCTATATCCGAGACTACCCTTTGAATCACATGATACCCAATGTAATTATTCAAGAAGCTTGATCCGAATTTATGATACATATATAAGTGCCAGGGAAGTGCAATAGCAATAGAACTGCCCAAAAAAGAAAGATAGTAACGTAGTAACTTCTTGGTTACTTTTTGCTTATGTACAACAAACAAATAAATCTCGTAAAGGGAAATTATACCAATCGGAATTAATCCTACTACTCCCTTAGTCATAACACCCAAGCCAAGGGACAGCCCGGATAAAATCCAGTACAGCTTTGCCCGATTTTCTTCTTGCTTTGCACAATAGTAAAGATACACGCTCAGTGTAATAAAATACGTCGCTGTAATATCCAACATGGACGTTCTTGAATAGTAAACGAAATGTATTGTTGTAAGTAACACCAACCCAGCAATATAACCCACCGTTTTGTTAAACAGCTTCTTACCAAACTGATAAACCAAAAATACGGTCAATAACCCAAATATCGCACTAGGCAGCCTTACAGATAGACTATTAACTCCTATTACCCGCATGATTAGGGAAACTATCCACATGTATAATGGCGGTTTCTCATACCATACTCTATTTGACCACCAATACTGAGTTAAATACTCGTTTTTTACTACCATATTTTTCGCGACTTTCGCGTAAATGGCTTCGTCCCAAGGTACTAAATGATTTCTCCCTAATCCGACAAAAATTACTACCGCGCCAACAACAACTAACGTAGCCCTATAAAAGGTTCTGGAACGGAAAACCCTGCTCAAAATGTTTTTTAGCTGGTATTTTTCTCCCAGTATCGATACCCCGTAGCAAAAGTATAGGCAGAATATAATCCAGAAGAATTCGGTGTTGTAAGAATAAAACACCCCCGCGATAAGCCACCCCAAAATTACTGACAGCATCGCAGCCGGTACAACGTAGTCCCGCCACTCATTCAGCTTCATAAAGGAAAAATACAGTGTGCCAACTATAAACAAAATCAGTAACAGAAATATGCTCAAACCTATAATACCTGTTTCAGCAATTAACTCACCCCAAATTGTGTGCGCAGGAACTCTCGTGTTTAGCGCAGCGGGATCCCTTCCAAAATATATAGGCGCAATACCGGTTTTACTAAAGTGTTCAAAGAAGCCTCCATAACCACCTCCCAGTAGCGGATACTTCTCGAAAATTTGATAAGCTCCCGTGAGAAGCATTAAGTGAGAATCAAATGAGTCAATTCTGTAGTGAAAAAACTGCTTTATTCTAGCCCTAAAGGGGCTGGATTTATCCGAATACTCTCTCAAAACTGGTGCTAACAAAAACAAAAATACCGCGGCCATATATAAAATACCTTTAGCGCCGTATTTTCTCACTAAAATCAAAGTTATAAAAAACAAGAATGAAAAGAAAGCTATCATCCAGGATGTTCGGGAATTCGTTAGAACTAAAGTTATTAACAGTGAAACAAACGCAATAGCATAATAAATTCTTTTCTTTATGGGAATTTTCCCTAATGCCAAAACCCCCAAAACGGGTAAAATACCCGCGATTAATGAACCATAGTGATTGACGTCCCAAAAGGTAGCCCCTACTCTAGGTATATTTCCGGGAATATTCCACAACGCTCCTATTATGACTCCTGTTTTTGAATACAATAAATACTGAAAATACCCAAATAGGCTTAGAACGAACAGTATTAGTATATAGAAATCTACATACTTAAGTACCCCTTTTCTATCCTTTTTAAAGGCGTGGTATATAAAAAACATTAGAAATAACACTGTTGTGAAAAAACCAAAAAGTAAAAGGCTGGCCTGCACATTTTTCGTAAAGAGAATCGAGAGTCCTCTAAAAAACCATAATAAACTCATCAATATAAGGAAGGGATTACTAAAAAGGTCTTTAAGCTTTCTTTGATCTCTACCCTGCATTAACCAGAAATACCATTTTGTAATTCCCGCGCAAAACACAGCTAGCATAAAGGCTCTAACAGGCATGAGATCCCAGCGGTAAAAGCTAAACAGTTCTTTATGCAGCAAAGCAGACAGTACTAACAAAATATATAGGGAAAATCTGAAATCCTTTAGTATAATAACGTACGAAAGAACAAATATTAATAATATAATTCCGAGTTCAATCATGATTTAGTAACCTTCTATAAACATTCAATGTCTTTTCCGCTGCGTTTTTCCAAGTATAAAGATTTTTCATCTCATTACCCACAGCTGGACGGGGAGAGTGGTATTCATTTTTAATAGCCTGGTAAATCGACTCATCATCTCCCGGGTCACAATATGATGCGAGCTTTCCTAAATACTCCATAGCCCTCTTGCCAGACGCCACAGCATTCGCGCCACAATATAATGCTTCTAAGCTAGTTAACCCGGTTGTTTCAAACCAGCTCGCAGATACACCAACTTTAGAATAGTGGTAATATGATGGTATTTTCTCATAGGGCACACTTTCTATATGTTTGATCCATTTATTTCTCTTCAACTCAACATCAAAATAGGAAGTATATTCCAGATGCTTCAACCAGTTCTTTTTCCCAATTAAAACAAGGTCTGGCGAGACGCCCCCCTCATTCCTCAACCTCTTAACAGCTTTTATTATCTTGAGCTGGTTCTTCCTGGGTTCAATCCGCCCAACGCATATAAGATAATCTGAAAAATCAAAGGGGTTGTTGTAACCATTATTCTTTAAAAAGTTTTCACCCACACCATTGGGCACAATTTCCCACTTAATATCAACTCCAAAGTTATCTTTGAGATCCGCGGCCTCCAGGGCAGTTTGCACAAGAATTATATCTGCATTACGAAGAGTCTCGATATGCATCGATTTTAAACCATTAAGTATACTTCTCATAACGGGACGGACTCTAGACCAATCAAACAGCATCCTGTAAAAATCTTTAAATGTGTCCCTATGATATTGGTTTCTAAATAATATTTTTGATATTCTCCTAAAATCAAAAGCATACTCATCATCAAATCGCTTAAGTTCAGAAATATTATGGTGAATGGGTGAAAAAACAATTGGTTTCCCAGCTTTTTTTACAGTTCTTGAATAAATGTTACATTCGGGTGTCCAATCCAATTGAAATATATGAACCAGATCATAATCAGTAGGATCAAACTTGAACGAATCTTTTACATCAACTTCGATACCTAAATTTCTAAGTTCTTTGGCGGTATTTAGTATCTGAATTCTATCTCCACCGCTTCCTTCTAATAATTTTAATCTCCCCAGCATTAATACTCTCATTTTTTATTTCTCATTCTATTCTCTTTATATCCACTAAGAAGCTTTTTATACAAATTTTCATATTCATCCAAAAACTTTTCCAGTGAAAATCTGGACTCTACTCGTTTTTTAGCTTTTTCACCAATATTTCTTCCGACATCGTCCTCTGCAAATAGCTTGTACATGCATTTCTCCAATTCTTCCACATTTTTAACCGGGAAATAAATTACACAATCTCCTCCAACTTCATGCAACACTTCCAGATCTGAGCAAATAACCGGCAGCTCCATGTACATAGCCTCAGTTAGAACATACCCAAACCCTTCTGCCAAAGTTGGGAAAACAAATGTATCAAAAGCGGAATAATACTTAACCAGATCCTCCCGGGGAACCACGCCTGTAATCACTATTCTGTCCGAGCAACCTGAGAGTTCAACTTCACTTCTTAATTCCTCCTCAAGTTCACCTCCGCCAACCAAAAGTAAGTAACAATTACCGCACTTCTTTGGATGGTTCTTGACTAGATTTACAAAAGCTCTTAATAAAATAGTGTGCCCTTTCTCCTTGCTCATTCTACTAATATTTCCAAACACATGGGATTTATTATCAATTCCAAATCTCGAAAGTATATCTTTGCGAAAAGTTTTCTTATCTTTAGAACTTACTTTAAATTCGGTGGTATCAAGGCCATTTGGTATAACCTGTAATTTATACTCTCTAATCCCCTCCGCTCTTTTTAGTCTCTTCCTGGAATCAGTCAATGCTATCTCCGTCGTTCCAAAGACATTTATCATAAATGTGTCCACAGCGATGTTGGCAACCTTATTAAAAAAGCCTACTCGCCATTCAGTTATGGGTGTATGCGTGTGTGATACACGCACCTCAGTTCCAACTATAGATGCAGCAATTAATGAATTCACTACCGCTTTAAGTTCATGGGCATGAATAACATCGCACTTTTCAATATTTAGAAAAGTAACTAAGTCCTTAATATAAAAAACGTCCAAATCCGACTTAATTTCCCTGGGAATTACAGGTATCTCCTCCCTGGTAAACCAATCCACAATAGGACCAAAGGGACACCATACAAACACATTGTGCCCCCTTGATTTCATACCCACAGCCAAATCAAAGACATGTTTTTCCATTCCCCCGGGTTTGCCTGAGTTTAATACATAAACAATTTTCATGTTAGTTGCCCAACTTAAGAATAATGTCCAACATATTAGCTACTTTTCGATCCCAACTATTTTCACTTGCTATTTTTTGTCTCTCTTTTACTTTACTTATAGTATCATCATCCAAAGCGGTCTTAACCATTGCCGAAAATTCGGAGTAATTCCTTGCGATATAACAAACATCTCTAAAGGGCGCGTAAGCGGGCAAATTTGTCACCACCGTGGGTAATCCCGCAGCAAGGGCGTCGTGAAATTTCACGGGGAAACAACCGCTTACAGTATAATCATTTAATACGTAAGGAATAATATAGGCATCGAATCCCGCATAATATGAAGAAACTTCTTCATAAGGTTTAGAGCCCAAGAAATACACGTTAGGAAGATCTAGACCGAGCTCGCTCAGACTCAATGATTTGTCCTTCAACGCTACTTGCCCTATTAACACGAATGAATAATCAGGATAGTCGCGCGCGGCTTTGGCCATCAGATCAAAATCGAACTTATATTTATCAAGCGCCCCCACAAAACCAACTCGCGGACTCGGTATAGATGCTATATCAGCAGGTAACGTATATTTATTCTTTCTCGAATCTTTAAACCTCTCATAATCACCGACATTAGGTGTATAGTGAACACTCTTGCTATACCTCTTTATTTTATCCACAAGCCCGGGCGCTGTCGCAAATACCACATCCGCCCGCTCCGCCAGCTTTCTTTCAACATCGCGAATCTTCTCCTTCTTTTCCTTCGTATTGTACCTTGGAAAAGCCTCGTAATTATCGACGCAATCGTATACTACATAATCTCTCTTTATAACATTAAGATAAGTATCTAGATAGGGAATTTCGACGTCGTATATCCATAAGACTGTGTTCCGTTCTTTCCTGAACAAAAATTTACTTAGAAACTGGATATAAAAAGCATGGAAAAAAGACGTAATTCTTTCAAATGGAATTATATTAAGAGGAGTGTATATATAAGCTGATGAGGTATCCCGTTTTAACCTTATTAGCAGTCTTAATACACCCCAATACCCTTTTTTGGCGTACTTGAAAAAAACGAATCCGGTGTTTATAGGAGGATCACAAAATAGTACAGTATGTCCGCTTTGTGCCAATCTATACATAACATGTTTTTTATTTGTCCAGTTCTCGAAATCCCAAAGCTGATTTGATAAGCATATAATATTTAATAACTTCTCGGAACTTTTTGACTTCTTCTTTTTCTTTTCCATAACTAATAACCAAGGATATACTCCCTATCTAATTATAGAGTATATGATAACTTTTTAACTAGGCAGACATTTAGGACAGGCTTTATGCATAATACCAATTTTTACCAATATACGCCTAATATTGAACATAAATTCCGAATCCTTAATTGACCAGAGCCATGAGGTATCCTCAAATCCCTTATCATAGGCAGAATGCCAAATACTATCAAAGAACACTATCCCCCCAAGTTGGATGAATACTGATAATATAACTAAACTCATAAATACTCTTTTGTGCTTAACGAAGTACTCAGATCTGACATATGGAACTAATAACAAAACTAGAAACGGAAGTACATCCGAGGACATCCTATAACCGTAGGAATATCCCCCATACCAATGTTTCCATTTACTGAGCACAAGTGTATGCAGCAGTACAATTGCTGAGTAAAATCCATACCTATTGTCTGTCCTAAATTCCAAATTCTTAAAATAAAAGTACATTGAGACAAAAGAGAATATAAACACAGGAGAATACACAAGTATACCTTTACTTGGAGAAATCCAAGTTCCTATAAAACCCTCAGGAAATTTAGACAACCAGCTTTTCATGAAGTGGTCATAATAACCTTGATTTGATATACCTCTATAGAAGAGTTGGTTATAAAACAAGAAAAACACAGCGGGAATTACTGCCCCTAGGAATACTGATACAATAGACCTGCATCTCGCAGACTTACTTTCACTCAAAATCTGATACAAAAACATACACCCAATAATTGGACTAATAAATATTGCTGTAGGTCTAGCGAGGATAGCCATACAAAAAGAAAATGAAGCCCAAAAATAATTTTTTCTATATAGAGATATTAGCGTGAGTATAAAAAACAGTTGAACGGTACCATGCTGCCACAAACTCTGAGACATCATTGGATAGTTTATAGTGGCAAAAAGATAAACACCTGTTAAAAGCAAAGATTTTTTCCCGCCAAGAGAAAACTCATTTACGAGTAATACATACAAAAGACCACCTGCGAAAGCCATTATCCACGCAGCGGATATGTGACTTAAGAAATACACTAATTCCCAAGTTACTGACATTTTAAACAGAACTGGAAATAAATATATGGGAATAGCTAATATGGGCGTAATTAAAGGAAAGGCCGAGACATAGTGAATTTCGCTAGTACAAACCCTTTCGGCAGATACCTGCGATATGCACTCCCCGGGGTCTTCCACTTTTCTAAGATAAAACGGGACAAGCCCCTTATCATAACTCCTATCATCTGGATGCGGATATTTATTTATTAACATCGGATAAAACTCATCGAGATATACCGTGCCTCTTTTAATTATTGAGATAGGGAGAAAAGCCGCAGGGATCGTATCTTCAGACTGAAGAGCGTGAGTATTTATTCCTGTTAAATAAACAAATATCCACGAAAGCAAATATACAAGAAAAGAAAACAACGTAATTTTCCAAAACATTTTCATAAGATAGTGCAATTATACCTGAGTATTCGTCTGAAATTGGATATTAAAACAAGTCTAGCGGAAATCCCTCACTTATCCTAAGAAATAAGAAATATGTATACCAGTGGAAACCGTTAGAAAAGACATCAAAGCTAAGATGCACCAAATAACCAACAGCCAAAAATAGCACCCAGCTATATTTCTTCTTATCTTTTGCCAGCATCCAAATAAACCCTATTAATCCTGCTATTTCCCAACTATGGAAAGGAACAACTACCCTATTTGCTGCGCGAAAATAACTCCCGCTAAAAAAATCAAATACATTAAACCTTAATCCGTAATATAGGAAATAATCAAACAGATGGTCGACATCTATAAAAAAGGCCGTAGCAAGACCTACAAACACATTTTTTCTGGAAAAGTAGTCCCTTCCTAATACATAAATTACCAGCACCGCAATAAAATATACTAGTAAATGCCCTATTTCATCATAAAAAAGATCCATATTTATTTAATTTCGTATAGATACGAGTCCTCCAGTTCAATCACAAGAGAAAAATTGGGGTCAGCGTCCAAATCGGCCGCCAACTTCTGACTCTCAGGATATTTCATCACAACTAAATAGTCTACACCAGCTGCCACTAAATCCAAACGTCCCTCTTCACTAGAAATATTATGCGTAAAGGTTTCTGAATTAAAACTGGAAGTTCTAAGTCCTCTTATATTTATTAAGCACCGTCTGTGTATATCAATCCAATACAACGCCTCCCGGGTTTCTTGATAGGGATACACCGCAATAACCGCGGTCAAATCAGTATTATCGTTAATATATTTATATACTTGTGACGGTTCGTTCAATTCCAATACATCGACCGGAACATATGTCTCAACTAAGGTAAATACAGCTACAAAAATCAAAACGGTACGCAACAATTTTAAATTTAACAGACCGTTCGCACAAATATACTCTACTCCTTTAGCCAAAGACACTAATAAACAGAAAAGAACAATAATACTCAATCTCACTGTAGACCGAAACATTGGGAATAACCTGTACACTAAAAATCCCGGCGTAAATATTTTTACTCCAGAAACTGTAAAATACGGGGGCATCATAACAGATACTAAGACTGCTAAAGTAATTAAAAGTGACGCCAAATCGGTCTTGGCATTATTATTACCTTTTAAAAAAACGAGAATAAAAACATAAACTGAGAAAATTAACAACGCCAAACCAAAGTAATTAGCCGAATGCTCGCTCCACTGGTAATCATCCGCAAGAAAGTAATTAGTTTCTTCTATGCGATCATAAATGCGCTGGGAATACATTCCAAATACCGGATTTTTTACCGACGGAAGAAAGAAATACCACGGTCTGGAACTAAAGTAGAAAAAGTCCTCATATGTACGGGTCATCTTCCGGTCCAACCCAAACTGAACACTCCTCTCTTTGGAACTCAGGTAGGTAGACTGCAAATACGGTGACAAAATCAACACTACTGCGACAAAAGATATAAGCAATGTCCCAGCTAGATTTTCTACGTGGGATATCTTGAATTCTTTCAAGAAGATCCTCTCTGCCAAAATTCTAGATAATGTAAGCACAACAAACAAAACAAGAACAAAAAATCCTAAATAATTTGAAAATAGAACTGCCAAAGATATATAAAGACCCATTATCAAAATTTTTCTAACTTCAAACTTCCCCCAAAGCCGTTCATATAAACTCATAAACAAAGGTATTAACCATATAGACAACAAAGATAAATGAACCAGATGGACCCACATATAGGAGGAAAGGGAAAAAATCAGCGAATAAATGAGACCAAACTTATATTTTTTAAAGTAACTAAAACTTAATACAAAATTCAGTAGTAATACCACAAAGAGTATAACGTTGAAGGTGCGGACATTCCCAAGTGACAACAGAAAAGAAACCATAAGTTCGTGGAGAGGCCGTGTTGTGTCAAAGGGATGCATGAGACCCTGAAAAATCGCACCATATCCCTGACACTTAAGTAAATGACTCTCACTTAAAACGAATGGTTTATGTGACAATTTTGACCATATGAGCAAAATAATCTGATCATCTAATCCGCCAAAAATTTTCATATACACTATTGTAATTTACTCCGAGAAATTCTCGAAATAGTCACCGAGAATATAAGAAGAGAAAGATAACAAAAAGAATACATAAACACTCTTCGAAATATTATCAATACTCGCTGTACTATCTTGAATAGCCTGCCAATAGTCCGGATAATTCAAGCCTGACAAAACACTAACGAGCAAAAAGAAAAAACCTAAACACGCAAAAATTATTGATGACACTTTCAAAGTTTTAATCATTTCTTTTTATTTTTTACACCTTTAGGCAGCGAGAGCGCAACCTTATCCGCCTTTATATATAACAATAAGCAACTAAATAACGCCAAGAATGAAATTATTACACCAATTTTAAATCTATACTCAGAATCGTGGACAATATACAACTCAGTTTGGGTTTCCTTTGGATATAGAACCCAGCCATTACCATAGTGGTTTGAAATAAAATGAGTGGAAGAGTGAGTTTTGCTGCACCCAAAAAATCCGCATTTTTCACCTATTTTCCAACCCGCATCAAAGCTCTCATTAAATATAACAAAAAACGGATTTTTGGGCATGTTCCTAATATCCAGCTTATACCTGCTATCACTAATTTTCTGGTAATCGATCTCAATGTTTTGATCTTCAAAAGCATCTTCAATTGTTTCTTCTAAATACAGCGGCTTTAAACCTGTAAAATCTTTCGATGCCAACAAAGCGATTAGGTTATCCCTATTTCCTGTTTTTACTATGTAATTTGGTGAGTATATTTTACCCAAACTTTTTTCATCTTTGATTTTGTATAACTGTAATGTCTCCTGGTTAGAATACTCACTCATATAATCTTCAGTTGTAGCAGTCCCTTCCACTCGATAAATATTAGGCCCGCCTAAAATGTGAGGTATACTCATAAGATATTCTGGTGTGAGAAACCCAAAAGACTTTATTTTCTCGTAATGGGAACTGAGCTCCGAATAAAATCTGTCCATTTCATCTCGGCCCCAAAGGTGAAACATAAAAGTCTCGTCCTCATAGTTGAGCCTGTCAAAATCATTCATCTGAAGAATATGAGACACATCTAGAATCTGGGCAAGGTTAACAAATATATTAAAATATTTTTCCTCATGAGATTCATTGTAGTGATTCACTGCGTTGTACATAGTATTTATCAACTCATCTCCGTGTGTTAAAGGATTAGTCTCTCTTCTAGAAATAGTATTCCCATCCACAAATATCTCATAAGGCCTTCCCACATAGCCGCTCGGCCAGATAAAGCTCTTCGCGTAGTACCAAGTATGGGGCATGGTTAATATTCTATCTTCAATTTCTACTTCTTCTGTATACTTCCGCAATTCTTTCCAATAATCGGGTACAATTACTCTGCTTTGTTTTATCCTGCCAAATGTAAAGTCGCTGAGCAGGTCACCATTAAACAATGGATAAGCTATTGACACCGTTAAAACAAGGAAAGCAATAGATAAAATTTCTACTGAGTGTTTTATTTTCCCTTTGAGTTTCTCATTTAGGAAAAAAAGAGTATATGTTATTGCGACCGCGTAAGAAAACAAGCTTATCAAACTAAACTTAGCGTATGGTTCTCTGAAAACTTTAAAAACACTAAACCTGTCAAACATCATCTTATACCAAGCACCAAAAGGACTGTTTGAACCTTTAACTAAAAACAACCCGATAAATACCAATCCCATCGAAACAAGTAGTTTCAGCTTATCCTTTCTCTTGTGGTGTAACAGAAACAACGGTATAAAAACCAAAACTGGTATTAGATACGTACTTAAAATACCGGAAAGAGAATAAAAGTGTGCTGCATACGAATAGTAGGGTACAGGACCAAAAGAGTGGTTTAGCGCCCAAAACCCAAACAACCTTAGCGCATCAAAAATGTATGTCCCTCCGGCTGAAAATGTTTCCAACTGACCCGTAAATACATCTCTCCTCATGAATTGGTTATAAAATGTGCTGGACAAAACCCACATACATACAGCCGTTGTTAAGACCAAAACGCCTGAAATCAAAACTGCGTGCTTTATTTTTTCCTTCGTAACCAATAAATTGTAGACTAGAAAAGTCGTCACTATTACAACAAACGGTGCCAGCTCAGCCGGATTCGAAATAGATCCGGATATTAATATAGATGAAACAGCCAATAGAATACCTAGTCTTATCTTCCGCACCCACAGTGTGGAGTTAAATATCCGGAAAACCAAATAACATGCTAATGGCAAAGTTAAAAATACAGGATACTTAGACGTGGCCAAATTAATAGGGGACAACATCGTCAATGGGTTATAAACATAAAAAATCGAAACAGCAGCACTTACATATTTTGACGTTTTATTTTCCCAATACTCTGATAAAAACAAAAACATAAAAAACATAGGAAAGAATGTTGACACAACCATCCAGATTTTTTCGATATTAAGAGAGCTAAATCCCAGCCAATACAAAGGAAACATAATAATAGAAGATGGAAAAAGCACCGCCATATTAAAATTGTAGAAACCAGTATTCCTGTACCCATCCCAGGGATTTTTTAAGGTTTTTAGAAAAGTCACAAAATCTATACTTTTATGGACATCCCCAAACCCGATAAGATAGTTTCCCCTAAACCAGATAAGCGGCACTAAGGAAAAAGCTATCATAATTAATACTGATACTACGGTTTCCTTATCAATCTTTTTTAATACATCTTTATTAAACACGTCTGGCCTCGACTAAATACATACAGCTATAGATTATAAAAAACATAAAGGACCACACAGCCAACTTCTCCGTAACTACCTCGAGTTTAACTGCACGAAATACTGGTATCATAATCATACTAACTACAAATAATCTAGAAAGAATATATTTCTTAATATCATAAAATCGCAAATTAAACACAAACAATATAAAGAGAACCAGACTCATTATTTCATCAACTTTAGGTAAAAATATGAGATCAACTAAAAAAGCAAGGAGCAACATAATGCTCAATATTTTTTTATACTTAGACAGAAAACCACACAACCTGAACATAATCATCTACGGTTTTTATACACCTTAAAAATCATATAACCAATTAAATATACAACACTGGAACATGTTAATATAACCGAAATAAATATCGCCAACACATATCTGCTCTGCGGTTTGTATTCAATTATCAGATTATAATCCTCCAAAAAATTTGTATCCTCTGGCTTAATTTCCCACGCATTCGCATACCCATTAGCAAGATAATGCTTATCAAGGGAAATAGCTTTTCTTCCTACATTTGTAAAGGAATAAGACCCCAGAAACTCATTATTACGGGCGTATTCAACTATATCTCCATCAAAATAACTTGCGATCTCATTTTTAAAATAATCATCAAAACATAATTCCTCCTTTTTAATTTTCGATACCAACAACTTTAAAAATCTACTCAAAATAGATCCGCTAGATTCACTCATAAAATCGTCTAATAGGAACACCTGCCACTTTGGATCGTAATTTTCAGAGAATACCAAATTGTATTTTTCTGAAGCTCCTTTTACTCTCAAAAAATATTGAGTGGGGTTGATTTTGGTGAATGATATTTGAGGAATATTCACATCTTTGACTTCGCTTCCTACTTTCTTTAGCACAAACTGAGGTTTGCTCTCCTTGTAAACACGAATATTCTCTACTTCAGTATGTGACCTTACGGAGGCTTCTATAGGTATTTCTATAACAAAATAGCCATTTATGGATCCTGTATTTGCTTCAACCGTAAGATCATATCTAGAGCGACACTTATTAGATAACTTATACGAACTTTTAGACCTCTCTATACACATTTGTAGACCCAATACTTCTTCCTTGTATACCAGTTTTCTCTCAACATTTTCCTCTCGGCTCATGAGAATACTGTTCCAGTCGACTGATTCACCAAGGGATAAACCACTATAGTCGTAATGATCTTCCAATACTTTCACCTCAACAGCGCTATTCTTTGCAACATAATCAAACGACAGTCTGTATTTACTCCCCGGCACCCAGTTATCCACTTTCACTAATCTCGCAATTGTGTCTTCACCAAAATCAGCCTTGCTCTCAATGAGCCCAAAGCCCTCCGCAATATATTTAGACATATCAATCGGTTCATTCCTTGCCAATTCTACAGAATCGATATACTTCCAACTGTCACCGTCAAGATTTCCAAAGAGTTCATATTTCCCGCCGGAATCCACATTAAAAGCATAATCTAGAAGATTAGCGTTGTTTTCAATTTTGCTTTTTATCCATGTAACATAATCCGAAGCAATCCTATATACCTCCTGCATATCCGCTTCCTTCACCCCAGCTGTATCCAGTTCTAAAACCGACCGCGCAAGATAAACATACATTCTTTCGAGAATTTTCCAATATTCCTCCTCTCCAATTCGTCCTGACTCCAATTGCTTATCTATATCCTTAGTTAATTTAATAGCATCAGTAATCAACTTTTTATAGTCTTTGAACAACCTGCTCTTGGTCTCCGTTGAAATCTCATATTTGCTCATCTCCGAAACCCTTTTCGCGGCTAACCAGGACGATTTATCAATTTTTAATACGGGATCGGTCTCGATAAGAATTAGCAGCCTCTCCTTTAGCTTTACCAAAGCATACATGAATTTTTGCTCCGGATTGTTCTCTGGATCCGGCCAATCCCAGTTTATCGGCCACTTAAGTGTATCTAACTCAAATTCATTATGATCAATCTTCTCCCCAAAGTAATATTCCGCTTGCGATTCAGCCAATAATGTATCGGTAATTTCACTGGGAACCGCTATTCCCTCGAAAAAAGGCTTCATAATGTACTGCGTCCTGATTTCCTGATCGTTTTCCAGTGCAACTAAATTTAAAAGAGTGTTGTCACCATCAACCGAACATACAGTTCGCTTTGGTACATAAAAATGGGGTATGTAGGAATCTTCTTTGGATTTGAACAGGATTAAAACAGGCTCTTTGTATAGCTCTACATACAATGCATTTTTTAGGGATATATCTTCCTCCTCTTCATTTTGCAACTTCTCAAGATAAGCCTCATCATAATATCCAAAACTCCTTTCCTCTGAAAAGCCATGATCTTTCAGCAATTTTTTACTCTCAGAAGGAGAATCAATTTTGGAATTGTACCTCCACTCTGTATCATTCAGCTGAAATACTTGCCTGGAATTAAGTAACCCCAAATATTTTCCCAAACTAAATCCATGCGGTATATATGCCTCATATACATCCTCTACTAAATAGGCAACAGGTGACTTGGGTGAAATCCAGCTTTTTATAAAAGAACTATCCACTATATAGTCTGCTACGCTTCCGGATGCGTTAACCCCATATTCCCAGTTACTCTTTAAAACGTAGGGATTATACGGCGATATTGTTATTTTTTCATCATACGGTATTTTTTCTATGTATCTTTTGGCCGATTTCCAGTAATCTGGAATAACTACAACATGCCCTGCGGGGCCTTGTACCCACCTTTTTTTATGGATTATTTGTCGCGTAAAAACCGGGTACGCATTCAACAAAACCAACAAACTAATCATTGATGGAAACACTTTTTTCAGAAACTTGCCCTCAAGTAGACTAACAATATACTCTACGGACAACACCAAACTTAAGCAACTGGCGAGAATAAACATGGGCATAAACTTTGTGTATGGTTCTCTATATGCTTTTACAAGCGGGACATGTTCGTACAAAAATGTGTAAACAAAACTTAAGGGTCCCTTAGCACCGACAACCATAACAAACGCTATCGCTGCAAAAAATACAATAAAAGCTCTAACGTACTTTCTATTCTTCTTAGAAAACTTTCGAACCAAAAAGTGATAAAAGGTCACAACAACGACGATGTAGGAAGACAACAGAAGTGGCAGTTTATAGTAATTTTGTGAAAAGGGAAAATATTTCTTCCCGCCATATCCACTAAGAAAAGCCCAAAACCCCATAAACCGAAAGTTGTCGTATATTTTGCCCGCACCTATTACATTCCAAAAGTTTCCCTCAGAGACACTGTATACTTGGGTATAAAATTCATACACAGGAGCGACCCAGTAAAAATTTAAAGCTACTCCTAGTAACAGACATCCAAAATGGAGAACCACCAGCTTTTTAACATCCACGTTTTTCCTATACAGAAGGTAAAAAATTAAATAGAGCAGCAGTAAAAAATAGTTAACTAACCCCAAAGCCAAATTCCCGTTAATTGATGAAAACAAAACTGATAACAAACTCAACATCACAACATAAATCCACTTCTTATATAACAACATTCTTCTATAAACCAATAAAAATAGTGGCATACTCATAAAAACATTCGCTACTACAGGATTTGAGTAACCCACACAGATTCTAAAAATATTAAATGTATACAAAAGACATGCTGGCAGAAAAATACTTTTATTTTTACTTCCAAACACATCAATTAGGAGTAAATATAACGATGCACCTGAAATGACAAAAGACAAAAATACTAATATGACAGACGGATGAATAACCTCTGAAAAAACGCTTAATAAACCCCATACAAAACCGAATAGGATTAAGTGTGGCTGATAGGTATTAGAAAAACCATATCTATCATTCCAAGAATATTGCAACTGCATAATAGCCGGATTTATAGAGAATGCCGACTCGCCCATCCCTATAATCAGATCACTCTCAAAATAGGGGCAGAGTGCATATAATGTCAGTAGGAAGATTACTATTAATATCCAATGGTCTTTAATTAGTTTCCGCATAACTTACCTATCTTTTGAAATATTTATCTGATCTTTTCAAATTTATGCAGCCTATGAACATGTCATATAATTCCGCATATATTTTATCCGAACTAAATCTTTTAACTACGCCGTTTACAATTTCTTCTTTGTCGAACTTAGTAAAATTCATGACTAGTACTTTTAAGTAATCCAAAAACTCATCCTCTGATTGTGCTAGGTACCCGGTTTTACCATGAATAATGATATCGTTTGGCCCCGGTATATCAAATGCAACTGCGGGAAGGCCCATAGACTGAGCTTCCAACACATTAAATGGTAAAGTCTCCCACTGCGCGGTTGTTATGAATAGATCATGCTTACTTAATATATTCGGTATTTGTGAATGTTCTACATACCCACAGTAATTCACAAATTTGTATCGCGCATCTAAATCGGCAGCTAGATGCTCCAATGCTCCCTTTCCAAAAATGTTAATCTCAATTTTTTCTGTTAGATTTTTATCCTTGCTAAGACGATCAATTACATTTACTAAAATATCGATCCCTTTCTGCTCAGTCATACGTGCAAGAAAAATAATCTTAACCTTGCCCTCGGAAAATCTGAAGCCGCTTTTAGTTTCCTTCGCTTTACCTGAAATCTCTTCTACTGAAAAGGGGTAATATATAAATTTCGTGGGCACTCCGAATTTTCTATCAACCAGTTGTTTCGTAAAAGCATTTGAAAGATGAACAAACGCGCACCCAAACAGTAGAAATTTATAAATAAATCCTGTGTATATGAAGTTGTGAAGTTTCTCTTGTACGGTTTTTACAACGGGGTAACACAACGGCGTATGAACCCCTACAATAACAGGCGGAAGATTTCTGTAACCTATTAATTTAACAAAAATAAGTTCCAGTACTTCGTTCTTTGTGTATATAACATCGTACTTACTCAGCGCGCTCTTTAACTCCCCTACCGAAACCATTTTCCACTTGGCCCCACCTAATGCCATTAAAACAGACTTCTCTGTCTCTAAATCCTTTCTATTTTTAATAGACTTTCCCAAAAAATCTAGCCTGTAAAATATCCTTAACAAACGCGCCAACAGTTTAAAGAAACTTCTGTCAAGTGTAACAACCTCTACATCAGCCCCCTTCTCAGCAAAATCGCGGGCGAGATTCATAAAATACTCCCCTGCCCCTGCACCATTAGTCAGGGGAGGAGCCATAAACAACCCGATTTTAATCTTCCTATCTACCATAATCTGTTTACATGGGAGCAGTATTTCATCAGTAAATCCGCTTATAGTATTATACATAATTGCCAAAAACAACTAAGTACTGATAGACTGTCCATTATGAAATCAACCTCACAGAGCGAAAAAGAGTACAAGGACTGGTTTGATCAAGAAAACAAAGACGTATTCATGGAAGAAATAGAATATTACAAAGTAATTGGATCCTTGCTTAAGGGCAAAAAAAGTGTGGATCTTGGATGCGGTTACGGCTCAATAGAAACTTTTTCACCTGATACAGTAGGTGTGGATTTTTCCGAAGTAGCATTGGAAAGAGCCAGAAAAAGAGGTATTAAAAACTTGGTTAAAGCAGACATCCAGAAGCTTCCATTTAAAGATGATGAATTTGAAATCTCGCTCAGTAATGGAGTGCTCGAGCACATAGAAGATATCGAAAAAGCTATATCCGAGATGGTAAGAGTTTCGGAAATCCAAATAATCATTGTACATGCTGCTCTACCCTATGGCTTAGAATTAATAAGAAAACCCCTAATGAAACTTTTTGGCTTTAAAGACCAGCCAATTGAAAATCCCCAAACTCTTAAGAGCATGAAAAATTACTTAGAAAAATATGGGGCAAGAATTATCATAGAAGGTGTGTGGAACTATATTGATCTAAGATGGATAAGCGAAAATATACCATATGGTTTTCTAAAATGGCCATCTCATCATTTTCTGGTATCCATCAAAACAAAAAACCTAGGCAGGAAATTTCTTGGGAAGCACGATTTCTCATCAACAGAATAACCTAATTTTGCAAGTCTTTGTAAACCAATCCAAATTTACTTCCGTAATAAACATCATATCTATCTACTTGAGCAAGTTTGTAAGCCCCTTTTTTGTACATTGACGGATTTTTAACATATGCAGATACCGCCAAAACTAAACTCTCGGCTGAATATTTATCTAGCACAATACCCGCGTTATATTCTTGTATATCCTTATGAATAAATGGCACTGCGGTAATCAGCACGGGAAGACCATTAGCCAAATAATCTCTTGGCTTTGACGGGTCAGCATAATATGAAAAGTTGGGTTGCCCCCCAATCTCCGGAACAAATAAAGCCAATCCCAGGTCACAAGTTTCCGCGATTTTATCAAACTCATCAGTTGACATAAATCCGTAAAATTTCACATACTTGTCATTTCCCTGTTTTTTAATCTCTTTCTGCAACTCCTTTTTATATTCCGTGTCTCCACCTATTATAAGTATTTCCAATTTCCCATTAACTAACTTTATCAATCTCGGAAGAGATTCAAACAAAATATCCAGACCCTTCTCCGGATTTATAGACCCAAAATAGACCAGCCTTAGAATACCTGTGTCTAAATAGTTTGACGAAACAGGTCCAATAAGACTACCGCCGGTTCCCCAGTGAACAACTTTGTGTTTCGGATCATCGGGATTTTTTACCTGCCCAATTTCAACCCGCTTATCAAAATTGCTCTGACTCGCGTACCAAGCATAGTCACAAATATTTAATGCTAATTTATCGAAGGGCTCAATTATGTGCAGAAGCATATAGTATGGATCCTCTTTAACTTTCGGAAAATAATCCCAGGTCCAAAAAATTGTCCGTTTACAAAAACCCAATATTCTCATTAGGTGAGAGGTAAGGGACCATAGAGAAAAAGATGTAACACATATTTCAGGTTTGATCTTATATTTAAACTTCAATATAAAAAAAGACCAAACTATGCTCAAGCAGAAAAACAACTGATAAAAAGGCACCAAAAGTACGGGCGGATTTTTCGGCAGTGATACTAATTCGACAGCGTCCTTAACTTCCCCATTTTTATAGATCGTAAATTTCGTCTTATCCTCTTTATTCGTATTGTGTGAACTAAAAGACAACACGCAGTAGTACTCATAACATTCTCTAAAATAATCCGAGGTATAACCTGCATTTATGTATGAGGCGCGAGTGATGTTAAAAATGGATTTATGTCTGTCATGTTCTTTAAACATTGATTTTCTACATAGCGCCAATTTTCTTTAAAATCTTTTTCGTGTGAGCTTCCCATGTATAACTTTCTTTAACACGATTATAAGCCTTAAGCCCCATCTCCTTTGCTTTATCCATATCATCAATCATAGACTTAATATAAGATACAATCTCTTCAGTATTTCTCTCTTCAGAATAAAAAGCGTCCACGCCATGCTCAAACACTGAACATACCCCGCTGCCTTTTGGAACAATTGATACCGTTCCGCATGCTGCAGCTTCTAAAACAGGCATACCGAAGCCTTTTTCTAAATTAGTAGTTAAATGAACTGCCGCCCTCGGATAATAATAGGCTAGCTGTCCCTCATTTGCCTCACCGCACAACTCGATATAGTCATCCAAACCTAACTTATCCCTTTTTTTCTCAAAAGATCTTCTCATTCCAGAATCTACCCATCCGCCAACCAGTTTAAATTTTACCCCCGGCAACTTCCTTGCTAATTCAAATACATATTCGGGGTGTTTTCCCTCTTTCCATGTAGTTACCATAAGCACATGTTTTTCCTTTTTTTCAGGTTTCCCAACTGGCGTACCTGGATTTACAACCGTAATTTTATCTAAACCCACATATTTACTCAGATAAGAATTATGTGTATCCCCAGCGACAAACACATACTCCGCTTCTTTAACAAATAATCTGTCGAAGAATCTCCCAAAAAATGTGTATATACTTATTAACTGCTTTGGGAACTTTCCAATATAAACTCTCTTAACTATATAATCTATTGGATCCCAAAAATAAATAGAAAATGGGATTTTTCTCAGAAATTTTATGCCAAGAGCAGATAATGTTGTATAAGAACCATGGCTTATTATATGATCCCATTCCCTAGACTTTATAAAAAACGGCAAAATGATGGGATACGTAATGTGGAAAAGAGAGAAAAAAGCAAAACCAGGCATTCCGAATGTAAACTTCAGGAAACCGGGTAATCTATCATCCAGAAATTGAATTGGAAGATCCCCTAACAAATCCTCATGCGCGCCTTCCACAACTGATTTTCTACTCAGAACTAACAGCTCTGTATTAACACCCAACTTTTGTGCGGCTTTCACTTCCTGGATTGCAGTCTTCTCCACACCACCAACGTTCAGTCTATCTATTAGTACTCCAATTTTCATTAACCAATTATAAACTTAATTGTGCTCTAACCAAATCTTCGTTCTCTCTCACCCAATCAATTAGTTTTCTTACACCCGACTTTACATCAGTTAATGGCTCCCATCCCAACTCTTCTCGTATCTTACTTATATCCGAAATATAAACGGGTTGATCTCCGGGGCGCCAGTCAGAAAAAGTATAACTCACAAAAGATCCTGTTAGCTCACCTAGTAAGTTAAGAAATTCCAACAAAGAAATCGTATTTCGAGGACCGCCTCCAACATTATATACTTTACCCCTAGTTATATTAGGATTTTTAGTAGCAAAATCCCATGCGCTAAACAAATCGTCAACGTAAAGAACATCACGCACCTGTTTCCCGTTGCCATAAATACTTATTGGGGAACCTAGAAGCTTTGCTATCACAAACCAGGCAACCCATCCTTGATCCTCAATCCCAAACTGACGGGGACCGTATATACATGATTGTCTCATAACCACTGTGCGTAAATCGTAGATTCTCGCGTAATCTCTCACGTACTGGTCTCCACAACCTTTTGAACAACCATAAGGAGAATGAAAATCAAGACACATTGATTCTGGAATCCCAATAGGAAAATCTTTATAGGTATACCTATCTGCACCTTCAATTACTGATATTTCTTCCATCCCTCCGTACACTTTGTTTGTTGACGCGTAAATTAGAATCGGCTTATTTGCCGACTTTCTTACCGCTTCCAAAACATTAAAAGTACCCAACGCATTAATGTAAAAATCTTCAAATGGATCTTTCACCGATGTGGTTACTGCAACCTGAGAAGCTAAATGGTACACAACATCAACCTGATTAACAGCTTTCTGCAAAGAACCATTATCTATTCTTATATCCACATGAACAAATTTCACTTTATTGTATATCTTTTTAAGGTATTCAAGATTTGTGGATGTCCCTCTCCTGGATAAATTATCCAGTAATATCACTTCGTCTCCCCTCCTTAGTATTTTCTCAGCGAAGTTAACACCTATAAACCCGCAACCTCCGGTAATAAGATATTTCATAAACTACCCCCTATAGACAAAATATAGTACATAGTTAATGTGAAATATATAATACCAAATTTTTATAGGTTGAATAGTTGTATCTATAACCAGGCACTTAAATCATGTTTTACCAGCTTTTCTAGCTTTTTTATATCTTTCCTATATACTTTCCTCAGTTTATTTCTACTGCCATCTTCCATTGGGGGATACTTTTTAGGAACAACATTTAACTTCGCATAGACTGCGTAAAATATTGGGTTATCAATAAGAAACCTTCTCACTTTCTCAAGCTTTAGAATTCTTAACACAGCAAACATATAATATCCGAGCTGTTTAAACATCCAAAACCGATGTCCTATGGCCGAATAAATTTTCTTATCTAATATAGATGGTTTAAAACTTGTATCAACTTCCAGAAATTTGTACAGCTCGAACGCAACTCTTTCAGGCTCATTTCTAATATCATCAAATATCACAACATGAATATTCTTCCGCGGAAACAAATCAAAAAACCTTCTTAAATACTTATAATAATTCCCTCTGTCGATACACCATCCGGTCTTAACTGCCTCTTCAAACGTCTCCGGAACTTTCGCCTCAACAGTGTTGACGTTATACCAATATAGTGAATAGAGCATGTCACAGGGGTTCCTCAAAGTGACTAAGATTTTTGTATCGGGGAAATTATCCTTAATCCTTTGTGGCGCTTCAGGATCGTGCAAATAACTTACCCCAAATTCACCTCTTATTTTTCCTTTTTCCACGGGGGGGAATTTACTTAGGTACCAATCTATACCTTTTGACCAATACGACCAGTTATCCTTGATATATTCATTTCCATAATCTGCGTTAAAAAAGAAAAGTGATTTCTCCTTTGGGAGGTTAACTTGGGGATGTTCTATTAAACAAGTCGCCAACCACGATGAACCGGATTTCGCTGAACCTATACCTATAAAATCTATTTTATCTTTCTTACTTTTCACAATCACTGCCTCCAGTTACTTCTACTAATTTCCGCTTTTTTAAATATACCCGTAATTTTAGCCCAACCATATTCCCATAAAGTAATTTCGCAAGCTATAGGATGAAAGAACCACGCCATATCCGGTTTTCTAAAATATCCCTTTAAAGACTGTATTATCAATGGAATTACTGTCAAACACGAGAATATAAAAAGGAGTATACCTTTGTTATTTTTGCCCGATATATCCATGCTGCTCCAATCATATTCTCTGTCTTTAGCCACATACTGATGGTAGAGATAATCTTTTATTCTCCTTTTTTGCTTCCTTATGAACTTGGACACATTATTCTCGCAAAAAGTGTGGATAATTCCGTTTTTTACCTTAATAAACAATACGCTGCCGTCCAAACGTATCTTTTTGTGGATGATATCTATATCGAAAAAATAATCGCCAGACCAATTTTTATCCAAAAATGCTTTCCTGAATACAGTTCCATTCGCACCAATAGTGGGAATTCCCCTTTCATCCAATTTAACAAGAAGGTAATCTCCCATATCTTCCTCTTCATGGGGCACTTCCGTCCACTTCCCCGTCAGGAGATTCACTCGATCATAGTTACCAAGGAAATGTACCAGGGGATCGTTCATGCCGATTAACGCGCAATATCTCGTAATAAAGCCATCTTCTTTCCTCCACGTATATTTCCAGGGTTCACTGCCAACAGCATTTGGATTGTCTATCAACGGTTTAATCATCTGCTTTATCCAATTCTTTGTAGGCAGAATATTGTCCGAATCTATAAATATAACAAATTCTCCATTTACTTCTCTTAACGCAGCCGCCTTACCGGCCTCCCCCGTTCTTAACTTGTTCCCAACTACTCTCGCCCCATATTTTTTCGCCAAGTCTAAAGTTCCATCCGAGGAACTTCCATCTGCAACAATAATCTCTATTTTGTCCTTGGGGTAATCTTGCACTTTTATGGACTCTAGCGCGCTACCTAATACCTTCTCGGCATTTAGTGTCGGCATTACTATTGAGATTTTTTGCCAGTTTACTTTCATAGTTAGTGCTAGTAAAAATTTATGGCTCTCTTCACCTCAGGAATTATTCTATT
The DNA here is from genome assembly GCA_016926555.1 of Patescibacteria group bacterium. Lineage (GTDB taxonomy): Bacteria > Patescibacteriota > WWE3 > UBA101185 > UBA10185 > JAFGOI01. The sequence continues at coordinate 123,291 of JAFGOI010000004.1, read as the reverse complement.
GTTCAGATGAACTTCATCTAACTCATATTCTCTCTTAATAAAACCTTCTTCGTTAACATACGGCATATATACATCGATATACTTGTATCCTCTCTTCTTACAATGCTCTTCTAATACCTCATGAAATCTTTTGTTAATCTTCGCTCGCATCTCAGGTGTGGGATAGTGGGAAACGTTATATATGTTTTCTTGCTTTGAGCCAGGTGGAATTCCATGAACGTAGAAAGTATATCCTCTTTCGTTTAGCTGACTAAGAACTTCGTCATATCTGGATATAGTAGCGTAAATAACGTCGTCAATCGAACTTCCCTTCTTTTTATAGGCTTTATAAATATGTATCCGGCTATCTATCTCGCCAAAAACAAGGAGTATTTTGTCTTTTTTCTTTTCAACAAGTGTATCAACAACATTCCAAAACTTCTCATTTGAGTCCGTTGTACTATGTTTACTTGAAAGATTATACGCTGTAGCAGGTCCCAAATGATGAATAATGAAGCGTTTTTGGCCCTTAAAAACTCTAACGTGACTATCACCTATGACATGGACAACCGTTTTATTAAAGACTTTGCCATACGTATACCAAAAACAGTTATGCAAATTTCCTCCAGCAACGTCAGTAATAACCTTAACTACATGTTTTAATCCTTTTTCTTTTAGAGCAGTAAATGTGTCTAGCAAAATATCAAGAATTTTCATTTTTTAACCCGCTATTTGCTTTCTTTCGAAAACACATGCTTAAACATGCTTTTTACAGCCCGAAACCAGAAACTAGGATTTAACCAGCTGGATCCCTCCTGCTCTTTATCAAAATCCAGTAAATGTCCTATCAATCTTCTTGCCGCCATAAACAGAAACTTAACATCATCGGGCGACCTCACGGCTAAAACTTTTCGGATAATATACTGCGGAGTAAAGAAACTAGAATACAATTCCTGTGTAAAGTCATAAATTCTCTCTACGGGAAAAGGTGTTTTCATCACAGGCCCCCGCATATCAAATGCTTCATAATCTTTTGGGTCCACGCGCAACCAGCCATTTTTTACACACTCGTTATATAGAGGCGTCCCTGGATATGGAATTGTTATAGTGGCTTGCATCGTATCGACATAACCTCTTTTAAACAAATCTCTCGCCAAATTTATAGTATTTTTTACCATCTCCTCAGTTTCCCACGGATACCCAAGCATGACAGTTAAATGTGGTTCTAGGCCAGCTTTCTTGGCCATTATCACTCCCTTTTCGATATCTTCAACTTTCATCCCCTTATCTATCCGATCAAGTGTTTCCTGATTTGCTGACTCCATACCATATAAAATAAATCTAAAGTTGGCCTTACCCATCAAATCGTAGTATTCCTGGTTTAGCGCATTTAATCTCATATTACAGCTATAAACAACCTTTTTGTTATAACCTGAGTCTATTAATAACTGGCAAAATTTCTTTAGGGGAGGGCCAACGAATAGAGTTCCCGCATCATCAAAAATTTCTCTTACACCATAATTATCAACAACATGTTTTACCTCTGCAAACAGTCTTTCAGGCGAAAATCTTCTGTAACTTCCTCGTGGATACAGGGAATGATCCCATATACAAAACGTGCACCTATTCCACCAGCAGTCTCTCCCGGAGTACATATAAGTTGCCGGTTTATACTTGTAGTTTCCATTCTCATATGCATATAGTTTCCACTTGGTAAGATCCCTATCTATAAAAGGAAGATCGTCCAGCTTGTGTTTTAATTGAGACGACCCCGTAACGAAATATTTGCCCTTGTTTTCTGTTTCTTTCGGAAGTTCTAATTTTTTATTACTACTTCTACCCCATATGCCTCCTGGCAAGGTTGTACCGCTTGAAAGAGAATCCGCCAAATCAGACAGTACAAAATCGTAGTCTCCCCCCAGAATTATGAAGTCGGCACTACAGGAATTAAGCGACTCCTCAGGAAAACATGTTACATGATCGCCAACCAGAACAATAACCAACTCAGGGAGTTCATTTTTCAGTTCATCAACTATTTTCCAGTGCTGTCTTACTACAGGAGCCTTTGTCTCTATCATTAGAATATCGGGCTTTTCGTTTATAAACTTGCTTGCCCATTCGCTATAAGACATCTTCTCGGCAATCCCATCCATCCAAACAACATCATAACCTCTCTCCTGCGCTAAACTTGCGGCATACGCGGGAACCATGGGATATATATAACAGGGAGCATTAAAATACTGAAACTGTCTGTTCTGAGACAGAAGAGGTGTGCCTTTTTCTTGAGCAATCGGTGGATATCCTATTACGATTTTATACTTCTTTTGGGACATAAAACTAATGATACTATAATCGCACTTGAATTACATAGCTTAAGGATACAATCTGTTTCCATCCAAATCTTCCACAATTATTGCAGTGGTAGGGCACGACTTGGCGGCTTTAATTATCTCCTCAGCTTCGTCCCATGTACCTTCTTTGGCATATACGATACCGTTTTCATCCAAGTCAAACGTGTTGGGCGCAAAAACTACACATGTAGCAGCGCTAACACATGCATCATTTACAACCTTAATCACAACTTTTGAAGAGGCATTTTTATAGACTTTTTGTTCCTCGGACATATTCATCCTTCCATATAATTTCCGGTTTTCTCATTATATCTCTTTAATTTTAATTCCGGTCTTACTAAATAACCAATAATAAAGTTTATACCATAAACAAGATGCGTCAGAAAAACTCCAAGTACGAAATACGGCACAACTAAAATTTTCTTACTCTTGGTATAAGCTTTTATACTTTCTAATAGTGTAATACATACATACAGTGAAATGACCCCCAAGTATCCCCAAAAATACTGTTTGAATAGCACTGACAATATCCCGCCCAAAACTAAAAACACTACAAACATGGAAGGTACAAAATAAAATGGCAACCTTGATGTTTCGGGGTATATTTTTGCAAACTGTCCGCGATGTTTCCCGTAACGGGATACCTGCTTCAAATGCGGTATAAACACATCTCTCCTGTGATGATAAACCAACACATTCGGTGCATAAACAAAAGGCCCACCCATTTTCTTAACTAAATCCAAACATAGTTTTGTGTCCTCTCCGGGCCAAAAATCTGTGTTAAATCCTTTTACATCGATAAATATCTTCCTTCTGACAAACAAATTCACGGTTGGATAATCCGAGATCTTTCTTGCTTTTTTTGGAAGATGCCTATAAACAGTATTGCCGCTGGATATACATGACTCCAAGATTAAACCAGAAACTAATTCAAGGAAACCGGCGTTACCCGGAGTCATCGCAGGACCTCCTAACGCGTATACAGAAGGGTCATTAAAATACTCTGCGGCTTTGTCCAACCAATTTTCAGTCGGAAACGCATCATCATCCAAAAAAGCTAAAATATCACCTGTAGCTTTAGAAACCGCGAGATTTCTTTTCTCCGCGGGACCAACCGGTCCCGAAACCAGCACCTTAAACCTGTTATCCCTGAAATCATATGCATCATCATTATCAAGTACAATGAGAATCTCGTACTGTTTATAATTTAATTTTTTGAGGTAAGGAATACTCTCTTTCAAAAAATCCGTAATTGATCTACAAGGAATGATGATACTAAACTTAATCATAAGTTACTTCTCCAGTATTAATCCTCATTTTTAGCTCATTATCATATGTCCATTTTCTCTTGCTTGTATCGTCATAGTATCGAAGAAGATAAAGCCTATAAAAGACGGCAAGTGTATCCACCATCATTTTCCGAATATGTTTATCCATAAATGGAAACCAATTTTTCGAAAACCTAGAATTGTCAAAATCCAATGTTATCTCAATAGGAGCCTCATAAATTCTCGTAAAGCCGAGATGATTTGTCACGGCAAGAAGTTCCACATCAAATGCGTACTCCTTCACTAAAAGCCGAGGAAGAACCTTTTCTAACACTTTTCTTCTAAAAACTTTTAAACCAGCCTGTGTATCTTTTACTCTCAAACCAAACAAATACTTAACAAGTTGATAATAACCCCAGCTATATAATTTCCTCAATGCCGTTAAATTGGTCTTAGAGGCAGGGTGCCTCTTACTGCCAACTATTACATCGGCATCATACCATTCCATATGTTCAAGAACCATTGAAATACTATTTGGATTTATCTCCATACCAGAATCTATAAAAGCAACCAAATCCCCTCTAGCACGCGCCATACCATACTTTACAGCATATCCTTTTCCTTTATTTGTCGGATATCCGAAAACTTTAATATTCTTCTTTTTTATCGTCTTCGCCCTCTCAAAACTTTTATCTACAAAACCATCAATAACAACTATCAACTCACAATCCCATCTGGTCTGTTTAACTGTTTTCCAAATATTCAAAATATCTTTAACTACAGTTTCTTCCTTTTTGTATACCGGAATAATTATTGAAACTAACATATATACCCCGTATTATACTAAAATAGAGCTTGAGATACAGTTTTTCTATAGTAAATAAATAGTGCCAAACAAGTAGCTAAGGAAACCCCTATGTTTATATATATAACCTGATACAAATCCGCATGCAGAAAATAAATCAATAGAGTTTGGAGTGTTACACCTGGTACAAGAAACCAAAAAACGTTTTTTTTATCTATCGCGAGAAAAAACAACACCATAAAATTTACTAATACATATAATCCAACAAAAATAGAGAACAGAGGTAAATATTCGACTGAACCCAGAAAACTCTTCCCGAAGAATGCCGTCGTGAGAAATTTCGGAAATGCTATATAGGGGACAACCCCGGCAATTACCACACCTATTTGCATGAATAGCAACTTTTTGAATTTTTCGATATAATTTTCTCCTTTTGTATATACCGCTGAAATTTGCGGAAACATAATCAAGTTGACCGAACCCGCCCCAAAGAGAAGTATTTTTCCAAGTGTTACTGTTCCGGCATAATATCCCGCTAGGTCTGGATCAAAAAATCTTTTCACGAGAATCATATCCATATTGCTAAGAATCATCAAACCAAGAAATAGAATCGTAATAGGCAGTCCCAGCATAAGAAATTTCTCATACTGCTCGGACAGATCAATTATCTCGTGTTTTCTAAAGTTTTTACGCAATAAAAGCAGCGAGAAAACAAACGAAAGTGCCAACCCTATCCCCATTCCAAAAAAAACACCGGACAATGCATAGCCAAAATAAACAAAAACAACCGGAAAAACAAACCTTAAAAACCCGCTATAAACTAGAAAGAAAGCCAATGCTTTATATCTTAAAAGGGCTTGAAGGTAAGATCGCGATATAGGAGGAAATAAATTCATTCCCAGAAACCACCCGAAAAATACTATAGCTGTAACATCAGAAATCTTTAGTGTACTCGAGATATAATTCTTTAGTATATAAACCAAGAAAAACGCCACGAGCCCGTACAAAAGTCCCCAGAGGGTTACCTTCCAAAATAACGCTGTCACTCTCTCAAAATCTTCCTTCGCAACCAGCTCAGACACTATTTTAACTAATGCAATAACAAACACACCCGCAAACACGCCAACTATTGTAGAAACAGAAATTAAAGCACTAAAAGATCCATAATTTTCGACAGACAGCATTCGACCCAAGAAAAATTGAAGAAGATAAGCAAAAAAGCTTCCAATTATACTTCCGGTTGTAATGATTATTGTTCCCTGTAATTCGGGATTCTTAATTACTTTCGTAAACATTGTATACATCCACTCCTTTTACCTTAATGGTACCAATATAGTTTAGCTTAAATCTGTCCTCCAAAGAAGAATCGTCTTCCCACACGGGATAAACGAAAAAATTGGTATGCTTTGCAAAGGGCGTCAAATCCTTTATAACTGCCCAACCGCCAATTTTCCTAATAAATGGATGTACCTGTGTGTAATATTTCTCAGGAAATCCTACTGAAAGAACATCTTTGGTTTTGTTACTGTCAATAACACATTCGAAAGATGGGCACTCATTATCTCCTGTAATTCCTCGCTCTTTAATTAATTCTTCAAAATACTTTGTAATTTCACTTTGTCCGATCATCCATTTAGGTTCAATTACTTTAATCCCCGTTCTTATACCTCCGAAAAACGGATTATAGTAGGAAAAGTAGTCCGGATGTATATAGACCGCTGTAATCAAAGGAAATAGCAAAACAGCCACTTTAATATTTTTAGATATGCTTTTATTTTGTACAAGATCATAAAAGAAGAACGACGCAATGGGAACCATACCCACAATTGCCGGTAGTATATATCTATCCAATTTTTTTGATGGAATCGTATGCTGCATCAAATAAAAAAGTGAAAATATAAAAAGATAAAATACGAAATCTTTCTTATCCTCAAATCGGCCATTTTTAATTAAAAAATACATACTGAAACATCCAACTAATAAATAAGGAGAAGATCTTAGTAGTAATACCACCAAATAGTAGGTTAAACCCGGATTCTCTACGCGCTTGCCAAAATATATCTGTGAATGTTCTTGTTCAATACCAATTTCAGAAACTCCCCTGTATAGATTAGACACAACATTTGAAAAATCCACCCACAACGCGGGCCACAATATCACAACCACAGACAGGGATATCAATATCCACGAGAAAACCGTTTTTACATATTCAGGAACAAATCTTCCATTTTTATTATCCTTGATTTTACTAAGCCAAATAAAGGACACTAGAAACACGTAAGGAACAAGGTACACCGCAGAAGTCTTTGTTAGAAACGATAAACCTCCAAATACTCCTGAAATAAGCAATGCCTTCTTTTCGCTTTTTCCAGTCAGGTAAATATAGAACCACACCACAGAAGTGACCATAAAAACAGAAAGAAGACCTTCAAGATGAAATACTCTGCTTAAAGCTAAGAAAAAAGGCTCAAACGCAATTAAAAATATAGTAATAGCAGCGTATTTCCTATCAATAATTTTCTCCAAAGCTTTAAATAGAAAAACCAGTGTAACTCCTATCACAACGACAACAAATAATTTTTGAACAAAGTGTAGACCAAAAATCCTCACTAAATAATCTTGCGTAGGAGACAATGAAATAGTTTCAGAGCCATATACTAGATCATAATAGAGGTTAAATACTTTGACACCAAAAGTCCCCAGCCACATTAAAGTAACTCCCGGATGATACTTTTGACTGGTTTTTGCAAAATCTAGTGTAAATACACCTGTACCGAAATCATAACTCCTCGTTTTCCATTTCCACACATCCGTATTAAAACAGTCATTTCCTAAAGAGGGCAGCCTACTGATAACAAAAAGCAGAAACACACATATTTCATATTTATAGCGTAAAATCAGTTTCATTTTCTATACTCATAAATATTAATAAACGGTCCCCGCCTATACGTATTATTTATAGAATAAACAAGATTAAGCTTGGGTAGATATGTAAACCTCTCAAAAGCCTGTTTTGGGCTTTCATCACTCACAGCCACAACTAAATATCCCAATCCAAAGGGAGAAATACTATAACTAGAATACCCTTTATAAATATTTTTATATTTCGAAGACAAAACCATATAAATATATTCATCATTTCCTGAAATTATCGGGGTATTCAAATCCACATGTTGATTAGCCCAAGAAAATAAAACATTTCTTGTATCCTCCCTTGCAAATATATACGTTTTTATCACGGAAAAATAAAACAACGGAAAAATCAAAAGAACAACCGAAAAAAACTCAATCATATAACTTTTCTTCACTAAGGAAGAAAAATAACAAACAATATAAGCGTACACAACGGCCAGAAACGGGTAGGCTATCATATAGTAGTGCGATCTGGTACTGTCGAATCCTGAAACATACACAAGCGAAATAAACGGGGGAATAACTAAGTACCATAAAGTATAATCTTTCTTCGAAAACTTCCTCACAGCCAATTTATACAATAATACTGCTAAAACAATGAAAAACGCGGCAAGAACCACATAACCCACATCATCTGAAACCCTATGAACCATTTCAGTAAAAAATTTCGTAAAACGCTGTGATGAATCCACTGAACCAACATTCACAAACTGCCAAAGAGCACCCTTTGGGCTATCACTTATAAGAAAGGTCTTGTAATCCATCACAGCGTAAGGCGTCCCAGCAACAAAACCTGCGATGGCACATAATCCGGAAAATACTAGATTCATAAGTGTATCAAAATTAAAAAACTTTTCTTTTCGATCATTGAGAATCCTAAAAATATGCGCAAGCGGCACAGTTAAGCACAATAAAACAGCATTATATTTAACAGAAGACGCTAATCCAATGGAAAGCCCTGCCAGCAAATAATTTTTTGCCTCGTTTTCTTTGAATATTTTAGCCGAAAAATACATATTCAAAGCAATAAAAAACACCATTGGAACATCTCCCATTGAATAGTGTGAATGCCACACGTGAAAAGGTAGAACAGAGAAAATAAAAGCTGAGATTATAGCTGTTTTCTTATCAAATAAAACTTTACCGGTGTAATAAACCGGGATTACGGTTAACGCGCCAAAAAATCCCGAAAGAAGTCTAGCAAGCAGATAAAATACCAAGTTATCGTTCCACAGTATCGGAATATTCGCACTTAGATAAGGCTTCAAACCCTGTACAGCTGCCAGATCCCGCAGCTTTGCAAAGAACATAAACAAAAAGTAGTTCAGATACATATACAAATGCGGCCAGTCAAAGTGGCCCGGATTTCTAGTAAATCTCAGGTTCAGAGCTTCCCTCACAATAGTGGGTTCATCGGGATGAAAGATAAAAGGGAATCCATGTGTGCTGCCAATCCACCGAAGAGCCAGCGCGAGAATAAAAATCATAAATAGAGGCTCAGTTAGTTTTTTTGTCATATATCCTCCAATATTCTAACCCATTTATTGTTATCACTGAACTAAGCTCAAACCTCTGCGAACTCTTTAGAACCTTATCGGGAAATTCCTCATTAATACCTAAAATTATCAGGTCATAATCCCCGGGATCGTTGACCCTTATATCAAATACCCCGGAATTTGCATAGACCGCCTTCATCGGTTTTGTATCTATAAAACCCAGATTTACACCGTCTTTATAATTTTCGTTAACGAAATCCTTAAGTTCAAAAATACCCACGCCAAAAGGCTTCTGACCAATTACACTATTGGCCGTCTTAGCATTTAGAAATACCGGACTCGTATATGTAAAGTAATACGGATAAAAACTAAACAAGGTAGCCGCAAAAAAAGTCATGAAAAATACGTAATACACTTTAAGAGAAATTCCAAACCTCTTATGAATATAAGAGTAGAATCTCTCTAAACCCACTACTGCACAATAGCCAAGTAACGGAAACATAAAGAGCATATACCTATCTATTTTCTTAGATAACACGGACATAATAGCAAAATATCCGAAATAGAATGAAGTTATCACGAACAAAAACGAGTTTTTCCCAATGAATTTAAAAGACAGGTTGTAAATATTGAATTTTCTGCACGAGGATATCAAGCAGCAAATAATACCAAACAGCATTACCGGCGACATTTTCATCACAAGCACTAGCGGATAAAACAAAACACCGGCATCATCAGTTTGCTTCCCAAAGAAAAGCTGGCTGTGACCTTTTCTCACACCTATTCTCTGACCCTCACTAAATATCTCAGATATGTAATGCACTGGTCTTACCCACAACGCTGGAAACAATATGAAAGAAGATACAACAAAAGCAGATAATATTACTAATAATTTCTTAAGTGAAAAGTCAGCCGATTTGGACACATACATAATAAAAAAGTAGCCTAGCGTATAAAGTACTAGTCCCACCCCAATACTTCTTGTTAAGAAACTCAAGGAAAATACAAATCCAGTAGCGACACTGTACAAAAACGAATTTCTATGTACAGACAAATATAAAAGTATAATTCCTAAAAACGACACTAATGTAAATAAAATATCCATATGATACAAACGCGAGTTTCCTAAAAAGAACGGTTCCAGGCTTAATAAAGACATAACCAAAAATGCCCTCTGAAAATCGGTTGCCCTACTTAAAAAGTATATTAAAACCAAAGATAAAACTAGCTGAAACAAAATAAGACTGAACTTCGCAATGAAATGGAAGTAAATAAAATTGGTATTATTGTAATGTTGAATACCGGTTATTTGCTTCAGTAATTCAATAGGCACTCCTGTGATCCACATCAAAGTTACTCCCGGGTGATAGTGCTGGTACGTCTTCTCAAACTCCAATTGTTTCAACCCTACAATGAACTGCTGGGATCTAAAATGCCAGTTAACCGCATCCGGGTTTATCACATCCGTTTTTATACCCGCTAACCGAGTTACCGCAAACACAACCGAAAAAATGACAAGATATACTATCCTTTTGTCACTGATGCTAAGAATCTTTACCCAACGCATATAGCAGCCCTCCAATTAAACTAACCCCTAATCTAAATAAATGGTAGAGTATAGATGCACTTAAAGATATCTCAGGAGATATCCCAACCACACCGAATAAATTTACGTATAAAGCATCCTGCACACCAATACTGTTAAGAGAAATCGGAAGGAAACTTATCAGGGCTATAACGGGAAAAACCGTGAACGTGTAAAATATCGGAATTCTAACACCCAGTGCAGAAAATATAAAATACTGCGTAAATATAGACATAAGCTGTACTAATACGGACGTAAGTAAAGCAGTCTTGATTATATCCTGTCTGTTTTCGTATTCACTTACTGATGAATATATTTTCTTTAATTTCGGGAATCTTTCTGACGCTTTTTCCAACACCCATAAACCTATTCTCAACCCCAAGATAAACAATATAAAGATAAATATAGACAACAGGACAGACTTAACTTTTGACCCGCCTAATACTGACCCTACAACCGGTAAGTCCACAAAATCAGACAAAACTAAAGGAAAACTCAGCAAGGTAATTAGAAATAAAATTATAACACCTGTGAATCTTTCCATAAATGTCGCAGAAAATCCATGGGCGATACTGCCGATCTTCTTACCCAACTTAACGAACTTATAGACATCTCCTCCTATACTCGTCGGCATAAAATTATTAAAGAAAGACCCAACAAAGTACAACGTCGTCAAATAGCTGACACTCACATCATCTGTGTTATCAAAAATAAGAAGAGCCTTCCACCGAACTGAGCTTAAAACATAATTAAGTACAAGCAAAAGAATAATCACCGGCACATAAGTGAAATCTATTAAGCTAAAATTTTGAACAACGCTATTAACATCTATCTTAGAAAAAAGAAATCCAAATAATAAAATGCTAACTAAAATCTTAATGATTAGGCTCTTATATTTCTGCATTTAATAAAACCCCTCGCCTTATTAATCAATAATTTATACTCTTCCTTGGAAATAAATCCGGCAGTTAAGATTCCCCAGCATAGAAGGAAACTTAAGGGTAGAAAAGCACCTACTTTTATCCATACGTACTCAACAGATCCCAAAATACATATCGCAAACGTTTGTATAAACAATAAAATGTGGCTGTCTGTTAGAAAGTTAAAGTCAAGTTTTCTTTTTACGACACGCTTCAAATATAATAATGCCCCTGCAGCTCCTATAACCATAGCCCAAGCCATCGAGTGAAGTATATTAAAATACACACGACCTAGCAAAAATGCTCCTCCTGTTCCAAGCAACATACCCGTAAATCCCACTATCATACTTCTCACTAGCTTCGCAGGAACCAAAATACTAGACATCACGATATTTATGAATGAATATATTACAAACGACATAATTAAAGGGGGAACTAATTTAAGGGATTCCTGATATTCATAATACTTGTCTAAACCCCCGTAAATAATTACAACCTGGGGAGCCCAGTACGTTCCAAGAGAAGCTGCGATTATCACAACAGAAAAGACTTTATTAAAGTTTGAAATGAAAGTTCTTTTAAAATCAGAAATGTCTTTCTTATATTTCTCCGATAAAACAGGCAAATTTACATCCGTTACCGAATCAGATATTAGCATAAGCTTCTTGGCAAAAATCATGGCAAAACCAAATAACGCAACCGCTTCTGCTGACACGAAAAGACCCAGTAGGTTATTACCTAATTTCTCCCAGTTGGTATAAAGAACTTTAACAACGTATATTGCTATACTAATAGAAAATATCTCCTTAAGGAGACGCTTGAAGTCTTTCCAAGAAGGAAATTTCATCTTTCCCTTTAACGGTCTGAAAGCAAGGAAGGCTAAGGAAACCGTGCTGACAATGTTAAATGCAAGAAAAGCATGAAAGAAACCTGCAACTCTAAAAAAATAAACTAAGGGTACATACAAAATGACACTTACAAAAGCGATAACTACTTGGTATATAAATAGGTGCTTAAATCTCTTTGTACCAGATATTACCGCATTAAGAATACTCTGCATTCCTTGGAATAACAAAGAAAACGCATACAATTTCAGTGGTAATTCCAAACCCGGATATTTTCTAGACACGTACCCTGAAGACATATAGAGTCCTATAGCCAGGGGTATGGTTACACAATATCTCGCAAAAACTGACGTAACAAATATCTTAAATATCTCCGAATCGTCTTCGGCAGCGGCTATTTCCCGTGTGGTAGCCGAGGCAAGTCCTAAGTGCTGATATATTCCCAAAGCGCCACCAATAGATAATGCCAATTCTTTCAGGCCAAACTCAGTCTGAGTGAGTATTCTGAAAACTATGGCCCCTTGAATAATACCTAAAACGGTGGCAATACTTCTAGATACAAAACTAATCAGCTGCCATTTCACCAAACTTTTCATAACACTTCTGTATCTCCTATATACATACTTCTAGTTCTTACATTATTACTCATACCAATGAAAACCCAATATATACCTGGCTCCAGATATTCGGGAAGCGCAATATCTACATTTTCTAAATAAAATCTGTCTTGCTTCCACTCACCCAATTCCTTTATAGCAAAAGATGGTAGGTTAGCAGCTTGATAGGAATCCTTTGTCTCAGAATTAACATAAGTAACAAACATCACATAGTCCTCAATGGATTTACTTCCTCTTTTCTCGTATACAAATTCCATTTTATTGGTAACACCTCTCTCAATGTCACTTGGTATCTTGTAATCAACTACATATAACCCCTGAAACAATTCGTATTCCACGCTGCCCGCATATTTATACTTCTCCTGTAAAGGTAATAGCTCAGATTTATCTACATGGTCAACTCTCTTGAATACGAACAAGTTACCACACCCCGCTTCCAGTATGTACTCCTCAGATGAGAGAAGCTTCTGAACAACTTCTTTCGATAAATCCAGATTCACATCCAATATTGTTAATAGCTTTCTGGAAAACACGTCCACAATCACATACTCGGCAGTATTGTATAAAGCAGGATAAATTGCATATGTCTCTCTTAACGATAACTGAGCACCAAGGTAATCAGGCCCCGAGACAGAGACCCCATCAGGAATCATATCAACGATTTTCTGCGCGCAATCTCTATCTTTATTCTCGAGTTTAGATAGTTTGAAAACATCGCCAACACTCAAATCAGTTTCCTTCCTAAGAATCATTTCATCACTAGCATAAACATCAACAACAGCCAACCTCTTTTTTACCGCCTGAGTAAGCCATAAATATACCGGATTATTATATTTATATGTTGCATAAAAGGTCACAAAAAGAACTGTAGCCGATATACCCGCTGAGATTAGTTTTCTGCACGATTCGGCCCCGCCAAAAACCTTTTGAATAGTCCTGGTAACTAATGTGACCGAATATATAGATGAAATAAACAATATGGGTATTATCATAGATATCCTATGATTACTGATTTCAGCAGTACCTATGCCCCCCGCACTAGTACCATAATTAATTAGAAAATCCGGAAATGCCAGCATAAGAAGCTGAGGATTTAGAAGGGGCAAATATCCCAATGGCTCAAATGTCCTTCTTAGATTGTCCACTCTATCCCCTCCAAAGAAGACTTTAATCAGCTTTTTAGGATGAGTAATCATATTTACCAAGATCTCGACATAAGATTCACCAAATGCATCGTATCTGGACAAAAAGTAATTTGGCAACGCAACATCCCTTGTTTGAGCGTTCTCAATTCCAAGGGACTCGGCAAACTTATCATATCCTGCTACTCTGTAAGGCGCATATTTAGGAATTATTATAAAGAAAGCCCAATAAAACCAAAGCATGCTTACTATTAACATACTTAACGCAGTCATGACATTAGAAAGTTTGAGCGCACTTACTAGCCATTTAGTAGATAAGAATTTGTGATTAATGTTCACCCACCCACTTGTTCTAAATAAGAGAATAAAAATACCGTACATAAAAATGTACAGCGGAACCTGTTCCTTTCCACACATTGTAAGGATTAATAAAATCCAGAATAGTAGCTTACTCCGCGGTTTGAAGCTGCCGTTTCTATAATCTCTCTCAAAAATATAAAAAGCATATAAGAAAAACGGTATTACAACGCTAACCCCATGAAATCCGGTCCAAGCTGTTATAAACCCTACTGCTGGATACGCGAGAAAGATTACTCCCCAAAGTAACGCGCAGAATTTATTATCAAGCTCCAATTTCGCGATTTTGTATATTATAAACGCCGAAAATATCACAAGTATCAACTGACTAAATACTAAACTCAAAGGAGAGGGCCAAACGAGAAAGGCCGGAACAAACATCAGAAGTATCGGATCTACGTGACTCATCGCCCACCTGGGCAAATTCGTACCAAAGTAATCAGTCAGATACATAAAGCGACCATTAAGAGTATTCCAAACCATTTGGGACATATTTCCGAGGTCAAACTTCCCATAATCAAAATTGTTATACCTAAAAACATTTATCCGGTAATTTACACCAAATATTAAAACTGCGAAGAAAAACAGAATAATCAAATATATATATTTCTGAACAAAACCCTTAAGTTTTTTCATTAATTTAAAAACCTATGCTTTATAAGTGTATACAACGCGACAAGCCCATCTCTCCAGGTTATTTTCTTGCCATCTTGATGGGATCTGCCCTTATAAGAAATCGGAACCTCTTTGATTCTGAGTCCTGCTTTGAGCGCTTTAGCGGTTATTTCCGGTTCAAAGTCAAACCTGTTAGACTTTATATCTATGTTTCTGACAAAGTCTCCCGGCAATAATTTATAACATGTTTCCATATCAGTTAACATTACACCAAAAAAAACATTTGTTATTAAAGTTAGAACTTTATTGCCAAAGTAATGAAGATTACTCATATCTTCATAATTACCAGAAAATCTTGAACCATATACGGCATCAACATTTTCCTCCTCCAAAGCCCGCAGTAATTTATGATAATCTTGGGGATCGTACTCGAGATCCGCATCTTGCACAATCACATAGTCACCCGTTGTGTACTTAAATCCCACTTTTAAAGTGTGGCCTTTCCCCATATTCTGGTCTTTATAATATATTTTCAAATCCGGCTGATCCTTCTCCATCTTGCGCAGTAATTCTATTGTTCCGTCTGTGGATTTATCATCCACGATGATGATTTCTTTATCTATATCTTTGACTGCTTTTACTCTTTCTACTATTTTCCCGATTGTATTTTTTTCGTTATAAACAGGTATAACTACCGACAGTTGCATAATTCCTCCTTTTCTACTTTCGCGACATAAGTAACAAATTCGGATCCATTGACATTATATCTAAATTCCTTCAAGACTTTTAGATAGGGTCTTTTGTCGAAGTCAATTTCAAGATTTAGATTATGTTCGTTAGTAATTATTAGATAATCGAGATTGTTCTCATAAACGAAATCGGATGTTAACTTGCCACCGCTATCGATATCATAATATTTCCCCACTGTCTTATCCCCCACGTAATTTAAGTACCAATTAGACACACTGCTCAAATCGTTATGTCCAATTTTACCCTGGAGATTATTCACTGAATAATCCGCAGCACTCTTTACTGAAACAAAAATATCTTTGTGCATAATTATCACCAAAAAGGACCAAACAAGCGTTGACAATGATACTGAATAAACAAACCAAGCATATTTTCTAGCTATAACAGCTAAAACAATAGGAAGCTGAAGTATAAATACCAGAAATATTAATTTTCTCGTCATTACTAAAAACTGTAAACCCAACAAATATTGCGCAAGAACATATACAAAAGGCATTAAGAGTACTGCCAAATCCAGCACGTTTCTTTTTACAAGAGGTTCCTCAAAAAATTCTTTTACTGACAATGAAATCATAATAATAAAAAAAGGAATTACGCATACAAACAAACGAGGTATCGCTGCAGGCCAAGCTAATATGAGCAGCATTTCTAAAACTACAAACACAAATAACCCAAAGTGTTTTGACAAAAACTCATAACTTAGCTTTCTTCCTCTCACGAGAAAAACCGCTGCATGAACAAAACCAAACAAGAAAATAAAAGAGAACAGGTATACTAAACCCATATGAGCATCGTACTCGCGCCCTGAGGGTTCGCCCAAATAACTCGAACTAAACGGGTTTCTATAAACGATGTAAGGAACCAGAACAAACAGCGAAGCACTTATATATGCAACCACATTTACCCATCTTTTTCTTATCGAAGCAGTAAACCTTCCCACCAAATCACTAATAGAGTGAAACATTAGCCCTGCCGCCAGTGAGCCTAGTAACAAATACCCCTCGAATCTCATTAGCACAGATAAACCGGCCAGCAAACCCAACAATACACATTTGAAACCATTCATACTACCCCGCCATTTAGAAAATAAATAGAAGGCCAGTAAAACAAAAACCGCAAAGGGCACATCCGCCATTATTCTTATAGACCAGTACAAATACACGGGGTTAAGGGAAAATAGTAAAAGGGCGAGGTTTTTATATCTATCAGACTTAATATATATTTCAGCTAACCCACTGAATATAGCAAATGACATAACACTAAAAACAAGTAGAAGTGCACGCCCAAAATAAACCGGGTCAGCCAAACTAGGTCTTAGAGAAAGAAAATATGACATTAACGGGGGACGTTTCTCATCTTCTGGATAAACCCCACGCCTCAATTCTTCACCGGCCCGAAGAATTCTATACGAATCTCCCCATTCAGCGGTATTTATATTAAACAAAAACACATGAAGTACAAGAAATAAAAAAAATATCCAGCATGTGGGAGAAATTTTTTTACAAATAGTGCTTCTTAGCAAACTCATACACCTTCTCTAATTCTTTCGCCCTTTGTTCCCAAGAATACCTTTCTCTTAAAATATTAAAATCTACATACTCCTTCTTTTCTACAATATCCAATATTCTTTCTGCAATATGTTTTGGATCATGATTTTCGAGATAATATACTCCCGGCACCTCTTCTGAAAACTTAAATCCTGATACAAGTGTGGGAACTCCACAAGCCAAACTTTCTAACACAGCCTTCGGCATTCCTTCCCACTCGGAAGGCAGTACAAAAATATCGCCAACCTGATAAACAATAGGCGCCTCATTATAAGGAGTATATCCTGTCTTCATCACTCTCTCTTTAAGATTGCCTTTTTTAATTATTTCATCTATTTCATCGATATATCCCTCTTCTCCTGGGCCGGA
This sequence comes from Patescibacteria group bacterium, assembly GCA_016926555.1. Taxonomy (GTDB): domain Bacteria; phylum Patescibacteriota; class WWE3; order UBA101185; family UBA10185; genus JAFGOI01. Next base: position 105,732 of record JAFGOI010000004.1, on the reverse strand, counting down.
TAACAAGAGTGTGTAATTCTCCGGCAAGTACTTAAGTGCTTCCACTATTAAATGATTGTTCTTCCTTTTTACAATAAATCCATGGCTCACAATAACTTTGTCATACATATCAAGTGACAGATCTCTTCTTGATTTCTCCTTTTCCTCCTCCCCAACAGCCACAAATAATTCCGTATTGATCCCCGGTTCAACAACAAAACACATTTTCTCTTCAACACCATAATATTCGATTGCCTCCTTCTTATTTTCCTCACTTACAAATACGTTTGCAGCCGCAGCTTTGATTGCGAGTTTATTAGCCAATACCTCCATAGGAAAAACAAAAAATTCGGATATGGGATTAGTAATTTTATTTTTCTCTTTTAGCTTAACCCACCTTCCCTTGGCTGTATTATGAAAGTGGGCAACCAAAGGGGTTTTTAACTCCTTAACCCAAGGAAAAAACTTCCTCAAGATAATCCTATATAAAAATATCCATATACCAAAATGGCCGTGGGCGTGAATTATATCCACTTCATTATGTTTTCTCCAGCTAATATATCTAAACAGCAACAATATTGATGAAGTTAAAGTAAGAGATCCGGGAATTGGCTCTCTTATGATGGAATGTACTTTAGCCCCTTCTGGTTCTTGCACATCACCAGAATTTGGCCATCTGCCACAGAACACATCTATTTTATGCCCAAGCTTGGTTTGAGCTACAGTGATTTCATATGGATGAGGCGCTAACCCACTCCACGGGGGAGGCCAATCATATATAATCCTTAGTATTTTCATTTCACTAACTTATTTATACACTTTACATAATTCTCAACCATTTTCTCAGAAGTTAAATCATTCTGAGCTTTTTCCTTCGCATTTTTACTCAAGGTATTACGTAAATTTGTATCTTCAATTATATTATAAACCTTGTTAATAAACTGACTTGAGTTTCCAGGTTCTACTAATATACCTGTAGAATTATCTATAACCGCGTCAGATACCCCTCCAACATTGTAAGACACAACCACACAGCCCCCATACATAGCTTCAGCCAAGACCATGGGAAACCCCTCAACTCTGGAGGAGGGAAGTATAAAAACCCTTCCTGGTCTATATTCTTTAAGAACTTCATCATACGGAACCCGGCCATGTATATTAACGCGCAAAGGAGTACTTTTGTTTTGGAGGTTTTCCCTTAAAAAATCTTCCTGAGGACCCGTTCCAAAAACATCGAGAGTTAATCCGTCAAATCTTGCATCCTTTGCTATATCAAGAAAGAGGTCTGTACCTTTTTCTTTTTCAAGTCTGCCCACATACAAAAGGGATACTTGTTGTTCAGTAGAAGACAACTCTGCACCCGCAAAACCTTCTACGGATATACCGTTATTTATGACCGTAAATTTCTCATCTGAGGCAAAAGTCTCATCTTTTAACGCTTTTTTTATATGAGAAGAAACACACACCACTAAATCGGATCCGTGTATAAAATCACGCTGTCTGCCGAAAAATATATACAAACTGAAAAGGAGATCCGGCAATAGCTGGACTACAGACTTTAAATCGGAAATATTGGATAAACGGGTTTTAATCTCGCTTATAATACTTCCATGTGAAACTGATATAACCTTGACACCAAACTCAGTCTTCCTAAGTATCACACCAACTCCGGACACACTTTGACTTATTACTATATCAAACGGATTCTTAGTATGTTCTGCCGCGAATGCTTCAACGGATTTACTGAACCAGTTATTTTTATTTGATCTGGAAAACAAAGTTCTATACACACTTTTAACAAAAATATACCTCACACCGTTTTCTTTCTCCTCGGTTTTCTCAAGTTCTCTACTAGGCGAAAATACAACTACTTCGAAACCCTTTTTCATTAAACCTTCACATAAAACTTTATTCTGAGTCTCCATTCCACCAAATCCATCGTGAAAAGTAGTCCTTTTAATAAAAACTGCAACTCGCATACACAATCATTTTACATTATATTAGTAACGTTTATAAATCTAGGAAATTAGTAGCCTTTGTACTTCCCCAACATTCCTATTGATATCAAACATAGAAACCGCTTTTTCATAGGCATTGTTAGCTAGATTAGCGGCATACTCTTTGTCCACAATTAGTTTTTCTAACGCATTAGCTAACTCATACGAATTTTCCTGGGGGACTACTAAACCGGTTTCCTCATTTTTTATAAGCTCGGAGATGCTCCCAGCATCTGTCGTGACTATAGGTAGCCTAAAAGCGCAGGCTTCAATAAGTGTGTTAGCTATACCATCCGCATCCCCAATTTCAGTATTTATGGAAGGATAAGCAAATACATCCGCAATTCGGTAGTAAGCCACTACCTTCTCAAAAGGCAACCCTTCTCCCTCTCCGATTACTTTCACTGTAGAGACTACGTCCAACTTTTCTATATAGTCAACAGTTTCCTGATAGTAACTCCCCGGAGCCCCTAATAAATACACTACATGAGAAAATCCTCTATCCTTTAAAATCCTTGAAGCCTCAATTAGATATTTATGCCCTTTCTTCTCCACGAAGCGCCCATTAGTAAAAATCATAGATACATCCGGTTTTTCTAAATCTCCAGACTTAAAGTTCTCTATACTTTTAAAATCCAACCCATGATAAATCAAATGTACTTTTTTATGATCTTCTTTATCACTTTGCCTTAATGCAGCCTCGTAAGCATACTTATTGCATATAGAAACAAACTTAGCTTTCTTAACTTTATTTGCTACCAACTCCGCATTTTCATCAACTTTTGTGTGCTCTGTGACTAATACATCTTTTGCATGTGCGGAAATCGCAAAATCAGTACCAAGCACCTCACTCGCAATCAAACAGATTGTAGAGGGTTCAGACATAAAATTCGCATATATAACATCAGGTTTAAAACTTTTAAAAAGTCGGGCATATCCAAGAGCTTTGATAAACAAAAACAAGTTGCCCATAAATTTCCTATTGGGATTTATTTTAACTAGTTTATAAGCCTCGCGAACTTTTCCCAGCCTAAATAACAAAAAAACCGGAAGAAACAATAAATTAGATATATTTAGACGGTGATACCTGATTTTTTCTATAACTTTCTCAGACGTGGCTCCTGCTCCCCTTTTAAGGGAATACACTTGTATATTCATGTTCCCCCATTCAACGAGTTTTGCCACCTCTCTTTCAATAAAGGTCTCAGATAACCCGGGAAATTCAGGTATGAAAATTAGTACATTCTTTTTACTGTTATTCTCCATCACCTAATAAAACTTTTGAGTAATACTTACTATCTGTTTAAACTAAAATTAACTACTTCGGAGCAGTATTATATAAACCCTTTAAGTCATTGACTCTAATTTTAAGCACATCTAAAGGCATCTTAATGGAATCCAAAATCGGGTTTAGCCTAGTTGTTTTTACATAAGTCCAAGTTACAGGAACCGCTTTAACTCTCAAACCCATCTTTTTAGCCAAATATAAAACCTCGACATCAAAAGCTCCTAGATAAGCCTTCTTTTGTAAAGGGGCGTTATCCCCATATATTTTTAATCGTGAGAATATATCCATGGCCACTTCTGCTTTAAAAAGTTTGAAGCCGCACTGACTATCTTTTATACCGGGTAGTGCAAGTAATTGAACTACATAATTAAAAACTCTGCCCATTAAGTGCCTATAAAAGGGCTCTCCAATTCTCTCAGCACCTACCCCTTCTCTCGACGCGATTACTATGTCATAGTCCTGATCTATCAACCACACTGATAACTTTTTGAGCTCGGAAATGGGCGCGGCTAAATCGGTATCACACATGTATATATACTTTCCGCTTGATGACATCACACCCTTCCACACAGAGGGTCCTTTGCCTTTATGGGGGTTTCTTATTACTTTAACATCCCGATTTTCTCTACTATAATCTTCTACAATATCAGCCGTATTATCTACACTGCCGTCATCCACAACTATAACCTCATACGCATCAGAAAAAGTCCGCATGAATGTGGTTATCTGAGTAATAGTAGCAGCTATTCTGTCAGCTTCATTATAAGCTGGTATAACAATTGAGTATTCCATAATTTTCAACTACGACGCCATATAATTTTACTATAAATGGTGTAGTTCCACACAAGTCCAATAATTATACTCACAAGAATCGAGAAATTGTATAAAGCGAAATTGTCGGCGAACTGACCTGTAATATACGCAACAAACCAGAATCTGAATATTATAGGGACAGATGATGAAACATAGTATACAACCAAACTCTTAAGCGTCTTCCTGAAATCCACTATCTTTCTATCCGAAAAGGACCACATATTATTTAAGTAGTACGTGACAAATGTAGCAATTAATGCAGAAGTTGTAGCTGAAACGTTTGGGGGAAAAAATGAGAACGAATATAAAACATTAGCTATTCCCATATCCGTGAAGAAACCTACAAAACCTACAACACAAAATCTGATAAAAGACTCACTGTCTTTATATCTCAAATACAAAATAATACGCAGTGTATCTATTGCGTTATCCTGCTCCATTTTCGAGTCGCCTCTATTGCGTAATCCGAATTTTATGGGAACCTCCTTTATTTTTGCGCCCATTTTGCGCAATTTGTAAAGAAGATCAATTTTGTATGAGAATCCAGAAGACAACACTGTATCGAGGTTTATTTTATCCAAAAGTCCTTTTACTCTTGTTGCCTTAAAACCCGTTGTGAAATCATTCACGTCGTATATCCCCAATATTATTTTCACAACCCAATTGCCTACAACACTAAAAAACTTTCTATAAAATGCCCACTCTGACGGAATACTTCCGCCCTTTATATAACGGGAACCTATTACACTGTCATTGCCCTCCATCATAGCTTCAACTAACTTACATAAATCTTTGGGATCGTGTTGGAAATCGGCATCCATTTCTATCAGCACATCCGGATTAAGATTTTTCATTGCGTACTTAAACCCATATATATAAGCTGCACCTAAACCAGCCTTTTCCTCCTCCATTAGCAAATGCACAAACTTATATTCTTTCTGCTTTTTCTTCACTACATCTGAGGTGCCATCGGGAGAATTCCCTTCCACAACAAGTACTTCAAACTCGCTCTCAGGCATCTCTTGGAATACTCTAGACAGAGCATCAATAAGTTTTCCTATATTTTCCGCCTCATTATAAGTCGGAATAACTAATACGAACTTCATAATATTAGATACTTAGAGCAGTCATTAAAAGCAAGAAAACAAATGTTCCGTACATAAAATACTCAAGTAGTATCAATTTCGTATATCTACCCTCAAGCTTATGGTGAATTACTCCCCAGAAAACGTATACAACAGATACAAACCCGGATAACAATTTTAACATACTTCTGTCATATCTGAAGTGTAAGAACAGATAGAGAAATAAAAGCATAATTGACGCTAATACTATATATTCAATTTTATGCCTTTCATGCTCGCTCATAATATAACTCCCGGTTGAAGAACAAACCAAACACTAATAATTACTGCTATCAACAAAATCAAGTGAGATAAAGTATGCCCATTCAACTTTAATATCCCTTTCTTCTTTGAGTACCAAATATCAGCTATAAGCAACAAGCTCACAAATACTGCGATACTTATGCTAATACCTTTGGCAGCATAAGATACATCTACTAATGGAAGAACTTCCGTGTTTGTCGCCGGATACTCAACTTGTTTTGCTTCCACTTGAGGTGTGGGGCTGTATGTATTCGCAGTTTCATATTCTTCAAGCAAAGCCTCTTCTGTAGCTACTGATGCTTTCTGCGCAGGAAATCTGGACTTTCCGAAAAACTGAACTACCAACGTAGTTTCATATCCTTCCAAAACCCCGTTAACAACCGCGAAACCAATTTCGTCGTAATTAGAGCTTAATAAATTGTCCCGATGAGAAGGTGAATTTAACCACGCTTCTACAACATCCTCAGATGTGTAAAAGTTTTTTGCGAGGTTTTCACCTGCATATAGATAATCGTAATCTTCGGCAAGTACAAAGGACCACGGTTCTGTTCCGTCCGGGGCCACATGTGCCCAATAGTCTTTTTCGAACATATTAACTGCTTTTTTTTCCGCTGCCCTAGATAACGCGGGACTAAGCCTTAATTCGCGGTAACCGGCTCCCACTCTCTTCTCATTGGTCAATTTAAACAGCTCATTGACTGTTATATCCGAGGCATACCCTAAAACTCCAGGGAAAAACTTGGGTACTATTTTGAACGCACCCATAAAAACAATCATTAACCCGCAATACAGCACAAATGCATGGTGCGAGAGCAAGCTCGCTCTTTTTTTATAGTGAGGGTGCGGTAAAAAGTGATAAATAAACTGATACTTCTCAATTGGGTTTTCACCAACTTCCTGGCTACTTATATCATTTTCCAAAGGCAATGCTGTAAGGGTACTCATCCAACAAATTATATAATAGGGTTCAAAACTTTCATAACAGCTTCAAATACTTCCTCAGGCGGGCCCTCGGCATTCACTTCTCTAACGTTAGTTCCTCTGTTCTTTAAGTATTCTACTACTTCCTTGGTTTCCGTGTTGTATATACTAAGTCTTTTTTTAACAGCCTCTTCGGTATCATCCTCTCTTTGCACTAATTCCCCTTCACATTCCTCCAGTTCTTCTTTCGGAAGAGTATAGATGTTATAAATTTCTCCATCTGACGTGCAAGTTCTACGGCCACTAATCCTTCTTATAGTTGTTTCCTCAGATATCTCTAAGACTATAACTACATCCGGTTCTACATCCAAGAGTCTTACATTTTCCATAGCTCTATACCAACCATCAAGTATATAACCCTTGTAACAATCAGCTTGTGCCAACCTGTACTCGAGCAATTCAGCAATTAGATCCTGCGGGGCTAACTCACCTTTCTCCATCAACTCGTTAACTTCTTTGTATCTTGGGTGGCTTTTTGGTAAGTGGCGCAGAATATCTCCGATAGATATCAAGGGGAATTTAAGTTTTTCACTTAACATTCTTCCGATGGTTCCTTTACCACTAGCTTGTGGTCCCATGACGAGAATCTTCATAAATCGGGCAGTCCTAATCCTTTTAATTTTCCTCGGAGCTGTTTTTCAGCTTTTTTATCCATTTTCTTCATTGCATCGTTAATCAAATCTTTCAACTCTTTATCCTCTTCCCCATCTATTTCTATCTTTTCAATCCTTTTATCGCCTCTCACAATCACTTTTGTCCCCCTTTTCTCCTCAGAATGAAACATCTGTTCAAGTTGTTTTTTTATTTCAGACTGGGCTTTCCTAAAATTATTAAGGTCCTTTATTTTATCAAACATATATATATTCTACCTCAAAAAGCTCTCATAGCTCTGAGTGACCATCTGAGAGTCAATTTGCCTAACTGTTTCCAAAATAACCGAAACTGTAATAAGCAATCCTGTTCCGCCTATAGTCATAGCACTGGAGACACCTATAAACGCCTGCACCAAAAATGGGAGTATAGCAATAATTCCTAGAAATACTGCCCCCGGAAGTGTAATTCTAGTTACTATCTTTTTAAGATATCTTGACGTGGCACTGCCCGGACGAATCCCGGGTATAAATCCTCCTCTTTTCTTAATGTCATCGGCAATTTTCTCTGGATCAAACTGAATTGAAGTATAAAAATAGGTAAAACCGACAACTAGCAAAAAATAAAGCAAGTTATAAGTTAGCGCATTTCCGTTAAACTGATTGTTCAAAAAAACGCCCACACCCTGCAAAAACGGATTCTCTACTGCCATAAGAGGCCCACTAACTAGGGAAGGTATCATGACAATAGATACGGCAAATATAATCGGAATTACCCCCACTTGGTTAATTTTTAAAGGAAGAAAGTTAGTTACTTTTTGTGATCTTGTTCCACGCCTGCCATATTCTATAGTAATATTTCGTGTACCTTCGTTAACCACCACAACACTAGCAATCACTACTAGTGCGAGCAAAACAAACACTATTATGTTAACCAGATTATCAGACGTGATTCCAGTTACAAAACCAAGCATAGCTGTAGGAAGCCTGCTTATAATTCCTACAAAAATTAGAAGAGACGTACCATTACCAATTCCATACTCAGAAACTAAATCTCCGATCCAAACTAACAACATAGTACCTGCGGTTAATGTAAGTAATAAGATACTAAGTTCAAAGAAACTCAAAGGAGGAATTACACCCTGTCTATTAAGCAAGAAGTATATACCATAAGCCTGCAACAAACCAACCGGTAATGTAAATATCTTTGTATAAGTATTCATTTTCTCCCGTCCGTATTCTCCTTCTTTTTGAAGTTCTTCCAATGCAGGTATCATAAAAGTCAACATCTGAATAATTATTGAAACATTTATATATGGTCCCAAACCTAACGTAACAATAGAAAAATTTTGGAAGCCACCGCCGCTGAAAAGATCATACATACCGAACAACACACTTCTCTCCAAGAACGCTCTTATAGCAGGAAGATCTACACCGGGCGCGGGTATGTGGGCTAATAATCTAAAGGCAATAATAATAAGTAAACTAAATATTATCTTTTTCCTCAATGTAGGATATCTAAAAATCTTTATCATATTCTAGTATCAATATACTTTAAACCACTTTTGACCCTGAATCCTTAATAAGCTTTTCCGCGCCTTTAGAATAAGAAAATCCCTTAAGAGATATCTTTTTCTCTAGTTTTCCCTTGGCGAGAAGTTTCACACCGTGCTTTGGTAATTTTTTAAGGATACCCTTCTCAACAAGCAAATCCGGTGTAACTTCGCTTCCAGCATCAAATGCATTCAATCTGTCTACTGTTACCGCTGCAATTCTCTTTCTTGTAGGATTACTAAATCCCCCGATTTGAGGTATTTTCTTATATAGAGGAATCTGCCCCCCCTCGAATCCAGAAGGAACTTTAGAACGAGCCTTTTGACCTTTCGCTCCTCTCCCTACTGTATGGCCACCCTTACATGAACCGTAGCCTCGCCCGATCCTTTTCTTCTTACCATGCAGTTTTTTTGTCAAATACTTATGTATACTCATTATTTACTCCTTAGTTTCTCCAATGCTTTTATCGTACACCTTACATTTCCAATTTTATTGCTTGTCCCCAACATTTTTGACGAAATATCTTTAATACCGGCTAATTCAACAACCGTTCTAACAGATCCACCAGCAATAATTCCGGTACCTTTTGACGCGGGCTTTAGCATCACTTCTGCAGCTCCATACTTAGCACTAACGTCTCTCGAAATAGTATTATCATTTATGGAAACTTCTACAACATTCTCTTTCGCCCGTGAGACAGCCTTACTAATAGCATCGACTACACTTTTAGCTTTACCGTAACCGGTGCCGACCACCCCATTTCTATTTCCAACCACAACCAGTGCAGTAAAACCTATTTGGTTGCCCCCCTTTGTCTTTTTTGAAACCCTTCGTATCTCCAACACTTTTTCCTCAAACTCATTTATTTTTGTACCTACCGATATCTCTCTTGCACTCATAGAACTACTCCTCCTTCTCTAGCACCATCCGCTAAACTCTTTACTCTACCATGATATCTATAACCATTCCTATCAAACACAACTTGTTTTATTCCCTTTTCTAAAGCTTTTTTAGCTATCAATTTTCCCACCTCATAAGCTGCTTCAATTTTGTTCTTACCCTTATGCAAATCCGACACTTCCTTGTTAACACTCGTCAATGTAATCCCTTCAACATCATCAATTAACTGACAATATATGTATTTATTAGATCTGAATATAGAGAGTCTAGGTCTTTCGGAAGTACCGACAATCTTTTTCCTTACTCTCAGTTTTCTTTTTTCCCTATTATTTTTTCTCAATGTTACTTTATACATAATTATCCCACGGCTTTACCCGCCTTACCCGGTTTTCTTCTCACAACTTCGCCCTCATAACGGATACCTTTCCCCTTATATGGCTCGGGTTTTCTTATCTTGCGAATTCTCGAAGCTGTTAAACCAACCAAATGCTTATCAATACCTGAAACCGTTATATGTTGATTATCAACAACTGTAACTTTCACACCTTCAGGAATTTTAAATTCAACGGGGTGCGAAAATCCTGCCGTTATAGTAATACTATCGGGACTATCTTGTTTAGCTCTATAGCCAACACCAACAAGTTCTAACCTCTTCTCGTATCCGTCAATAACTCCCGTAACCATATTTGCTATCAACGATCTAGTTAAACCCCAATAGCCAGAAGTCTTTTTTGTCTCCTGCTTTATAAAAGTTTTTACACTTCCCTCTACTACTTCGACACCAATTTCTGGCCTCACACTCAATGCTAAAGATCCTTTGGGACCCTCAACCATAACTTCACTACCGTTAATAGCAACTTTTACATTCTCAGGTATAACAATTGGTTTAAGCCCTAATCTCGACATAATTAATAAACCTCACAAACAAGTTCCCCCCCAAGTTTCTTCTTACGGGCATCAAAACCATCCATAACCCCCCTTGAAGTTGAAACAACTAAAACCCCTTTTCCTCCCTTTACTGAACACAACTCGTTTGCAGATCTGTAAATTCTTCTTCCAGGCTTTGAGATCCTTTTAGTATTTTTTATAAGGCAGTTTCCATCTTTGTACGTTAAATCCAAACCAAGTTTTTTATGCGACTTTCCCGTTACTTTGAAAGCCTTAACACCAGTCAAAAACCCCTTTTGCTTTAGCACTTTCGCAACATCCTCACACATTTTCGAATGTGGCATCTCAATGTGATTTATTCCAACTTTTGAAGCGTTCTTCAACGCACTCACCATATTTGACAACAAATCAATACTCATAATTACCAGCTAGCCTTTCGTACACCGGGTAGAACTCCTTTCAGAGCCAATTCCCTAAAACATTTTCTACATACCTTAAATCTTCTAATATATCCCCTCGGATTCCCGCAAAGGGAACATCGGTTATATTCTCTTGCTTTAAATCTCTTTTCTTTTTTATGTCTTGCTTTCATTGATTCTTTTGCCATATTATTTATCCTCTCTTGAAAACGGTACGCCAAGCTGCTCTAAGAGCGCCCTACTCAAATCAACATTATCCGTGTCCATAACTAAAGTAATCTGTAAACTTCTAATTCCCTTGACGGTATTTGGATTAACCTCAGGAAATATAACATGTTCCTTTATACCAATCGAGTAGTTTCCCTTTTTATCAAAAGCTTTTATGCTCAACCCTCTAAAATCCCGCACCCTAGGTAGTGCAACTTTAACTAGCTTCTCCAAAAACGCCCACAATCTTTTACCCCGCAATGTTACAGCATATCCCACTACATCTCCTTTTCTTACTTTAAATCCCGCCTCTGATAATCGGGCCTTCCTAGGATACATCCTCTGACCCACAACATTACTCATTTCATCCGCGAAGGATTCAACCGCCTCTTTATTCTCCCGAAATGGACCAATTCCCGCATTTACAACAATTTTCTTAATTTTCGGAACCTCCAATCTGTTGTCCAGATTAAACTCCTTCATACTATTTGGCACTATTTCTTTTTCGTACTTATCCTTTAATTGCATTAAACAACCTCACCAGATTTCTTACAAATCCTATACTTTTTACCATCAATAATCTTGCAACCAAGCCTAACTCCTTGATTCAGTTTTTCATTAAAAAACATTACATTAGAAACATCCAACGGTTTTTCAATGTTCACTATCCCACCCTCCTTAGACACACTCCCCGGTTTTACATGTTTTCTTACCACATTCACACCTTCAACCAATACTTTATGTTTATCCTTCAAAACCTTTAGAACAGTACCAACTTTACCTCTGTCTTTTCCTGTAATAATTTTTACTTTATCTCCTTTTCGTATTTTCATATATTTACCACACTTCCTTTGCCAAAGAAGCGATTTTCAAATATCCTATATCTCTAATCTCTCTTGCAACAGGTCCAAAAATTCTTGTTCCCAGCATATTCTTATCTTTATCAACCACAACTGCAGCGTTATCATCAAAACGCACGTAACTTCCATCTTTCCTTCTTTTTTCTTTTTTTGTTCTAACTATAACAGCCTTCACAACAGAATGGTCTGTAACAGACCCTTCTGATGTAACACCGCTTACAACAACTGTAATAATGTCTCCGATATTCGCAAATTTCTTATTTGAACCGGGTATACCAATCACTTTCAATCTCTTAGCACCCGAATTATCCGCCGGTTTTATTACAGCCCCTACTGGTATCATTATTTACCCTCCCCGGAATCGATCTTTTTTATAACCTTCCATGAAACCTTTTTTGAATAAGGTCTTGTTTCCTGAATTACTACAAAATCTCCAACAGAAACTCCCAGTTCATCTCTAGCTTTAAACCTTCTGGTTTTTTTTACTACTTTGTCATAGAGCTTGTGCCTTTTCGGCATTTCAACCGCTATAACAACTGTTTTCTGCATTTTTGCAGATACTACTGTACCTTTAAATACTTTCGCACTCATTTCTTTTCCTCCTTGTTTTGCTTTTGCTTTTTGTCCACAACAACGGGCATAATATCATCTTTCCTCTCATTTAGCACTGTTTTTAACCTTGCAATGTCTTTCTTCAGAAATCCCAGCTTTTTTACGTTTTTTTCCTTATTCTGCAAAATATCTTTTACGATCTTTTCACATTCTCTTCTTACCTCTCTCAAGGTTTCTGTTAATTCGGTCTCTGTTTTTTTCCTTACATCTGCTATATTCATATTAATCATTAGAAATAAACTTTGTTGCCACCGGAAGCTTATCCGAAGCCCTTCTGAACGCTTTTTTCGCAATGTCTTCTGTAACTCCTGAAATTTCAAAAATTATTCTTCCGGGTTTTACTATCGCGGCATAATGGTCAACTGGGGATTTTCCACTACCCATTCTAGTTTCCTGGGGCTTCTTTGAAATAGGCTTATGCGGAAATATTCTTATCCACAATTTACCGCTTCTTTTTGTTTTGTGAGATATAGCCTTTCTAGCAGCTTCAATCTGTCTTGAGGTTACCAATCCCCTCTCAACAGCCTTTAAAGCATACTCTCCAAAAGATATGGAGTTACCTCTAGTAGCAATACCTGTATTTGTACCTCGCATCTGTTTCCTAAATTTTACTTTCTTTGGCAATAACATTTTTTTATAATTCCACTTCTCCCTTATAAATCCATACTTTAATACCTATGGTTCCATACAGAAGCATGCAATCAACCTGCGCATAATCTATGTCAGCCCTTAGTGTCTGAAGTGGCACAGAACCTAAAACAAATTTCTCGGAACGCCCTATCGTATTACTTCCACTTAAAACCCCGGAAATCCTCACTTTAATACCCTTAGCGCCTTTATCCATAGCTGCATTTGTGGCAAAAACACACACTCTTCTATATGGTACACGCCTCTTTAGCTGCCTAGATATATACTCAGCAACTAACCTGGATTCTAATTCCGGTACTCTTATTCCTTCCGCCGTAATTTTAATCTTTCTGGATATCGTCATCTGCTTCAACTCTTTTTCTATCTCTTCGACACCAGCTCCTCCTTTTCCTATAACTACTCCCGGCTTTGAAACCTTTAACAATATCTGTATCTCATTTTCCGTTCTTTCTATATCAACACTCTTTAGACCGGCATACTCCAACTTCTTATCCAGAAACTCTCTTATTTTTACATCCTCTAGAGCCAAATCTGCGTAGTTGCTCTTGCCGGCAAACCATCTTGAGGACCAATCTTTTGTTATTCCTAATCGAAACCCGATAGGATGTACCTTTGTACCCATAATTTACTTCGGCTTCTTCGCCTGTTCCCTTTCTGACAAACCTATATAAATATTACTAGTCCTTTTCATAATCCTGCTATATCTGCCTCTGCCAGCAAAACGACCCCATTTCCTAGTAGGACCCTCGCCAACCCATACTTCCGAAACATACAGTTTCTCGCTAGACAAATTGTTATTGTTAACGGCACTAGCTTCCACAGACCTCAATACTTTTAGCAGCATCTTTGCAGCTTTTGTTTTATCAAACGCTAACGTTACTTTTGCCTCTTCTAAAAGTTTTCCTCTTATTAGATCCATAACTGGTGCAACCTTCTTGGATGAGATAGCAGCCTGTTTGTATTTCGCATACACTTGTGATCCCATATTATTTATTTTTGCTTCTTCGAAGAATGACCCCTAAATGTTCTCGTAGGAGCAAATTCCCCTAATTTATGGCCTACCATAGACTCTGTAATAAATACCTCTATATGCTTCCTTCCATTGTGCACTCCTATCGTCAAACCCACCATTTCAGGTACCACCGTAGATCTTCTTGACCATGTCTTTAATACACCTCTAGTTTCACCGGATTTGGCTTTCTCTATTTTTTTCATCAGCTTTTCTTGCACATATATACCTTTTTTAAGTGATCTAGCCATCTTTATTTCCTCTTCTTGGCATCATGCCTACTTTTTACAACTGTATAGTTAGTATTCTTTCTTTTTCTTGTCTTCACCCCTCTGGCTTTCTTACCCCAAGGAGTCTTCGGGGAAGACATGCCAATTCCACTTGTACTATAAGAACCTGCGTGGGGATGGTCATGTTTCGGATCTGACATTGCAACACCACGCACAGAGGGTCTTTTTCCTTTGAGCCTGTTTATACCTGCCTTCCCTATTTTTATATTTCTTTTTTCGGCATTACTCAAAGAACCTATCGTAGCCCTACAATCTTTATGAAACTTCTTGATCTCACCGCTAGGGAGCTTAACATTAACATATTTCTCCTCTTTTGCGGTAATCTGAGCATAATTACCAGCACCTCTAACTAAAATTCCGCCAGCTCCGGGATTAACTTCCAAATTGTGAATCTCCATCCCAAGCGGGATATTGGACAACGCCATGCAGTTTCCTACTGTGGGTTCAACAGAATCACCCGCCTCTACTTTCATACCGACATGTAAACCCTCCGGGGCGAGTATATACCTCTTATCCCCGTTAGCATAATTAATCAAAGCCACATTTGATCCTCGGTTGGGATCATATTCAACAGAAGCTACAACACCAGAAATTCCTGCATTATCTCTTAGGAAATCTATTTCCCTATATAGTCTTTTAGCGCCACGTTGCTTATGCCTTGTCGAAATTCTACCATTATTTCTCCCCACCGATTTATTCAGACCCTTTGTCAACTTTCTAAGAGGCCTCTTTTTGGCAACATCGGGTTTTAGTATTCTTCGCGCCCTCCTACCGGGACTTGTCGGCTTATATATCTTAATCACTATTTTTCTCCTGCCTCCACTAAATCAATTGACTGACCCTTTTTTAGCTGAACAGTTGCTTTCTTCCACTTTGGGGTTTTCGTAAAATTTCTTGTCCCAATAATCCTCTTTCTCTTACCTGGACTTATAGACGTCCTAATTTTAACAACATCCACACCAAATAACCTCTCTATTTCCTTGGCAACAATACTTTTTGCAGATTTGAGATTCACTTTAAAAACATATTTATCTTGACTCGCCAACGAGAAGCTTTTTTCTGTGATCACTGGTTTTTCTACTATATTGCTAAATCTCATTTTTTGTATTTCCCTTCCAAATACTTTGCAGCATCCTCAACCAATATTATCTTTTTATGCTTCAATAAATCATAAACATTCAAATTGTCCGCACCTTGTAGATATACATTCGGAATATTCCCGCACCCTCTAAAAAGATTTTCATCCTTTTCTTTCCAAACAATTAGTGTGTCAGCACATGATAGCAGACTTGCCAACGCATCTAAGACATCCTTAGTTTTGGGTGAATCTATCTTGATCTCATCCACAACTACTGCTTTTTTATCCACAAAAACCTGGGATATCGCAGATCTCATAGCCGCCCTTCTCTGTTCCTTTGACAAAGATAAACTCCAGCTTTTTGCCCTTGGACCATGCGCAGTACCCCCGCCAACCCAAATAGGACTTCTTGTAGAACCATGCCGAGCCCTTCCCGTACCCTTTTGCCTCCATGGCTTTTTTCCACCACCAGATACCTCCGCTCTTGTCTTCGTATGAGATGTTCCCTGCCGCTGATTAGACAGGTATACTCTTAAGTATTGTCCCAGGATCTCTTTGTTAGGAACAACCTTAAAAACTGTGTCGCTCAGATTTATATCTTTTACCTTATTTCCTTTTATATCTAGTACATCAACTTTCATAATATTATTTCCCGCCAGCAGAAGAATCCCCCACGGAACTATCTACAGGTTCCTCAATAGGCTTACTCAAACGTATCAGCACTTTAGAATTTCTGGCACCTGGAATCGGGCCTGAAACCATAATTTTATGTTTATCGGACATTAATTTGACTATTCGTAAACCTGTTACGGTAACTTTCTCATTTCCAAGCCTACCTGCCATCTTCTTTCCTTTAAAAACTTTGCCCGGGGTCTGTGCCCCAATTGACCCAGGTTTCCTCGCATCATGTTTCTGACCTCCCGTAGCTGGACCCCCTTTAAAACCCCACTTCTTCATAACTCCAGCAAATCCTTTTCCCTTCGAAGTCCCCGTAACAGCCACTTCCGAATCTATCACCCCGTTATGCAACTCAAGCTCACAGTCAATTACCGTCACAGGAACAACCTTTCCCGACTCCAAAAAGATCTGGCTCATATTTAATTTTCTTCCCTGTATTTCCTGCATCTATTTTCCCAAAATTTAGGCGCCCCTAGGGCGCCAGCTTCAACAAACGAACCCTATTTTAACAAATTTATTAAGTTTTTTCTTTAAACACTATCATTATCAATAAAAAAGATAGTATTACATCCTTATCGATATACCCACACCAGCTGGCAGGTTTAATCTAGATAAATTATCTATAGTTGACGGTGTCGGATTCAATACATCGATCACTCTTTTATGCGTTCTTAGTTCAAACTGCTCCCGAGATCTTTTATCTATATGTGGACCTCGAATTACTGTAAATCTTTCTACCTTGGTTGGCAAAGGTATAGGGCCTACAACCTTAGCCCCAGTCCTTATAGCGGTATCAACAATATTTGATGCACTCAAGTCTATTATTCTTGAATCATAAGACTTTAGTTTTATTCTTACTCTTTGTTCTTTTCCGCCTTTTGCCATTACTTATATTAGAAAGGCGCAGCTGAAAGCTGCGCCTTATACTTTACCTTTACTTAATTACTTTGGTAATTACACCGGCTCCTACCGTTTGGCCACCTTCTCTGATAGCAAATCTCATTCCTTCTTCCAATGCTACTGGTGTAATCAATTCAACTTTGAAGCTTGTATCGTCACCGGGCATCACCATCTCAGTTCCCTCAGGCAATGTAACCAGGCCTGTAACATCAGTTGTTCTTATGTAGAACTGAGGTCTATAGCCGCTAAAAAATGGTTTGTGCCTTCCTCCTTCTTCTTTAGAGAGAATATACACCTGAGATTCAAACTCACTATGCGGATTTACAGTGCCGGGTTTGGCTAATACCTGACCTCTTTCGATATCATCTCTTCCTATACCCCTAAGAAGAATTCCGACGTTGTCTCCGGCCTGTCCTTCCTTCATAGATTTCTTAAACATTTCAACACCTGTCACCACAGTTTTCTTTGTATCTCTAATACCCACTATTTCTACTTCCTCATTGAGTGTGACTTTTCCTCTTTCAATTCTTCCTGTGGCAACGGTTCCTCTTCCCGAAATTGAGAATACGTCCTCAACTGGCATTAAAAACGGCTTATCTAATTCTCTTACCGGAGTCGGAATATAGTTGTCAACGGCATCCATTAATTCCTCAATGCTTTTTACAGCTTCAGGATCGCCCTCTAAAGCTTTTAGCGCAGATCCTCTAATTACGGGTATTTCATCTCCCGGGAACTTATACTTGGTAAGAAGCTCACGAACTTCCATTTCAACTAAATCTAAAAGTTCAGGATCATCTACCATATCTGTCTTGTTCATGTACACAACTATAGACGGTACATTTACCTGCTTCGCAAGTAGTATATGCTCCCTGGTTTGAGGCATAGGGCCATCCGGCGCGGATACTACTAAGATTGCCCCATCCATCTGAGCAGCTCCAGTAATCATGTTTTTAATGAAGTCTGCATGACCGGGGGCATCTATATGCGCGTAGTGCCTCTTTTCAGTTTGATATTCTACGTGAGTAATATTGATTGTAATACCCCTTGCTCGTTCTTCGGGAGCTTTATCAATATTCTCAAAGGCTGTGAATTCAGCCAATCCTTTATCAGCCAATACTTTCGTAATAGCCGAAGTCAACGTTGTTTTTCCATGATCAACGTGACCGATGGTTCCAACGTTAACGTGTTCTTTATCTCTTACAAATTCTGCTGGCATCTTACTTTTCCTTTACAAAATAAATAGATACTTACGCCCAACCGATCATCCCGAAATTGTTTCGAGACCTCGGCAGTTTTCCAAGATCCTGGAACAAGTCCAGGATGACGGTATTTAGTTTTTACAGCAAGCAATAGTTAACCAGATTATATAAAGAAAATCAAGGGTTTTTCAAGTACTATATTGCTTTTTACTCTTTTCGGGTCACCCCAGATTTACTCTCCATTATCTGCTGAGCTATATTCTGAGGAACTTCCTCATAATGACTCGGTTCCATTGTAAAACTGGCTCTTCCCTGAGTCATCCCTCTTGCTTCAGTCGCATAACCAAACATTTCCGCTAAAGGCACTTTAGCATGTACTGCTGTGGCTTTACCTCTTCTCTCCGTTCCCTCTATTTTTCCCCTTTTTCCAGATAAGTTTCCGATTATATCCCCCATAAATTCTTCAGGTACTACTACCTCAACACTCATAATCGGTTCTAATAGAAATGAGTCCGCGGACCTCTGGGCAGACCTCATGGCCATTATCGCAGCCATCTTAAACGCCTGTTCAGATGAATCTACGTCATGGTAGGAACCGTCATGCAGAGTTATTTTAAAATCAACAATAGGATAACCTGCTAATATACCTGATTCGGCAGCCTCTACCATACCCTTCTGGATCGCTGGTATATATTCCTTGGGTATAGCACCGCCCACAATTTTATTTTCGAATTCATATCCTTTTCCCCGCTCTAGTGGCTCTATCTTAACTATCACATGTCCATACTGTCCCCTACCTCCGGTCTGACGGATATATTTACCTTCAACGGTTTCAACTGTCTTTCGCACTGTCTCCCTATAAGCAACCTGGGGCATACCAGTATTGACTTCAACACCAAATTCCCTTTTCATCCTATCCACCACTATTTCTAAATGGAGTTCGCCCATACCGTACATAATTGTCTGCGCAGTCTCATCGTCAGTTTTGACTCTCAATGTAGGATCTTCCTCAAGGAATTTTTTCAAAGCCGTAGCCAGTTTGTCTCTATCACCTTTGCTCTTCGGCTCAACAACCATACCTATAACCGGCTCCGCAAATGTAATTGCTTCTAAAACCGCCTTATTGCCTTCATCACACAAAGTATCACCCGTAATGGCATCTATCCCTACTGCTGCGCCGATTTCTCCCACTTTAATCTCAGAGATTTCTTCTCGTTTGTTGGCATGCATGAGTATTATTCGTCCCAGTCTTTCCTTTTGATTCTTTGTAGCGTTATATATGTAAGTTCCGGCAGACACCTTCCCCGAATACACTCTAAAATAGACCAGTCTTCCAACGTAAGGATCTGTCTGTACCTTAAAAGCTAATGCGACAAAAGGACCCTTCTCGTCGGCCACCAAAGTCAATCCCTCGTCACTACCTGGTTTGTAAGCTGGGATATCAGGTTTATCTTTTGGCGATGGTAAATACGCTGCAACACCGTCAAGGAGGAGCTGTACACCAATATTTGCGAGCGAAGCGCCAGCATACACCGGGTAGACTTCCGCAGATATCGTCAGTTTTCTCAAGCCATCTCGTATTTCGTCAACGCTAATTTCCTCACCGTTTAAGAATTTCTCGACCAACGTGTCGTCTGATTCTGCCACTTTCTCAACTAGCCTTCCCCTGTATTCCTCGACTTTATCCCTCAAGTCTTCGGGAATATCTATTTCAATGACTTTCTCACCTAAATCTCCTTCAAATTTGTAAGCTTTCCTCTCAATAAGATCAACAACTCCGGAAAAAGTCCCTTCGAACCCAATAGGCAACTGAACCGGTACCGCTTTTTTAGTCAGTCTCTCATCAATAGAGTCAAGTGTCATGAAAAAATCTCCCCCTAATTTATCCAGTTTATTTACAAAAAAGAGTAGCGGAACAGAATATTTATACGCTTGTCTAAACACAGTTTCAGATTGAGGCTCAACACCCTGAGATCCGTCAAAAACAATAACTCCACCATCTAAAACTCTCAGAGAGCGCTCGACTTCTGCCGTAAAATCAACGTGACCAGGAGTATCAATAATATTTATTCTGCAATCTTTCCAAAAACATGTTGTAGCAGCTGATTGAATAGTAATACCCCTCTCCCGTTCTTGTTCCATCCAGTCCATTTGGGTGTCACCCTCGTGTACTTCACCTATTTTATGAGACTTTCCGGTGTAGTATAAAACTCTTTCGGTTGTTGTAGTCTTTCCCGCATCAATATGGGCAATAATACCTATGTTTCTTATTTTCTCTAACGGATATGTTTTATTTGTCTTATCAACCATAATTAATTAAATCTAAAATAAGTAACCTGAAAATTATACCCCAAGCTAGTATCTCGCAAAATGAGCAAACGCCCTGTTAGCTTCTGCCATTCTATGAGTATCATCACGCTTCTTTATAGCATCCCCGATACCTTCATGGGCATTCTTGAGTTCATCATACAAATTTTCTACCATAGGTTTTCCAGACTTATTTCTAGCAGCTTGAACAATCCATCTTATAGCGAGGGCCTCTGACCTGTCATGTCTTAATGGTATTGGGACCTGATATGTAGCGCCCCCAATACGTCTGGACCTTACTTCCTGTTGAGGCATTACGTTTTTTACTGCATCCTCAAAGGATTTTACCGCCTCTTTTCTATCTTCTGATAGTTTACCTAAGGCGCTCCAAACTATATTCTCCGCAATGCTCTTTTCCCCATCTTGCATTACAACATTAATCATTCTGGAAACTACCTTAGATTTGTAAAGCGAATCAGGATTAATTGGTCTTTTCTTGGCTCTTTTACCTCTCATACTTTAGTCCTTTGCTTTCTTTGTACCATATATTGATCTTGAAGATTTCCTATTCTGAACGCCTGCAAGATCATAAACACCCCTAACTATGGTATATTTAATTCCTGGCAAATCCTGTACTTTCCCACCTCTAACCATAACTACAGAGTGTTCCTGCAAATTATGGCCTTCCCCAGGAATATAAGCGGTAACCTCCCTTTTATTAGAAAGTCGCACCCTTGCTACTTTTCTCAAAGCGGAGTTCGGCTTCTTAGGTGTCGCTGTTCTTACCTGTAAAACCACGCCCTTTTTAAAAGGAGATGGAAAATACTTTGGCCTCCTTTTTATTGCATTAAAACCCTCTTTCAAAGCTGGTGTACTGGCTTTCTTTATTTTTCTTTTTCTTCCTTTTCTAAGTAATTGATTTATTGTTGGCATATTCTTACTCCAATTTTGCCCTTTCTCCTGTCGGAATGAGTCTACCTATAATTACGTTCTCTTTCAAGCCTAATAAGTTGTCAACCTTACCAGAGGCCGCTGCATCCGTCAACACATTGCTCGTCTGAATAAACGACGCCGCCGACAAGAAACTATCTGTATTTAATGAAGCTTTGGTTATCCCCAATAGCACGAGATGCCCCGATGCCGGCTCGCCTCCGCTAGCAATGACTTCCTCATTAGCTTCATCAAAACTTGCCAGTGTCACAAGTTCCCCCTGCATCAAATCAGTATCACCCGGCTCATCAATTTTTACATGATTAAACATTTGTTTCACAATGATCTCCAGGTGTTTATCGTTAAGGGAAACTCCCTGTGAGGAATAAACCCTTTGTACCTCATCAATCAGATATTGTTTTGTCGCCTTCACACCAACTGTTCTAAACAATTCGCTTAAGTCAAGATTGCCGTCAGTTAACCTCTCCCCCTTAGACACCATTTGGCCATCTTCTATTAAAATATCTGAAACTGGATCTATCAAATATTCTGCCGTATCCTCATCTTTATCTTTAGGAGTAATTATAATTCTTCTTTCATCCCCAGAAATAATTATGGTTGCTTTACCTTCAATTTCACTCATGATCGCCAAATATTTGGGAGTTCTTGCCTCAAACAACTCCTCAACACGCGGCAACCCCTGAGTAATATCTTTCCCAACTATTCCACCCGTATGGAATGTTCTCATTGTTAACTGAGTCCCGGGTTCTCCAATAGATTGGGCGGCAGCAACACCAACAGCCGTACCAAAGCGGACAGGGCTACCTGTCATCAAGTCGACACCATAACATTTTGCACACAAACCCCTGTTGGTTTTACAGTGCATGGGAGATCTAATCACTATGCTTTCAACATTTGCCTTTTCAATTTCTTCCACATCCTTAACTGTCAACATAGTTCCACTCTTTTTTATTATCTTTCTGCCGTCTTTGACATCCTGCGCCAATACTCTGCCCGCAACCCTCTCTGAGAATGTCTGCAGCATCGTTCCTTCGCCAACAACCATTTCTCTTCCTTCTTCACTCCCACAGTCTTCTTCTCTAACAATCACATCTTGCGCCACATCAACCAGTCTCCTAGTCAAGTACCCGGCATCCGCTGTCTTTAAACCTTTATCTACTAATCCTTTTCTTGCCCCTCTAGCACCCACGAAGTATCCTAAAGCAGATAAACCGTACTTATAATTTCCTAAAATAGGCATTTCAACTATCTTTCCTGTAGGATCCGAAACTAAACCCTTCATTCCCGCTATCTGCTTAACCTGATCCCTAGATGCTCTAGTGGACCCTGATTTAACGAGTATCTTCACCGGATTGTGGTCAGATAAGTTATTCCACACAGCTTCGTCAAGGTCGGAGATCACATCATTCCATGCCTGCGCTTTTTGGCGCTGTGACTCATCTTCAGTGATTAACCCTCTTCTAAAATACCCCTCTATCTCATTCACTACATCACGACCTTTTTTGATAATCTCATCCCTATTATCGGGTGTTTTTATATCCGCAAGAGATACCGACTGACCACACAACGTACCCCACTTTAAACCTAACTCCTTAATATCATCAATCAACTTAACAACAACATCAGGATGTTCCGATTCAAAGGCATTAGTCAGCATAAGGTTAATGGACTTCTTATCCATAGGCTTATTTACATACCCAAAAGATTCGGGAACTATCTCATTAAACATCAACCTACCCGGAGTAGTCTCGATTATTGTTCCCTTGTGTCTATATTTAATAGTCTGCCTCAAATCTACTTCCTTAGACACTTCTAGTGCGTATATAACCTCGGATTTACTCCCATAAACTTTTCCCGGCATTCCAAGGCGATCATCAACAGAAGTTATATAGTACACACCAAACAAAAGAGTCTTACC
Organism: Patescibacteria group bacterium; assembly: GCA_016926555.1. Lineage (GTDB taxonomy): Bacteria > Patescibacteriota > WWE3 > UBA101185 > UBA10185 > JAFGOI01. The sequence continues at coordinate 82,278 of JAFGOI010000004.1, read as the reverse complement.
CGGAATCGAAATGGGCGTTCCATTCGAAGGATTTAACAGGTTTTTTGTTGAAATCATAACATTTCTGGCTTCCTCTTTTGCTGCTTCAGATAACGGCACATGAACAGCCATCTGATCACCGTCAAAATCCGCGTTGAACCCGGAAACAACACACAAACCTAATTGAATAGCGTTACCCTCAATTAATTTAGGATAAAATGCTTGTATACCAAGCCTCCATAAAGTAGGTGCTCTATTTAGTAAAACGGGGTAGTCTTTTACTATATCCTCCAATATATCCCACACCTCTGGACTTCTTGTATCTAAAAAGTACTTAGCGCTCTTAACATTAGGAGTATAACCCCTTAGTAAAATCTCCCTAAGCACCATCGGCTTAAACAACTCCAGCGCCATTTCTTTTGGCAGACCGCACTCATTTAACTTCAACTGCGAACCATTTATGATAACTCCTCTGCCGGAATAGTCCACGCGCTTTCCCAATAAATTAAGTCGGAATATCCCCTGTTTACCCTTAATCATATCTGCGAGAGACCTTAACTGCTTTTTACCTCTAGTTACCCGAGTTTTTCTCCTCTGCTTGGATGAGTCAAATAAGGCATCAACTGACTCCTGTAGCATTCTTTTCTCATTCCTTACAATAATCTCCGGGGCGCCTAAATCTAAGAGCCTGCCCAGTCTATTATTTCTATTTATCAGTCTTCTATATAAATCATTCAAATCCGAACTCGCGAATCTTCCGCCATCTAACTGAACCATGGGCCTTAGGTCGGGCGGAATAACTGGCACAACCTCCAAAATCATTCTGTCGGGACTAAGTTCCGCACATCTAAACTGCTCCACCACTCTTAGTCTCTTGGCGAGTTTCTGGGCTTTCTGCCCTTTCGCTCTTTCCATTTCATCCCTAATTTGTTCGGACACCTCATTTAAATCCATATTCGCCAATATATTTTGAAGTGCTTCTGCGCCAATTTCCAAAGTAGCAAATTTGTCAACATAGTGCATCAAAGACAGGTATTCACTGTCAGAAATCACTGTATGTAGGTCAATTGACTCGAGTTTTTTCTGGATTAATTTATACTTCTTTGAAGATTCCTCAACTTTTTTCTCACAGGCGACTTTCATTTGTTGAATATTCTGCCTAAGTTTGATTTCCTTTTCTTGACTTTTAAGCTCATCTTTATCTTTCTTCAAAGATTCAATTTCTCTTTCAATATCCTTGATGTCCTGTTCAAGCTCCTTCTGAATAACACCTGCCGCTTTCTCCAAATCATGCTCTACAGCACTTATAGCCTCCGCCTTCTTGGATCCCTCTATCTTAGTTACTATAAAGGACGCGAAATAAATTACAGACTCAACATTTCTGGGCGTAAGATCGAGCAACAATGCCATCTTTGAAGGTATACCCTTAAAGAACCAAACATGCGCCACCGGACACGCTAGTTTGATATGTCCCATCCTCTCTCTTCTTACTCTAGACGTAGTCACTTCAACTCCACATTTGTCGCAAACCACACCCTTATACCTTATACCTTTATACTTACCACAGTAACACTCATAGTTTTTTGACGGGCCAAATATTTTCTCATCAAACAAACCCTCCCTTTCGGGTTTAAAAGTCCTGTAATTTATAGTCTCAGGTTTAGTTACTTCCCCATATGACCAAGATAATAACTCATCACTGGAAGCCAAATATATTTTTATTGCTTCAAAATCTTTTAACTTATGTAAATTTTTCATTCTTCACTTTCCTCCTCAACTTGAGTCTCAATTTCATCTAACTCGCCCTCTTCATATAATGTCTCCTCTGTGTGCTCCACTTTAGACTCATCATCAGAGATCCCTTCTCTCTCTTCCTGATCCGCTTCTTCATCAATAACGGGCATCTGGGGTTCAATAGCCAATCCAAGTCCATTAAGCTTTCTTACTAAGAGTTTGAAAGTCTCTGGAGTAGTGGATTCCGGAATCGGTTCCCCCTTAACTAACGCTCCATAAGAACGAGTCCTCCCGATCATATCGTCAGATTTTATTGTCAGCATCTCGTGAAGTGTATGTGCCGCGCCATAAGCCTCTAATGCCCAAACCTCCATTTCACCGAACCTTTGACCCCCAAACTGAGCTTTACCGCCTAAGGGCTGTTGTGTAATCAACGAATATGGACCCGTAGATCTCGCGTGCATTTTCTCTTCGCTCATATGAATAAGTTTTAAAATATAGGTTTCGCCAACAACTATTTCATCGTGAAAATATTCCCCGGTACGACCATCAATCAGTCTCATTTTTCCCGTTACAGGCAAACCTGCTTCCTCAAATTCATTTATTATTGTCGATTCGGGTATTTCCTGTAAAGACGGTACTTCATAGTATTTACCAAGTTTTTTCCCCGACATACCTAACCCTGCTTCCCAAATTTGACCTACATTCATTCTCTTAAGAACCGCCTCAGAAGAAAAAACCACATCTACCGATTTACCGTCGGGCAACATAGGCATATCTATGGCAGGTACAACAGCTGATATTACACCTTTATTTCCGTGACGCCCTGCAAGTTTATCTCCGATTTCAATCTTTTTCTGCTCAGCCACGTACACTGTAATTTCTTCTAATGTTCCCGCCGGAAGGGATTCGTTATCTTCCTTAGTAACTTTTTTTACTCCTATCACAACACCATGTTTCCCATGGGGCATATATAAAGAAGTGTCTCTTACATCTTTCGCTTTTTCACCAAAAATAGCTCTCAACAGTCGTTCCTCAGCAGTTAAATCAACTTCCCCTCTGGGTGCTACTTTTCCGACGAGAATATCATCTGATTTCACCTTTGATCCGACAGCTACAATCCCATTCTCATCGAGGTTTCTTAATGCTTCCTCTGAAACATTCGGTATATCCGCCGTAATCTCTTCATCTCCTAACTTTGTCTCCTGCACTTTTACCTTGTAATCAGCTATATGGATCGAAGTCAGAACATCATCTTTTACTAATCTGTCAGATACAACAATACCATCCTCAAATTCCAAACCCTCATAAATCATGTATGCCACTGTTACGTTTGTTCCTATTGATAATTCACCTCCGTTTACTGCGGGCCCTTCTATTAGAACATCTCCCTTTTTAATTTTATCTCCCGTAGAAACAATCACTTTCTGGCTAAAACAGGTTTCCATATTCGTCTGCGTAAACTTCACTGCTTCATATACTGCTTTCTCTTTCTTTTTCCCTGTACCATAAGTTACTTCTACCCTTCTCCCGTCCGCATAATCAACGACTCCGCTTCCTTCTGAAAGTATCAACGCGTTAGTATTCTCAGCCACATCTTTTTCTATACCAGTAGCGACAATCGGCTTTTCGGGAGTTACCAAAGGAACAGCTTGGGACATTTGCTGAGTTCCCATCAAAGCTCTGGAGACATCATTATTCTGCAAGAAAGGAATTAAACCCGCAGTTAAACCTATTACTTGCCTCGGTACAACTTCAATGTATTCAGCCAAAGAGACACTGCCCAAAAAAAAGTCCCCCGATTTTCGCAGGGGAACCTGTTTATTTAATATATAGCCATTTTCATCAATGTTAATTGATTGATCTGTAATGTAACATTTAGCCTCATCATACGCAGCCAGATACTCAATTTTATTTGTTAATCGCACTTTCCCATCCTCCATTTTTTCTAGCTTGATATAGGGTGTCTCCAAAAATCCGAAGCCGTTTACATTTGCATACATAGCTAAATAATTTATCAGCCCGATATTTGGCCCTTCCGGAGTTCTAACAGGACATACTCTTCCAAAAGATGAATAGTGGACATCCCTTACTGAGAAACTTGCTCTTTCCTTAGTTAATCCACCCGGCCCCAATACAGACAATCTTCTTAAATGGTCTAACCCAGTTAACGGGTTCTGCTGGTCATGAAGCTGGGATAACTGCCCCGTCGCAAAAAAGCTATGAACTGCTGCGGCGACTGCCCTTGGAGATATTAAAGTGGAAGGCTCGGGAAGTTTATCTCGATCTGACATACTCATTCTCTCTTTTATATTCTTTTCCATCCTCAAAAAACCAATTCTCATTTGCCAAAACAACAACTCTCCGATACTCTTTACTCTTCTGTTTCCTAGAAAGTCAACATCGCTAGGCTCACCAATACCATTGTTTAACTCAATTATGTTGGAAACAATCTTAATTATATCTTCAAGCTGGAGGAGTCTGTGCTTAGGCTCGTTTGGAAAGTTAAGACCTAATGTTTGATTGAGTTTGAACCTTCCAACCGGCCCCAAACTGTAACGTCGGGGGTTAAAAAACATCGCATCAATCAAAGCTTTCGCATTCTCAAGAACGAGTGGCTCCCCGGGACGCATCTTTCTATAAATCTCTATACAGGCCTCTTCAAAACTGCTTGTGGGATCCTTGGCTAAAGTAGCATCTATATAATTGATTTCAGGATTTGATTCAACGGATACAAACGCATTTCTGATATCTTCATCAGTTTCCAGGCCGAATACACGAAAAAGCGCCGACGCAACTATTTTCCTCTTTCGGTCAATTCTTATACTGAGTACTCCTGTGCGAGATGTTTCAAACTCGAGCCAAACACCGCTTCGAGGCACAATTTTTGCACCCGCCATATACTGGCCAGTAACAGATGAAACATCGCGGCTAAACAACACTCCCTCTGATCTTATTAACTGATTTACAACAATCCTCTCCACACCATTAATAACAAAAGTCCCCCTTTCTGTCATAAGGGGTATATCGCCCATGTAAACGCTTTGGATCTTTTTTTCTTTAGCCAATGGGTTTTCTATAGTTGCTTTGAGATACCAAGGAGCGTCGTATGTTCTCCCAGTTCTTTTTGCATCTTCAACTGATATATTTTCCTTCTCAAAAGTAGGATCTGAAAGAGTGAGAACCCAGCCACGACCTGTGTTATCCTCAATGACACCAAGTTCGTCCAAAATCTCGTTCACACCCTCATCTACCAACCAATTATAGGAATTTAACTGAACAGATATTAGATTTGGCAAGGGCAACGCTATTTCTCTTTTTGAAAAGCTATGTCTCATTATATTTTAACGACAAAAAATCCTATAACTAGAATGTTATAAATTTTACTATAAAAATATTCAATTTTACTATCTATTTTAGGATAATTACCCCAAAGCGAAAAGAAACTTATCATATCATCATTTATGTGTCAACAACTACTTCCTCTTTTCATGAAATAAAACTCAGCCTAGAAAGTGGCCAAAATCTAAATACTACTCTACCTACAATATCATCTTTTGTTAAAAACCCAAATACTCTTGAGTCAACGGAATTATCTCTATTATCCCCTAGAACCATATATTGATCAGTCTGTATTCTAATAGAACGGCCATTTCTTATCTCATTACCACCCCTTGTACACTCCTCAGAGGGAATATAAGGTTCATCCAGTTTGTATTTATTGCCGTCTCTTAATATATAAACACTGCAGTCATATATCTTTACAATATCTCCCGGAAGACCAACGATCCGCTTGATATAGTGCTTACCGTTGGTGCTAGGAGCATTAATGATCACCACTTCTCCCCGATTAAATTTCAGAAGCCCTTTGCTAATCTTTTCTACTAATATTCTTTCCCCTGTATAAAATGCAGGTTCCATGCTCGCGCCCCAAACTTGCTCTATAGCACCTATAAAGGTATTTATTATTAGTAAAACTACTAAAGAAACAAAAAACGTTTCAAATATCTCAAAGAGTATTGATTTTATTCTCATGATATCCTAAATAGTATAATAGGATCTCATGAAAAGTAAAAAAAAGGGAAAACAAAGCAAGACACAGCCAGAAAAAATCGCCCCAAAATTAAAAAATGTCAAAGATATTTTTGAATTCCTGAAGGAAAATAAGAAAATTCTACTTGTTTTTCTGGTTATCATTCTATTAGTATACGCAAATATTATAAATGGAGAATTTGTCACCGCAGACGACCCTGAAATTTTCAGACACGTCAACTCACATACGTTTGTGGAATCCCTAAAAACTCTACATATCCCGAAAATATATATGGGAACAATGAATGAGCTTTTTGGACTAAACCCCACGGCATTCCACGTAGCATCAATTTTAATGCACCTGATAAATACCGTGTTGGCGTTGTGTCTTACCTACATGATGACTGAAGATAAAAAACTTTCTATCTTGGCTACATTAGTATTTTGTGTTCACCCAGCCGGTTCAGAAGCGATATCTTGGATTTCAGGAAGAGCATACTTATTCCTCTTCCTTTTTGGAGCAGTAATCATGATTTTCTACTTTCTCTACCGCAACTCTGGAAATAAAAATTATCTTGCCGCTTCCACTCTGATATATATCTTTACACTGATTTTCTGGCGAATTCCTTGGATTCTTGTTATATTCGCACTTTTAGTGGGAATAGACCAGCTTTACCTCAACAAGAAAATAGATTTCTCAAAAATAAAAACCTACATGCTCTTCATTATATCTTCAGGACTATACGGAGCTTCCGAATTTATCGGCAGATACACGCAAAGAGTGGAGAGTCTTGAAGCCAAATATAAATATGATCCCGTATCGACAACTCCCCTTATTAATAGAATCCCGTATACAATTTACATGGCCGCGCGACAGCTAGTTTGGCCAATGGAATTAACGATTTACCATGAGGGGAAAATAATTACACAGGCAATATATACTTTCATGATACTAGTTTCTATTTTAGTTGTGGGAAGTGTTATTTATTTCTGGAATAAAGACCGGAAAACTTCAGTGCTGATTATACTTATCTTCCTAGCAATCGGACCAACCTTTAGCCCGGTCGTTGTCGCCTGGTTTATAGCCGATAGGTACCTATACTTACCCGCTCTTCTGTTTGGAATTCTTATAAGTAGAATCTTGATGAAAATTGAAAAGGAACAAAAATCAAAAGACCTGGCTGTAACTGCGATAGTGATTCTGATTATATTTTACGGAATAAGAACTGCTGTAAGAACAAATGACTTCAAAACAAATAAAAACTTATGGTTAGCTACCAAAAAAACCTCTCCGTTTAGCAGGAGGGTTTATAACAATCTGGGGGACGTGTACTCAAAGGAGGGAAACTGGGCGTTGGCCATCGAGAATTTCAAAAGATCTGTAGAAATCAGCCCAAATTATGCGGAAGCTATTCACAATTTGGGTTTCACCTATATGCAGGCAGGAGATCTCGAAAACGCGAAGAAGTATTTGATGCTTTCATACCAAAAAAATCCGACAATATTCCAGGCTTTATACAAACTAGGCTTGATTGCGCGGCACGAGGGAGACTACGAACTAGCACTTCAATACATGAACAAAGCCTTGGAAATTGTCCCGGATGATGCACAAATTAAAGCCACTGCCTCGCAAATTCAGCAGGAAATGGAACAGAACTCGGGAGTGAGTATCCCACAACCTCAACCTGTACCTGCACAAACCAAACCTTAACTATTTCAAATTCAACCTCATACGGTCTTACCGTGACACTTCTTATACTTCTTTCCACTACCACAAGGACATGGGTCATTCCTGCCAACTTTTTCCGTACCGGACTCAACCTTTTCAACTTTAATTTCTCGACCCTCGTATACAGCTTTTACTTGCTCCTTTTGTAATTCCGCTGCCTCCGTGGAAACTCCAGTTTCTATACTCCCGTGACGGAAATCAGCTTGAGACAACATATCCAATACGGAGTTGTCCCCGCTCACTGGTTCGTTTGACGCTCTTGAAATCCTGTCCGAAATTGAGGAATACATCTTTTTTACAAGAACATTAAACCTTTCATGAGCTTCTCTTTTATACTCAACCATTGGATCTCTCTGCGCGTATCCACTAAGGCCAATACCATCCCTCACCTGCGACATATCTACTAAATGCTCCATCCACAGTAAATCTATAACAGGCAGGGACAGATCCTTAACAATTGAATACCACATTTTAGTTCCTAAATCCTCCTCATATTTTTCCCAAATGGCTTCATCAAAATCAGCGTTAGACAAAAGGTTATCTAAAAACCAGTCTCTATATTCTTCCACACCTTCACCAAGGTCTAATACACGTCTTCTCAATTTGTACACTACTTCTCTATGAACATTCATTATATCGTCCATCTCTACAACCTGTTTTCTCCTGTCAAAGTTGAACCCTTCGACCCTTTTTTGTGCATTTTCAATCGATTTGCTAACAATTCCCGCCTCGAGAGGTATGTTCTCATCTACTCCAAATTTCTCCATAATACTTTCAATCTTTGCGCCGCCAAAAATCCTCATCAAATCATCCTGAAGGGAAACGAAAAATCTGGATGAACCCGGATCCCCCTGCCTTCCGGATCTTCCTCTTAACTGATTATCAATTCTTCTAGACTCGTGGCGCTCTGTACCAATAATATGTAAACCGCCAGAAGATTTAACTTCCTCATACTCTTCATTCGTGCAGGGATCCCCACCAAGCTTTATGTCAACCCCTCGACCAGCCATATTAGTAGAAATAGTTACAGAGCCTTTCTTACCAGCTTGGGAGATGATAATAGCCTCTCTTTCATGGTTTTTTGCATTTAGTATTTCATGGGGAATCTTTTTTCTCTGTAGATAATTGTGAAGTAATTCGCTTTTCTCAACCGAAGTCGTACCAACCAGAACAGGCTGCTCTCCTTTGTGTCTTTCCTCAATTTCATCCGCTACAGCTTTAAACTTTGCTGCAACAGATTTATATACAACATCATTATAATCAATACGGGTCACCTTTTTATGTGGAGGAAGCACAACTACTTCCAAACTATATATTTTATAAAACTCCTCAGCTTCAGTCGCCGCCGTTCCAGTCATACCTGCTAACTTGTCATACAACCTGAAGTAATTTTGATAGGAAATCTCTGCAATTGTTTTGGATTCCTGCTGGATTTGTACTTTTTCTTTGGCTTCTATCGCCTGATGCAACCCATGTGAGTATCTGTTATTTGGCAGTAATCTCCCTGTAAATTGATCAACAATAACAACTTGCCCATTTTTCACGACATAATCAGTATCTTTTTCATACAGGGTATTCGCGGCTAAAGCCTGCTCAATCAAATGAACCATTTCAAAATCCTGTTCGTATAAATGGGAAACTCCGAGCATCCTCTCCACTCTTCTAATACCCAAATCGGTAAGTGTGGCGTTTTTATACTTCTCTTCTACTTCATAATCTGTGTCCTTAACTAAGGATTTTACTATTCTGTCTGCGTCATGGTATCTTTCAGAAGGCTTTTCATCCTGGGTCGAAATAATCAAGGGCGTCCTGGCAACATCAATTAATATTGAATCCACTTCATCAACTACTGCATAGTTATGGGCTCCCATAACTTTATTTGAGTTTCTCTGGCTAAACTCCAAGGACCGCCTTATAAGGTTATCTCTCAGGTAATCAAACCCAAATTCGTGATTTGTTCCATAAGTAACCCCACATAAATAAGCTTCTGGCCGCTCAACCTCCCGCAGATGAACAGCATACGCATCATCAAACTCATGCCCTTCATGTTGTGGATCATATACAAACGCTCTTTCCTGCATAACTACACCTACGGATATCCCCAACAGTTCGTAAATCGGACCCATCCAACCCGCACCATGCCGTGACAGATAATCGTTTGGAGTAACTAGATGGGCACCTCTTCCGGTCAAAGAGTTTAAAAACATCGGCAAAACAGCTGTGTTCGTTTTTCCTTCTCCTGTTTGTTGCTCTGCTATCTTGCCCTCGTGTAACACTATCGCCGCCATTAACTGTACATCGTGGAGAATCTTATTTTCATCAGCCCTGAAAGTGGCTTCTTTTGCTAAAGCAAAAGCTTCGGGAAGCATCTTATCTAGATACGCGTTTTGTTTCTCGACAGAGTCGATTTTATGGATTTCCTCTTTCCAATTATTAGTTTTAGCCTTTATCTCCTCGTCAGATATCTCTCTAAAATCCTCCCAATGCTGATTAATTCTATTAACAGTGGGACGTAGTTTATTTAGCTGTTTTTCATTCGAATCAAATAATTTTCCAAACATAACATGGTGATTATAGCATCAGAAAGATGTAATTCCCTTCAGAGAAAACTAACAAATCACGATACCTTTGCTTTCAAAGCGACAAAAAATATCAACACTGATACGAGAAACAGCCTATACGCAATAAAAATAAATAATCTATTCTTTTTTAGAAAGTTCATAAAAAAATCAATTGCTAACAAACCAAACAAAAAACTGGCTATAAAGCCTACAAATAGAGTCCCACCAAATACATAACCAGCCTGCACGGACTGAATCAATTTGTAAACCCCAGCAGCTAAAACAATGGGAATGGATAACAAAAAGGAGAATCTGGCAGCATCTACATGTCTTAGATTATTTAACATACCCCCGGATATCGAAGCTGCCGATCTTGACATACCCGGTAATAAAGCAAGTGCCTGGAAAACTCCTATTTTAAAACTCTTCCTATAAGTAATCGTTCCCTTTAATGGAGCTCTAAATTTGTGCTCAGCTAGAAGCATTAATAAACTACCTGCAGATAAAAAAATTATCACGCTGAATACATTCCTTAAATGCGTCTCAATAAATGAATTAAAAAGCAATCCCAATACACCCGCAGGTATAGAGCCTAGTAGTATCTTTAATCCTAAATCCTTATCTTTGACAAGCATCCTAACAATATCTTTTCGAAAATATATCACTAATGCCAATACCGTTCCCAAGTGTAAAGTTGTATCAAATACTAAAGGCTGTTCATTCCAGCCAAATATAGCTGGGAAAATTACCAAATGCCCAGAGGAAGATACCGGCAGAAATTCAGTTAGACCTTGTACAATTCCTAGAATTAAAGCTTGTAATAAAGACATATGCATAATTTACCACCAACATAGAAATAAAAAAGTTAGTTCCTTCCAAAAATTAAAACGTTGTCCGAATTTGTATAACCGGCTACAATCTCAGATTTCACGCTTCTTAATATTTTCTCAACATAGCCAATAAAGTTATCGACATCAAACTGATGATCCTCTCTGTAAATTCTGTTAATTATAACTAGTCCATTAGGCAATATGAGTTTTTTTAATGCTGAAAAAAAGTTCCCTGAAGTGCCTAGATCAGGAAATTTCTCTCCTTGATATACATCAATAATTACTGTGTCGAAACTAGACTCGTCCAAATTATACGTTTCCGGCTCTATAACAACCCTAAATGCATCCGCAACAACTACTCTATGATTGGGGATCAAATCAAGATTAAAATACTTTTTTGCTATATCCACCATAACAGAATCTATTTCCACACTCACCAGCTCAATACCTGGATAAGATTGTGAAATCAAATGCTGCATCGTGCCCCCACCAAGTCCAAAAATCAAAACTTTTTTTGCTGCGGGATTCTCCCTTTTCATCAGATCAACTGCCTGTCCCCACACCAGCCTTTTACAGGCTTTCGACTCATGACTTATTGACTGATCGATCCCATCAACTTTTATTTTCTTAACAGCGCCTATCTGGATAACTTGTATTTTGTGGTTAAATTGAGACTCTGTTTCAAAAATGACTTCTGGGTACTTAATTCCTTGAAATACATTCATTGGACATAGAATACCATTAACTATCTAACTTTGGTAATATTTTTTCCAAACCGACAAATTCCCTAAGTATTTCAGGTATAACGACAGAACCATCCTCGGTTTGATAATTTTCTAATATACTAATAAGCATTCTGGGCATCGCGCAGCCCGTATCGTTTACTGTATGAACAAAGTTCGTTTTCTGCGCGTCTTTATACTTTATATTTAACCTTCTTGCCTGATAATCTGTTGTAATTGTATTTGTTCCGCCCTCAATAAACTCTCTTTCCCCCGGGCACCAATACTCAAAATCGTACTGCAAGTATGACGCATTATATCCGCAGTCACCAGTACACTTATTAACAATTCTATAGGGCAGTTTAAGCTGCTGTAGCATCCATTCATTTGTCTCAAGAAACTCGTCAAAAATACTTCTCGATTCCTCAGGAAGACACAACGCGTTCATTTCAAGTTTATCGAACTGATGAACCCTTTTAATACCCCTTACATCCTTTCCCCATGAACCAACCTCACTCCTAAAACATGTAGTTTGCGCAAATAGCTTCACGGGAAGCTCCCTTTTTTCAAACACTTTATCAGTAAAATAGGAAAAATTCGCCGGTTCCGAAGATCCTACTAAATATAACTCATTTTTATCTTCAACATTGAAATTCTCAATTTTATACGCATCGGCTTTACCTTCTGGAAAATGACTCGTACCAAACAGAGCATTCTCTCTTACCAAAATTGGCGGGATCATAGGCACATAACCCATGCTTCTAAGTCTCGACTTAAGATAAGAAAATATAGCATCTTGAAGCAGGACTGCTTCGTTCTTTAAATAACTGAACCTGCTCCCCGACACAACAGCACTCTGTTTCACATCGATTACATCCAAAAGCTCACCAAGTTCTACATGATCTTTATATGGAAATTTCGTTTCTTCCATATAAGACACATCAGAATACTGTGTATTACTACCTAGATCCAAATACCCTCTTTCAGGAACCCAAACTTTCAAAACCACATTATCCTCTTCACCCTTGCCTACAGGCATTTCTCGTGATGGGACATTAGGAATTTTCATGAGCAATTCTTTATGTTTTTCATCTAACTCTGTGAACTCCGTTTCCATTTCGTGAAGCTCCTCTTTTACTTTACGAGCTTCTTCAACAAGTTTATTTCTATCCGCGCCTTTCTTCACTTTTGAGACGTCCGAACTAAGCTGGTTCCGCAAAGACCTATGCTGCTCTATTCTTCTTAATAAATCACCTCTGCTATTGTCAATCTCCAGAAACTCATCCAGCGAAACATCTTTTATACCTTTATTAGTTAACGTTTTTCTTATCTCGTCTTCGTTATTTCTTATAAACTTTATATCTAACATATATACCCTTTATTAAACAAAAAACCCCGGCTCACTTGCCAGGGTCTGCCCGAATTCTCAAGCGACGGTGCCACCTAGTACTTTTTACTTCTTTCACAGCTATTACGGGCATTCCCGTCTGAGCATTTCCTCCCAGAGGCGCGTCCCGAATACTCAGGGTCTGGAAGGTGGAAAAGCCTCCCTTAACGCCTTTTTCTAATATAGTAAGTATGCTACACTTTGTGTGCTTGTATGTCAACAAAAGTTGTTGTTGACCTAGCTACAACGTTTTGTTACAATCAGGCGCGTTCTATATTGTGAGTACAAAGAAAACTATAACAAAAGATGGTACAGTAATCGAAGCCCAGATGAGTGGTATGTTTAAAATAGAGTTTGAAGACGAAACAGACGCACTAGCTTCCATATCGGGGAAGATGAGAAAATCTCACATAAGAGTCCTGATTGGGGACCGCGTGAAAGTGGAGTTTTCTCCTCACGACGTATCTAGAGGAAGAATAATCTACAGGTACAGATAACATGAAGGTTAGATCATCTGTAAAAAAAATCTGCAGGGATTGTAAAATTGTAAAAAGAAAGGGTGTCCTAAGAGTCATCTGCAAAAGGAACCCTAAACATAAACAAAGACAAGGGTAAAAAATGCCGAGAATTAAAGGAGTCGATGTACCTCCACAAAAAAGAATAGAAGCATCTCTAAGATACATCAGAGGTGTGGGTTTAACGACCGCGAAAGAAATACTGGATAAAGCAAAAATTGATCCTAATACCAGAGCAAAAGATCTGACGGATGAACAAGTGGCAAAACTTACCGCAACGATAAACCAAATGGAGCTGCCCGTCGAGGGAGAGCTTCGAAGGATAGTAAATCAGAATATTAGAAGACTACAAGAGATTCGATGCTACAGAGGGGAAAGACATAAAGCGGGACTTCCCGCCAGGGGACAAAGAACAAGATCTAACGCAAGAACAAGAAAAGGGAAAAGAAAAACAGTCGGCGGTATGAAGAAAACTTTATCAAAGAAATAATATGCCAAGAAAAACTACAAGAAAAAAGAAAAAAACTAAAAACGTAACACCAAGTGGAAAAGCATATATTACCGCTGGTGTTAATAACACACTTATAACAATCACCGATCCCGCGGGAAATACATTATTTGCAAACAGTTCCGGAAAAGCCGGCTTCAAGGGCACAAGAAAATCAACTCCCTACGCAGCAACAAAAGCAGCTGAGCTAGCCGCAGGGGATGCAGTAACCGCAGGAATGAAAGACATCGCAGTGATAGTAAACGGACCCGGAATCGGCAGAATATCCGCAATTAAAGCGTTAAAAAGCACCGGTTTAAACATAGTATCAATTTCTGACGAAACGCCGATGCCACATAATGGGTGTCGTCCCAAAAAGAAAAGGAAAATGTAACAATGGCAAGATACACGGGACCAAAATGTAAATTGTGCAGAAGGGAAGGTATGAAATTGTTTCTAAAAGGGTCAAAATGTGAGGGAGAAAAATGTATTTTGGATAAACGTCCCCAGGCACCTGGACAACATGGAAACGTTAGAAGAAGAAGTTCCGCTACTGAATATGGAAAACAGTTAAGAGAAAAGCAAAAAGCAAAAAGGGTATATGGCATAATGGAGAAACAATTTAGAAACTACGTAAAAAAAGCTCAAAAATCCAGAGGTGTCTCCGGGGAAGTATTAACGCAGATCCTGGAATCAAGATTAGATAACCTCGTATATAGAAGCGGATTCGCTGTATCAAGAGCACAAGCAAGAGAATCTATAAGAAACGGCCTATTTACAGTAAATGGAAAGAAAGTAAGAACACCTTCTCAAATTCTTAAGGTGGGTGACGAAATAAAACCCACTAATTTTGAAAAACTTCATTTAAGAGAGGGCTTTGTTTTGCCCGAGTGGCTAAAAGCCAATGTAAAAGAAAAGTATGTAAAAGTTGAGAAAATCCCAACAATGGAGGATTTTCAGGATAGAATCAATGTACAGTCAATTATTGAATTCTATTCAAGATAAGGAGATTTATTATTATGCAAGTATCAGTAAGTAATTTGAAAATTAATACCATCAAAGAGGATAATCGCTTCGGCGAGTACGCCTTTGAACCGTTGCCCACAGGATTTGGCTATACCCTGGCAAACGCGCTAAGAAGAGTTCTACTAACATCTATTGAAGGAGCGGCCGCCACGCAGATTAAGGTAAATGGCGTAAATCACCAATTTACTACCATAGAGGGTGTTAAGGAAGACATCGTAGAGATAACTTTAAATATTAAACAGCTCAGATTCAGGCACCATTCCGAAAACCCCTCGGTTGTTACATTGTCAAAGAAAGGCGCAGGAAAAGTCACGGCAACCGATTTGAACCTACCCGCCGAAGTCGAAATAATGAACAAGGATGCACATATAGCCACATTATCCGACTCAACCGCGAGTCTGGATATGGAGCTCATAGTAGAGAGCGGCGTGGGATATTCCCCAATGGAAGATAGAAAGACATCAAAAATAGGGGTTATTATCCTTGATGCACTATTTTCCCCTATTGTATCAGCAAATTACAGAATTGAACCAACCAGATTTGGTGGAAAAACTGACTTAGATAAAATAGTTATTGAAGTCGAGACTGACGAAAGTGTATCCCCAAAAAGTGCCATTCAACAGGCTGCTAAGTTAATAAAAGCATACTACTCTGTGTTTGAAACGTGGAAAGTCCCAGGTTCTGAAGAAGATGAGGACCTAACAGACAAACCAAAAGTAATTGTAGAAGATATACAGGTTGAAGAACTCCCTCTTCAGACAAGAACTGTAAACGCCCTAAAAAAAGGAGGTATTACAACGCTGAAAGAGTTGTCCAATAAAACAGATGACGACTTAGCCGATATCAAAAACCTAGGTGAAAAATCCCTTAATGAAATACATAAATTATTAATCAAGGAAGGCTTAAGAAACAAGGAGTAAAAAATGAGGCATAAAGTAAAGACAAAGAGATTAAACAGAGATTTAGATCACAAAAAGGCTCTAAAAAGAAACCTCGCTGATCAACTTGTACTTCACGAAAAAATCGAGACAACACTAGTAAAAGCTAAATATGTCAAACCATATGTCGAAAAACTTATCACCAAGGCAAAAAACAAAACCGGATCCGAGACCGAGAAATTTAACACAGTTAAATACCTAAGAAAAAAGCTTTACTCTGAACAGGCTATCAGAAAAGTCATCGAGGATCTAAGCAGTAGGTACAAGGACCGAAACGGCGGTTATACCAGAATAGTAAAAACAAGAAACAGGGACGGAGATAAAGCTTTAATGGGAAGAATAGAACTGATAACAGAAAAAAAGGATAAAGCAAGGAAAAGTGAGAAGGTAACCAGGGATAAAGTAAAGGAAGACGAAGTAAAAGTAGAGGAGAATACTAAAGATGAATAAAACGCATGTAGTAAAAGAGAAAAAACCAAATTGGCACTTCATAGATGCCGAAAACCAAACACTGGGCAGGTTAGCTTCAGATATTGCTAAGCTACTTATAGGCAAACACAAAGAAAATTTCTCTTACAGAGTAAATGTTGGAGATAAGGTAGTAGTCACAAATACATCAAAACTCAGAGTAACAGGAAACAAACTAAAGGACAAAAAATACAGATGGCATACTGGCTATCCTGGAGGTCTAAAAGAAGAGTCTCTTGAAGGACTATTAAGCAGAAATCCCGAGAGAGTGATAGAACAAGCCGTAAAAGGAATGCTCCCAAAAAATAAACTCCAAAGAGAGAGAATGAGAAATTTATACGTGTATGCGGGACCTACGCACCCCCATATGGCACAAGAAAAATGACAGAGAACAAAACAAATACAAAAATAAAAAAGGGATTTACATCAGGAACCGGCCGAAGAAAGACAGCGGTCGCACGAGTTTTTGTCTGGCCGGAAAAAGGTGACCATGTAATAAACGACACAAATTTTGAAGATTACTTTCCTTCCGAAAAGGAACAAAACACCTGGCTTAAACCATTTCATGCGATTGGCGTCTCACATCCCAGCTCAAAATTTACAATAAGTGTGAAAGTAGAAGGCTCCGGAAAAGCCGCTCAACTGGATGCAACAGTACATGGGATATCCAGAGCACTATCAAAAATCGACGAAGAGTACTCAAAAATACTACGAAAACAGGGATTTCTTACAAGAGACCCAAGAATGGTAGAAAGAAAGAAATACAACAAACACAAAGCCAGAAGAGCCCATCAATATTCAAAGAGATAAACTTTCTTCAAACGCAGTTTCAATGTACATTAACTCGGATTTTATTCGCTGTACTTTTCCGACAAGAATATCTTTCTCTTTAGGCATTAGTTGAACTATGTTAATTCCATAAGTCCTTGAAATACTTTCCAAAACTTTTAGCGGAGGAACAGATCTGCCTGTTTCATAAGCCGAAATCGTCTTTCCGGATAAACCTAATTTATAACCAAATCTTTCCTGAGACATATTTCTCGAATTTCTTATCTTTCTTATTTTTAAACCTATATTAACCAAGACGGACATAATCTTAATAACTTAGAAGCTACCATATTGCAATATATATTGCAATAACCTATATTGCGGGTGTCTCTAATTTTGTTATGAAAAACCTTTTACTAAAAGAGCATCCCCGAGAAAAACTATACAAATATGGAAGCTCTAATTTAACTGACATAGAACTATTAGCAATAATACTCAGGCATGGCGGTAAAAGAACATCCGTTCTAGATCTATCACGAAAAATAATCAAAAACTTCGGCGGTTTTAAAAACCTCGTTGATGCGGACTTAAATGAGCTCACATCTTACAAATATATTGGAAAGGCCAAAGCGACAAGTATAAAGGCATTAACAGAAATAGCCTTAAGGTTAAACAACCCCGATACTGAAAGCTCAATACAAGTAAACAAACCAAAGGATGTGTACGATCTGGTTAGAAAAGACATTTTTGGAAAAAAGAAAGAATACCTATTTCTAATTTCTTTAGACACAAAAAATAATCTAATATCAAAAGACATAGTCTCAATCGGAACAATAAATGAAGCAGTAATCCACCCACGAGAAATATACAACAAAGCAATAAGAAATAACGCGGTATCAATAATTCTAGCTCACAACCATCCTTCTAACGACACCACACCAAGTAAAGAGGATATTTACGTCACGCAGAGAATTTATAAAACGGGACAAATTATAGGAATCCCACTATTGGATCACCTAATTGTAAGTGCGAAAGATTATACAAGTATGAAAGCGGTGAAGTTAATAGGTGATAGAAACACGAAAGGAGGTGATATAAATGAGAAATAAAAAGAAAACAATTCTTGCAGGTGTACTTTTTCTTCTTTTAACTATATGCGTAGGAGCAACATATTCAGCATTTTCGGACAAAGGCAAAATACTCGGGTCTTCATTTAGCGTGGGGAGCGCGGACATAAAACTGCTGGAAGATATTACGCTCGGTACTATACCAGAAAACCTTAAAGACGAAATTGATGGCCCAGTATTTGGTAATATCAGCTCCAATTGGAAAACGGAATACCTAATAAAAGTGTTTAACAACTCACCGGGTCAAGTACACCTCACGAGTAATTCAAACTACGAAACTGCCAATGATCCGGATGAACTGCGCCAACTAATATATGTCGAACCTCTGGAATGGAATGATACTAATGGAAATGGCCTACTGGAAGAAGGAGAAACGGGATCAAGTTTCGGAAGAAAAACCATAGTCAAATGGAAAACCGAAGGATTTAACTTGGGTTCTATCAATTCAGGAGAAATAAAATCAATAATTCTTAAGTTTTCAACTGATATCGTTCCAGATTCAAAACAAGGCACAAGTGCGGTTTTTGACTTTGAGTTTGGTTCCATAGGTGCGGAGTAGTACACAAGAAGCCGGAAGCCGAGAGGAATGTTCATAGTATATGTGTGATAAACATTTCCCCTCGGCTTCAGGTGGGTTAGAGCTTGCGGTAGAGTAGCACGAGAGCTACTCCCCCCACAACCACAAACGCTGGATAGGGACACAGGAAAAAACACCAAAGTCCCCCGACCATGATTAAAACTGGACCTGCAAGTCCTAAACAGAACCTCAGCATTCTACGCATTCTACGCATTGTAATGCCTCCTTTTTTTAAGCGATATTCAAACTTGAACTCATAACATTATAGACTATATTGGTCCCATAATCAACTTATAGTATAATTCGTATAAATATCCTCGTAATATTCCCAATTCGCCCCTCAATTAACTTTCTCATCTATACAAGTAAGACAACCAAATTCCTCTAACTCTAATATTCTGATATTCTATACATATATGGTTCAGCTGCCGAAAAGCCCTCATAAATTCCTAATATGGTGGGCTGTAGATACACCGAAACGCATATTCACTGTTTTTAAAAGAATAATGATTTTGGTTAACAATGAGCTCTCATTCACTTTAAATGCGCGGCTCCTATTTACTCCCCTTTTCGGCGATTACACGGTTATAGGACGTATTATCGGCCTTTTCATAAGAATAATGGAGATTATCTCAGGTTTAGTAATTATGGTTATGCTTACTGCTTTAACTCTCATACTTCCTATATCGTGGTGGACCTTGCCTTTTTATGCACTCTATGAAATCCACGTTTTCCTGATACCTATTATTGCGATAGCATACTTTATTTGGACATATCAAACTCTGAATATTCCGGATAAGAAATTACATCAAGTCGAAAACTACAAGGACTGGAAAAAATGCGTAAGGCCCGATACCGGAACTGCATACACTCTTATTAAGAGTAACTTCAAGTTTGGTCTAAATAAACTCACCAAAAAAAGCCCCGTCGTTCTTTTACTTCAAAGATGCGAACTTAACACCATGGGCTTTCTCACTGATTTAGCAAAACTCTCTGAACTAAATTCAGAAGATGTTGAAAAAAAAATGTTTGAGTATGCCAAAGCTCATGAAGCGCGGTATATTGAATTTGAACATTTATTCACGGCTATTTTATCTACCTCACCGAATATTGAGAATCTGTTAGCTTCTCATGACAGCAAAATAGAAATATTAGAAAAATCATCCGAATGGAATGTTAAAGAAAGAGAAAAACTAGCCAAAATTTACATTTGGCAAGACGATTACGAAGTGCTTTACACGGGCGGTATAGGCAAAGGAATGACCGGTGTGGTTACCCCCTTTCTGGACTCAGTTTCCACTGATTACACAAAGGAAGTGCAGAAAGGACGCTTAAAAAACATCGTAGGAAGAGAAGAAGAAATCAGACAAATTGCTGAAATGCTTACTGGTTCTAAAGACAACATACTTATTATAGGTGAAGCAGGCAGCGGAAAAACATCTATAATACAGGGAATTGCTCACAGAATCATTCGAGGAACCAAATATAAATCTCTAAAAAACAGAAGGCTTGTAAGCTTGGAAATAGGTGGAATTATAGCTGGCACAGCTACAGCGGGGCAAATCGCTGAAAAACTTAATAATGTAATCAACGAAATAAAGAGATCGCGGGATATAATTCTTTTTCTTGATGAAATCCATAATGTTGTCGCGGGAACAGGCGATCAACAAGCTGAAACCTCCGCAATCTTCACTATATTGGAACCTCTAATCGCAAGTGAACAGGTCCAAGTTATTGGCGCCACAACAATAAGAAACTATCGAAAATTTATTGAACCAAACGGAGCTTTTACAAGATTATTCCAGGTTATAGAAATTTCCGAATCTTCTTTTGACGACACAATAGAAATATTAAAAGAAAAGGCTAGGGAACTGGAATCGCGACATGGCGTCTTTATTACTTATCCCGCTCTTACAGAAACCGTAAAACTTTCGGAAAAATTAATCCACGAAAGAGTACTACCTGACAAGGCTATAGATATTATTAGCCGTGCCGCCACAAGAGTTGCCAATGATAATAAATATCTCAATAAAGATGAGATCTCAAAAGAAGTTGCCGATATGACAAAAATACCGGTTGAATCTGTAACCAAAGATGAAGCCAAAAAACTTCTCACGATCAATAAAGAAATGAAAAATATGGTAATTGGACAAGATCATGCGCTAAAACAAATCTCATCCGCGCTAAAAAGAGCCAGAGTAGGAATACGAAATGAGGATAAACCAATCGCAAGCTTTTTATTTATAGGCACAACCGGTGTCGGAAAAACACAAACCGCGAAAGCACTCGCTAAAACGTATTTTGGGGACGAAAAAACAATGATAAGACTCGATATGAGTGAATATCAGCAACTGGACAGTCTCAATAGATTAATAGGAGCGCCGGATGGAAGCATAAGAGGTATTTTAACAGATAAAGTCAGGTCCCGGCCTTTTGCACTCATTTTGCTAGACGAGATAGAAAAAGCGCATCCAAATATCCTTCTCACTTTCCTACAAATACTCGACGAGGGACATGTCACCGACTCTATGGGCACAGTCATTGATTTCTCGAATACAATAATTATAGCTACAAGCAATGTGGGAACCAGAGCCATCCAGGAGGTTTTTCGCGACAATGGCGATTACGAAAAAATGAAGGACACAGCGATGACTGAAGTTAGAAATCACTTCGCGCCCGAATTCCTAAACAGATTCTCCGGGATAATCGTATTTCATCCTCTAACAAAAGAAAACGTTCGGGATATAGCCTTATTACTTCTATCAAAGGTTAAGGAAATCGCCGAAGAAAAAGGCGTAAAAGTCACATTTCAAGAGGTTCTAATTGAGGAACTCATGAAACGGGGCTACAACCCAGAATGGGGGGCACGCCCACTGGCTAGAGTAATCGAAGATTCAGTCGAATCCTATCTGGCTACGAAATTTTTAACGGAAGAGATAAAAAAAGGAGATATATTAGATCTTGGAACTGAAGTTTTTGAGGATGACAAAGACTAATATATAATCTACCCCATGCGAGAACAACAGGAACGATTAGAGAATTTAAAGAAGGCTCTTTTCATAGACGAGAAAAGGAAAAAAATCAATAACCTGAAAAAACAAATGGAAGACGAAACCCTTTGGCAAAATTGGGAAGAGGGCCAAAAAATTGCCCGAGATTTAGCCTCATTGGAGAAAGATATTGAAGAGTACGAAATGCTTGAGTTACTTCTTGAAGAAAATGAGACGGAACAATTTGAACAGGATTTTCCTAAACTCGAACTAAAAACATACTTATCTGGAAAATATGATTCGTGTAATGCCTTAGTCTCTATTCACGCGGGCCAAGGCGGAACAGAAGCAATGGACTGGACTGAAATGTTATATCGCATGTACATAAGATACGCCGAAAAAAAGGTTTGGAACGCCTCTGAGATTCATAAAATTACAGGTGAAGAGGTCGGTATTAAGTCTGTAACATTCGAAATTGAGGGAAAATATGCAGCCGGATTTTTAAAAAATGAAAGCGGTGTGCACAGATTAGTTCGCCAATCTCCCTTCAATGCCGACAATCTACGGCAAACTTCATTCGCTCTCGTGGAGGTAACCCCTATTATCGAGAAAGACATCGATGTGGAAATAAAAGAAGAGGATCTGGAGTGGGATTTTTTTAGGGCTGGCGGACATGGCGGACAAAACGTAAACAAAGTCTCAACCGCCGTAAGAGTCAAACACAAACCAAGCGGGATTGTTATCGAATGCCAGGAGGAAAGATACCAAGGAAGAAACCGGGACAAAGCACTACAACTCCTAAAATCAAAACTGCTATTACAGGAAGAGGCTAAACTGGGCAAAGAGAAAAAAGAACTGAAAGGATCTTACAAGACTCCGGGATGGGGCAACCAAATAAGGAATTATGTTTTGCACCCCTACAAATTAGTGAAGGACTTAAGAACAAATATTGAAAGCAGTAACCCCAACAAAGTCCTCGATGGAGATATTGATGAGTTTATAGATGCCGAAATAAAACTAAATTTATCAGGTTCACTTGACGACTCCAAATCTAAAACCTAGATAAAAGAATGTCCCACAGCCCAAAACCCTTAGTCGCCAATAATGCTGCAGTCACAACAGCTAAATAAATTAGGTCAATAATCAATTCCTTCTTTATACGATTCCTCGCGAGTGTATCCATTATATTATCAACAACTGTCTCTTTCTCTGGTTTCTTTTTTTCTCCTGGTTTGGATTTTTTAGATTGAGACAAGCTTCCTTTAGTTTTTCTAGACCTTTTTGTCCTACTTTTTTTTGTTGCCATTTTTATATCTAATTACCTGTAAGCGTACGCACAGGATCGTCAGGAGCGATAATATCAGTATCATCCTCATAATCATCATCAAAATCCATAGACCTGCCTGGAGATGCGCCTGAAACAAGTATATCCCTTGCGCGACTCCCTCCCAAAGACTCGCTTATAACCCCTCTTTCCTCCATTTCATCTATTATTCTCGCGGCTCTCGCATATCCGATTGAAAGTTTTCTTTGAAGAAGGGACGCGGAAGCTTTTCCCGCTGAGATTACCAACTCTACTGCATCATCAAAAAGTTCATCTACATCACCTCCCCATGCCGACGAACCCGTAGATCTGCCATTGGTTTGTTTATCTGAAGGCATTTCCAAAATTTCGTCCTTGAAGTCCGCTTCAACTCCTTGACTCTTCAAATAATCAACCAGAGCTTCAATTTCTTTATCGTCAATCCAAGGAGCCTGAAGTCTTACCGGTTTTGGCGCATCGGGAGGAACAAAAAGCATATCTCCCTTCGCAAGAAGTTTTTCTGCCCCGGGTTGATCAATTATTACGCGGGAGTTAACCTGGCTCGACACACTAAATGCCACCCTCGCCGGAATATTTGCCTTAATCAAACCTGTTATTATATCAGCGGAAGGTCTTTGGACAGCCATTACCAAATGTATACCCGTAGCTCGCGCCAACTGTGCCAAACGAATAATACTCTTTTCAACATTAGCCGGATCCCTCGCCATAATTTCACCCAACTCGTCTACAACAACCACAATATAAGGCATAGCCTGAAAACCTGATTTTTCATTGTACGCATCGATATTTCTCGCTTTGGCCTGCTCCAAAAGTTTATACCTCTTCTCCATCTCCGCAACAGCCCATCTAAAAACAGAAGGCGCCTTGTCCATATCTGTTACCACAGGCGTTAGCAGATGAGGTATGTTCTGATAGTGGGACATTTCGACCCTTTTTGGATCCACTATAATAAATTTAACTTCCTGCGGGCTTGCTCTAAACAAAATAGAAAAAAGTATGTTATGGATAAATATTGATTTACCTGAACCGGTTGATCCCGCGATAAGCAGATGGGGCATTTTTGCTATATCGTATACATGCACCTGTCCGCCTACATCGATCCCCAGCGTCACCGCAAGCTTTGACTTCTGTGATTTCATGGGATCCGATAAAAACAGGGACTTAAAGTAGACTATTTCTCTTGTGTTATTAGGTACTTCAATACCGATTAGAGATTTTCCAGGTATTGGAGCCTCGATTCTGACTGTACCGGTTTTTGATGCGAGCGCCATCGCCAAATCGTTATGTAAATTGGCTATTTTTGATACCTTGGTCCCGGATTTCGGTTTTAACTGATACTGGGTAACTGTGGGTCCCGCTTTCACATCGACAACTTGAGCATGTATATCAAATGATTTTAGAGTTTCCTGGATTATTCGCGCCCTTTCCTGCACGTCGCCAACATCGGCTTGAGCACCTGTAGGAGAATTCAATAAGCTCAAAGGGGGATTCTGCCAGATTCTATCGGTATAAGGCAACCTCGGAGAAATAGTTGCGGTCGAGGCATCGGCGTCCTCAACCATTTTGAGAGACTGCGGCTCCGACATGGAAGGAATAACCTCGAAAGAAGGCTCCTCATTTTCCTCCTCTTGTAATTCGAGCTTCTTTTGTTTTAACTCAGAACCGTCGCCGTCCTCATCAAGAACGGCTCCAGCGGTAATCTCTACATCTACATCACCTGCACCATCCAAATTCTCGACATCTTTTTTTCTAAGCTTCCTGAGCCAAGTAACATTCATAAACCTGCTAACAAAATCTATAAGCTGATCAATGGACACATCAAACACAATAATAAAAGATATCATTACGCCAAAAATGAAGACAAAACCAGCCCCATATTTGCTAATCATACTGGATAAAATACCGGCCAATTGTCCCCCCAATACTCCACCAAGATTTTTTTTAGAGCCAATAACACCAAAAAAACCGGAAACGCTCACAACAAGTAAAGCTAACCCCAAGACAATACGGAACTCCTTAATCTTCGTCTGTATTCTTTGCACAAAGAACAAACCGATTACTCCAAGCAAAATGGGCATCAAATAAGCCCCCATACCAAAAACCCCCTTTAGTGCCGCTTGAATTTTAGAATTTATGGTGTAATTGGGAGCAAAAAATGAAATGAGAGATAATACCGCTGACATAAGAAAAACAAGAGCAAGTATTGATCTTACTGTTTCCGGACGAATGTTTAATTTAAGCTTAAATTTCTTTTTGCGCCCTCTTTTAGCCATCGATAATATATTAACACGTGATTTATGTGATATCCATTTGAATAAAAAGGTATTGAAAAACGTAAAGAGCTACGGTTCCTGTTCAGTGTGTGAGTCACCAATTGTGTTTACACTTAAGAACAGGGAACCGTAGCTCATGGGGGTCTATCTAGCTTTGTGGCTTACCACCTCCACCAGTAGACCCCGTCCGTCCAATCCTGATCCTCCCCCGCCAAAGAGAGCCTATCTTGGCTTTCTAGCGGGAGGTTGATCCAACCGGCTTCGGGGTCTAAGACCGCCCATTCGACCTGGTTGGTCCAGTAAACCCGAGCCTCCCCTGGGGGAGGAAAGTTAACTGCGGCGGTTATCCGCACCACATAACCGCGAACACTGCTGGGGACGGGCACCAGTGAGTTAGGAGAAAATCCTCCGCTATACTCCATAATGGTCTCCCCATCCTCCCCGGCAACGCTCACCCGAAAACTTATCGGCATTCCTTCTTGCCAGTAGTTCTCGGGGAGAAGCTCCCAGATCCTTTTCCATTCTGCTCCTTGCAGAGGAGCTGGAAGCGAAACCGGGTGGGGGTAACCAAACCCATACTCCGGGGGAATGTTACACCCGCTGTGGGATACGACAGCGTATCCCGGAACCCACATCTCATAGTCGTACGAGATGCGGTACCAATCCCCGTCGGTGTCGACAATCCCCACCGCCCCTGCGGGCAAAGTGCCCCAGGTACCATAATAGGTACCCGGTCCTCGGTACACGAGGGTCCCCTCCCTCCCAACCACTGCCCCGTGCTCGCAAAAGCCCGGGACATCCTCCTGCCTCGGCAGGATTCCGCTAGACGCGGGAGGATCCGCAAGGACGGGAATGGTGACCAGGGACAACAAAACCAACACAACAACGATTTTCGCTCTCATTGTACTCCTTTTTTTCTGATCGTAACGTAATGTAATATCGTGTATTTCCGGCTAAACTACACACAACAAGGTTTCTCCTAGAGAAGCGCGGTGTAACTAACCCGCTCTTATTATTTCCACCTCCATGGAAAAATAAGGTCTATATCTCTAAGATGCCGGAAAATAAATAACAAAGTTTGTTTTTTATTACTTATTTCCCGGTACCTTGATTATGTATCTCTCTGTCATAATATATTGTTAAATGTGCATGGTTTTTCATTACCACCATAATATTTCACTGGGTGTGTCATTTCAAACTTGAACTCTAGAATGTTCCTTATACTAACATTGCAACGTTAATTATAGTATAAATTATCCGAGAAGTCAATACTATAGGTCGCGCTGTAAATTCCGATTAGTACCTGGACCCAAGCCTTTAGCGTCTGTAGCCTGTTCAGAACCTAGCTAAATAGATTAGATACTATGTACCAAAACCATAGGCCTTCTTCTTGATTTCTTATACAAGTACTTCTCAAAATCAAGTTCGACCTTTCTTTTCAACTCATTCCAATCTTTATCTTTATCAAGCCATTTATTTATTGATTTAGCGGCGAAATCTCTGTATTGCTGCATTAATTCTGGGGATTCTTTAACATAAATGAACCCGCGTGTGATAATTTCAGATTTTTCCGGTACCAGATTGCCATTTTTATCTCTTGGAACAACTACAACAAATACTCCTTCTGAAGATAATTGTTCTCTATCTTTCATCACAATTGGGCTTATTTCTCCAGTATCAGAGCCTATCATAACCAATTCTGTTTTAATAGTAGATCCAACAGTTGCCTCGCCGTTTGAAAACTCCACTGATTCACCCTCAAGATTTTCAAACACTCTCTCTTTTTCAATCCCCAACTCCACAAGCATATTTCTATAGGCTCTCATTTTTGTTATAGTTCCGCCAATCGGAATGAAGTATTTTGGTTTTGCCAATTGGGCAATTAAAGTCAAATCACCCTTTGTGCCATGCCCCGAAATGTGTAAATTATCTTGGATATCTGAATAAACAACTTCCGCACCTTTTAGTGTCAACCGATCCATGACTTTTTCCACCATAACATCAGTCCCCGGAGGGTTAGGATCCGCTGAAAACACGATCATCGCGTTATCTTCCAAATATATCCTTTCATTTTCATCTCTACTTACTCTCTCCAAAGCTGAACCGACCTGTCCATAACATCCGGCTATTATATATACTATATTTCCCTGATTTTGGCTTTGTGCACTCTTTTCACTTACAAAAAGATCATCAGGAAAGGGAAGATATCCCAAGTTCTGAGCCACACTAACACTCTGCTGAATGGATCTTCCCCCCAGAACAACTTTTCTACCGTAATGCTCTGCGGTTTTAATTATCTGATACATCCTTGAAAGATTTGAGGATATAGTAGTTATCATAAGCTGTCTTCCCTTAGCTTTTTCAAATAGATCAAGAAAAGTCGGCTCTATAGTCACTTCTGATGCAGACATACCTTCTTTAGTTACTCCAAGACAGTCCGACAATAGACAAAGAACACCTTCATTTCCAAAATTGGCTATTTTGTCAATTTCAATAGGAGGATCTATAACAGGAGTCCAATCAACTTTAAAATCCGCAATATGCAAAACCAGACCTTCCGGAGTTCTAATGGCTAAACCCTTGCTATCCGGAACCGAGTGATTTACTCCAAAAGCGGAGACCTTAAAATGCTTCAGGTGGACCTCTGGCGTACTGCTTTCAAAATCAACAAACCGTACCTTTTCCGCGTACTTCTTAGAATCTTTATCCTTAAATCTTTCCCGTAAAAATCCCTGAACAAGTTTATCCGCATAAATAGGCACATCAAACCTATCCAAAAAATAAGGCACCGCGCCAAAATGGTCTTCATGCCCGTGAGTTATAAACAGCGCCTTAAACTTGTGGGAATTCTCTTCAAGGTAAGTAAAATCTGGAATTACTACATCAACCCCGTGCATTTCACTATCCGGAAAATACACGCCACAGTCCACAGCTATTATCTCATCATCATATTCATACACAGTAAGGTTTTTAGTAACCGTTTCAGTTCCACCTAAATTAATTATTCTTAGTACTTTTTTATCATTCATATTATCTTTTGCAATACTAAATTTCATACACTTGTTGCCTTATAAAAGGTGCAGCTGCCCATCCGCACTCTTATCGTCTTCTTTTACTTCGGAATCCCTCTCAAAATCACCCTGATTGATCTTTTTAAGTACTGCTGGAATTCTCATAAAATCCTCTTCCAAAGCTTCCAGCATTCTCGGATTCCTAAGACCCGCCGCAGGGTGGTATATGGGAAATATATTATATCCTCCTGCTCTGATTAATCTTCCCCTGTCCCTGGATATTTTCCCTTCAGGGTAAAAGTAATTCATTGCAAATCTTCCTAAAGTGACAATAAGAGTGGGGGAGAGGATTTGTAATTGTAAAGTTAAATACTCTTTACAAGCCGCAATTTCATCGGGCAGAGGATCGCGATTTTCTGGAGGCCTATGTTTTATGACATTGCCGATCCAAACTTCCTCTCTTTTATATCCAATTTTTCCTAATAAAGTATCTAGAAACTTCCCTGCCCTTCCAACAAACGGGCGCCCGCTTTCATCTTCATATTTTCCGGGTGCTTCCCCAACAAACACAATCTTAGGAAACTTGCTTCCCTCACCTGGGACAGGATTTAGTGCTGTCTTATACAAGCGGCATTTTTGACATCCTTTCACATTTTTTTCAATTTCTTTCAACATGTCCACATTATTCATAATGTCTACTCTACCAAACCTTTACTTTTTAGCTGTTCTAAAGCATTCAAAGTTAATTTTTTCTTATTTACCTGATAATTCTTACCAAACAAAAAAAGAGCCTGTTCGTAATTTGCCCAGACGTATTCGTTAAACTCAGAATTCTTAATATCAAACACAGGATCATTTACATTTATAACAAAAAAGAAGTATTTTTTGCCTTTCATACTCACATGCTCACCAGCATCTGTTTTAAGATCTCTTATTCCCTTGCTATTTGGATTAAACTCAATATCACCTTCCCCAATATAAGTCAGGACATTCTCGCACTTTGATAACAAATCACTCCCCACATCCTCAGTAATTTCACGTTTATAAGCTTCTTTAACAGACTCATCGTTTTCTATACCCCCTTGTGGCAAAAGCCAAATACCATAATCTCGCTTATAGAAGAGTAGCAATTTCCTTCCATGAACAAAACAGCATACTACACCTGGTCTATAACCGGACTTTCTGACTTTATCTAACTCTTCTAATGATATTTCTCTCATTGCGGTAAATAGTGCTTTAAATTCTCTTCAGTTAAATACACTCTCTGCGTTTTCCCTTCGACAATTTCTTTAGCAACCTTTCTACAAATAGACTCTAGAGTTCTACCTAAGCTTCTAATACCAGAATCATATCCAAAGGGTCTTACAACACCTGGCCATAAATCAGGCTGTATCTCAAGTTCTCCGGGTTCAAGGCCAGATCTCTCAAGTATCTGAGGCATAAGATAATCTCTAGCTATTACAATCTTTTCATTATCAGTATAAGAAGGCATCTTAATCAGCTCCATCCTGTCCATAAGAGCTGCTGATATAGTTCCGGTGTTGTTCGCTGAACAAACAAATAGGACCTCGGAGAGATCCAAAGGATAATCCAGATAATGATCTCTAAAGGTTTTATTTTGACTGGGATCTAGTATTTCAAGCATTATAGCCATAATATCCGATAATAAACCCTTTTCACCGCTGGCCTTTTCTATTTCGTCAAGAAGAATAACCGGATTTCTTGTACCGGCTTTTATTAACGCTTTTACTAACTGTCCCGGTTCCGCATTGGGAAGCGCCTTACTTTTACCTCGAAGCTCCAATGTTGAACCAATACCTCCCATGGCAATTCGCACAAATTTCCTCCCCAAAGTTTCAGCAACGGAAATAGCAAGAGTTGTTTTCCCGACCCCCTGAAGCCCCACTAGCAGTAATATGGGAGTCCGCGAAATGGCCTCTTTCCCCCTTTTTTTTAGTAATATCAAAGATGCGAGATACTCGATAATCCTCTCTTTCACGGACTGCATTCCGTAATGATGTTTCTCAAGAAGTTCTCTGGCCCTATTAATATCAAGCAGATCCTCTGTTCTTTCCTCCCAGGGAATAGACGCAACAATCTCAATATACCTAGACAAAGTGTCAAACTCAGCCGCATAGTGCCCCATGTTAGCCATTCTCTCCAATCGCTGGATCATCTGATTTAACTTCTCCTGCAAATCTTCGGGCATACCGGGAGCACCAGATACTTTGTCTGATAGTGTTTTTAGTTCTTCAAATACAAAATCCTTTGTAGCCATATTCTCACAATATAACAAAATTCGACTCAGTTTGTTTATAGTCCTCCAAAATAGATCTAATCGTATCCGAATCAGATTTTGATAATAACATAATAAGCATATCCTTAACCTCCGAAGAAGATGTATAAATTATGATTTTGCCCTCCGGGATATTTTGTTTGGTATATGTAACAAATTTTGGGTGTTGTATCAAATTTTTAGCTAACCCGGACTTTGCGTACAGCGTATTAGAAATATTATCTTCTCTAGTAGATATAACTATTGATTTCTCTACTTCACGCGCAACAAGCCAGTCATATCCATCCAACTTGAGTCCATCTACACCAAAATCTTCTTTTTCAGGAAAAATAATAATCGTCATAGAAGGTTCTGAAGACAGACCAAGTATATATAGTCCAGTATGCGATTTCGTGTTTTTCTCAATATCCTGAACCAACGTATAATAACCAGGATCAAACTCCAAAAATAACCTGCCAAGTAACTGGCTATCTGCCGTTTCAATATATACATCGGCTTCATAAGGTACATATTTAGCGATCATCTCATCTCCCATAAGACCTGTGTCCACTTTTGCAGACTTGTTTTCAACAGGCGCTACACTTCTTTTCGCGGACAGAGTCGCTTGCGTAACTACCAGATATATTGTAAACGCAACAAGCATTAGCAACAGAACTGCTACACCAACAATCACTCGATCTCCTAAAGAGCTTCTAAGTCTATTAAAGTACCCATGTACATTTTTTTGTTCGTCGGGGTTACTTTGAGTGGACAAACTAAGATGATTTACCTGCCGAAACGACTCATCTTTCGATATCAATTCTTCCGGCAATTCAGTACCACAGGATGTACAAAAATGATGGTCATACGACCCTAGTTCCGATTCGCATTTTGGGCAGACTCTATTCATACTAGATTACTTATATAGTACCATGTAAAGCCCCTCAATATACTAATATTAATCACGCCTGCGGTCTCTGCGTTTGGGATCTCTTCTTCCTCGGTCACTTCGAATGTTTCTACTTCCACTTCCATGCGAATCCCTTCTTTGATCCCCGTGTCTTTGGTCACCTGTATTAGGATTTGATTCCAAAGCTTTCATTGACAGACTTATCTTTCCATTCTCACCGAATCCAACTATCTTTACTTTAACTATATCTCCCTCTTTTACATGATCCTCAACTTTTTCGACATAAGAATGGGAGATCTCACTCACATGAAGCAACCCCACTCTGCCCGGAAATATCTCCACTAACGCCCCAAAATCAAGTATTTCCTTTACACGACCTTCAAACACTTCACCTATCTCCAGTTCTCGCGTCATTCCATTTATTATGTCTAAAGCTTTCTGGGCATTCGCAATATCCGGTGAAGCTATAACTACGCTACCGTCATCTTCGATAAACACTTCCGTATTTGTCCGTTCCTGAATTTCTTTTATTGTCTTCCCACCTGAGCCAATAACCTTTCCTATTTGATCCTCGGCTACCTTTGTAGTAAGCATCTTAGGAGCATACTGCGAAACAGTGTCCCTGGGCGCATTTATAGCTTTCTCCATTTTACCAAGAACGACTAACCGGCCCCTCTTAGATTGATCTATAACCTGAGACAATATATCCATAGGTATACCTTTTACTTTCATATCACACTGAATTGCCGTTACACCTTCTCTTGTACCTGTCATCTTAAAGTCTAGGAATCCAAAAGCGTCTTCCATATACGCAAGGTCTGTCATAATTTTGTATTTCGAAAAGTCATCATTTGTTATCAGACCAACTCCAACCCCTGCGATTTTATCCTTAATCGGCACACCAGCATCCATTAAGGCCAATGTAGATCCGCACGCAGACGCCATCGAAGAAGAACCGCTAGAGGATAACGTTTCAGAAACTAGTAATATAGTATAGGGAAATTCCTTCTGATCGGGTATTACAGGTCTCAACGCACGCTCAGCCAGCATCCCGTGACCTATTTCTCTACTCCTTGGAAAACCTCCCACTCGGCCTGTTTCCCCTGTCGAGAATGGCGGAAATGTATAGTAGTGAAGAAATCTTTTATTAGTTTCCCCGTACATATCCTGAATAAGTAATTCCATTGAGGGAGACCCTAAAGTTACAACTGTCAACACCTGTGTAAGTCCCCTCGTAAACAAACCGGACCCGTGGGTTCTGGGCAATAAATTAACCTTGCATTCTATATTTCTAATCTCTTCTATACCTCTTCCATCTGGCCTATGTTCCTCATCTAGTACTAAATGCTGTATTTCATGCTTCTCTAATTCCTCAAGCGCTCTTATCATTAGGGATTTCTTATATTTACCTTCCAACTCGGTTAATACTTTTTCTTTCAGATCATCTCTTTTGTCACTTAATTCGGTTTTGTCATATTCCATTCTGATTATTTTCCTAACCTCATCTTTGGCAATTTCCTGAACGGCAACAAGTACATCTTCTCCGATTTTTTGAGATTCATACTCATATTTTTTATCATCTGGGTTAACTTCAGAGGCAAACTCTTTGATTAATTTATACACATCATCAACACTATCTCTAGCATAATTTATTGCACCGAAAATAGTATCTTCAGGTAGTATATTTGACTCGGCTTCAACAGCTAGAAACTTTTTATCGTCTCCAACAAAAGAGACCATCATATCCAAATCGCTGTTCTCTTCCAATTCATCTCTTGTAGGATTGATTACGTATTTGTTATCAATATAACCCACTCGCACGCTTACCATCGGTCCGTCCCAAGGGACATCTGAAGCATATAAAACTGCAGAAGATGCGACCATCGCAAGAAATTCCGGATCGGAATTCTCGTCAAGAGACAATACAGTTAGAACTAACTGCACTTCGTCCATGTAATCGGAGGGAAACAAAGGTCGGATCGCATGATCCACCATTCTTTTTGTTATTATCGCGGCATCTGTGGGGCGACCATCTCTTTTAACAAACCTAGAGGATTTTATTATTCCCCCAGCATATAACTTTTCTTGGTAATTTACCGTAAGGGGAAAAAAGTCAACCTCAGGATT
The DNA here is from genome assembly GCA_016926555.1 of Patescibacteria group bacterium. Lineage (GTDB taxonomy): Bacteria > Patescibacteriota > WWE3 > UBA101185 > UBA10185 > JAFGOI01. Next base: position 48,488 of record JAFGOI010000004.1, on the reverse strand, counting down.
TGGATCGCCTGACACAACTGTTGCCAGTATTACTGTATCTCCATAGGATGCCTTCACTGCTAAATTAGTCTGCGCCGCTAATTCCCCAGTTTCTAAGCTTAAACTTTTTCCATTAAACATTATTTCTTTTTTAATTATTTCCATTTTTTAGTAGGAGATTTATCTGAGTTAAGGAATAAAATACTATGCAAAAAATCATTGATTTAATGCACAATAGCCTATACCCTAACCCGATACCACCTAATCCAAATTATTACTTTGACAGTTCGAGTTTCTCAACTAAAGAGTTGTATCTCTCGGAATCTTTTCTTTTCAAATACGCGAGCAATCTCCTTCTTTTATTAACCATTTGTAGGAGTCCTCTTCGCGAGTGATGATCCTTCTTATGGCTTTTCAAATGATCAGACAACTTATCTATCTTTTCACACAATAGTGCAACCTGGACTTCGGGAGAGCCAGTATCATCATCGTGTAACCTGTTATCCTTTATTATTTTTGTCTTTTTTCCTTTATTCAAAGCCATAACTGCTAATGAATGTTAACAAAACATTACTTAAATTGCAACTATTACTTGAGTTTCGTACTAGAAATTCCCCTCAACAACGCCTCTGCTGAAACGTAGTCCACCTTTAATCCCCATCTAGCAAGCTTATTTAGCACTAAAAGACACAATCCTTGTTCACTAGTATCAACTATATCCACAGTCCCAAATCTCTGATTTATATTATGATTATCCAAATTTACAATTTTGGCGGCACCAAATTCTCTTTGCAACTCCCTGTAAGTCTGTCCAAAATCATTTAGATCTTGCGCTCCGACAGTGAAAATCAAATCAAAATCAAATCCTTTTAACTCAGTAGATATTCTGCCGAGATCAAAATCTTTACTTACAGGACTGAGGACAAGCTTTAACACATCATCTTTGGTTGTGTAGTGAACTTTTGTCGCAGGAATATTAGAATAATCTATAGACACAATTAAAGATCTTCTCTTAATATCAGACATAACTTCCTCAACATCAATCAAATTTTCAAAACCTTCCGGTATCTTGCCTGGGTATACAAAAGAGACCTTTTTACCGTTCAGCTTTAAAGAATAGTAAAGACCAATACCTGCAGTAAAAGCATCCGCACCGGCAACTTTTGATGGTATAACTGCAACATTTACCGCATTTTGGATCAATTCTGTTATTAAATTGTCTGTACTCTCAACTACTTTATTTGTCATATTTAAGGGCAAAAAAATATACGTTTTCCAAATTAGAGTTACCGAATTATATCATCACTGGCCTATAGTGTCAAAGGCGATCCACTTCTACCCACAATCCCTTTAGCAATCCTTCAAATTTCGGTTTTAACAATATCCCACATTCCGTATCTTTTCCTGCCATAGACACATCATCTTTTTTGTGCTTAATTTTCTTAATTACACCGGTATATATGGGGACATCTTCCTCGGTTAAATCCGCCGGATCTTTATCATACAGACTAATCCTCGAACCTTCTTTTACCGCTCCCGCTAACACCTTACATCCCGCTATCACATCCCCGGATGGCAGTTTAAATGTCTTCTGAATCTGCGCTCTACCCTTGATTTTAGCCTCCTCTTTACTCGCTGTACCTTCAAGCAGATCTTTCGCGTCATCTATAAGTTCATATATCGTTTTGTAGACTCTTATCACAACCCTTTGCGAATCGGCATAATCACTAACACTACTAGGCAGTCTCACATTAAATCCAATAACAACACCGTCTGTACTACTTGCTAACATAACATCAGATTCCGATATATCGCCTGTTGCAGTATGAACAAATTTCAGTGCATAAGTAGCCTCAATTGAGGAAGTTATTAAATCGGCCAAACTACCTTTTACAGCCTCCAGAGTACCCTGTGTATCAGTCTTCAAAACCAATGATATGGTTTTTTTAGCATCTTTACCAATAATCTCTTCTCTTCCTTCATCTATAGAAAGTTCTTCAAGATCACTCCCTTTTTTCACTATCAGATCGCCAACATGTGGTGTGTCTTTAAAACCTAGGATTTCCACCGGCGTGGATAATGTCGCTGACTTAAGCCTCTCACCCTTATCGTCACCAATAGACTTAATCTTGGCGTCCAGGCCACTTGCTACAACCTCATCTCCAAGAGACAAAGTTCCGTTGCGTATAATGCCAGAAACTACAACTCCCCTTTTCCTGTCGACTTTTGATTCTATTATCACTGCCTCCAGCTCTCCATTCTTATCTCCGGCTATATTGATCACTTCAGCTAAAACCAGAATAGCATCCAATAAATCGCCCAATCCTTCTCCTGTCTTAGCTGAAACATTGACACTAATAACATCGCCCCCCCAGTCTTCAGTCAATACACTCTCCCGAGCTAAACCCTGTTTAACTTTCTGAGGATCCGCTCCCGCTTTATCCATTTTGTTTATTGCTACAATTATCGGAGCGCCCGCTACTTTCGCGTGAGATATTGCTTCCTTTGTCTGTGGTTTTACACCTTCATCCGCCGCAACAACCAATACAACTATATCTGCCGCTTTCCCCCCTCGAGATCTCATTTGAGTAAACGCAGCGTGCCCAGGCGTATCTATAAAAGTTATTTTTTTATTAGCGTGAATTATTTGATAAGCACCAATATGCTGGGTTATTCCCCCATATTCACCGCCTTGAATATTTGTTTTTCTGATTGCATCAAGAATGCTGGTTTTCCCATGATCAACATGTCCCATAACTGTAACAATGGGCGGTCTTGTAATGTCTTTACTTGTATTCTCAGCTTTTTTAGCCATACTTTAATTGTATAGAACAACCTTGATGTCATTTTTCTTTTTCAGGTATATCTTCCTGAGCAGATTCTGAAGATGTATCTTCAGAAACATCCCCATCCCCGGACACTGCAACAGTCTCCATATCATCCACAGCTTTTCCTTCATCTTCTTCTTCCGGATTCTCTCCAGAGGAGTCACTTTGTTCAGAATCTTGATCTTTAGTTCTTTCCCTGCTTCTTTGGATTTCTGCGTCCCATACCCCCACAACTTGCTGCCCTTCAGATGATACTTCACTAGTTTCTTCCCCTGTAACAAACACGCCTGTTGAACCCTTAATATCTATTTTCCACTTCGTTAGTTTGTTTGCCAAACGAGCATTTTGTCCCTCTTTACCAATTGCTAAACTCTGTTGATCTTCCGGAACCGTTACTATAGCTCTTTTCTCCTCCTTTTCCAGCTCTACCTCAGCTACTCTGGCTGGAGATAAACTTGCAGCTATAAACTTCTCAGTAATTGGAGAATAGGGGACTATATCAATCTTCTCGCCAAATAACTCTGAAATTATGGACTGAACTCGAACACCCTTTTGACCCACACAACTCCCCACAGGATCAACCTTCTCATCTGAAGACGAAACAGCCATCTTTGTTCGTGAACCAGCCTCTCTTGCAATAGCCTCTATTTTCACCACACCTGTAGCTATTTCTGGAACTTCCTGCTCAAAAAGCTTCTTTACAAAATCAGGCGACGAACGGCTCACCAATATTTCCGTACCCCTAGTACTATCTCTGACATCTCTAATCAATACCTTCAACCTCTGATTCATCCTGTAGGACTCGGTAGGTACTTGGTCACTTTGAAGCATAATACCGTGGGCATGCGTCTTTCCAAGATCCAGCGTAACAATGCTATTTTCCACTCTAAAAACAATACCATTTACAATTTCACCTATTTTTGCTCTATATTCTGAAGCGATAGTTTCCTTTTCCGTTTCTCTTATTTTCTGCAAAATTACCTGTTTAGCGGTTTGAGCCGCTATTCTCCCGAAGCCGGCAGGTGTTACATCCTTTCCATCCTTAAGTATTCTAACTTCACCAGTATCCGAGTCTAACTCAACAACTATTTCATCCAAATCAACATCAACACCATGTTCCTTCCTGTCTTTTCTGTATGCAGTAGCCAGAGCCTGTCTAACAGACTCTAAAACACTATCTACAGATATGCCCCTTTCGGTGGCAACCTGGTTTAATGCTGCGTTAAATTCAGTCATTGCCATATTTCAAATTATATCATCAATTATTTTGCTTTAAAGGCAAGATACCTAATCAAAAAAGGCGGGATAAAACCCACCCAATTTAATTAAATATATAAATTGTTGACGCAATTATTACATAATATATAAGGAAAATCAAAACATCAACCGTTATCCTGATACTCCTCCAGGGCCTTCTTTTGCTTTCTATTCAATCTCTTGGGGATACTTATAGCTACCTGTACTAAAACATCGCCGTACCCGGAAGAGTGCAACTTCGGCATACCTTTGTTATGTAAAACAAATCTGGTACTATGCTGGGTTCCTGAAGGTATCTTTAGTTTGGTTTTTCCAACACCGCTACTCTTGGAAGTATCTATTACAGGAATTTCAACACTACCTCCTAATATCGCGGTAATAAAATCAATTTCAGTCCTAACATAAACGTCACTCCCCAATAACTTAAAATCGCTGGGGGATTTGTACCTTACAACAAGAAACAAGTCACCCGGAGGCACTCCTTTGGAACCCGGCATTCCCTTCCCGGAAAACTTTAATTCTGTGCCATCTCTAACACCCTTTGGGATCTTAATCCTTACTCTACCACTTTCAACATTTACTTCCTTTTCCAAGCCAAAAATAGCATCTCTAAAATCTATAACCATTTCATATGTAAGATTTTTGCCTTTCTTCGGTGCTCTCCTGTCCCCATAACCTCTAAACCCGAAAAACTGCTCGAAAATATCAAAAGGGTCAAAATCCTGCTGCCCAAACGGGCTGCCACCTCCTGAAGTATAAGTATACGTAAAAGGACCCCACTGCCCCCCCTTTGTACCTTGAAAACCTGCGCCATTTGAAAAACCTGGTCCAGAGTGACCATACTGATCATACATACTTTTTTTATCTTTATCACTTAGAACCTGGTATGCTTCATTTATTTCTTTGAATCTTCTTTCGGCGTCAGCTTTATCGGATTCATTAACCATATCAGGATGGTGCTCCCTTGCAAGCTTTCTATAAGCTTTTTTTATATCTTCAGGCGAAGCGTTCTTTGAAATTCCCAATATATCGTAATAATCTCTTGCCATGACTTAGATTTTAGCACTTGTAATTGTTGTTTGCTATATAATGGGCACCATTCAGAATTTATACACTATTTAAATACAGATAGGGCGCCCGCTGAAAGCGGGCGCCCTACTTAAAGTCATATTAAAATCTAAAAGATTACTTTACTGCATCCTTTAGACCTTTTCCAGCTTTAAAGGCAGGAGTCTTGCTTGCAGGAATATGGAGAGGAGCACCTGTCTGAGGATTTCTTCCCATTCTCGCGGCTCTTCGTCTAACTTCGAATGTTCCAAAACCTGTCCAGGTAACTTTTTCACCTCTTCTCAGAGAATCTGTGACTACTGTGGAAACAGCATCGACTGCTTTTCCAGCGTCAACTTTTGTCATTCCTGCTACATCAGCAACTTTTGCGATTAGATCTGACTTTGTCATCTTAAAGACACCCCCCTTCGTGGTTGCGCCTGGTGGCTAAATTTTCAAACTAACTTATCAATTCTAAAAATGGTATGTTCTACCGTATCTAATAATACACTTCTAAATGCTTTAGTACCAGTACTTTCCCATTTGAATCTCTGATTTCTCGCTGTCAGAAAAAGGTTTATAATTATATCTTTCTCGACACCCAATACAGAGTCAATATTCCCCGTCATACCAACATCTGTAACATATAGCGTTCCTTTCGGAAGTACCCTTTGATCACATGTAGGAACATGTGTATGGGATCCCAACACAGCTGTAACTCGTCCATCAAGATAGAAGGACATTGCATATTTTTCGCTTGTAGCTTCTGCATGAAAATCGACAATTGTTGCATGGAACTCTTCATCTTTATATATATTTAATATCTCGTCGGCTTTTCTAAACGGATCGTCTAAGTATATTTTGGGTCCACCAAAAGATGTTCTCCCCATCAAGTTAATCAGTAAAATCTTTCCCTTACTACCTAGGTCTATGACCGTGTGTCCTTTCCCCGGTGTGCCCTCGGGATAATTTGCAGGTCTTAAAATAGGGGTGGTTTCAATGTAATCCTCTGTATCTTTCTGCCAAAATACATGCTCACCGCTTGTATAATAATTTATTCCAGCTAGAGTCATTTCTTCAATATTCTCTTGAATAAAACCTCTTCCTCCTGAAAGGTTTTCTGCGTTTGAGAACACAAAATCTATATCATATTCTCTTAGTAAATCAGGTAGGAATGCATTAACAGCTTTTCTACCCGAACCGGCAACAATTTCTCCGACGTAGAGTATTTTCATTAAAATTTCCTGGTTATCTCAAAATTATCGACCACGTAAAGACCAAGAATATTTACGGGTTCTTTAGTAGACTTATACAATATTATTCCTGCTAAAACAACAATTAAAATGAAGGCAGACACCAAACATCCTTTAATCATTGAACTAAGTATCTTCGCAAACACATAATACAAAAGGCCGAACAGCAACAACAAAAGCACGTAGTACATATTTTCTCCTCATTTAAATAAATAATTACTTAGCTGTTTCAGTTACCCTAGTTTCTCTTATGACTATTACTTTCACAGTTCCAGGATATGATTGCTCCAATTCTATTTTCTTAGCTATCTCTCGAGCTAAAAGTTGCGTGGCATAATCATCCACTCTTTCGGGATTAACAAATACTCTCACTTCCCTCCCCGCTGATACTGCGAAAGCCTTGTCAACACCGTCAAAAGATGTAGCTATTTCTTCCATATCTTTAAGTCTCTTGATATAGGATTCGTAATCTTCACCTCGTGACCCTGGCCTGGAACCGCTGATATGGTCGGCCAAGGCAACAATAGCTGATTCAATAGTGCTTTGGTTGTCTTCGTGATGTTCCCTGACACACGCTATTACCTTATCTGACACTCCATACTTTCCCAGTATGTCGAGCCCTAAATCGACATGAGAACCATTGCTATCAACAACAACTTTACCTATATCATGGTATAGACACCCCATCCTTACAACTTCTATATCCACGCCCAATTCTCTGGCTAGTGCTATACCTATCCTTGTGACTTCGAGTGTATGCTCTATCATATTCTGGCCATACGAAAACCTATATTTAAATTTCCCAAGTTCCTGTACAAGTTCTTTTGGCACACCATACGCTCCAACCTTGTGACATAGAGTATCCCCTTCCTTAAACATTATCTTCTCAATATCTTCATGGGCTTTGTTTACCACCTCTTCAATTCTTGCGGGCTGTATTCTTCCATCTGCTATCAATCTTTCGAGCGCCACCCGAGCCACTTCCCTTCTTACTGAGTCAAAACAGGATATTATAATCTCCCCAGGGGACGAATCCAGATCTAAATCCACACCGGTAAGTTCTTCAAAGGTACGAATATTCCTACCCTCTTTCCCAATTATTCTACCTTTCATTTCATCATCCTCTAGTCTCACTTTTGAAGTCGAGTACTCAACCACATAATCAGTAGCCCCGTATTTCATCGCATTTACTATTACTTCCTTAGCTAAGTTATCAGAGTCCCTTCTTATTTCTTCTTCCAATTCCTTTATCCTTCTTCCCTTCTCATTTATAAGTTCACACTCAAACTCCTTTAGTAATTCATTTTTCGCTTCCTCGCGAGTCATTCCTGCTATCCTCTCTAACTCCTTCTTTTTCTGACTGCTCATCTGCTCGATTCTCTCTTTCTCCGTATCAAAGCTCACTTTAGCGTTCTTCAAATCTCTCACTTTTTCGATTAATTCCTGCTCTTTCGCGTCTATTTGCGCCTTTTTTACTTCTAATTTACGTTCCAGGTCGGTTGCGTCCTCTTTTATTTTTCTCGCTTCAGTTTGAGCTTTTTCTCTTATCTTTAAAGCTGTATCCTTTGCTTCCACAATTATCTCCTTAGCTTTAGCTTTAGCTTCAAGTTCTAAAGCCTCCGCAGAGATCCGCATATTATCTCTGGTTTCTTTAGCAACTTCCTCTTGTCGAAGAAATTTCTGTAATACATCCAAAAACTTCATATATAACCTCCAACAAATATAAATTTACTTTTAGCGAATTAACTAATAAAGAGTATTACATTCAAGCATGCCTAAATACTTAACATAAGATATGGACATGAGGAATAATAATCAATTAATAATACTTTTCTCAATAACAACAACTGCACAATTTTTAACCAGTATTTTATTGAATATTTAGTTCTTTCCATTTTTGGCTACCATCTTAGTAATACAGTTAATCTATATATCATCTTTCATTAACTCGCTGTTATGATTTTATTTAATATATCAGGAATTTTCAAGCTGAACTTGTATATTCGTATACTAAACGGGCTTCATACCTTTTTTGGATCAAATAATTAACAATGTCCTGCTTATTTATTTCTTGAATATGTAACTTATCAATTCCGAACTTTCTTTCCACTTCTTTCTGCATATTCTTCAACTCTACATCGTCAGTAAATATCTCTATTTCCCTCTTTACAACCTCCTCCGGTATACCCTTTTTAAGTAGATAAACGTAGACCGCGCCACGGCTTCTCGGCTTCGTGGAAAAGATAGCATTTTGAATATAATCATTTGCTACTTTCGAATCATTTAGATAACTAAACTTGTCCAGCTTTTTCAATAACTCCGTTTCAATATTATCTCTGGTATCCGCACTCACACCGAACTTTTTAAGAATCCTATCTATATGCCTATTGATCTCACTAACACTCCGAGGCTTATAATCCAAATAAGCCAATACTTTCTCTAATATCTGCTCAAACAGTTCGGTATCCATTACAAACGTTTCATTCTGCTTCTTTCCCCTCCTGTTTTCCATCTTCTCCACCTATCTCTATAGGCACTTCCCTGCCTTTTTTTAACGTTTCACGAATCTTCTTCTCGATTTCGTCTCTTTTTTTAGTATCCTCCTTCAGAATCTGTTTTACTGCTTCTTTCCCCTGTCCCAGTTTCTCGCCTTCATACTCATACCAAGCCCCGCTTTTTTTAACAATATCGAATTCGACCGCTACATCCAGTATCCCGCCTTCTTTGCTTATTCCCTCCTTAAACATTATGTCAAACTCAGAAGTCCTAAACGGAGGTGCAACTTTATTTTTTACTGTCTTTGCACGAACTCTTATTCCCGAGAAGTCCTGTCCTTCCTTTATTGACTGTATCTTCCTGATCTCTATCCTTACCGACGCGTAGTACTTGAGGGCTTTTCCGCCGGACGTGGTTTCCGGATTTCCGAACATCACACCTATTTTTGATCTGAGCTGGTTAGTGAATATTACAGTGCAGTTTGACCGGCTTACCGCACCCGTTATCCTCCTTAGAGCTTGGCTCATTAACCTCGCCTGAACCGCAACATGGCTATCTCCTATATCTCCCTCTATTTCCGCCCGAGGAACCAATGCCGCAACCGAATCAATAGCAATGATATCTACTGCATTTGACCTTATCAATGTTTCAGCTATTTCCAAAGCCTGTTCCCCGGTATCGGGCTGGGATACCAATAAATTCTCAATATCTACACCAGTCTTTCCCGCATAAACCGGGTCAAAAGCATGCTCTGCGTCAATTAAAGCAGCCGCTCCTCCCATTCTTTGAGCTTCCGCAATAATATGCTGGACCAACGTAGTTTTCCCAGAGGCTTCGGGGCCATAAATTTCAACTATACGGCCTCTTGGAACACCCCCAACGCCTAAAGCGATATCAAGCGCAATAGATCCTGTGGGAATTACAGGGATTTTACCACTCCCAACCTTATCTCCCAGTCTCATTATTGCTCCCTTTCCAAAATTCTTCTCAATTTGGGCCAAAGCTGTACTTAATGCAATTTCTTTGTTTTTTTGTACTTTGTCTTTATCCGGTGATTTGTTAGTCATACAACCTCCTAAAATTTCTACCTGATATACAGGGAATTATAAACACGAGGGCAGTTTAATGTATTTTTATTCTATCAGTTGTGAAAAACATATCAATTACTGAATTCTTGTTAAGCGAGACTAATGTTTCAAGGCAGAAGTAATTCTTTCTAGTACAACATCCTTTCCTAAAAGCTCAAGGACATCGAATATATGAGGAGATGCCTCCCTCCCAGTTAAAGCTACACGAAGAGTCATGTAAGCTTCCTTCGGTTTATATTCCCCTATTCCAAGAACCAAAGAACACACATTCTCCAGATTTTCTTTAGTCCATCCAGCATCTGCAACCTTATTGAAGCTATCAAGAAAAGCCTCTAATATTTCGTACGCCTTTTTTTCTTTCGCAAATTTACAAAGTAGTTTCTTATCTATTTCGGGCTCTGTAAAAAAATACAATGCTAAATCATTAAAATCGGACAAAACCCGCAGCCTGTCCTTAACCAAGTCCAATACGCGCAAAATAACCCCTCTATCCAAATCCCTGCTCACCAGATCAACCTGATATTTGTCAGCCCAGATAAGTATTCTATCCAACAGAACCTCCGTTCTCAAAGCTCTTATATACTGGCCATTAAACCAACTTAGCTTTTTTCTGTCAAAACTTACCAGATCAGTTTTTTGCAACCTATCTACAGAAAAATCTTTTATGAATTCCTCAAGAGAATAGATTTCTCTCTCAGTCCCGGGATTCCATCCTAAAAACATAAGAAAATTGACAACAGCTTCGGACAAATATCCTTCCCGCAAAAAATCGGACGCAAAAACTGACCCAAATCTTTTGGATAATTTCCTGTTCCCATCAAGTTCTTTAAGGTTCGGCAGGTGACAATGCAAAGGCATCTCCCATCCAAAAGCCTCATATAATAGAACATGTTTGGGAGTTGACGGGAGCCAGTCCATTCCCCTCATAATGTGTGTCACACCCATTTCGTGATCATCAACAACAACTCCCAAATGATAAGTGGGAAATCCATCCGATTTTAACAGCACTTGATCATCCAAATCATTTGAATTCACTGCCATATCACCATAAACAAGATCATTATAAGTAATTATCCTACCCTGGGGAACTTTCAGACGAATAACATAAGGCACATTGTCAGCCAATTTCTTTTCTACTTCTTTCTCGGTTAACTGAAGGCATTTCCTATCATATTTAGTACTTGGCATTCCTTCCCTTTGTTGCATCTCTCTCATTTCCTTCAATCTTTCCTGTGTACAAAAACAATAATACGCCTTTCCTTTTGAAACTAACTCCAAGGCTTTTTCTTTATAAATCGGAAGCCTTTCGGACTGTATATATGAATCACAGGAACCACCAACACGAGGACCTTCATCCCAATCAAATCCATAGTCCTCAATAACATCAAGAATTCTCTCCACGGCACCATCTACATACCTTTCCCTATCAGTATCCTCAATTCTAATAAGAAATTTTCCACTTTCTTTGCGAGCGAATGCGTAATTATAAAGCAAAGTGCGAATATGACCAATGTGATACTCACCTGTCGGGCTGGGAGCCATCCTTGTTTTCACTTGCATGCGTGAATTCTAGCATAGATAGAAATGTACAGATATGGCTGATATATTGTTATAATAAATGGGAACATGAGTTTAACTGAATCAGCCAGAAAATTCAGATCGGGATTAAAACTGGTATTTGTTGCTGCTTTTGTGTATTACATAGTAATCCTTCTTGTAATACCCACAGGAAAAAAGATGATCGCAGTTCTGTTCCCCCCGAAAAACCCGCCAACTGTAACGTATGGCCTATTGGATCCTTTAACATTTGAACCAAAACCTATAAACTCAAAGACACCTCGATATTCGCTAAATACTACAGACGGAAAACTGCCAACGGGCCTTCCGAACAGAATGTACGTTTATAAAATCAAGGACCACCCATTTTCATTTCAATCTGGGAAAGATGCGCAAAAAGACGCAGCATTTTTAGGTTTTAATGACTCTGATTTAGCATCAAACCTCAAAGAAGATATATACAAATGGAAGAAACTTTCGACCGGAAGCACACTTGAAATAGATATAAGAACTAAAGAACTAAGCTTATTTACTGATATCCCAAGGAACGAAAACGCGTATCCCAAGGGAATACTAGATCATAATATTGCTGAAAAGGCCGTAGTAAACCTCTTTAAAGCTATCTGGAGATACAACGACTCCCTTTACCCTTCCAGTTATGTAAAAATAAAATTCGGCACAATATATAACGGCAGACTGGTACAAGCAAAATCAACCAGAGACAGACAGATAGCTATGACAGATATTTACAGGCTTATAAACAACTACCCCATCGTCGGACCTGATCCATCAGTAGGCCTACTCCATGCCATTGTAAGAAACCCCACAAAAGATAGCACTCCCCTCAACTATCCCATTATAGAGGCTCACTACTGGGAAATTGATACAGAATCAAACGCCACATATCCAATTCTAACAGTTCAAGAGGCGTGGAAAGCATTACAAGAAAACAAGGCTGTTATTACTCATGTAAGAGAAAAAGACTACAACCCATTCGAAGAATATACACCGTTAAACGTTGATATAATCCTTATAAACAACATATATCTCGCTTACTATGAAACAAACGACAAACAGCAGTATCTGCAGCCAATCTACCTGTTTGAAGGCAATTTCCAGACCAAAGGAACAGAAGGCGGAGAAATAACACTTTACTATCCTGCAATTAGAGGTGAGTGGATAAAAAAAGTGGAGATGGAGTAAATACTACTGTATATTCCAAGAATATTTATTCAATATCCAATCTAACAACTCTTTCGTATCCCCAAATCTGTCCTTACTCCCCATTATCAATACAAGGATATTCTTCTCATCATCCTTATACTCATATATCAAAACCTCACCAGCTTCTTCTGTAGTTCCAGTTTTAACCCCAACTGTTTGGGGAATCTCCCACAATAAATCATTAGTATTTCTAAGATCTTTACTGAAATTGAAATCTTCAGAAACAATCTTATATACTGGAGTCTTAACAATCTCAGATATAAGAGGGTTTCTTATAGCTATCAGAGATAGTTTAAGTAAGTCTTCCGCGGTAGAATAGTGTCCGCCGTTAATCCCATCTAAACCCACGGGATTCGTAAAGTGAGTATTTTCCATCCCATAATTCGCGGCTTTGACATTCATTAAATCAACAAAGGAATTATAATCAACGCTCCCGCTGGATAACACACAAGCTGAATCTCCCGCGGACGCAACAAGAAGACTATAAAGCAAACTCTTAACGGTAAATATTTCGCCGCTTGGATAGTTTACCCTAGTACTGTCTACTAATGTACATTCCCCGGGCACAACTAATTTTTCATCAAGAGGATATAAATCCAAGGCTATCAAGGCAGTCATCAATTTTGTAGTTGAAGCCGGGGCATGTTTTTCTTCTTTATTTTTTGAGTATAACTCCCTCTGATTATCAACGTCCCACACTAAAACAGACTCAGCGGAAATATTTGGAGCTTCCGAATCATTTAATTGAATGGGCAGAGACAACACTTTTGACATACCTAAAACATTACTTTCTGTATATCCCATACTAAGTTGATAGGGAGCATAAACTAACCCCTCAAACACTCTATGCACATAACCAGTGCGGATGGAGTAAATTAGGAAAAAAACAAAAACAGCATTTATAAGAAGTAATGTTGATCTGCTTACAACTTCATATACACGTTTTAACGGAAAGATCAAAACATGATCGAGAAAAGCTATTACATAAGCAAAGGAGTAGAGCACATACAGTAATAAATTTTGACTCAGTGTAAGTGTCATTACCTAAAAATTATATCCTAATTAAGTTCCCGCAGGTTTTGAAAAAGATCCGAGTATTGGTTTCTCCATTTCTATTAGATCTTTAGAACTCATAACTATCGAAATGCTCCTTGAACCGGCATTGAACGCCACCTTATCATTTTTCTTAAGCTCATTATCAAAATAAGATTGAATGCTAAATACTGAACCTATGGGAGGAAGCGCCCCCTTTTCCAAACCAGTACACTCTTTTAGTTCCTCTCCTGTTGCCATTCTTAAGTCTTTTATACTAAATACCTCTTTGAACTTCTTTGTATCCGCTTTTCTATCTCCCGGAACTACGAGAATAATCGGGATTCCATCGGCTATAAATAGTAATGCTTTCGCACCCATATTTAGTTTTGTCTTGCGAATTTTCGCAGCTTCAGAAGACGTAATAACAGGCGCGTGCTTGTGCTTTTCGTACTCAATCTCATTTCTCTCTAATTCTTCAATTATCTTTTTCACTACATCCATACTTTCTTATATCCGGTTTTGGACATTTCTTTAAATATTGCAAAGTAATTCTCCCTAAAAATACTAAGGTCTCAATCTTTTTACATCTCTCGGCAGGAATGTTGCCTCCTTAACACTAGATAGATCTAAGAGCATCATAATAATTCTTCCGGGACCTATACCTGCACCACCATGCGGAGGGCACCCATATCTAAAAAATTCCAGATAGTCCTTCAGCTGGTTTAAATTCATTTTCTTCTCTTCCGCCTGCCTAACCAAAACATCGTGTCTGTGTTCTCTCTGCGCGCCAGTTACAATTTCCAATCCCCTGTATAAAAGATCATAACTTTTTGTTGTCTTCTGATCACCTTCATATCTCATGTGATAAAAAGGCCTTCCCTCAACGGGCCAATCTGTCAGGAAGACAAAATCATGGTTGGTCTCCTCTTTTACTATTTCACACAAAATGCGTTCTTCTTCCGGGCTTACATCAAATACCGCTTTACTTGGAACATTTCTGGAGCTAAGTTTTTCTTTTGCTTCCGCCATCGTTAATCTCGGAAAGGGTCGAGAAGGTACCACAATATCTATATCTAAACTATCTCTTATTTGGGAAAATCCCGCCACTATAGCACCTTCCAACAGATCCATAACATCGTGATGACTATCAACATAAGCCATTTCAAAATCCCAACCGGTAAACTCGGTCATATGCCTGGTCGTAAAAGAAGGTTCAGCCCTGAAAACAGGACCTGCCATGAATACGCGGTCAAAACCGGATGCTAACGCCATTTGCTTATAGAACTGGGGAGATTGAGCCAGATATGCCTTTCTGTCAAAATATTCAACCTCAAACACCTCAGAGCCACTTTCACTTGGTGCAATCATAAATGACGGCGTATATATCTGAACGAAATTGTTTTCATCACAAAATTTCCTAAAACCTTTTTCTAGTTCAGTCCAAACTTTGAATATTTGTAAGTGCTCGGGTCTTCTTAAATCCAGCCACCTATAATCTAATCTTTTAGTCACATCTGTTTCATCTCCGCTTTTTTCATATACAACAGGAATCGGAAGTTCGGGGTACGCTTTAGACAATATTTCAATACTTTTGACCTGAACTTCAAAACCGTCAGGAGCTTGTTTCTCCTCCTTAACCAAGCCTTCAATTGATACAACTGATTCCAAACTTAAATCTTCTACAAATCCAAAAGCCTCTTTATCGGATTTCATTACCACACACTGGATAATACCAGTTACATCTCTTAATATTAGAAACTTTATTCCCCCTTGATTTCGTATACTCTGCACAAAACCTTTAACTGTTACATCTTTTCCTATTTTCTCCTTCAAGTCTTTAATATAAGTTCTGACCATAATAAAACCCCCTTAAAATAAAAAATCCCCGGCTTATTTGCCAGGGTCTTCCCGAGTTTTCGAGCGACGGTGCCACCTGAAACTTTTCACTTAATTTACAGCTGTAACGGGCATTCCCGTCTGAGCATTTCCTCTCAGAAGCTTTCCCGTACCGGAAAAAGCGGCCGTCACAAATCCGCTTATAGCCTTTTTAACTATGAATGAAATATATATACAGTATTACTCGCTGTCAATAGACGGTTCCGACATCCGGATATCTTTTACTACTAAATCTATGTTAGTTTTACCGTTATACTCGTTACGCTTCAAAGAGTACACAACATCAATTTTATCGCCAATCTGCGGAATGTAATCATTTTTATCTGAATTAAAATTAAAGTAAATTGCCTTTAAAAAATCCTTCCCATCAAACAACTTTAACAATAAATGATTATTTTCACGCCCTACCCAGTCTACACCAGCTACACCAAAGTCAGCGGTCAGAAAAACGGGCTGCGCATTACCAATACCGTATGGTTTCAACTTATCTATCTCATCTAATAATTCTAAATTAATAACCTTCGCCGGAATCTTCATATCTATATCCAAAACAGGCACAAACAAATCAGACGGGAAATTTACTTGCGCATACTTAACCATTTCATCTTCCAGTTCATCAATATTATCTCTATGTATTGTAAACCCGGCAGCCATTGGATGACCTCCCACGTTTTCAAACAAGTGCTCAAACTCCCTTAAAGTTTCGATAATATTAATTCCGGGAATCGATCTGACAGAACCCTTGCCAAAATCTCCGTCAAGACTTATAACAATTGATGGCCGGTAATACTTCTGAACCAACCTGGCCGCAACAAGCCCGATAATACCTTCATGATAATTATCATGCGTCGAAAAAATTATATGGGGCAGTTCTTTCTCATCTAACTCAGTAGTAAGCTCATACATTTCCATTGTTTTGTCTTGCCTTTCTATATTTATGCTATTTAGCTTTACGGCGAGTTCTTCCGCTTTCTTAGTATCTGTCGCAAGAAGAAGTTCCACAGCTTCTTCCGCGTCTCCCAATCTTCCTAACGCATTAATTCTTGGGCCTATAACCCATCCAAGATCATACGTAGCTACTTCTCCGTTGTTTCTGCCAGACACCTGAAGCAACTTTTGTATGCCAATAGGAGGTTTCTTGTTGAGTATTTCTAAGCCCGATTTCACAATAGACCTATTAAAACCCATAAGAGGCTGCAAATCAGTTACTGTCGCAAGCGCCGCTAAAGATAAATTCTGATTGTTTTTCGATCCCAGGAATTTGACTACTAACCACGATAGGGTTGCACCTACCACTTCATCCGACCAAACTACAACATCACTCGGGGGAAGTATTTTCGGTTTCTGGTGGTGGTCGGTAAGTACAACTCTGTGACTAAGGGATTTTAAGTATTCGATCTCCTCATTCGCAGTTATTCCTGTGTCAACTGTAACCCATAAAACATCCTGAGTTTTTTCGATATCATAAAGATTAAGACATTTTTCTATTCCAGCCTTTGACAAACCATAGCCATGTTCAAACCTGTTCGGTATAAAATAGTGGGTGTTTTTGTATCTGAGCTCATTTCTCAGATACGATATAAAAATAGCAGTCGCGGAAATTCCATCCGCGTCATAGTCTCCGTAAACAATAATCGTGTCTTTTTTTTCGATGGAATCCTGAATTACTTTTTTAGCTTTTCCTAAAGATGTTTTCAAAACGGGTTTAAGATTATTTATGTAGTATCCTATCGAGGGAATGTTTATGAACTCTCCCGTATTTTTTATATCTCTGTTTTTTAGAAGTTGCTTAACTAAATCTCCCTTTTTGTATTCCGCTTGAATATTCCATTTTTTGTTAGGCATGCATGTTAGCTTATACCATGTGATGTTTATGTGTGTAAAATGTTTTTGGTTTTGGCCGTTGTTATCTAGTTTCTAAAACCTATTTTTTACCCCGAACCATAAGCAAAGAAACCAAAGGACATCCAAATAATAGTGCCAAAGAAAACCCGGATAAACAGCCTAACATAGCCACTTGGATATACTTTCCCAAAATACCCATATCAAAAAATGTCGCAATAATAAGAGAAATGGCAAGAACTAGAAAAATACCAAAATAAATAGGAGAATTTCTTAAAAATATATAGTATGGTATTTTTTGTATACTATCTCCCTTTGGATTTTTCGCACGTACCCCCGCCATACTCTCAAAGATAAAAGATAGAGTCTGTAGATAAAAAATAACTCCGCCTAACGCGGAAAGTATAAGATGGACCCGTGAATCCCCCGGCATATTTTTAATAAATCCTGTCAAACCCGCCGAAAACAGCGCGCTAATTACCAATCCAGATAAAAACACAAACCCGTGCCAAACACTAAAAATCTTGCCGGAAACACTTCTATAACTAAACCCAAAATATACAAACATCCCTGCTAGTAATAATCCTAAATATAAAAGGTTCATTTCGTACTCCTATACCAACCTAAGGTGTCTAAAAGCACCCTAAACATATAGAACACTATAAATATACTTGTAACAGATCCAACAACCAATGCCAGAATCATTTCTCGTGACGGTAAGTCACCTGGCGAATACATCAGAGCTGAAAACAATAATATGAAAGTGCCGCTGCTAATAACCGAACTCCAGACTCGTTTAAACGCATTTCTCTCGGCCAGATTCCTCGGCTTATCTTGCATCAGCTCCTGGCTCAAACTCCCCAAGACCATAAATAACAAATATATACAGTAAATAGAAGCGAGCGACATTCCGCTTATCGAAGCTATCGAAAGCCTAATAGGAACCAGTTTAAATAACGCCAGGTAAGTAATTATAAATGACGTAAAGCAAATTAAACCCACCAGTCCAGGTCTTCCATATTTGACCAAGAAATAAAACGTCAAGGCACCAAAAGCGAACAAACCTACAAATAAGTTTGACTTTATTAGCAACGGAGGCATTTTAGGCTCGATGTCCTCAGTTTTATATATTGAAGTTGCAAGAGGCAATTCCCCTGATTCCAACTGCATACTAAGCACTTTTGCCGTAGGAATATTTATATTACCGCTTATGACAGGGTCACCCGTTAATCCATTCGCAAATTCCTGACTAACCTCCGGCATAGAAATAGGAAAAGGAATATTCCCAACAAATAACGCTAGCGGTCTATTAACATTCTCTTTTGCAAGCTGTATAAATTTATTTCTGCCTTCATCCGTAAACCTGATTCTTAACCTTGGTGGATTGCCTTCTTCATACGTTTTTGTATGGGGATCAATTAGATCTATACCGTACAAATCTCTCTGGTTAACATCAGAGTCTTCCCAAACATCGATATTATAAAAATAATCAGTAAACTTCTCTTTGGACCATTCCAGCTCCGGGTTCAACTGCCTGAAAATAACCTTTGCAGAATCAGTCAAAGTGCTAACAACATTTTCCGGAGAATCGGTCGTAGGAACCACAAGAGAAATAAAATCACGATCTCCTATAGTTTCTTTTGACAAAATATACTCACTTACGCCCAACAAATTAAGCCTATGTGTCATCACATCTATACACTCATCTATCTTTGAGCTGCCCTTCTGTTGATCACCGTCATCCGCATCAACACTGAGTAATATCTTCGTGGACCCTTTGAAATCGAACCCTTTGCTAAAAACACTTAAGTCACGGCTAACTCGACCACCGAATAGGTTGAGCTGATACCCCCCAATAGATGAATCCAGTTTAAGAAATCGCGTATCAACACTTACTGGAATCCTGGGAATAATAACAAGAGCTGCTAATGTTACCACCACCGATATTATACTTAACCTCAATTGGATCTTTATCATAAAACAACTGCTCAAGTATACACTGTTCAACTAAGGGAACAGAATCGTTCTTCGTCTCCGACAAGCATAATTCTGCTCTGGGCTAAAATCTTCATAATAAAACTATCAAGTGTTCTTTTTCTATATTGAAATTCGTCAAATGTCATGGTAGAAAAGTTGATTTCTGTACCATATTTAAGTTCCTGCTCTTTAACAATTCTCGTGAGGGCATCAAGCGAGATATTACCTACAACAAACAAATCAACATCAAGAAGAGTTGCTTCTCTTCCCTTTACAAATCCCTTTGACACCATAGCGAATTCTACGTGCCCAATGGAATCTGCGTTCTCTATTATCGCCTTTCCTATACCTTCCTCTTTCGCAACAAGAGACAGCATCTCAGGATATAACGGGTGCTCTGTATTTACAGCGTAGTAGAGCCTATTGGAGCTTTGCCTTCTTGTTAGAAAACCTATACTAATTAGATTTTCCAACTCTCTCCTGACAGCATTAATTTCAGCATCTACAGCTCTTACAACTGCTCTTACATGATAATTTTCATCCGGGTTAAGCAACAACAATTTAAGAATCTTCACCCTAACCTCAGATATAAAGAAGTTCTTCAACATATTCATACTAGTGAGTACTCCTATCTATACTCGGTTTGGGGCAGTAAATTAGTATTAACTTTATACTGTCAGTATGTGACTTGATCAACATTTCGGTCGGGGGCTATAGCTATCCAAAATTTTCCCCGATTAAATTCTATTTCATTCCCATCTTGATCATAAAACATTGTCCGTGAATCCCGGTCCGCTTTCGTCCAGGTTATACCCACTACTTTCCCATCCATAAACACGTTACCCTCACCGCTCCCAATAAGTTCATACTCTAAACGATTAGAATCATCACCAACAATCGCCTTTTCAGTTACAAATTGAACAATTAGGTTTTTAACTTCTACCTGAATATCGGTCTCTGCATCTTTATGTGCAATCGGATCTCCATTAGCATCATAACCTGTATATCTCAAATAAGAATTACTGTCAGGTTTATATTCAAAAATACCTGAGTAATCTCCTTCATACCAAAAGTGGATTTCTATAAACGGATCTTGTCCCACGGCTTTCGGATCGTCTGTCTCCAACAACTCTAAAATAGGCTTATCATCCTTAAATTTGTATGAAACGAAGTCTCTAGTTCCTTCCCAGCCCAACTCGTCCCCTCTTTTTCTCAAGTCAACCCCGTTCGCATATAGCGTATGCTCCACAGCGACGTCACGAGAAGTATCTCTCCAATAAGGCGCATCTCCACGCTGAAGACTTCGTATTGGCCAAGACTGAATCGCTTCCAAAGCTTGAGGGGAATATCCGTGATGCATAAGCATTGCATCGCCGAGTTCTTTGACTAACACAAGGTAGTATTCCCTAGTACTTCTGATCGGACCCAACTTTTCGGGAGTATTCGTAAGATAGAAAGCAAGAAATCTCGTTATACCGCCTTCAGCCACAATCTCATACACTAAATCCGCATCAGCCAAACCCGATTGAGGACGGGCATCTATATAATTATTAACCATAACTCCCAAGGGTCGGTACTTTGTCCACGGTGCATCACTTTCTGAGAATTCAATTCCTGTTATCGGATTTACAACCTTTTTTTCCGATATCTTCTTATTATCCGGTACAGCGTCAGAAAATGGCGACAGCACTTCCAAACTTTTCTTTTTTGCCATCACATATACGAAAGAACCTGCCATCAAAATAGCAATAAAAATACCAAGTGCTATCATTAACCAATTTTTCTTTTTTTCGGAATAGAACCCTTGAAACTTGGGAGAATCCAAGTCATGAGAAGTATTATCAGTACTTTCACCTAAATTAGAGTCTAAATGGGTAGTATCATTTGGCATTTCCATAGCTTTATTATATAGATCGAGTAAATAATTTGTCTATAATTTTTTTTCTATATCTGGAACTCTTCAACGCGGATTGCTTTTAACTCCCCCAAGAAATTACCAATATTACCGGTCAAAATATATTTATGGAAGGTCTCGGTAGCCGAATTTCTCCCTGACTCCAATAATAGCCACAGTAGGGTAATACGAGCTTCTTTGTTAGAAATCCAGTTTTTACCATATTTCTTTTCAAACGCCGAGGACATAGATATATCTGAAACAGTATCTGCATTTCCTACAGACTGTTCTTCCTCGTCCATTGTCTTGGCAACACTTTTCGGGGAATCCACCACATACTTCTTCATATAAACTAACCCATCTCCTGGATTTTCCGCAGAAAAATATCCAAGCGAATCATATACATCACGACGTATATGAAGCCCCATTTCGGCACACTCTTTAATCAAGGGATCAAACATCTCTTTTATCTCCCAAACCATCTGATCTGTCAAAAAGGTGCGATATCCCTCATCCCAAATCTTATCAAAGTATTTTCTTATCCCAAGTTGCACAAGCGCATACGGCACCTGACTCCTTTGGGTTAAACCCGAGTGAAAGTTGGGGAACTCTTTTCCGTGGAACTTCTTCTTATATGGAAGTTTTTTGTCGGAATGAAACTGACCTTCAACTAATTGAGAAAAGTCCTCCAGAACAGCTGTTGGGACCAATTCTGACGCCCCCTTTTCAAGTATACCTGCTTCCTCACCGAGCTCTAATACCATTTTATGCACGGCATGTGCAGTCTCATGCGCCAAAATAGGCAGGTATTCGTCAAGCAATTCTGTTCTTGGCGTCATAACAATGCTGTTAACTCTTTTCCCTTTCGAATTTCTTGTACTTGACTGAAAAGCCCTCATTGTTGACGCGGGATGAAGAGGATTAAAAATTGTATTTCTTGGGGATTTTCTCTTTGTCAGAGGAAAATACGACAAAACCTCCTTTTCAGCCTCCTTAATCATCGCCTTAACTTCTTCAATCGATCTTAGCTTCTTAGGATACTTTTTTCTTTTCGCCTCCTCTGCAAATATATCTTTAATAAAGACGTAGCCTGATTTCTGATAGTCCTTGTAACACTCAGGTAGATCATCTTTCATGTGCTTTTCAAGCTCCTCTACGTAATCTCCTCTTACAAGAAAATTTAACAGTTTTTCCTTAACCTTTGAATAGGAAGGAAATTCATTAAACTCCAGAAACTTTTCAACGTCCATCCCAATTTTCCGCATATCCTTCCATATTTCCCAACCAAGCTTAATATTATAAAAAGATAAGGTTAAGTCTCTCCCCAAAACTTTCATTATCTGTCTTATGTCCTCCCGAAACTCAGGATCGATATCGCAAGTGACGTAATACTCAACCAATATATCTGGCCTATCTTGTGAAACCTTGGATATTCTATCCGACAACCTCTTAATATTTTTACCGGACAACTTACAATATTCACTCAATGCATACTCTATTCTGTATTTTGTGGGTGCCGTAGGATTTACGATACCTGCATCACGATCCTCAGCTGATCTTCCAACATAGGTATCAGCCATTCTAATATTCTCTATTTCATAACGACCATTCAACGTACAAGTAATCAACGCCGATATACCAAGCTTAAGCTTGTTTTTATATTCAGATTTTCTAAGAGAGTTATAGTATGGAAATATGTACGAAAGAAACTCAAAAACGTATTTATATCTGTCGGACAAACTCATATTTGCCAACCGCTTGGATTTGTATTTTTTTCGCTCAGGATGTTGAGAATAATCATTCCACTCTTTTTTTGTCATTACTGTCTCGTACCTAATCGCATTGTAATCCCAATCAGCTTCTAAATCGTTAATCAAGTCCTGAATTATCTCCAGTAAAGCCTTCTTGAGATTATTCCGAGGAACACTCGGAAAATATACCTTTGTTATGCTCTGTAATACATCTCTTCTCATGGCGAGAAATATTATACCAAAGATTTACATTGTTGTGCCCCTAAAAAACTGCATAATTTGTTACAACAATGCTGTTTGTAGCAATTTGTACAAGTTGACACAAGTCACTCCTTATGATAAATATTATGACGTCTTTTTATAGATACCCCAATTGGGGAGGAATTTTTCTTTGTGGAAAGATAGATACTTACCCGAAAAATAAACGGATTTTTCGGTTATGGTGTAACAATTAGTCGCATACAGAAAGGCAATGTATTATATGAATCAACCAGACTATGTATACATAACTAGAGCGGGTTTGGAGAAATTAAAAGCTGAATTAAAGGAACTTAAGGAAGCTAAAAGACCTGAATCAGCCCAAAAAATAAAAGAAGCTAGGGATATGGGAGATATTTCTGAAAACTCTCTATATGACTCTGCGCGTCAAGAACAGGCTCTCATCGAAGGGAGAATTGCCGAATTGGAAGATATAATCAAACATTCAAAAGTATCAGAAGGAGCAACGAAAGACAGCGTCGATGTGGGTTGCAGGGTAACCGTACATATTGATGGCGACGAAGAGGAATTCCATATAGTAGGTCCTCTGGAGGCCGACCCAATGAACAGGAAAATATCACATCAGTCACCCCTTGGAGAGGCGTTATATGGTAAAAAAGTGGGCGATAAAATAGAAGTGGAAGCTCCTGTTGGAATACTGACCTACACTATTCTTACCATCAAGTACTAAATCTCAACTAAAAGACTCTGTACCAAAGTATTGTAAAATCAGGGTGCCCATTGTAATGTAGTTGTTATGTCAACTCTAAAAGATCTTAGAGATATTAG
The DNA here is from genome assembly GCA_016926555.1 of Patescibacteria group bacterium. Classification (GTDB taxonomy): domain Bacteria; phylum Patescibacteriota; class WWE3; order UBA101185; family UBA10185; genus JAFGOI01. The sequence goes on along the minus strand of JAFGOI010000004.1, from coordinate 24,317 downwards.
AATAGAAAAACTTAATAAACTAGTAGAGCTGGGAATCAATCCATTTCCATCTGAGAGCATCAAGGATGTAAACAACAGTGATATTTCTCAAGATTTTGCTAAATATGAGAACGAAGAACTACACATCTGCGGAAGAATAATATCTCTAAGAGAACATGGGCCTATTTTGTTCCTCGATATACGTGATGCCAGTGGAAAAATTCAGCTATATCTCAAAAAGGAGAATATAAACCAGGACACAGATAAAAACAGTCAGACAATTGGTTTTTCTGACCTTCAACTCCTTGATGCTGGAGACTTTATCCAAGCAAAAGGTACTGTAACAAAAACCAAAAGCGGTGAGATATCTTTAGAAGTGGTAGAAGTCAAAATTCTAACTAAATCCCTAAGGCCGCTTCCAGACCAACATGAAGGTTTAAAGGACAAGGAAACAAGATTTAGAAGGCGCTATCTTGACTTGATAATAAATCCTGAAATAAAAGAGCTATTTGGAAGAAAAGCGATCTTTTGGAAAAAATGCAGAGAATTCATGGGGAGTAACGGCTTCATGGAAGTAGAAACCCCTGTGCTGGAACTTGTTACAGGCGGAGCAGACGCTGCGCCATTTGTGACTTATCACAACGCTTTAGATCAGAATTTTTACTTAAGAATCTCCACAGAACTTTATCTAAAAAGATTAGTGGGCGGAGGGTTTGAGAAAGTATACACATTAGGTCCTAATTTCAGAAATGAGGGAATCGACGACGAACACCTCCAGGAGTTTTATCAACTTGAATGGTACTGGGCTTATGCAAACTACCGAGACAACATGAAACTGGTAACGGAGTTGTATAGATTCCTAGCAAAGGAAGTATACGGCACAACGAAATTTTCAAGAAGGGGAATGGAGTTCGATCTAGCTGATAAATGGGAAGAGCTAGACTACGCAACTGCGATAGCCGATAAATTTGACGTTGACATCTTCAAAGATCCAGAAAGCAAAATGCTTTCCATCTTAGAAAAAAACGACATCAGCCTTCCAAAGGGAGCAGGTAAAACACGCATAGTAGATAACTTATGGAAACTTATAAGAAAGGAAATAGCAGGGCCTGTATATCTTATAAATATACCAAAATTCATATCTCCTCTTGCTAAGTCAAAAACTGATAACGAAGCACTAACTGAAAGATTCCAGCCAATAATCGCTGGCAGTGAACTCGGAAACGGGTACACAGAACTCAACGATCCACAGGATCAATTAGAACGATTTTTAGAGCAGCAACGAGCACGGGACGCGGGGGACAAGGAAGCACAGATGCTGGACATAGACTTTGTAGAAATGCTTGAATACGGAATGCCGCCAGTAACAGGTATGGGCGTTAGCGAAAGAGTCTTTTGGTTTCTTGAAGATGTAACAAGTAGAGAAGGCACTTTATTCCCGCAAATGAAATATAAATACGATGAAACTACAAAGAAAATATACGGTCTGGGCAACAATGAAACGGAAATAACCGAAACTAAACCCAAGCCAGATAGCACCTCGAGCAGCAACAGTGAGGAAGGTACTATCATCCCGTCACGGGAAGAGGCCTTGGATTTACTAGAGAAACATGTCAAAGATGAATACCAATTATTACACGCAAAGATGGTGGCAAAAGTAATGGCCGATTATGCGGAAAAGTTGAACGAAAATGCGGATCTGTGGTATGTAACCGGCCTGCTTCATGATCTGGACTACTTCGAGTACCCTGATGAACATCCCGATGAGAGCATAAAATGGTTTAAGAAATTGGGTTACGATAAAAATCTTATAAACGCCGTTGGAGCCCATTCAATAAAAGAACCTAGAATAGAACCAAAAACTAAATTGGCGGCCGCTTTGATCGCAATAGACGAACTGGCCGGGCTATTATACGCCTATTACTTAATGAGACCTGAAGGTTTTTCAGGCATGAACGCGAAATCCATAAAAAAGAAGTTCAAAGATAAGGCTTTCGCCGCAAAGGTTGATAGAAACGAAATATCTTACGGGATAGATAAACTCGGCGTAGATTTCGGCGAACATGTCATGTTCGTAATGTCTTCACTAGAAAAAATGCCGGAATTATCCTAGCATTTGCTTCCACCTAAAGTTTTCTATAACATTTAGATATGCACGTATCAGAGTTGTACAAAGCCGAAGTTACAAACTTAGATGACAAAGAGCTAATTGAGAAGGAACAAGAAGTTCAGCAGCAGAAAAAGAGATTCTTCAAAATTGTGAAGTTATTTCTACTACTTGTAGGCTTAGGGATTGCATTAGTAATAGCATTTTATGTAGTAAAAGAACTTACACGACAACGGGAGCCGCCAATCATAGTCGACATAACACCATCGGAAGAGGAAAATGGAGGTAAAGAAGAACCCAAAAAAGAGATGGAGTGGCGTGTCTATAAAAACGACGACCTTAAGGTCTCATTTGAGTATCCAAAAACAGCAGAAATCGAGGAAATAGACGAGGAAAATATTACAAAAAGGGTTGATATAATATATGATGTGGGTGAGCAGGGTTTGGAGGGCTACGTTTTTAGAGTCTCCGCATTTTCAACAAACATAAGAAACCTTGAAGAAGTGGCCAAAATCAAACTTGGAAGTTATCAAAAGAGATGCCCCGATAGTACGATCTATTCTAAAATTACAGACACAGTAATTCATGATACGCCAGCAAAAACTTTTGAGGTTACGAACTGCGACGAAGACTACAAAATAAACTACGTCTATAAATTTGATACATATTACGAGTTCGCACAAGTATACAAAGGGGATCTGGGTTTCAGACAGCAATACAAAATGGCAACCGAACAAATGCTTCATTCAATAAGGTTTTATCCTGACAGTGACAGCGGACCAATAAGCCCATATACAACATATGTTTCACCTGAAAAGTATTTCCAATTTGTACACCCAAAGCTAAGTCAGGAATGTTGCCAAATAACAGTACCTAAATCCAAAAACCTGAAACACGTTGTTAATTTATACGACAAAAACACATATGTAGATAAACTAAAATTTGACGGTGTAAGTATTTATCAGGAATCGATAAATCCCCAAGAGACAACGTTTGAAAAATATATTGAAACTCAAAAAAATACACTTATAGACGATTTTGTGGTGGTTAGAGGATACAAACCAGAAACGGAAGAGGAAAAGATAACAATAGACGACAGCAATGCTTATATTTTAAATGGCTACTCCTGGGAGGGAAACATATATATCTATATCGAAATGCCTGCTCTAAAAGACGGTCAATATAACGGTATATTGATTTTCGCAATTAAAAATATTTCCGGGGAAGAATTTGAAAAAACAGTAAATTTAATGTTTGACACTCTCGAATTCAAGAACCCCAAATAATATCTTCTCATAGTGGTTTATTTGCTATAGAATTTACGCATATATGTTTTGGAGAAGAAAAAGGAAAGTAACTATAAGTGAAACTTTTTTTGCAGTCCTTATCGTACTTATACTTATGCTCGGAACACTCCTCTTCGCAGCAGCCAGTAAAACGCGCCACTTACAGTCACGGGTTGATGACTTACAAGTGAAACTGAACGCGGCAACCGCAATGCTCGAAAACGCAGAGTAAGGACACCTTAAATAGTAAAAGTATTAGACTGCCTCTAGCTCTCATTATATGTAGTTCCAGTCATGGGACTTGCCTTAGTAAACTAATGACTTTTTTTCGCTTGAAGATAAAGACGGTAAACAACGCGGCACCAACAAAACCTAAAGTGGAAACAGCCAAACCAAATCTAAGTCTATTATAGAGTGTGTGATAAACATAAAATTCCTGAATTCTACCCCCTGGATCAACTGTCCACCCATTTGCGTAATCGTTTACTGTGTAATGAGTTGATTTTACTTTGTTAAAACACCAAAATGATGTGCAATTTTCCGCAAGAGTCCAACCCTCATCAAAAGATTCGTTAAAAACTAAGCGGAAATCTTTATCAGTTTCACCCTTCAACTCTACCAGATACTTTGCTTCCGTAATCTGTTTATAAGATAACTCTATAGGTTGTGTGTCTCCCTGATCAATTTCACTGTCAACGTACATTACCCTATTATCTTCACGAGAACCCTCCTTCAGAACGTCACTATCAAGTAAGGCCGCTCCCGTGCCATAAATTTGAGTAGGTGAATATATTCTGGGCTGGGAGTAATCGGGCTTGAGTTTGTAAAAAATTAGCGCACTCTTTCCCGAAAATTCACTAATGTAGTCTTGTGTTGTAGGACTATCTGAAAGTCTGATTATTCCCTCACCTCCCTTCACATGAGGTATCGACATCAAATATTCTTCAGAAAAATAACCATAACTTTTTGTTGACTCAATATCGTTTTGAAATAAATCATTAATCAATTTATTTACATTATTAACACTCCACCTTTCATATCCGGCCATTGAAATCCAATCAATATCGTTCATCTGAAGTATATGAGTAATACCCAAAAGCTTTACCATATTGATTATTTCATTCCTTGTTTCTTGCGCGGGATTATCAATATATTTCTCCATATTTTCATAAAGCTTGTTGACGTAAATTTCTCCCTCTCTCAAGGGTCTATAACTATATTGAGTCACAGGCTTTCTAATAAAAAAATCTTCGGGATGCCCTACATATCCTGATTCCCATAAATGACTCTTAGCAAAATAGCTCACTTTTGGAAGTACTAATATCCGATTTACATTATCTTGACCATTGATATAAGAAGAAGCTTCCCACCAATATTCCGGTATTTTAACTGATAACTGTTTTCTAGCTTTATAAGTTCCTCTCGGAATTATTTGTCCGTCAAAAATTGGAAAAACAAGAAACTGAATATAAAAAATACATACTACAAATAAAATAAGATCCGCTTCCTTCGGAAGATACTTTTTAAGTTTTCTGGATAGGTACAGTAAACTCGCGGAAATACCAAGAGTAGCACCAAAAAGACTAATTAGACTAAATTTAGAATATGTTTCCCGAAATATCCTCATCAAAGTGCTTGACTCATAAAGAAACGTAAACCACTTCCCTAAAGGAGGCGAGCCCCCTTTAACCAAAAAAACACCAACAAGAAATAGGAATATGGCAAATAAAACACGCTTTTTTAGTTTGCCGTCAAATCTTCCCTTTGTCGTCTGATAGAAAATAATCGGCAAGAAAACCAAAAGTGGTACAACAAAGGTTAAAAAAACATATTTACGAGTTAAGTATTCCGGACCAAATGGATAGTATAGTACGCCTTTATCGGATGAGGTTAATGCCCAAAAACCCATCAGTCTTAAAGCATTAAAGGGTTCTACACTGCTCATTTTCCATTCTCCCAAACCTCCGGTTAAGACTGATCTTGAGGTAAACGTTGAGTAAAACGAAGTATTTATCCACCAAAAATTAAGAATAAACGACCCAACAACAACCGATATCAAATATAATAAAATATTTAGTTCCGCTTTCTCAAAAATCATCTTGTATAAAATAAGAAAAGTCACAATTAACATAAGGGGTACTACCTCAGCGATATTAACAAAACCGGGAGCCGCAAAGAGGGATAAAAGTATAAGTACAATCGCATAATATATTTTTTTTACACTATCCATTTCTTCCGCCATCTTTACCACTAATAACGCTACCAAGGGCAATAATATATGCATGGTAATTTTGGGAACATTCAAAAAAATCGGGTAAATCATTGTAATCGGATTAAAGATATAAAACAAAGCCACAGAAACATTCACCCAAGTCCTCTTTCCTTTTGTCAAGAAAACATTTAGGAACTCAAACATAAACACACTAGGAAGAAAAGCCGCTAAAACAACCCATATTCTCTGAGTGACACTTTCACTCAAACCAATCCATTCAAAAACGAAGGTGAGCAGTGAAAAGGGACTGTACCTCATAAAGAAGTTTTCGGTATTACCTGTATTAAGATCACTAGCCCAAACGGAATTTTTATCTCTCAGACGTTCCGGCGTGGATATCGCCTCATAATAATCACCCGAACCCAAAACCTCCCCTGATTTTATCCATGTCAGGCCCACACAGGAAAACGTAAAAATAACAAGGTACATCAGAATATAATTCTTAATACTTCTTTTGCTCATAAAACAAAAACATTATATAGTACTATTTAGTTACCACTTTTTATCGTAACATATGAAAATTTTGTTTAATACATTGTCATTAATGTTCGGAATCTCAGGATATTTTCTCACATTCATACTCGTAGTATTTACTTTAAGGCCACAAAACCAAACCTCAGCTTATAGGGGGGGTCCCAGCCCCGCTTTTTCACAAGGACGAAGTATTTTTCTTTTATTCCTGCTATCTTTCGTCTTTCTGCTTATATCCGAGCTTATTGATTTCATCAATAAAAAAAATACCAGCAGTTTACGTAAGTAGTTTCAAACTAAAAACTTATGGGGTCTTTTTTTCAGCGTACACATCTAGCACACTTCCCGTTTTCAACAGCGTAGATACTAGATTTAGCGGTATAACAAACGGAAACAACACTAACGTTAGAAATATTCTGCTTATAGAATTCAGCTTTATCAATTTTCTCTCCTCCAAAAACACGAGAAAACTTCTGGCCCACAACTGAGGACTAAAACCGGGATACTTAACTTTGTATACTCTAAAGCCGACGTCTGCCAAAACCTTGGATAAAGATTCAGGTGTAAACTGAAAAATATGCCTGGGAGGAGATAAATAGATCCAATGTTCATTAAATATTTTTCGCTCTAGACTATTAAAATTGGGCACACTAATAATTAAAGTGCCGCTATCTTTAAGAATTTTATAACATTCTTTAAGAGTTTCTTGAGGCTTTACATCATGTTCAAGGGTGTGCCATAAAGTAATAACATCAAAGAAATTTTTCGACCATTTAACATTCTGCAAATTTCCGATTCTCACTTCGATACCTAGTTTTTTAAAATGCTCACGAGCAGTTTTATCTACATCGGTTCCATAAACGTTGTAACCTCTCTTCTTTTGTACCTCCAAAAATGGGTCTTCTCCGCAACCTACATCCAATAAATTCCCACCTCGCATTAATGGAATACGTTTAGAAAACCTTACCTGAACACGTTTAAGAAAAAAGATCAAATTAAGCCCAAACTTATTTAGATATTCTCTTCTTATATTCCCATAGTGCCTAGTTATACTGTCCTGATCAGGCTGGGGATTCAAGTAAATCAAGCCGCATTTAGAACACTTGACATAAGTCCAATTTCCTTCGGCGTGAAAAGACGGATCCTTCGACGTTATTACAGGAGTATAGACACCACTTCCACAATAATTGCACACTGTATTTAATTTTGTAGACAAACGATCCATCCTACTAGCTATACCTTTTCTAATTCAATATACACTTCCGCAGCACCCCCTACCCAAAAACACCAAAACCTTTCAAAAATGTCAGGGTTTAAATCTATCAGGAACTGAATAAAATTCACATAAAGTTTAACTATCGGAGAAAACCATTTATTCTCCCATTCTGGATACCATGTATTAAACTTATAAAAATCATATGGATATGTGAGAAAATATTTAACTTTTCTTTTTATTATATTAAATCTCGGAAGAATTCTAAGACCTGAAGCTAATTCATCAGTAAATTCGTCAAACGCCCTATAACCATAACCTTTAAGATGTGTAAAAGCCCCCCATTGTCCGTAAACGCTGGATCCATGGGGAACTCTAATATAAAGAATTCCGCCCGGTTTAAGTATTCTATGAAGTTCTTTCATTACCCCAACGTGATCCCGCAGATGCTCCAAAACAAAGTACATGTGAATCTCATCCACTGAGTTCTCACAAAAAGGATATGGAAACTTTTCCAAATCCATTACTTTATCTACTGTTGGTGCTTCAAATGAATCTATGTTTATAGCATCCTTCATGCGAGTCGTGCCACATCCCAGATGCAAGATCACTTTTTTCTTCGCCATAACAGACTTATTTTATCACCAAACTCATTATACCTTCCCAAATATCATATAAATTTCTGCAGCGCCACCAACGTAATAGCACCAAAATCTTTCGAAAACCTGAGGCGACAATCCGATCAAAAAATTCACAAAGAGGATCCATGGTTTGAGTATAAATTCCGCTCCTTTCGGCCATATGGGTCGAACAATTTGTTCTTCGTACCAGGGTTCATTAGGCCAAGTATAAAAATATCTAAGCTTTCTTTGTTTTATTTTAAACTTAGCTTTTGTGTATCCCAAATCCCTTAGCCTAGTTGACTCGTCAAATATGTCAAACGCGTTTAAAGAATATGCTCTTTTGTGTGTGATATCTCCCCACGCGTATAAACTGCTGAAATGAGGAACTCTTAAATATAAGATTCCCCCCGGCTTGAGTATTCTGTGGACTTCTTCCATCACTGCAATAGGATCATCAAGGTGTTCTAGTACATGGTACATATGAATCTCATCTGCGTGGGCATCCGGGAAAGGGTACGGAATTATATTAAGATCATGCACTATATCAACATTGTGTAGATTGGATTTATCAACGTTTACCGCACCCTTTAATTTCTTGTCTCCGCAACCTAAATTAAGCACTATCTTACCCTTTTTCTTCATTTTTGTAGTATATCACGGCACTGAATAATACACGTTGGTATAATCAACAGGTGAAGAATAAAAGATTACAAAAAATTTTATGGTTGATTAATAGATCTATACTTCTTGATCTGAAGTTATTCTCTAGATGTACAAGAATTAGTTGCGCAAATAAAATCGCGGTATTTCTAAAAAAATATTTTTTAATGGTAAAACACACTTTTGTTAAGTTCGAGCTTGGCAAAGATTACGCTAGTTTGATGGGACAAAGTGTCTACTATAACAACGGGCTAGCGTCATATGCTGGTTACCAAGCTGTTCTTGTAGAACATATGTATTGGTTTGAACAACTTGAGCTTTCCGATCACCCCGTCTTAGTGGATGCGGGCGCCAACGTCGGCTATGTTTCTATGGCTTTCTCAAACAATTTTGACAACTCTAGTGTATATGCTTTGGAACCTGCACAACGGATTTATAAAGTATTGAAAAAAAACGTCAGCGGCTTCAAGAATATTAAACCTTTTTGTTTGGGACTGGGAAATTCAAATAATAAAGTTGATTTGTATGTGGATAAAAAAGAATCCGCTTTTTCTTCAGTAAAACACATATTAAGCAACGAATTTGATACGGAAAAGATACAGATTAAGACATTAGATATGTTCTGCCAAGAGCAGAAAATAGAGAAAATAGATATATTAAAAATAGATGTGGAGGGATACGAACTTGAAGTACTAACGGGAGCTAAAAACACGTTAAAAAAAGTTAAATATTTACATATAGAGGCAAATACAAAAGATTATTTGTTCTCGGATCTATGCAGGACAATATCAGCATGCGGTGTTAATTACAACCTTAAGTTTATACGCAACTTCAGTAATGTTTCCGATTCGCTATTTCGAGACGGCGATATTTTATTTGAGATATTTGGTTGATTAAAACTATTAAATATGTGCGGAATTTTCGGATTTCTAAAAGAAAACGCAAACTCGTCGGACAACCAGAAACTGCTACGAGAGTGCACGGATATTCTCAAGCACAGAGGGCCCGACGACTCCGTATATTATAACGATCCGCATTGCGGCCTGGGAATGAGAAGACTCTCAATAATTGATCTTACACTAGGCATATATCCCCTTTATAATGAAGCCGGAACTAAACTTCTTATCTACAACGGAGAAATATATAACTATAGAAAACTTCGCGGGCAACTAAAATCTCTGGGCTACAAATTTAAAACAGACTGTGATGGCGAAGTAATAATATTCGGTTATGAAAAATGGGGAGCCGAAGTTTTTAAGAAGCTACAAGGAATGTACGCAATCGCTATTTGGGATAAAACAAACAAAAAACTTGTATTGGCGAGAGATAGAATAGGTATCAAGCCGCTTTATTACACGGAAAAAGATAAAGAATTCTATTTTTCTTCTGAAGTGAAAGCGCTGCTCAATCTTAGGAAAGATAACAAAAAATTTCAGCTGGATTACGATAAGGTAAAGACTTTATTGGGATTTATGTTTTTACCTGACTCCGAAAATACCATTATAAAAGGTATAAAGAAAGTTCCTCCTGGAACTTATTTAGAAATCACTAAAAATAAGATTTCCCCGCACAAATATTGGAATTTATCTGATACAGAAGAAAATAGAAAAATCGGGTTTGATGAAGCGTGTGAAAAATTAGAGGAGCTGCTGTTAAAAACGGTGGGACAGCACCTGATTTCAGATGTTCCCGTGGGAGTAATGTTGTCAGGAGGGATTGACTCCAGCTTACTTGCAGCCATAATAGCAAAAAATAAGCTTCTTAATGAAGTAAAAACATATACCGCTCGATTCGATCACCCATTTAACGAAAGTGAAGGAGCTAAACGATTCGCTGAAGAACTGGGAACCAGTCATCATGAAATTCCTATTGATGTATCAAAAATAAATAGAGATATTGAAAAATACATTGACACTTTCGATGATCTTACTACTTTTGATGGGGGTTTAATTACCACAAGAATACTCAGTGAGGAAATAAATAAAAGGGGAATAAAAGTCCTATTACTCGGTGAAGGTGCCGATGAAATTCTTGGGGGATACTCTTGGTTCGGAATTTCTAAGTTTCCACTAAATCTACTTCCTAAGTATCTAAGAAGTTCAATATATTACTACGCGATATCCAGAAATATAACTAAGGGGTTTGGTTTCTACGCGAAATACTTGAATTCAACTGTTCCTAGTTGCGGTGATGTATTTAATGAGATTTGTTTTACCGAAATGACAACACAACTCCCAAACCATCTTCTGATGAAAGTAGATAAAGCCTCTATGGCGGCATCTATTGAGGCACGTGTTCCTTATCTTGATCACAAACTAGTGGAATTTATTTATTCCCTCCCCAGCGATTTCAAACTTTCCGGCATATTTCCCGACATGAGAAATTCCAGGGAAAAGTATATACTCAGACAAATATCCAAAAGATACTTGCCCGAATATATAGTAAATAGAAAGAAAAAAGGGTTTTTGCTTCCGATGAGGGATGTACTGGCTAGTGATATAAATAAAGTAAAAGATTATATTTTAAAAAATAATTCTGCTTCGTTGGATATTTTGGATATTGAATTTAGAAAGTCGTTGTTTGAAAAATCAGACAATAAATATCTTGATATGCAGAAAGAATACTTTACGTGGAGACTTTTTCTATTAGAAGTATGGACAGAAAAAAACCGGATTACATAGTATATATACATCGAATATACAGCGATAAAAGAGTGAAAAAAGGGGGTCTTGATATCGTTTTTGATTATCTAATATCAAAGGGTAAAAAGATCCTTCTTATTGAATTTCCACTCTACTATAAATCGTATAACAGAGTCATTATCCGTTATATCGATAAAAAGGAAGAAAAAGTTCTTCGCGATATAGCAACAGCTTCCCCCGTCGAAATTGTCTGTTGGCCACTGGAGTTTTTTATTAGCTTGTATTACACATTCAAATATAAAGCTCTTGGAAAAGTTGTGATTTCAGCGGATCCACTTACATCTTTTCCGGCGGTTGTTCTAAGAAAACTCAATTTCTTCAAGTTCCACTACTATCACTCGGTAGATTACTCAACAAATAGGTTTTCAAGCAAATTAATTAATACCGTATATTCCAAAATGCTAGTATTTGCGGTTCGATCAGCAGACCTGGTAGGTGCCGTCTCCCCTCCAATGAAGAAAGAACTGGAAAAAATGGGCGCAAAACAGACATTCCTATTACCAAACAGCGTGGACTATAACGAATTCGAAAAATATAGAGTTCCTACTAAAAAAAGGAAAAAGCACTCGCTGGTCGCAACTTGCGCCGGAGTAACAAACAAATTGTTTATGATCTTCGATTTTATTAGGTTGGTAAACAAACTAAAAAAGACTGTCCCTGATATCTCCCTGGATATCATCGGCCCACATGACCCGGAAGATAAGCAGTTCAAAGAGATGGCAGAATATATAAGTAAAAACAAACTCGATAAAAATATTAAATTTCACGGTCTGGTACCTAAAACCAAAAATCTTGAAATCATAAGTAAATGTATGCTGGGACTTGCGTTTCATAATAAAGAGATATCACATGTTGAATTCGCAGACTCACTAAAAATAAGAGAATACGCAGCACTGGGACTCCCAATAATTGCAAACGATGCAACTTACACATCACATGAAATGAGAAAGGAAAAAGCCGGTATACTTATCTCAAACGCCACTAAAGCAAATAAAGTTATAGAAGAGCTTTTTGAAGACAAAAAAAGATATTCCGAAATGAGCAAATCCGCACTTGAATGGTCAAAAAAAATGGATAAAAAGGCAATAGTAGATACTTTATTCTCGAAATACTTTTTAGACATGTAAAACCAGAAAAAACTTTGAAGCCCATAATATATTATAATTAGACCATGAAAACAAATCCGCAAAAACTCATATCTACAAATCCTGCGAAAAACTACGAAGTGATCGGTGAGGTATCAATATCAACAGAAGAAGAAATAAAAGACATAGTAAGAAAAGCGCAAAAAGCCAAACTTTCCTGGAAAGAAACACCCGTAGAAAAACGGATTGAGTACTTTGAGACACTTTTAAAAATATACGAAAAGCACAAAGATGAAGTTGCAGAACTACAGTCAAAGGAAATGGGCAAACCTATAAGAGAGAGTAAGATGGACACCGAATTCGATCTGGCAATAATAGCAAGCAACATTAAACTCGCAAAAGAGATATTACAGCCTAAAGTACTAGACGAAACAGATACTCAAAGAAATGTCCTATATCCTGAACCGCACGGGGTTGTAGCTGTTATCGTGCCATGGAATTACCCATCCTCCAACTTTTTCATTTCTTGTGTTCAGTTGATACTCGCGGGAAACACAGTTGTTTTCAAACATTCAGAGGAATGTCCCCTCACGGGAAAACTGCTGGAAGACATTGTGAAAAAAGCTGGATTCCCCAAAGGAGTCTTTAATGAAGTATACGGAAATGGAAGAGTGGGAGATATGCTGACCGACCAGGAAATTGATTCCATACACTTCACCGGCAGCACAAAAGTAGGACGTTACTTATATGAAAAAGCCGGTAAGAAATTTATTCACGCTGTATTAGAAATGGGCGGGTCATCGCCCGGAATAATATTTAAAGAAGCAAACCTAGATTTAGTTTGTGGGCACGCCTGTACAGAACGGTTTACGAACTGCGGACAAGTTTGCTGCGCGCTAAAGAGATTAATAGTTCATGAAGACATTTTTGACGAAGTTGTTGAGAGAATGAAAATATTATTGGAAGGCATGAAAATTGGAGATCCCCTAGACGAAACCACCAACATCGGGCCACTAGTAGCTAAAAGACAACTGGATCTTTTAATCGACCAAGTTGAGGATGCGAAAAAGAAAGGTGCGAAAGTTGTAATCGGAGGTGAAGTATACAAGAAACTTAAAGGCGCGTATTACAAGCCTACAATATTAACCAATCTTACAGAAGATATGCGAGTATTGACTGAGGAAACTTTTGGGCCTGTTCTACCTATATTAAGCTTCAAAACTGAAGATGAGGCGGTTGAATTATCAAATAAAACCATTTATGGCCTAAGTGCTTATGTTTACGGAGAAAATATTGACCAGCTTAAAAGAGTCGCATCAAAAATTGATGCCGGACAAGTAAGTATAAACAATACTTCCTATTTCTCAGAGAACTCTCCTTTTGGGGGATACAAACTATCTGGAATCGGGAGAAATAGCGGAAAAGTTGGCTTCTACGAGGCTACTCAAAAAAAGGTTGTATCAGAGCCAGTATAGTATACACTTATAGTAATTTTTGACATATGAGCAAAACAACACAAGAACTAGAGGGGGCATACCCTTTCAAAGATAAACTCCAACCTAAAGAAGATATAGTTGAGGGACTCCCTATTTACCAGATATAATTGACAGTAGTGGATTCAGCGATGAACATACTGATATAAGATTAGGCAATATTATGCTAGGACACCTAGACGGTGAAACTGATGAAGAAAATAGATTATTTTTTGTTGATATATATCCGCTGATAGAAGTAGAAGGAGATACTTCATCGGAATTTGATATATTAAAAAGTGCATTAAAACATTTCGGGGAAACTGCCAACTGCGCCTTCAGTCAAGATTTATACAACCGTCTAGAAAAATACGGTAGCTAGGTAAATGTGGAGCCAAGATTACCTTAATTTAAACTTTTCTTTTGAAGAATTTGTTGGTTATGTGAAAAATTTGATGAATTTATTCCCTGATGTATATCCCACTTATTACCAGCTCTGATAAAATGTAAGTACAATATCTGTCCGGTATTAAATTGAAGGATTAATAAAATGAAAATAAAAATAAAAGAACTTGAGAGTATATCTAAAAAAGCCCTTTCGAAATACGGGTACAACAAAGAAGAATCTGAAATTATTTTAGGAATGTTAATGTATGCCCAACTAAGAGGCAATAATCAAGGAATTGTTAAGTTGATTGGTAGAGGCATTCCAAAACACAAAGATGCAAAGGAACCAACTATTGAAAAAGAAACCCCATCTACAGCTCTATTTAGCTGTAATTTGACTATGGAAGCTATTGTTATGAACATGGCTGTAAAAATGGTAGTTAAAAAGGCAAAGAAAAACGGAATAGCTATAGTAGGTACGCATAATGGCACAGGTTCTTCTGGTGCGATTGGTTATTGGTCTAGACAAGTGGCGGATAAGGGTTTGATTGGTATTACAATGTCCAGTTACCCATTTCCAAGTGTTCCGCCGCATGGCTCTTATGAACCTTTATTCTGTACAAACCCTATTGCATGGGGTGTGCCAAAAAAGGGTGAACCAATAGTTCTTGATATGGCTTCATCTGCTATCGCTTACTATGGCTTAGTCGAAGCTAAGACAAAAGGTGTGCAGGTAGAAGAGGGTATTGGCTACGATAAAGAAGGTAACGAGACTACTGACCCTGCTGAAATAATGGAAGGTGCAACAAAACCTTTTGACAAAGGCTTTAAAGGTGCTGGACTTGCTTTAATGGTTCAAGTTATTGGAGGTGCTTTAGTGGGTGCCGACTTTTTAAACGGAAGTGATAATGACGGTAACGTAATAATTGCCATTGACCCTGATTCTCTTGTTGGAACGAAGCGTTTTATTGAAGAAACAACAAAAATGGCAAAGGCAATGAAAAAAGCTAAGAAGTTACCTGGTGTTGATGAAATATACGTACCTGGGGAACGAGGAGATAAAATTAGAAGTGAAATATTAAAATCGGGTGAAATAGAAGTTGAAGATAATTTACTAGAAGAACTTAAAACCTTTGTAAATAAAAAATAATGAATATACGAACCAGAAAATTAGTGGAGAACGATATTCAATATTTAAAACCTGTCCTTAAACAACATATAAGAGATAGAGACACAGGTGAGGTAGTTGAAAATGAAGTTGAAGATGTAATTTCCTATATGAAGGGCGCACAAGATGCAGAGAGTCGCGTTAGAACATACTATGTTGCAGAAATTAATGACAAGGTTATAGGTTGCATGGCGTATGCAGAACCTGATAAAGATATGAGAAAACATTTTGGTGAAAACTCAAGCAAATCCGTGGAATTGTTAAATGCTTTTGTTTCTGTTGATCACTACCGAGGGAAAGGTGTTGGGAAAATGCTATTAAAAGCAGTTCTTCATGATACCAAGAGCAAAGGATATGAGTATTTATTAGTTTGCAGTGGTCCAAGATATAAACAAAGTTGGGGGTTCTACGATAGGTTTTTCGATGAAAACACTGGTTTCATTAAGGAAAAGTATGGTAGGGATGGGGACGCAAAAACATGGATTAAGAAATTATAGCACCCTGACCCACTCAAGGTTGGTGACCCCACGGGGAATCGGTCACATGTCTTTTGTCTGTAACTCACTTCGTTCATAACATACAAAAGCACGCGACCCCCTCTCCCTCGCTCATTTCGTTAACACTCATTCGCTCAGTCCGAATCATTCGATTCCCCTTTCCCAAACAAAAAAGCGGCTACCATAAAAGATGATATCCGCTTTTTTGCCTGGTGACCCCACGGGGAATCGAACCCCGGTTTCCAGGATGAGAACCTGACGTCCTAGGCCACTAGACGATGGGGCCATAAAACAACTTTAAACCTAAATACGCCAGATATTATACCTTATATTTTATTTAATCATTAAACTTACGTATAATTTAAGTACTAAAATGGTTAAATCCCTAGTGTTCTTACTTATCGGAATACCTTTACTGTCAGTTGTAACTCTATTTAGTTACAAAAACTTTTTAAATTACAAACCAAAAATATTAAAAAGGATCGAAGAAGTCAAAGGTATCAAGGATGATAATCAATTCCATCTTCCATACCCAAGAGGATCACAAAAGATCGGCTTTAGTAAAACCTCCGAAGGCGAGCAAGTTACGTTTCAGACAAACCTTAATCTCGCAAAACTAAGGGAGTTCTATAATAGTGTATTTTACGAAAAGGGATGGCAGGTCGAAACTGAAACTGTAGAAGATACGTTTATGATCATGGAATTCAAGAGCAAATACACTCTAGTCACCATAAAATCGACATTACAACCTGATTTAAATGTGAGTATAGTGACTATAAAAACTTCGAACCGTTAATACTATAATACTACTCTTTTGTACCTACAAGATATACCGCTCTCCATGGTTGATATCTTGTTGTATAGGATTCCTCAAAAAGTATTTCTTCGTTTCTTGTTACTGTGCGGGTAAACGTGGCTGTTCCTCCCCAAGCCGGAAAATCTACTTGTTTTATAACACCCTTAGGCAGAGTCGGATCCTCTTGATACGATGGGGCGGGTGGAGGTGATTCTCCCGTTAAGGTAACATCGGATAATTCGACTTCTCTCCCATCCGGTGTGCCGTAAATTTTAAACGATAGAATGTTTTCTTTGAGATCCCAAGAGGTTTGTATCAAAACGTAATTAGGCGTGTCATTTCTAAACTTGAAATCAACCGACGGCTGATATACTGTTGCATCTATTCCGGGCTTGCTTTCAATTTCGTAATAGTACACTCTATACGCGTGTGGCGTTCTTGAAACTACAGGAAGTCCAGAATTGAGAACCGCTCTAAACAAAGTGGTAGAAGTCTGACACACACCTCCTCCGGAACCCAAAACAGTCCGTCCCTCACTTATAATATACGCAACATCATACCCTGTTGACGCATTTATTTTCCCAACTGCCTCATTCATAGAATATACTTCCCCCGGGGACACTAAAACACCACTTGTTCTTTCCGCTGCGAGAGTTAAATTGTTTATTCTCCCCTGGGAAGATCCAGTAAATTTAGATGTCCCCTCCCCTAACAACGAGTAAATACCATACTTATCTTTAGTCTCAGGGCCGGAAACAGACAAAATTGGAACTTCAACTTCAGATTTTTTTCCAAAGAACGCATCTTTAAAAACATCAGTGAATTTCTTCGCATCAACTTCAGTACCTTCCTCGATTATTTCAAAATCGACCACACGTGTGCCATCAACTTTCGTAACTTTCCCTCGGGGAAGTTTGTTTATTTCCGAGGAAACTTCATCTACAAAAGGGTCGAAATTTAGAGAATTAAGTTTCATATCCAAAGTTGTCCCCTTTTTAACAAATCCCAGGAATGAAAGCTTCTGCTCCATATCAGGCTTCCACTCTTTTTTCTCATATTTAACTTTTAAGTTATTTGTGACTATACCCTCAACTTCTGCCACTAATTGTTCTAAATCCGCTTCTTTTATCCCCGGATTTACAACACTCACAGGAAGATTCTTATCGGAAAAGTCCATCCTATCAAACGAATAGGTAAATACTTTAAAGAGAGCTTCCGTATCAACCTTTTTACCTTCTTTTGACGGAGTTATTATTAAACCATCGCCTTCAACTTTCAACCCAGCATCAACTGCCGCTTCATTCACTTCACCTCTAATGGTAGAAAAAGCAACGTTTAACAAATCATCTGAATAATCATAATAAGACCCAATATACAAAGTCTTGAATAGACCAGCTATTTTATCTTTTGTATCGACTAAAATATCCCCCGTTCTACCAACTTCGAAGGCTCGTGTCACCACACCTTCCCAATCGTATGTAAGATCGATTGAACTTGCAGCAATCCTGTATTCTTTATCTTTGTATAAAACGTTAAATTCCTTAACTTTGCCCAATTCAAAATCTTCCAATGCTTTTTTTGCTTGAGAGAAATTCATCCCTCCCACATAGACACTGCCCACTTTTACACCCGAAATGATTTTTCTCGCATAGAATACATGGTACAAAATCACAAAACCAAGGGTGACGTACATAAAAACAATTACCTTTTTTAAGGCGTTATTCAGATGCAGTTTTCCCGACAAAGATTTCAGCATCACTTAGTGATTATCTTCCTTTGTGTCATCCCCCTTTGAAAGCGAAAACTTCGGCTTTCCTATTAAAAACTTTGAGGAAGATCTGGACATATCCAAAAAATAGTCTGTCTCATCTAATAAACGACTTGATACGGTTTTTCCAAACCCAATTATCTCAGTTCTTACCCCCTGGCTCTGCGCGTACTCTAAAAGATCCACATAATCCCCGTCCCCCGACACCAGAACCACAGCATCAATTTTAGGAATGAGACGAACAACATCCATGCATAAACCAACATCCCAATCACCTTTTTTCGCGCCACCGTAAAATACCTGAAGCTCTTTCTGTCTAACCTCGTAACCAAGTTTATTTAAAGCCTCAAAAAATTCTTTCTCGGCACCGACATCAGCCTTTATTACATATGCAAAGGCTCTAATTAACCTCCTTCCCGCAACAGCTGAGTTCAAGACACGGCCAAAATCCACCTTTGCTTGATATAAATTCTTTGCTGAATAATACATATTCTGCACGTCGACAAATACACCGACGCGCTGTTCTTTGTGCTGAGCTATATTCATATGTATTAATTTTAACTTAAAAGGTTTGAGGCAACAATGAAACAGACCAAATGTAATTAATATGGTATGTATTTAATGCTATAGTAAAAAACAATGGGATTATATTCAGAAGACAAAACAACTCCTCCACTAAACAACCGGGGTGCTCGGGCCTTTCAGGCCCGGGGGCGTCTACCTTTTATCTGCTGCTTTTTCTAAAAGCGGTATTCCGCTTACAAAAATTATTAATGTCGAAATATATACAGGCCCTATAGAATATTCTAAATTGAGTGGGTATAATGAACTCCAAGTTTTTCTTTTTGCAAGTATTATGAATAAAAATAAACAAAATAACAAAACAGAGAGCTGGATAGCAGATCCTTCATTAGCGGAGGAAGGCCAGCAACTAATTGAGATAGCGAGAGATGATATGCCTGCATTAGTTTCGCTTGTTAAAAAATACAAAGAAACTAAACCATTAAAAGGTTCTAGAATCTCAGTTTGTGTTATTCCCACGCCTGAGACGGGTAATTTGATTTGGGCGCTAATAAACTTAGGTGCCGAAGTGCGTCTCTGTAGTGACAACATTATTTCAGTAGATGATCGTGTTGCTGCTGCTGTTGATAGCTGGGGTGTCTCAGTTTTTGGGAAAAGAGACCAAACATTAGACGAATTTTTTAAGTGTATTCAATGGGCTCTGGAATTTAAAGATGCTGAGGGTAATATAGTTCCCCCAACACAGATTATTGATGATGGTAGTGATATGACTCAATTAATTCATCGAAATAAATATAAATGGGCAAAGGAATTAAAGGGAGTGTCTGAACAAACGACATGTGGTGTGGAATTTGCAAAAACCTTAAAGAAGCAAGGCAAACTTAAAGTTCCTATAATTGATATAAATACCGGTTTTAAAGCTGCGTTTGATAATTATTATGGTTCTAAGGAGTCGTTTTTATACGCATTTAAACGAACCAAAGACATAATGTTTGGGGGCAAAAAGGTTTTAGTTTCCGGGTATGGACGTGTGGGTAAAGGCGTTGTGGATATGCTAAAGATTTGCGGTGCTGATGTATATGTTAGTGAAGTTTCCCCGGTTCGCGCTGCACATGCATTAATGGAAGGTACAACCGTTGTTAATGTTAATGACTGTTTGAGTGATATGGATATCTTTATCACTGCAGCAACAACCCCTCATGTCTTTAACTTAGATCAGATTCTTAAAATGAAATCGGGCGCTACACTATGTAATATGGGTGAGAACTTAGAGTATGATGCGCAGCAACTTGTAACTATAGATGGTGTTGAAAAGGTTGTAATAAACGAAAACCTTGTGCGATATAAAAAAGGCGATTGGTTTATAGATTCTTTGTGTGATGGGTACCTCTTAAATATGCGTATAGGGGGAAATCCGCCACGTGTTTTAGGTATTACATTTGCACTCCATATCTTGGCTCATATTAAACTTTCCAAAGGTTGGAAACTAGAAGCCGGTAATATTTATTCCTTGCCTCCAGAAGTGGATGATGAAATCGCTTTAATGAATTTTCCTGAGCTAAAAGACAAACTTACAGAATTAAGTAATAACCAAAAAAACTATCTTAGCGGGGATACACTACGAGAAATTGAGGAAGCGTGTGGGTGTTGCTGACCTTAGTTATTATTTGTATTACTTCCATTTTTGCATTATCAATTTTGTAGCAGATATCAAAGTTTCCAGAAGCATTAGCCACCTTGGTTAAGCATTCCGCTTTTGTATCTAAAAAGGGTGTCTTACTTATTAGGGAAGAACATAGAGCTGGGTTTTTGGTTTGTACGGCAAGAGATTTCAGACAGGATTCTATGGCATAGTCCCTATCAACTCCCAAGGTGTCTATATCTTCACATTGCCAAGAAATCATGTCATAACAAATATTTGGATCCTCTTGCTCTTTGGCTTTTTCCAGAGTATGTTTGTTAAGCTCGTTTCCCTCACAACCACACATTTTTTGTGTGTTGGAAGACTGACCGCATCAGATGATTTTGGTGGAGTTGTTAATTTGTTTTGAAGATTGCTAGGTTTATTGTTTTCGGTCACATATTTAGTTTAGCATAGGTGGTGCATTGGCTGGGCATGTTGGGATTTAGTTAGAACTTTTATTAGTCATAAAATTTCGTGTGATTTTGTTGTTAAGAAACTATAGAATTAGAATGTGAATAAAAGCCGAAAAATATTATCTTTTCTATCACTTACTGTAGTAATTTTTTTTAGCTTCTATAGATTAGGTTTGGATTCTGTAACTACTGACGACACTCATTTTAAAAACTGGTCCTATGTTTTTATGAAGGAGTATGAGCAAAAAAAATACGATAGATTGTATGTTTCAGTACAACCGGGTGTACTAACCATATATACAAACATTCTTGGATTTAAATCGTTCTATTTCTTGAGAGATAAACTTGGGTTTTTCCAAGATATTACTGAAACTCAGACAGATCTTTTTATACATATTTTTTCGAAAATACCTAAAAGTGTATTAGTTTTACTTTGCCTTATAGCCGCTTCACTCCTCGTAAAGAGAGTATTTGGTTTTCGTATCGGATTACTATTTTTCTTATTAATGGGACTCGAACCTTTTGTCTTGGGTAACACACGTGTTATCCAAACAGATATCTTACCAGCTTATCTTGTATTTATATCAACTCTAATTTTTTACCGAATAAAAGAAAAAGGTAATTACTACTATTACGCACTAGTTGGGACACTGCTGGGTTTATCTAATATCGAGAAAGCGTCCACAGTAGTCGTGTTGCCCATATTCTTGGGATTTATTATGGTTAGAAGAGAAAGTATAAAAGTAAAATTACTCAAAATGATAACTTTAGTATCAGTATTTTTACTTACAATGATTTTATTATTTCCTGCTTTTTGGGGTAATTTATCTTTCACATTTTGGAGGTTATTTATCGGGTCCTTTATTCAAGGCGTTAAGGGACAGGATGCAGAGACTTTTACCTATGCTACAACCGCACACGTACGACAGTGGTATTTTTATTTTAGGTTTTTATATAATCAATTAAGTGAATTTACACTAGTGGGGTTGTTTTCTGGGTTCATCTTTCTTGTACGAAATTCGCTAAACAAAAATTACGATAAGCTTTCTAAATATATCTTTCTAGTTGTAGTGCCACTTATATTTCTCCTATTATTTCAGCTTTCAACGAAAAAAGTTGAACGTTTTATGCTATATTTATTCCCTTTTATTATTCTCTATGCATCGTCGGGTATTGTCTGGGTGGCTTCCCGTTATAAATTGTTTACCATAATAATAGTGACGATCATTACGATTCGGATCGTTCAATTTATTTTCTTATTTCCTGACTTTCTTATATATAGAAATTTTCTTACACTAGATAGAAACTACTCAACCAACTACATATCCTGGGGTGTTGGGTTTTATAAACTTTCAAACTTTTTAGAAACTACCTATGGTTTCAACAAAGTTATCTACATCGGTGACTATCAGAGCTTACGTTTATTTTATAATGGATTTGTACTTGATAAAGAAGTTTTAGATATTAATAGTTATTATGATCTGGTTATAAAGACTAATGAACAAGAAGATAATAAAATTATTCTAGAAAGTTCTAAGCTTGATGGAATTTATTCACCATATAAGTATGTAAATTTTTATATCTATAAGCGCTTGTAAAGTAAAATAATTGAGGGTTCCTAGGTTCTAAAACGAAATGCATCACTTTAAGGTAGAATTTTGACCTTAAGGGGGTGATAAAAATGTCGTTGAAGAACGAGAATTAATTTATGGAATGCTGGAAAAAGGCATATCTCATCAAGACATAGCTAGAAAACTAAATAGAAACCAAAGCACAATCTCAAGAGAGACAGCGCGTAACACTAAATATGGCAAGAACTATATTCCCTGCCATGCACATGCTAGATATGAGCGTATAACACGTAAACAGCGATATAAGGCCCCCCTGAAGTCCCCAGAGATATTTCTGTATGTTAGAGAGCACCTGAGACATCCTTATTACTGGTCACCGGAAGTGATCTCTGGAAGATTGAAACGTGAAAGTAAGAGTAAACTAACAATCACACCGGAATGTATATACCAATACATTTATTCCAAGAAAGCTAAAAGATACAAACTATGGCAATATCTACCCTCGGGCAGGAAAAAAAGAATGATTAAAAAGGGTAGAAAAGTTAGGAACAATGGAAAAGCTCCAAACCTGCCCTGTCTGTGAGTGTGGAAAGGTCTTACCGTTACACAGTACTAACTGAGATGAAAAATCAGACCAAAAATGCTAAGGCAAAGGCAGTGGTAACTAGGTTGGGAACCTTACCGGGAGGCATTCTACGTACAATAACAATGGACAATGGTAAAGAGAACTATTGTCATGAGGAAATAGCAAATGACTTGGATGTAAAAACATACTTTTGTCATGCGTACTCTAGCTGGGAGAAAGGTAGTGTCGAGAGGATGATTAAGGATATAAGGAGGTTTATTCCAAAAGGCGTACCACTAACAAAAGTTTCTAAGTCTAAACTTGAGTGGATTGAGATCTGGCTAAACAATTACCCAAGAAAGTGCTTGGGGTATGCCACACCGTATGAGAAAATGCAGCAATTGATATATAAGTTGGAATCAACTTAAATGCCAAGTGATGCATTTCGACATTGAATGTGGGGTATAAAAAAGGTTTAATTTAAATTAATATCTGCGTATATTACTGATTTCTTTATTATGATTCTTGCGAATTTTTAAATCTGTTACATTTGCATTGACTAAAGTGTTATATATAGAATTTGTTTCCTCTTCGGTATAAATAGGAGTTTTCAGACTCAATATTTTATCCACAATTTGTTCAGCGTTACCAACCAGATTAGTACCACTAACTTGTATCTTGGAGGCATTCGGAAATACAATAAAAGACATTATTTTAGTTTTTATGTTGTTACCCTCAAGAAGCGCTTCAACCGCTTTTATATGTGCATAATTTTGCCTAAACGGGTTATAAAATCTATGCTTATACCTATATATAACTTGCATCCATGTCTCACTGTTGTAATTGCCAAATATCCAACCTTTAAAAGTTTTAACCTCTATACAGAATACCCCATATATTGAAATAGCTATTATATCTATTTGTGTATATTTAGTATGTCCTTTGGATTCGATCATGATATCTTTAACGATCTTATATTTTGATTGATCCAATTTACCAAGTATTCTTGCTACGTAGTTTTCTCCTCCTTTACCTATAGCTTCAGGCAATTTATGTTTTAAGACTAAGATTAGTGT
>JAFGOI010000003.1 GCA_016926555.1 Patescibacteria group bacterium | reverse complement strand
TTGGTCTCTTTTCCTCCAGCTACTATGTTGTTTCAGTTCGCTGGCTTACCTCTAAATCACCTATGGCTTACGCGAACGCAAACTTTCAGTGAAGTGTGACCTCATCTTAACGATGGGCCGGGTTCCCCCATTCGGAAATCCCCGAGTGATAACGTTTCTTGGCAACTCCTCGAGGCTTAAAGCAGCCTAGCACTTCCTTCTTCGGCACGAAGACCCCAGGCATCCACTACATGCATTAATATCTTCAATGAGTAACATTGACAGATAAAGAATTTTCCATAATTTAATATGGACTTTCTATCCAGTTTTCAAAGGGCTACATTAACATGATCTGGAAATGTCTTTTTCAAGAAACCGATAATCAGATATCTGTATTTATAGGTTTCATCCTTTATCTGTATTCTCGTCTAACGACAAAGTCAATAAGAAAATTATATCTTTATATCACGTTAGACTGCGAAAACTTTCTTGAGAAAGAACATTTCCACATCCACCCCAATTCCGCTTCATGGTATAACGAAATTCTCACATCAAAATGTTCGCTTTTCGTTAAAACTCAAAGAAATACATAGTATTTCTTTGTGGTGGACCGTAGCGGAGTCGAACCGCTGACCTCCACAGTGCAAATGTGGCGCTCTAGCCAACTGAGCTAACGGCCCAAAATGAATCTGAAAATCAGATTCTTGGCAATCTGTACCAAAGCACTGTTCAACACAAAACAACACTAGTCTACAAGAGAAACAGCGCCACTACAACACCCTTATTATTTTGTTTAATTGGGATACCAGAGCTTCCTCCAACGGAAGTTGATCTTCTCCGCAATGAGAAGTACAAACTTTATACCAGATTGAAGCTGAAAGGTCAAGATTTGTATGGACTGAGTACATGGGTAACACCTTTTAGAGTAGATTCAACATACTCTATAGGAGTATCCTGATCAAGACTTTCGTGGGGTCTATTAAATCGTTCGTTTTTAGCGTTGTCTTTAGGCATATAGGGTCTAGAGTACCACTTGTGGAATGTTTTACGGGATATATTAAAGTGGTTAGCTGTATAAGTGACGTCTTTATTAGCAATAGTTTCGTAGAAAATAATCCATTCGAGTCTAAGTTGGACTGTGGGGCTGATATCTTTGGATAATTTTCTAAGTATTTGGTATTTATCTATATTAGGTGGTTTAAATATGGGAAAAAGGCCATTCTTGGGTTAGCAGGGAGCATTTTATGCCAATCGGGGGATGGTTTATTAGGTTTTTCGGTTGGTTGACTCACAGGCACACATTTTATCTAATGTGTCACCCATGTTTCTTAGCCTGTTCAAATACATACAGACTATATGTGTTGTAGGTCCGCAAGCAACTAACCCATAAATATTGTTCAAATATCAATACCAACCTTACTACCCAAGTATTTCGGATACTTATACATAAACCACAAGGCTATAAATAAATACACAGAGACATCTATATACTCGATCCCTATTATATGGAACCAGGGTGTTACATACATACTAATCAAAATTGCTACCCTGCGATTATTCGTCAATATGTTGTCTCTAAAACTTCTAATAATCAACAGTATTGGGAATACGGCCAATGCCAAATCTGACCTTGATACGTGAAAATTAAAAACTAATACTAATAAGAAAGCTACCGCAACACGCAAATATAGCGGCAATTCCTTTTTCCTCTCCATGTGAACCAGGAAAATTCCAAGAATTATTAAATTTAGTACTTTTGACACAAATAAAATACTGTTTTTATATACAAACGTATCAGGAATATATTCCACAAGTGAGAATAAATTAAACAGATTTCTCGCACCTGAACCAAAAGATGGTTTCTCACTCGCAATAAGAAAAGACAAATAATCCGGTCCAAAATCAAGACCATACTGGAAAGTGCTAAGAAGAAACAGAAGAACAACTGCTATAGTAAAACCAAAAATAAACTTTCTTCTATCCTTACTTACAACGCACAAGAATGGCACGAAAGTCAGATATTGTAACTTAAGGAATAATATGCTGCTCACTACACCTGCAATACAATCCTTTTCTTTATCCAAAGCTATGTAGGATACAATAATACTTAACAACAGGAGTAAGGTAAATTGACCATTAAACAAAAATGTAAGCGCTGGATAAAATAATACAGCGTAAACGATATAAAGAGCATCCAACTTAAAATATCTAACAAAAAACCCGATAAGAAGGAAATAAAGTATAGTTATTAAAATCACAAAAATATCGTACGCATTCACAATATCGGTGTGCAGTAATGGCGAATATAAATAGGCCATAAGAGGAGGATATCTATACGGTAGAAATACGTCTGCGTTTTCACCGCCTATTTCTCTTTGATACTTTAACTGATCTGCTAATACGTACAAAGAACGTATTTTCCCATTTTTGACCATATAAGCGCCCCGATAAAAAGCGGAAAAATCCATTTTATATACTGCATCACTTTCAGCATTATTTTTCAATTGTTCTGCTATAGAAAAAATTAGGAAAAAAAAGAATACAATTACAGTAATTCTCTTCATTTTTGCTACTACACAAGTAGTCATACAATGTAAATTTTAACATCCTATTTTTTATATACATATGTTAAAGAAAATAAAAATGTACTATACACACGCTAAAACGCGGCCTCGGCACTACTTTTGTAAACACCACCGATACTTTATAATCTTGTAGTAATGTCAAACGGTAAAAAGAAAGTCGCTATCATAGGCGCCGGACCTGCCGGATTAACTGCAGCATACGAATTACTAAATAAATCAACTGATTATAAAGTTGAAATATACGAAGCCACTTCCTATATTGGTGGCATTTCAAAAACTATGAACTATAAAGGAAACAGGATCGATTTAGGAGGACATAGATTTTTTTCAAAATCCGATAAGGTGATGACTTGGTGGGAAAAATTGTTTCCAATATACGAACACAAAGAACCATCCCTTGATAGAATCTCTAATGAGTATTTTCATAATAACAGTAAGATGTCATCAAATGCTGAGAAAATATTTCTAACAAGACAAAGGATATCGCGCCTTTTTTTTGAGGGAAAATTCTATGATTATCCAATTTCTTTACATCCCAAAACTTTCATAAAGCTTGGCTTCCTAAGATCAATCAAAATTGTTCTTACATATGTTTGGGTTAAAGTATTTCCGCGCGAAGAAACCTCCCTAGCCGATTTTTATATTAATCGATTCGGTCATGAACTTTATAATACATTTTTTAACAGCTACACGGAGAGGTTATGGGGAACAAAACCGGAAAACATTAGTCCTGAATGGGGGTTGCAACGTGTTAAAGGTATATCTCTGAAAAAAGTTGTGATTGATAGCATAAAACGTATACTTAGAGCTAGAAATGCGAACATAAGCCAAAAAGAAGTCGAAACAAGTCTTATCTCTAAATTCCTCTATCCCAAATATGGTCCAGGTCAGTTTTGGGAACATGTAGCCAGTGAAATTGAAAAAGGGGGGGGAAACATACATATCAACAGAAGGGTAACTGGGCTACAAATAAAAAACAACAAAGTCATTAAGGCGGTCATCAAAAATGAAAAAACACAAATAACAAAAGAAGTACTAGCCGATTATGTAATCTCAACGGCCCCAATAAAAGATCTTGTTAAAGGAATCTCTCCACCGCCTCCAAAAAAAGTATACAACATTGCTTCTAATCTCGAATACAGGGATTTTTTAACAGTTGGGTTACTATTTAAAAAGCTAACCATACAAAACGACACGAATGTAAAAACACTAAACAAAATGATCCCGGATAATTGGATATACATCCATCAAAAGGGAGCTAATGTATTAAGAATTCAGTTTTTTAACAACTGGAGTCCCTACATGGTAAACGACAAAAATTATGTATGGCTTGGAATGGAATTCACAATGGATGAAAACAGCGATTTCTGGGACATGTCTGATCGAAAACTCAAAGATATGGCGATGCGAGAACTGGTAAGTTTGAGCATGGTAAAAGAAGAAGACATTATCGACCACATAGTAATCAAAACGCCTAAAGCATATCCTGCCTATTTTGGTTCGTATAAAGACTTTTCACACGTAAGGAAATATCTCGATAGCATAGAAAACTTATATCTTATCGGGCGAAATGGAATGCATAGATATAACAACATGGATCACTCAATGCTATCAGCTTTTGAGGCTGTAAGTAATATTATTAAAGGGAAAAAAACAAAGGAAAATATATGGAACGTAAACACAGAGGAAGAATATCACGAAACATGCAAATGACTAAAAAATATATGGATATAAGTCAAAATAAAATAACCGTTGCAACAATGTTAATGGTTCTTATTGGTACAAAAATAATTTTCACAATATTATTTGCATTCACTCATAATTCAAACTTTTATTATGACGACTCAAATACGTTTAGAATATCTCTACAAAACCCAAGTGAAATAAGAAAGATATTAGCATACGAACAGAACTTGCCATTATATTATTCTATTCTACATTTTCTATTTAATCTTCTTGGAAACAGTTATTTATATGGACAATTACTTAATCTCCTTTTTTGGTTGATTTCATGCTACTTATTCTATTTAATTAGTCGTAAATATATAGAAAAAAAAACATGGAATTATTTATCCTTGCTACTATTTGTCGGATCGACTTCAATAGGCATGTATGCATATCACCTAAGAATGTACAGCATTATCATATGTTTATCCCTTTATACATTTCTTATAAGCCTTAAATTCATGGAAAATCGAAAATTTTGGCATCTGGTTATTATTGACATCATGTTGTCTATACTATCTCTCTTACACATGACGACTCTCCTATTTAGCATTTTGGTTATAACTTCACTCACAACCTTTTCCCTCATAAAAAAAATAAAGTCAATGGCTCTTTACACCCTATTATGTATTATTTTAGTAACTCAGTTTGTACTAGTAACATCCCAAGTATTAACCAAACATAATCCAATATCGATATACTTTAATCACGGAATTGAATATATTTCAAGAGGAAAAGTGTATTTTTTCTCAGTACCATCCATCTTTTTATTTAGTAAAAATGCATTAGAATATGACCTGTTTGTGTATGGAATATTTATATTACTATCTTACAAATATCTAAGAGTTGTCTTGAGAAAATATAAAACAGATCACAAACTATTGATACTTACAATTTATCCCATTACATTCCTACTACTCGTTCATACCGCTTACAAATACCTACAAGTGAGACACTTTTTGTATTTCGTCCCTTTCTTATATCTTACAATAGCCTACAGCATTTACACAGACAGAGGTAAATACAATAGGGTTGCATTTTCAATCCTTCTCCTGTTTTTTCTAGCAGCAAATATCTCAGATATTGTGGAATGGGGAATCTATCTCCATTCACAAAAGACACTCTGTCAAGAAATTAGAAATATCAAACAAGGAGCTATTATCACGGACTATTTTAATTACAACGCAATCGATTATTGTAGTTCTGACAATGCAGATGTTAGCATTTATGTTTTACACAAGAACAAAATAGAATCTATCAAGGATTACTCTGAAATCGATATACTTACAAAACAAGCACAAAATACCGGGCATGCCTCTTTTAGCGTTTCACATGGTTTATATACTGACTACATTAATAAAGACACTAAAAATAGATTAATATCTGAAGGCAATATAAAAGAAGACACTGCATACGTAATTTTTGCCCAATTTCCACGAAAAGTTTTCTTAAAAGAAGAGGTAGAACTTTTAGAAGGATTCGAATTAATTGATAAAAAAGATCCGGCTATCCTTGTTTTCTCCAGAAAAACTTAATTATTTTGAAGTGACCTTCATATACTATTACAACCGCTATACAAAGATAAATTAGAGCTGCTATTCCTTGTAAATTGATGAAACCGAGATAAGGTAAAAAATACAGTATATACAGGAATAAACGTTCTCGATTTTGATTCACTTTACCAAAGAACTCTCTACTGACAATTAGAAATAGTGGAATCACAAAAAGAATCAAATCGGTATATAAGGAGTGCAGATTAAGTGTAATCGAAAACAATATAGCTGAAGAAAACCCTCTATCAAAATCAATAGTTTTTCCTTTCAAATAATAATACACATATGTAGATAACAGACCTGAACCCGTAATTATCAGTAATATTAAATTCGCATACGGTATATCTCTTAAAAACCACGAAAATGACATGATATTAAAGTTTTCAACGGATATTGTCCCATAATCGATTTTCTCACTCGCAAAAGTAAAGCTAATAAAATCTCGTAAAAAACTTCCTCCATAAATTAAAAAACTAAAAAGGACACAAGAACTAAGTGATGTAGCCACACCTGTTATATACTTCTTTTTATCTTTAGACAAAAACCATATGAAAGGTATTGCTATCAAATATTGCAGTTTCAAGAACAACAAACCAGAAAAAAGTCCAGCAGAAAAATATTTATTTTCCTTCATTGATTTATAAACAAGAACAAAGAACAACAGCAAAAAGGGAGAAATCTGTGCGTTGTACAGAGAACCTATCGTAGGCAAAAACCATAGCGCATAAAGAAAATACTTTGAATCCAGATTAAGATATCGACAAAAAAACCATATCGTAGCAAACGTTACAATGATGTTAATTATCAAATAAACACGATAGGCCAAAATTGGTTCAAAAATCGTAAATATCGAATACAAATAGGCCGTTATAGGAGGATTTCTAAAAGAAAGCACACCCGGCAATTCATATCCCCTAACTTCTGTTTGCACCTGTTTCTGAAAAGCATGGTCGTATAGACGATCAATCTCACCCATACTCACTATCTTTGCGCCCGTATAATAAGCGGAAAAATCGCTTCTTAGCAGATAATCCTTATTTTTGTCGTTGAAGGCGAATAGGACCATTCCAATAACATAACTCACACTTACAACTAATAAGAAAAGCTTTTTTGTGTTGTACAACCACTGCGACACTGACTAGATTCTATCAAGTTAAGCACTTATTCTAAATGATAAAATTATTTATGGGGAAATGTACCTGTGATAGAATCTTTCTGTTTTCTCTAAGGGAACTGTTACGTGGGCGATTAGCTCAGGCGGTTAGAGCGCTTCTCTGATAAGGAAGAGGTCCATGGTTCGAGTCCATGATCGCCCACCAGAAAAGTAACCATCACCAAAACAAAAGGTGGTGGTTAGTTTTTTGTAAAGGCGAGAATGGACGAGAATAATTCGGACTGAGTGCGGAACGTCAGCGACGAACGAAAGAGAGGGGGTCTACTGGGGCTTTCGGATTTTCAAGAACCCATCCCTGAGGGACCTTTACTCATATTTTCGTTTCTAACCGTATTCATCGTAATTGGACTCACTCAAATCAGTCCTCTACTCAACTAAAGCTCCTAATCTCCTTTCAAACTTATCTTTCTTATTTCTTTGGGTTTCAATCACCTCATCCCCCTCTAGAGGATTCACAACTTTCACGGAATAAACCTTACCGGGAACTCCTAGCTGCTCATCCTCAAAAGTGTCTCCGAAAGTGCCATTTATTACTTCTACATACTGGGGCCCATTAATCTCATTGTGCATAGTAAAGCGGTATATTACTTCAGCATCCCAGTTTATAACATCGGCATAGGTTTCACCTGTATCACTATCAACTCCGCTAAATTCCGCCACAAACCGAGTACCTTGTTCAACTAAGCTGGTTTCTGTTTCTCCAGAAGTAACATCTATGGCTTCCGTACGCTCTTGCTCTAAAGCTCTTTGCAATTCCGACATTCTATCGTCAATCTTTCTCTCAGTATCACTTATTAATCCCTGCAACTTCGTTCTCTCCTTCTCTGTAGCTGAAACCTCAGTTTCCGGTGTTGTTTCTACCACAGAAGCTATAGTCTCAACGACATCAGGTACTTTCTCTTCTGCTGGTGTCAGACCGGCTTCAGCAAAAGCTGCTCGAAGTGTTTCGCCACCAACTCCCGTATCAAAAGGCTCGTCTGCTGCACTAGTCGGATAAGTGGGTGTATGACTCGTCCTGGAAGGTGCTACAGGTACAGTTCTACGCTGTTTAGAACCACCTCCTGAATATCTACCTGATCTCTGCTGAGGTTTCTTATGTACTTGTAAAAATCTATCCGTTATTTCCTCTGGTTGAGGGGGTCCATATTGGGCTATCCTTTCACTCCAAGCCTGCATAAAGTCACGCAGCTTTCTCTCATATTCGGGGTCTGTAGCTTGATTTCCCTCTGAATCGAACCGTTCTTTTAGTGTGTAATAAACATCTTCACTACTTGCAAACCATACACCTGAATTGGGCAAACGCGGTGCCCGACTCACATCTGCTTTATAATCTCCATCTACTGAACAACAGGCAGCTAACACAAGACCATCTACTTCAGATGTATGCCAGACAATAACCCGTCCATTTTCAAAGTTTCCAAAAGCTGGTTGCATTATAGAAGGTAATTCATCCAAATCAACAGCAGCCTCGCTACTTCTAATCCAACTACCGGGGAAAAAAGTGTCCTCGAACCTGTCTCGCATATCTCTGTTTCTACGATCATCAGCGAGTGAAACACACAAACCGGTTTCATTACGATAACCGGCATAGATATCACCGTAGTCCCATGGAGCCCAGGAAACACCATCCAAATCTTCCAAACCACGTACCCCTTCCATAAATACGGGGCCATAAGATTGACCCACATTTTCCAAAGCTTCAGATATTCCTTCACTGTGCGCTTCATATTCTTGTCTCTCAACTGCACTTAGAGCTGAATCTAGTTCAATAACTAGCTTTTCCCAATTCCCATTTTCCGCAGCATGCACTGCCGATTCAAAATCTCTGGTTGCGTACCAAATATCAACGTCCATAGCTTCCAGACCAGCCAGTCTAGTTGCCACATTCTGCTGAACACCTTCCCAGCGAACTTTTGCCTCTTGAGCTTGAGCGATTCTCTCGGGAGACTCGTGACTTAAATGGTACAACTCCGCATGATCTCTAGTCCAAGTGTCTTCAGGCTTACCATATGCCCAAGCTTTTCTCAATTTCGCACTCAGTTCCCTCACCTTCTGTACCGTATCTGGAATCCACTCAGAATCTGTTGTAGCCTGCTCCAAGATTGTATCCATATCCGCAATTAATTCTGGTGCCCGTGATTGTACTTCTAAGGCGGCTACTAGGATCGCATCCACAGGTTCTATATCTAACCCAACTTTGGGCTGTTCTCTCAACGTATCAGGTACAATCTCCTTCACTTGTTCACTAAGCGCCCCCTCTATTGGTTTTAGAAACTCAGGCATAACTGTATCACGCATTCTCCATGAAGATATTTCCTCACCAGAGATACTTTGCACATTAGTTGCCCACCTATCTATTTGTTCAGACCGAGATGCTCGATATGCTACCATTAGAGACTCCGTCATCTTCCTTCTCGTTTGATACGTCTCTTTGTCCTGACTATGTGCAGTCCAAATCCTTTCCTTTTCCCCACTAGCTTGGACTGTATTAAATTCTGGTCTCATCATTCGTTCTGACATATTAGTTTAAGACACACTGGGGGTAACAACTATATACAAAGGTTTACCCTCTGGACTTGTTCCTACCAGGTGCATTCCCACTTTACTAAAAACTGCATCTAAATCAGTATCCTTATTCACAGGCTGTTCTTCAAAACCCCATTCTGCTCTTTTTTCTTCTATAAGAGGTTGTAGTGCTAAGGTTTCTACGGCCGACTTTTGAACCTCAGCAATACCTTTTCCATATGTTTCTCCCTCGAAAACGAACCTATAACCTCCATCCCGTAAAGGTAACTCATTCACTTGAGCTTCCCAAGCTTCTGGTGGAGTACCTGTTAAGTAGTGCGACTCCCACTGAAAGTTAGTACCATCGTGAGCAATCCCTTCCATAGGTAACTGAATATGGGCAAGGCCGTGGTAATACTGTATAGGTAAATCAACAGAAACTGCTGTCTCACCAACTGTAAGTTCAAAAGTGGTATTTTCGGGGGAACGAGCTTCAATCTTTGCTCGTGTACTGGAGGGGAGAATAGATTCCAAATCAGGCGTTAAGACAATCCCGTGTTCCTCTAGTCGTTCCAAAACTTGTTCTGCTTCTTCCAGAGTAGCTGCTTTTGCTCCTACGAGACTGGGTTCTAAATTTTCTGTTAACCATCTTCTGTGGTCAAACTGAGGTACACTCCTATCTCTGGATCTATAATATTCAATCGCAGATCTAGTTTCGTCCATCGCGGCAACAAGAGCACGGACTAGTTCATGGTCCTGTAACATTTCATCCTGATTAGGGTTATCTGGATGTAGGATTCGGTAAAGAGGATCTAGAGTTTTAGTTCGATTCTCTTCAATCCAAGGAATCTGTTCCTCTGGAACACGACCTAACACCAGCTTCGTAAATGTTATTGGTGAACCTGTTCTGCCTTTACGAGTACGGCCAGAAGCTTGGTGAGTCTCTAAACAGGTTACCCAGGTTCCATTGTTTGGTGCTCGTCCATATGAGCTCCCCTTTGCTTCTATTGCCCCTTCAACTAAACCTTCTCGTACAACACCTTGAGATAACACCGTAGTATCTCCTCCGAAGGGATACACCATTAAGTTTTTACCGGAATCATTCTCAATCAAATACTGCATAACATCACCCCACTTTTCCGACGTAATGGGAAAATCCGGTCGTGTACCAGATCTCTCCAAATAACGGGTGATTCTTCCTACCTTGCCGCTAATGCCATAAAACGCTCTTGGTGCCATATCTATACCTTCATCATCAGGGCGGATATGATTCATTCGCATATACCAAATTACATTAAACATAGTCGCAGCATCAGATTCGGGTACAATGAGAGATACAGATTCTCCATCAATATTAACCTCATTTAATCCTGCATTTTCCAATAAAGTCGTTACCCGTACGGTATCCCTTCCATCCGCATCATACCTTTCTCTTCCCTGGACACTCGTCAGTTGATCTATAAACAAAGAACGCCAATCTTCACCAGAAGTAGCTAAAACCGCATGTACTTCAGAACTTATTTCTGAAGGAGCGTTCTCCGCTATTAAAGCGTTAAAAACGGATTCCCGCGCTAGGGGATTCCTTCTAAGTCTTTCTGCCAATCTTGTCAACTTACCTTGTTCTAAAAGACCATTTCTAATTAAGAAATTAGTGCTCTTCTCAACCTGCGTGGGATCCACATTTGAGTACCATTCGATTAATCTCGGATCTTCTCCCATAACCGAAAGGTCTAATACTAGCTCTGCCAAAGAAGCACCACCAACAGGTCGTGGAATTTCGTCCGGAGTCATTTTGATTCTCTTACTTGGATCTGTATCGCATAAGAAGAACTTTCCATCTGCAAATCTGCCAACCCTACCCATAGCTTGAACAAGAATAGAACCTTCTGCAGGTGTCTCAACAACCTTAGTCTGACCTTTTCTATCCTCATATATTGGCTTTATGTATGTACCAGCTCCTACTGCATCTAAAACGGGCATATTTACACCTGTCCCAATAGCACCGTAAGTGGAAACTATCACTAGTCGTTTTCTGTCACCTGGTTCTTTCTCTGCGTTTTCCTCCAAAACTCGGGCAATATGCTGGCTAAAAGCAATAGGACTTTCACCAGAGATGTACCTTACTACTTCAATGGATTCATCTATAGTATGCCTTTCAGAGGCCGCGAAATTCCGTAAAGCTTCCTCTGTCAATAAAACTTCCCGTCTAGAAGGCTGCAATACCATAAAATGTCTACCACCAAAAGCTTCGTCATTAAGAAGATTTTCAGCAGTACCAGTGACCGAGGAGTATGTGGGTACAAGCTCCGACTCGTATTTTCTAGGACGATTAACTGCTTCTAGTTCGGCTCCAGCCCAAGCCAAAAAACCACCGCTGCCCTCGTTTTCGGGCATAGTAGCAGTAGCAAATCCCATACCCACTTTGCGTTCACCACGAGCATCCCTGCGATTAAGTAACGCTATCATAGCTTCGGTGTGACCAAAACCCATACTGGAATGCACCTCATCGAATAAAACATAATCATCCGGTGCAATCTCTCCATGAATCATCATGTTCCATGCAGTTCCAGTTGTTGTAACAAGTACGTTAGCGTCTGGATTTTTTACTCTGTCTTGAGATTCCCCCCCGTATTTGTGGCCTATAATATCATCACCATACAAATACCGCAGGATTTCCGCAGCTTCTCCACAGGTTCCTTGAGTAGGTTCAACCACAATAACTCTTCTGGGTTTGTTTTCGGAATTTTCTGCAAGAAGTAGCTCTGCGGCTAAACCTAAAGTCTTACCTGAGGCGGTAGGAGCGGTAAACGCTTGTACTTTTTCTGGATCAACGTCATCCAGAACATCTGCAATAGGACGCGTTTCCCCACCTGTTCCAGGCTCAATTAAAAAAGCGTCAAGAGCCTCCCTAAGCTTGCCTAAACGTTCATCCGATGGGCGCTCTATGCTTTTACCATGTCCCTCATCGCTACGTCGATATTGTGTTGCTTCAGAAGGGTTTCTCCTATACATAGTGCTTATATTGACCCCTCCTCGGTCTCTACCGAACTATCATGTATTCCATCTGGTGATTCGGATCTTTTAGGTACAGCTGTAAAACTTCCAAATCCCTGGTGTCTGCCAGTTCCAGATGAATAAGAAATTCTTTGATATATTCCTCCGGATTCCTCTACTGACGATGCGGTATCTGAATCTGCGGGTTCGCCGAATAGGGAAGATCCGTGCGAACCTAGTATATTTTCAACTTTTACAAACAAAGCCACTGTTGCAGGAGCCATAAATTTAGAAATATGAATTCGGCGAGATTCAAACTCGAGATGACCTTCGGGATCTGTTTCTGATGTTGATAAATCTATAATCTCTAAATATTGTGTTGAGGTACCACTTATTCTTTCGGTTTCAGTCACTGCCTGTAAGACTCCCGGTGAAGAAGAAAACAATCTATACAATTCTTTTTCGGGATTGCTAGTTCCACCCTCGGGTACTTCTACTTGTGGCACTGCCTCCAACTGTCCTGATAAGCCCTCCACCATACTCGAATAAACGATGGTGTCATTCTCCAAAGCGGAGGGTTCTAAATCTGCCAAAATCTGCTGAAGCTTCCTTTGAGAACCAATAAGTATTTCCCACTCCTCTTTTTCACCCTCCGTCCATTCAGATTCCCGATCAAGAGAGGCAGTAACACGACTAAGCCAGGATCCGTATAGTCGTGATAATTCTCCTGAAATAGGCGTTACCCATTCTGTATAGCGAAGTTTTTCTGTGGCATCTTCTAGTTGTCGAGCTAATCTTTCATGAGTTCTGTTATTCTCCAAAGCATCTAAATATTCTCTGGATTCCACTGCTACAGCTACCATTTCAGCCCTCCTATCTCTAAAAACTACAGGAGGAGTTACAAAGTTGTGACCTCCACCAAATCCATAGGAAACTCTTACATAATCTCCAGCGTCATCTTCCTCTAGAGAAAAGGTGAATTTTGCGTGACTTCCAACAATTTCGGTCGTACCAAAAGGAATTTCCTTATCTACAAGCTTTTCCTTGGATTCTGGCACTTCCGCACCTGTATTATCTTGAACAAATCTACCAAATGTTTCGGCAAATGAAGTACCCACATCTATATTCTACAATAATACTAGAGAAACAAGTCAATAATACTGAGCGTTGTATGCTACGGGGTATGTCGAAACCCCCAAATACTTTTTATAGGCTGTCCTTATAACCCAGACCTCACAGCAGTTCGAATTTGGACACTAATGGCCCACCAAGTGTTAACAACACAAAGCTAGCCTATAAACAAAGCATCGTTGTACTAGTCATTGTAGTAAGGATTATCGCTCCGGTTGCTGCAAAAATAATTTTAAGTGTTGTTTTTGATTTTGATGGTACAGACAATATCCTCAACGAAACCGAGGAAACCCAGAAGATTTCAAACCAAATCAGAAGTAAATTCATCCACTTAATACTGTACTTTTAATAAAATTCTTATCAAAAAGCAGGTATAAACCAATGAAAACGAAAACTACGGCTGTAATACCCCCATAAAAATAAATGCCTAGCAAAGGTATTAAGTAAAATAAAGCGCTAAATAAAAGATATCTAATGCGCCCACTGTTTCTAAAACACACATATAAATACACTATCGGGATAATCAATAGTATTAAATCACTTCCCATTATATGAGGATTCAAACATAAACTAAAAACAATTGAAATAACAAACAAACTTTCGGAAGACACATTCTTTTTTCTTAGTGTTAAGTAATAAAGACATATGAAAAAATATAATAAGAAACTCAACCCTAGTAATACTATATATGAAAATTTATAATAACTAGTTTTTATCAACCCACTCAACGAAACTAAGGAAAATCCATATACAACGGGAGAACCTAATTCAGGGGCTTCTGACCTAAGTAAAAAAACAAGATAATCTGTAACGAACCACCCACCCCAAACAATGCAACTTAGAACAAATAGTATCGACATTACGGGAACTAATCCTTTTAAAAAATCTAGCTTTTTATTTGACAGTATAAACACAAATGGGATAAGCATCATATGTTGAGGCTTTAAAAACAAAAAACCAGACAAGATCCCCACTAATAAATCTCTTTTCTCTTTTATGTTAAACCATATAAAAAGGTATAGAAGAGCTAATAAAGGAGATAACTGATTACTTAACAAAGCAGTATTAAACGGAAGGTATAAAATTAATAAAATCATAAAATAATCAGGCAGGTTTGATCTTTTAAATAGACAAAAAAGAAACAATAAAGATAAACAAAGGTTTATAACAAAAAATATTCTATAAGCACCAAATGCATTAAAAAACGTTAGAGGTTGCAGCACAAAAGCAACAACGGGGGGATTCCTATAAGAAAACATAAATTCCGGATTTACCCCATCAAGGCTTAACTTTGTCTGTTCTTGTATACTGAGATTGTATAACTGGCCAGATCTGCTTTCAGAGATTATTTTTGAACCAGTATATAAAGCAATAAAATCAGAACTTAATAAAATAGTACTATTTTTCGGATTAAATACTGATACTAACAGGCTTGTTATATAGCCGCACACAATAACTAACGACAGTCTTTTTTTTATATCAAAGAAAGAATATTTCATAGGACAGTAAAATAATAACAAAACGAGTGAAAACAAACCGAACATTTCAACGGAGTCTCTTTGCAATTCTAATTATTGCGAGACATTGACACAAATTATTCATTATTCTAATATCTATCAACATGTTGGTCCGATTAGTGAGTAATATAGGAGGTTAAAATGGATGATAGGAGAACCAAAATACTCTCCGGCAACCGAGAGACCTCAGTGTACTGCACATATATTGGGGTCTCTTCGCACCTTTAACTACAACCCGAGAAAACCCTTAACACCCAAATCAATACTTGTAGTGAAATAGTTGCTTAAGTCAGAAGGAGCTACCCATAAAAATCGTTCAATACCTTTCCTTGTAAAACCGCTTTGTTCCTCAACAACCAAATCACACTCAAAATATGCTAAATTATTCTTAAATGGATGGTATGTTCTTTCTGATATTTTGGATTTCACTTCTATTTTATAACCGGATTGCTCTAAAGCGTGTTTTTTTAATACATCGGATGTTTTTTCACCATCTAGTATTCTGCCACCGGGAAAAGTCCAAGATAATGTACCCTCGATAATACTATCAATTTCCCGTTTTCTTTTTACTATTAATACTTGTCCGCAAGAATTTTTTACTATCGCGACAACAACTTTATTATAATATAGACCTTTATGACTCTCGTCTGCCATAGTTAACTTCCTGAGGAACTTATAGCATTTCAAGACCCTAAAGGCAAGAAGAATGAATCATGTGAGGGTTTAGGCTCACCCTCAAACCTACTCCGGCTGTTTCGTGAGGAAACAGCTTATTTAGCCAATCAACTTATGAGTTATTCAATTGAGTGGCGTACTTCAATGTTTCAATAGCCTTCCCCGAGTCACTCGGGGCAAGATTCTAAAGATCAGAGGTACTATTTTTCTCCCTTAGAAAGGAGGTGATCCAGCCGCAGATTCCCCTACGGCTACCTTGTTCACTTTATCCATTGTTTCCAATGGCGCTGACTATATCTTCATCCTAAGATAACTCTGTTTTATTGGATGCCACGATCCAATTACTTTAGCAAATTTCTCAAATGAACTTGATAACACATAAAACCTAAAATAGTCTGAATCGACTCGTTTACTAGGATTATGTATCTTCCCACAAGATATTCTTAAATCTTGTAGATAATCTCTAAGTTCAGTTAAATCTGCGATATCCTTCTGGGCAAAGTAAATGTAATACCTTGCTGTTAAAGATAGTGGAACTGCGCCTTCAGAATCGAAATAACCTCGACAATAATTTATCTTGTCATCTCGACTTAAAATCGTAATCCCAGAAAGAATCTTTTTGGAAAATTCAACAATGTGAACATCTCTATTAGATCCTTCTTTATATGTCCATGCTTTATAACCAGCTTTGAGTAAAGCTTTTTTGATAAAGCGAACATACTCAACAGATTTCTGAGAAATTCGGTAAGTATACTTTCTCTCGGTTGCATAATGTAATGCACCTAATAGATAAGCTTTCAGAACTTTAGGAGTCGGCGTGTCATATAGCCTAAGATTTTCAGATTGATCTTCTCTGAAAGCACTATATGTCATCTCCAATGTTATAACATACATTAGAGAATCAGTCGATACGGGGTCAATCCCGAATACTCGGGACGACTTCCCACGGTATTACCCACCCCAATCCCGAATACTCAGGAGGAGTTGGGGTTCCACCGTTATTAGCCGAATTTTTCTGCAGAATTACTTCCGCAGGTCGCAACAAAAATGCGTGGAAGTTGCGTACTTCCTCCGCAATTTACGACTTCATCCTCATCACTGATTCTACCGTGGGCCCATACTAATATGAGACTTAGGGTAGCCCCAGCTTTGCTGACGTGACGGGCAGTGTGTGCAAAACCCGAGAACGTATTCACCGCAGTTTAGCTGACCTGCGATTACTAGCGATTCCGACTTCATGGAGTCGAATTGCAGACTCCAATCTGAACTGGGACCGGATTTTAGAGATTGGCTCCACCTCACGGTTTCGCGACTCGTTGTACCGGCCATTGTAGCATGCTTCTCGCCCAGGACATAAGGGCAATACCGACTTGACATCATCCCCACCTTCCTCCCCGTTGCCGGGGCAGTCCCACTAGAGTGATACAACTAGCAGTAGGGGTTGCGCTCGTTAACCCACTTAAGGGCACGCCTCACGGTACGAGCTGACGACAGCCATGCAACACCTGTGTATCTTTCCCGATTACTCGGGATCGTTCCCCTTTCGGTTCACTACTGGATACATTTCAAGCCCTGGTAAGGTTCTTGGGTTATCAGCCAATTAAAGAGCATGCTCCACCGCTTGTGCGGGTTCCCGCCAATTCCGTTTGAGT
>JAFGOI010000013.1 GCA_016926555.1 Patescibacteria group bacterium | reverse complement strand
TTGAGTTAGCAAAAGTTTCCTAATTTATAAAGTAACTTTTGCATAATGAAACTAGGACACGTGACCGAGTCCGGCCACCCCGACCAGTGGAATTTACAACATTTTCTCCCTGGAATAACAATAAACACTCAGTTCTATGTTTTGGAGGCTTAACGAGACTACTCAGAACTTTTGTGCTACAATCTCCCTGTTCAGGAGCAATTCGCCACTGGCGAAAGTAGCTCATCCGACCTAACAGTCTCGAGCGCTTGAACTTATATACAACCATTGGGTTGCGTGTAAGTTTGAGCGCTTTTTTTGTTATGTGTAATAAATTAAAATTAGAAAGAGGTGAGGACCAATGGCTAATGACACCCACAGTAGAAAATATTTTAGTTCTACAAAAGCCAGTTCTGAATCAAAATCTTCGAAAAAATGTTCGGGTTTAGACTCCCCCTCTTCCAACATGGTGCAAAATTTATCCCACGGCATAAAGCGGTAATATCGTACTTTTCTCCTCAAAGAGTCCTCTGGTGCAGTTGCTACCAAATTTTCTCGTCTTTCTTCTGTAAATACTGTATTGAGAATCTGCTGCCTTTCCTGCGCAGTATGCACACCTTCCAGGAAACCTAAGCATTCAGTAAGACTTTTAGAATCTTCCTGGTTTCCCGCCATAGGAATATCATTCTCCGGCGTATGTGATTCTGGCTTGTTTTGCAAAACGGCCATATCTGACACCGCAAGGATTAGAAGATTTCAATAACCAATAGCTTCCTTTGCTTTTCTGTCGTATTCTGTTATCAGCCTTCTTGCTCTAGATCTAAACGAATCCGGATCGCGTGATTTGCCTTGTTGCTCTTCTCTAATTCTTTTTGCAGAAATCTGTTGAACGTAAAGAGAATATTTCTCATCTCCAATATAATCAATTTTGGGTATACCTGTTTCCGCGTCCATACTTACTTCTACTTCCTGATACCGATCTTCACCTTGAGGTTGTGTAATTTCCTTATCTTCCAACAAATCTTTCCAACCACTCAATAAGGTCTCCCATGCTTCGACTAGTTGCCGCTGCTCAGGAGTCCTCGATCCTTCATCAATATTTGCCGCCTGTTCTCCCCAAGCGGCCAACCAGGTAAAAGTACTTGCCCTTACATGTGCGGAAAAGGAAGTTTCCGGATCAAAACCACGCATCGCCCTTAACTCTAATAAAGTTCTGGCCTCACGCGGATAAGCTACTGCTCCTGCGACATTATTTTTTACTCCAAAGTACGGAAAATAATAATACTTGCCATCCGCACACTTAGAAATTTTCTTAAACGGCTTAACATACCCGTCTTTACCACTCTCTATTTCTTGTAGTATATAATCTGGAATTTCCCTGTTTGGATTATTTAAACCTGCTGCTTCCAAAATGGCCGTGACTTCCATGAAATCTGTCCTTTTCGGTGTAAGCTCAACTCCAGCAAGTGTTTGGTGTACGTTTAAGTGCTCGCCGCCAAACGCACCCAACTTTACCGCATACACAAAATCCCTCAACTGCATTCTAACTGATAAGGAAGGTTGTGTAATTACTTCTTCTAAGGATCTTAACTCATCTTTAACCTGAAAAGGGGCTGTGGAGGACAACCTCCACGCCGGACTTGGAACAAGTAATCTCATAGCGTTAACATCCAAACTTGTTAACGTATCCCCCTCATCAAATTCAAGCTTCCCCAAAACAAGTTGCCGCTGTCTCTCCAAATTTGCTCTAGCTGAAACTAACATCTCATTATCACCTGACATATTCTGTAACAATTCCTGCACTCTGTTTGCAGCGCGTTCAATATATACGGCAGTACCCGACTGGAGACGGTTTCTACACCCTTCCTCCAATTCTTTTTGCTCACCAATACCTTGAGTTAGTTCCATAAGCTTTCTTAATTCAGCTAGCTCCTTTGTTCTGTATTCGATTTCTGTTTCAATATAATCTCGAAAGCCGCTTGGATTTTCTCCAGTCATAGCTAGTTTAGCCGCTTTTTCCAGTAGTAACAAAAACTTAATGTCATCTTCACCATAAATATTGCCCCTTAACT
Organism: Patescibacteria group bacterium; assembly: GCA_016926555.1. Classification (GTDB taxonomy): domain Bacteria; phylum Patescibacteriota; class WWE3; order UBA101185; family UBA10185; genus JAFGOI01. The sequence goes on along the minus strand of JAFGOI010000013.1, from coordinate 168,751 downwards.
TTTCAGTATCATCATCCCGCATAGCTTCCAATATCGCTACTCTTCTAGGTGCAACTTCAAGATCTTCAAGAAGGGCTCTTAAGGGATCTGTATATTCAAACTCAAAACCTGTCGTTGGTGCATCTGGAAATCTTTCTACTAGTACATCCTCTTTATTCTTTTCCCTTTGCTTGACTATAAACCCGGCTGTTATCTCTGCACCAACCTCAAACATTTTACTCTCGTCTCTTTTAAGTTCTGCCGCTTCTTCAGGAGAAAGCTGTTCTACATACTTACGCATCATTTCATCTAAACCACCACCGATAATTGCATAATGGAGTGTTAAAAAGTCACTTCTCTTAATACGCTGCTCAACAGGAGTCAAACCTTCATTATCAACCGCAACCTCTGCGGCTGCTTCGATAAAACTATAATCTGCTTCCCTTCCAAAAGGACTATCCTTTCCCCTTGCTGTTTTATACCCTAAATAGCCCTCATACCTTCTTGACATCTCATCAACAATGTTCTCAATCACCTCCATTCTGCTTTTTTCCTCCTTTTCATCCCTTTCCCTACCCTTCTGCAAGTATCCCTCAAGTATTCCCGAAACTTCTTCTTGTCCAATCTGTTTTATACCCATACTCATATTATCTTATATCCTAAATAAAAACTTCTCCATATCCCCATATTCTATATGTCCTCCCAGCGATTTATCCAAAAGATTTGGATTATGATACTTATCCTTTGATCTTTTCTGAACAAACATCTCCCTATGTTCATTAAAAAGAAGTATATTTACTACATCAACAGATATCTCCGGCTCCTTACCCTCTTTAGCACGCTGAATTTCTTTTTCGTAAAACGCGGCTCTGTCCACTGGTGTTATTATTTCCGGATTCTGTATTTTTCTCGTTATTATAATTTCCCCCATGCACCAATTGTATCAAATACTACTTTAAGAGATTTACTCGAAAAGTAGAAGAATATTTCTGATATTATAAAGCCACATGAACAAAGTAAATTATCACCTACTAAAACCCAATGTAAACATAACCCCAGATCTTTTCGGAAAAATGATATCACTACTAAATGAAATGCAAAGAGTAATTATTAATTCTCCTTCGGATGAACAAAACACTGCATATATTTCCTATGAAAATGCCCCTTTTGGCGCAAAGTTAACTCTAAAAGAATTTGAAGAAACCGAAAAACTCAAATACTACAAATTACCAAGGTCACGAGTACTAGTAGAATGTGACAAAACCGATAACATAACGATATATATATTACAAACCGCGTTACAAGATTTAAAAGTACGAATTTATAACACCAAACTAAAATGCCTGCTCCCAGTAAACCCAACAATTGTTGATTGCACAACATACACAAGTGAAAATCATGAGAAAGCTGTAAGTGTAATGGAGAAGTTTGATCTGGCTGCCGTATTTTTGCTGAATAACAGTTACAACTACTACGCTGTTTCAAAAAATGATCAAAGTGTGCATTTTGTTAACGACAATCTACTTTACCACCTGATTACAACCGAAAGTGAACCTCCAAAAACTAATGAATTTAGCTACAAAGTCGCAGACAACCTGGAAGATTTTGTTAGAAAATTTGATTTCGAGCTAATTCCGACAGATTTTTATAAATACTACAAAAGGTCTTTCAAAATTATGAACTTTAGCGGATTTAACATAAAAAATCCTGGAAGAAAAGTGTTTGTGAAACCTTATATTTTAAACTTTGATGACGACAAATATGACTTCTTTAAAATTGCTTGGGACGAGTCAGCACTATTGTTTATGGATAAGATAAGAAAAGGTGAAACTCTAAACGATACAATATTGCGGATATTAAGAGAGGAACTAAAAATTTGCAATGACTACGTGGGAGCTACTGTCGCGCGTATAGTTGAGTATGATCTAGATAGAAATAATGTTTTAACACCCCGCTTGATACTTCGCATTTTTGTTGAAGGAGCGAATTTATCAGAAGAACAAAAAGCTCAAAAGGACAGAACGTGGATTTCTTTTGATCAGGTAAAAAAACCTAATCGTATATAATCAAACAATGGAACCAACTTACAGACAAGGTGTGCACGCATACGTTATAGACAATAATAACAATTTTCTCATAGTGCAGAAAAAGATTTATGACAACAACCAATGGGACTCTCCCGGTGGAGGAATTGATGAAAATGAAACTCTGGAGGAGACCGTGTTGCGTGAACTAACAGAAGAACTTGGTACTTCTAATTTTGAAATACTGGCGAAAAGCCCCCAAATCCTTAAATACGATTGGCCAAAAGAAACGACTGAAGACTATTTGCGTAAAAGAGGTAAACACTTCCTCGGTCAGGAAAAACATCAATTTCTGGTCAGACTTACAGGGGACAAAAAGGACATAAAGATAAGAGAAAGTGAACTCAAAGCATATAAATGGGTACCATATGAAGACCTTGAAAAACACTTTGTTTTTGAAAATCAATGGGAATCCGCCAAAAAAGCGTTAGATGAGTTTAGAAAAACTGGATTATTATAAACGTTATTACTCTATCTGATATAATTCAGGCGCTATATGGATCTAAATATAAAGGTCTCCTCTGACAGCAGAACTATCAAACCCGGCGAATACTTTATACCCTTTAAAGGCGAAAATTTCGATGGAAGTAAATTTATCAAAGATGCTCTAGATAAAGGCGCCGCCGGAATACTTCAGCCGGAGGAACTCTATGAATTAGCTCGGAAAAAGCTTGAACAGTATAAAGTCAAGGTGATCGGTATAACTGGTTCGGTAGGGAAAACCACTACAAAGGAAGCTCTAGCCACAGTACTATCTGGAAAATACAGTGTGTTTTCCAGCCCCGGAAACAGAAATACTCTACTAGGATTATCCGCTGATATTGTAAACAATCTGAAAAAAGATCATGAAATTTCCGTTTCCGAAATCGCCATGGACAAACCGGGAGAAATTGCAGAAACATGCACATATATAAAACCGGATATAGGAATTATCACTAACATTAGCGGCGTCCATAAAGAAAAGCTTAAGACTATAGCAAATATAATAAAAGCAAAGGGTGAATTACTAGAATTTATGGACAAAGATTCTGTAGCTTTTCTTAATAAAGACGATAAAAATGTCAGAAAATTGGAAAAAACCGGTAAATGCAAAAAAATCTGGTTTTCAACAAATACCAAGCACGGTTACAAAACAAATCTCGCAGGGTCTCATGTAGATTTCGTAGTGACTTTAATCGATGAGGTATGTTCACATATGGGAATGTCCGAAAAAGAAATTCAAAAAGGACTGCTCAAAGTCAGAAACAGCCCCGGCAGGATGTCCAAACTCGAAGGAAAAAAGGGCTCTATAGTTCTTGATGATACATACAACGCCTCCCCGGCCTCTGTAAAAGCTGGGATAAATTACTTAAGAAGCTTTAATGACAAAAAGAAAATATGCATACTTGGAGACATGCTCGAGCTTGGAACAGGAGAAATACAAGCTCATGAAAGTATCATCAAATATGCGTTAAAACACTCGGATAAAGTGATTTTGGTTGGGAAGAAAATGAGAAAGGCAGCGAAGAAAATTGTAAACGGCGCTACCTTAAACATCTTGGATAAATCGTCTGACTTTGATTTAAATAAACACCTGGACAGTGATTTTCTTAGTAAAAATGCTGTTTTTCTCGTTAAGGGATCTCGAGGTATACAAATGGAAAATGTTGTGAAAAAGCTTCTTAAGAACTCAAAAAGGGATTCTGAATTTCTCGTGGGCTAAACTTCCTTTTATATATCCTGCATTTTTATTATTACTAAAAGCAAAGTTGCAATAACACTAGTTGTAATGCTAGTGAAGCTATGGGATAATACCGCCAAATAAATCACAGCAAAGGAGGTGAGAAAGATGGCTGGGAGCACAAATGTGAGTGTTTGGTACGGAAAAACACCCCATCCAGTGGCCCATGGGAATTTCTTTGAGCTTTCAAACACACTCGAAATTACCCACAACGAAAAATGGGCTCCTACGCCGGGCCAAAAAGTCGAACTTAGGCACGGCGGGAAATACTGGAATAAAACGGTGAAAAACTGTTCACCAGGGGGAAGGGTTACTTTCCACTAGACCAACCGATGCTCCTGTGGATGACAAAAATCAAATCAACGTCGTCAAACAAACACAGGAGCACAACTAACTTCAATCCATCCAAAGAACATCCAAAATATACGGTATGACTTCGTCATACAAAGTAGAGTTATCTTTAACAACAAAAACTTTACTTAACGGATCATGTTTTGTAATAAAACCCAAGTCAGATATTTCTTCTATCTCTTTTTTTGCGAAATCCAAGCGTTTTTTTATCTTACTCAACTTTTGATTCTTATCATCTTCGGTTTCATCTCCGCTTAAATCTCTAGCAACCATACGGGCATAAAGCATATTAAAGTTGTCGGTATCGACATCAAGGTGAATCACAACCGCTTCAGGAAGTTTATCTAGCACATCCTGTAAAAAGGTTAGAGGTATGTTAAATACTACAGATTTACTTTTTTTTCTGTTAGTTTCTATATCACTTGTCTTATAACCATATCTATTTCCCTGAAACTCAAACCAGTACAAAAAGTCAGCTAGACTATCCGTAAACTCTTTATGAGTAAGATACACTCTATCAGTTATTTCACCCTCGAAGGGGCGTCTTTTTCGATCTGTGTACACTTCCAAGGGATAAAGACCTTTTTGGCTTAATTCATTTATTAAATGAGACTTTCCAACGCCAGAAGGACCCGATACTATGAATATTTTCATAGGGAAATTATATGCATTTTTATTATTTTGTAAAAAGCCCGATGTAACAGTGTATTTTGCTTGTTTTCTGCTATATACACGCCTATACCCAACTTAAGTTTTTACAAATAAATAAAAGGGAAAGTGCCCGTTTTGGACTTGATTTATGGTATAACCTATAGTATAATACGCTTATGAGCGAAAAGCTCAAATATCCCATTTGTTGGAGGTGTAACATGCGTCGTTTTTTCAATCTTCTGTTTGTGGGACTGGCGATAATGCTGGCATGCAGCGCCATTGCGGCTCTTCTCCCTGAGGTCCTTCCCCAGGAGTGGAAGAGCGAGATCACGGGGATTACCCGGGACACATACCGGGGTATATCCCAGTCCGAGGCGGCCGACGCCGCATGGCGATTGTACCTCAAGGGGTACGATATCGTAGCAGGCGCAGACCCGGAAAGGGTCTGGGCCACCATCGTCGAAGAGGGAAAGGCCGAGGAGTTAAACGACCCGTTCGTGGTCGTATTCGGCCAACACCCACAAGACTACTCCCAGGCGCTGGGTATATCCCAGCTGGAAGCTCGGGAGATGGTCTGTAACTTCGTAGCAGACCACGGTCTGCTAGCCGTTGATAAATGCCCGGAGAGCTTTAAATAAGCTCTTTTGTCAACGGCTCTAAGGAGCAGCGTAAATCAGATTACCCCTTAATCTGCACTTTACGCTGCTCCCCATCTTTTCTCCCCGAACAAATTCTCTGTTAAAATATTCCCGTGAAAAATAAACAAAAACCAAATATTCTGACCTCACCTTTTTTTAATAGAAATGCTGTTATTGTCGCTCAAGAACTAATTGGAAAAGTAATCCAGCACAAATACAAAAATATCTGGCTAAAAGCGCAGGTTATTGAAACAGAAGCATATCTAAAAGAAGAAAAAGCAAGCCATTCGTCTTTAGGCTACACAGAAAAAAGAAAAGCCCTTTTTATGCCTCCCGGAACAATCTACATGTACTACTCACGCGGTAAAGACACATTTAACATAAGTGTCGGAGACGAAGGTGACGCAGTACTTATAAAAGCGGGCGTACCTTTTATAGAAGACGAAACGGATTCAAAGATGATAGAAGTTATGAAAAATCTTAATCCCTTAACTGATCAAATAAGGGAAACTCACAAACTATGTTCAGGACAGACACTTTTAACAAAATCACTAAACTTAAAAGTACCTGATTGGGACCAGAAGCAATTTCACAAAGATAGCCTATTGATAAAACACATTGATTACATACCAACAAAAATAATCCAAACCACCAGACTTGGCATACCTAAAGGCCGTGATGAGCACCTAATGTATAGATTTGTTGACTATGAACACGCAGATAAATGCACCAAGAATCCGTTAACAAAAAATAAAATAGAAGGAAAAGATTATTATATCCACTAAACAACCAGGGTGCTCGGGCCTGTAAGGCCCGGGGTGAATGGTTCTTTGCATGGGTACGAGTGGGTTTAGCACAGCAATGAGGTAAAATAGGTGTGTGGAAGCAAAGAAAACCGCACAAACTGAGTACGATTTGAGATACCACTTCGTTTGGGTACCTAAAAGGCGCAGGAAAATCCTAGTTGGGGAAATAAGTAAGAAGATAGAGGGAATGATTAAATATGCGTGTCAACTGCACGAGTTTGAGATCTACGAGCTACATATAGCACAGGACCACGTTCATTTATATCTTGGTGCTAAACCCAAATATTCTCCGAGTGAAATAATGAACATAATCAAGGGTGGTACGGCCAGGAAAATAAGGGACCAATTTCCGAGGCTTGAAGAATCGGTATGGAGAACAAGCTTTTGGCAAGATGGGTATTTTGTCAGAAGCTTAGGCTCCATCAATGATTCTATTGTTAGAAGGTATATTCAAAGACACCGCGATCACTCTTAAGCCATAAAGTGCTCGGGCCTTTCAGGCCCGGGGACGTCTACCATGTTATTTAATAAGCCTTTCTAGCAGTATAATAATGAAAGTATATGATCGACAACAAATCTTTTTACGACAAAGTTTGGAAAAATGCTCAACTTATTGACCATACTAAGTTCCCGGTATGGTCTCTATTGAAAACTTATATTGAACCAACAAGCAGACTTTTAGAAATCGGACCGGGTGTACGCCCGAGGCTGCCTATATCTAAAACCATCTATTTTGACATAAGCAAAGAGGCGGTTGACAGGCTCAACTATATACGAAGCGGGTGCGCGGTATTAGGATCTCCCGAAAGAATGCCTTTCCCTAACGATTCTTTTGATCTCATATGCGCTTTTGATGTTCTGGAACATATAGAAAAAGATCAGGATATTCTAAATGAAATAAGTAGAGTACTTAACACAGTTGGCACGTTTATTTTCTCTGTACCTCTTCATCAGAAATATTTTTCAGATTTCGACGAGGAATGCGGACACTTTAGAAGATACGAAGTTGATGAAATATATGAGAAGCTAAGTAAGGCCAACTTAAAAATAGTGTCTGTAAGTGAACACGGTTTAAAACCGCATTACAATATAGTAAACAAAATAGGAGGATACCTCCTTAAACACCATCCGGTTTTAGCCGTCAAGATAGGGGAGCCGTTTTATCCTCTTGCCCTGAGACTGAGGAAAAAACCAAAACTGGTCTCGGAAAATATAAAAGAATATTTAAATAAACTCCAGGAGGTACTTATTATCACAAAAAAAGCCAGCGCGTAACACACTCCCTATCCTCCTCAGCAAATTCTCAGAGTAAGATTTATAATTAGCACCAATGAGAATTCTTATTATTGAAGACGAACACAAAATAGCTAACTCAATCAAACAAGGACTTGAACAGGAAGGTTTCGCTGTAGATATAGCCTACAACGGATTGGACGGATACGATCTGGCTTCTGCTGAAGATTATGATTTGATCATCCTTGATCTTATGCTCCCCGGAATAAACGGAATGGATATATGCACAAATTTACGGAAGAGAGAAAATCATATTCCCATAATTATGCTGACTGCAAAAAACGAGACTGAAGATAAGGTGCTGGGTTTAAATACGGGTGCGGATGACTACCTCTCAAAACCATTTTCCTTTACTGAGTTATTAGCCCGAATTAGAGCTTTACTTAGAAGACCTAATACCCTAATACCGAACAAACTTGAATGTGGCGATTTAAAAATGAACTCACAAGATTTTAGTGTTTCCCGAGATGGTAAAGAAATTATTTTATCCAGAAAAGAGTTTTCCTTATTAGAATATCTACTTAGAAATAAAAATATTATCCTATCAAAAGAAAAAATAATAGATCATGTGTGGAATTATGACTCTGATATACTTCCCAACACAGTTGAAGTATACATCGGCTACCTAAGGAACAAGATTGATAAACCATTTAGGAGCAAAGCGAAGTTAATTAAAACAGTAAGGGGCTTCGGCTATAAAATAGAGGATCCAAATGTTTAGATCAGCAAGAATAAAACTTACTGCCTGGTACTTAGTAATTATAATGGCGGTTACAGTATTTTTTAGCAGTATGGTGTATTTTGGTTTCTGCAATGAGGCTGAAAGGGCGTTAGAAATGCACGAGAGGCGTTTGGAAACCAAAATGAGAGATTTCTCCCGATTCCAGCCGCTGCCCGAAAGATTTCATGAACCGATAAATCAAGAAACTATAAGGGAAATTAAAGCAAAACTACTTGTGATGTTAACTAGTATCAATCTGCTTGTACTCAGTTTGGCCGGAGCATTCGGTTATATACTCGCGGGAAAAACACTGGAACCTATTGAAGAAATGATTAAAAGACAAAAAAACTTTATTTCTGATGCCGCACACGAACTAAAAACACCGCTTACATCAATGAAAACATATCTGGAAGTAAACCTAAGAAATAAGGGGCTTACACTATCCCAAACAAAAAAAATATTAGAAGAAACAATTGAAGATGTAGATTCATTGACTCACCTGACAAATATGCTGCTGACACAAAGCAGATATCAGAATTTCGAGAAACCGAACAATCCTTCGACCTTCAACTTAAATACGGTAATCGATAAAGTTATTAAAAAACTTCGTCCAAAAGCTGATGAGAAAGGTGTGGAGATTGCTTGCACAGGAGATAACATCGAAATAACCGCAAATAGAGAAAACATATCCGAACTAATCACAATACTGTTAGATAACGGAATAAAATTTAACAGAGAAAACGGGAAGGTAAGCGTAATTCTAAAAGATTCCGATAAATATATTTCTATCAAGGTTGCCGACACGGGAATCGGAATTGCAAAGAAAGATCTTCCGTACATTTTCGATAGATTTTACAAAGCAGATACTTCAAGAGCTAAAATAGAACACGATGGATTTGGATTGGGGCTGTCTATTGCTAGAGAAATCGTAAAAACACATGGCGGCAATATATCCGTTGTGGAATCCACCAAAGACGGCACGATATTTGAAATAAAACTCCCCAAAAAATAATACCTTATTCTTAAGTTTTATCTCAGTTAGCTTGTATAAAGTATCTGAAATCAGTTATTTATTTGCAATCCAAACATTACAAAGGAGGTGTTGATAATGAATAAGAAAATTATTATACCTACGTTGGCACTCGCTCTAATAGCAACAGCGGGGACAATGACTGTAAAATCCGTATATGCGCAAGGACCCGGAAATGGATTTCAGTCCCTCATTAAAAAATTCATAGAAAGATTCAATCTTAATGAAGATGAAGTTAATGAATTCATGGAAGAAATAAAAGAAGAAAAACGTGAGGAGCAGAGATCGCACCTGGAAGAACAACTTAACGCCGCCGTGTCTGAAGGCAAACTCACCGAGGAACAGAAAAACGCCTTACTTGAGAAAATGGCGGAACGTCCCGAAAATAAAGAAAATTGGCAGGAACTATCTGAGGAAGAAAGAAAACAACTTATGGACAACAACAGAGCGGAAATGCAAGCTTGGGCAGAAGAAAACGGAATTGATCTTTCCTTAATGCACCCCGAGATACACCCCAACAAAGAAGGTTTCGGAGGCAGAAGAATGAAGATGGGTGAACCTCCTTTTCATGACGAGGAAATGTAACATACCAACTTTAATATAAACAAAACGGCAGAAGAGGCAGAGCTCCGACAGGAGCTCTGCCTCTTAATTTGATATTTATTTTGGTCACAAGAATTTATTTTTTATAAAGTCTGCTATAGAAAAACTCCTGCATTTTCTCCATCATTTCGTGGGGGAAGTTTTCTTCAAAGTATCTTCTGGACCAATCTCTAGGTGAATGAGGCAGCTCTGACCTAACAATTAACAAATCTGTTGTGTGTTTTGACAATTCCGTGACAACATATTCATAACTCACAGTCTCATCTTCTGCATTCATTATCAAGGCATGGGGCAAATGGCTGAAATAACTATCCGTATTACTAGTAAGAACACAATAAGCAGTATCGGCTATAGCTTTTCCACTCATATGCTCCCTTACCAAATCCATCCAGGGAGGTCTTTTTGTCAAGCCGATTAATTCAGCAAGATCTAGCATCCTGTCGCTATGTAACATCCAATCGGCCAGATCTAACTTTGATGCCGCCTTGGCTATACCTGCAGTTAATATCTTCTTAGCATGTCCAACACGTATACTTGAGTGCCCCAGGCAAGGCTCCACTGCTAATACTCCTTTACATTTCTTATCTATATGAACATGGCAAAGGACTAAAAATCCTAATGAAATGCCCCCAATAATGTATTCATCAAGGTTTAGATCATTTATATATTTCCCCACAAAATCCGCCAAAGAGTCTACAGTTACTTCCTCAAGAGGATCCAATTCCTTTATAAAACCAGGAAGGTCAACAAAATACACGTTGAAAAACTCATTGGCATAATCAACTAATTCTTTCAACATCACACTATTGGCGCCAAAAGGTTGGATTAATACCAAGTTCATTTTTTTCATACCTGAATATTCTATCAAAAAAACAAACTAAATTTGCATAATGAAAAATATATCTGTATTATTCAGCCTATTCTATGAAAAACAAAAATAACCTAATTCTAATAGCCGTTCTCCTTGTTTTAGCAGTAGGTACAATTTATCAAATGGGTATTTTCCCCGGAAAGAGCAGTTTAAGCACTGATGAAATCAAATCAAAGGTCGAAACTTATTTTACAAACAACAACCTGTCCGGTTTTAGTGTAATTGATGTATTTAAGTATAAAAAAGGTCTATACACAGTAAAGGTCGAAGGTGGCGGCACCGAGCACGAACTTTACGTTACAGAGGATGGGGATAAATTCTTCCCCAATGGATATGATCTAAACACCACTAATATTGCCGGAGACACTGCTGAGCAAACTGTTGAAGTTGAAAAATCGGCTAAACCGAATGTAGAACTTTTTGTTATGAGTCATTGCCCGTACGGAACCCAGGTTGAAAAAGGCATCCTGCCAGTTTTAAAAACCTTAGGAGATAAAATTGATTTTTCGCTGAAATTTGTTTATTACGCAATGCATGGGGAAGTTGAACTAAAAGAACAAGCAACACAATACTGCATAAGTAAAAATGAACCTGAAAAACTGATTCCATATCTGGAGTGTTTTCTCGCAGACGGAGAAGGAGAAAAATGCATAAGTGAAAGTAATATCAACAAAAGCATCCTTGCATCTTGTGTAGACACGGCAGACTCGCAGTTTTCAATCACAAAAAACCTAGAGAATACCGACACTTGGTTGAATGGGAGATATCCACTTTTTGACGTGTATAAGGCCGAAAACGATAGATACTCCATACAAGGTTCCCCAACATTAGTGATTAACGGTTCTACTGTAAATGCAGGTAGAGATCCTTCAAGTCTATTAAGCGCTGTTTGCGCAGGGTTTAATGAAGCTCCGGAAGAATGTAATACTGAACTATCCTCTACACCTCCATCAGCCGGGTTCGGTTATGGCACAGGTGGCCCAGAAACAGACGGGAGCTGCAATTAGTCGCTTCGAAGAAGGAAGAACCTGTATATAAAGCGGACAGTATAGAGCACTTTATCTAGCTACTAAACTCTGTTAGACTCTTTCCCTGACAGTATAAGTTCTTCTGCCAGATGATTCAAAATAGGTGCGCATCAGTAGTTCTCCAATCATTCCCATCATCATTGACTGCACACCTACAATTATCATCAACACTGAAAGTGTTAAAAGCGGTCTTCCCCCAATACTGTATCCAAGAACTTTTAAAACAAAAAGGTATAGTGCAAACAGTGTACCTATTCCGGAAATCACCGCACCTGTAAAACCAAATAGCCTCCCCGGCAACGCTCTAAACGGTTTCCTTGCAAAGTTTAGAAAAAAAGCCAGTGTGATCAAATCAAGAGCAACTTTAACAGCTCGCTTGTGGCCTTTATATGCAGACACTCCAAAATCTCTATCTTTGAATTCTACATCAAACTCAATCATCTTGGCCCTGTGAAGCCTTGCAAAGGCCGGTATAAATCTGTGCATCTCTCCATATAAACGTATATTTTCAACCAAGACCTTTTTCAAACCTTTCATACCCGAACCCAAGTCTTTGATATCTATTTTCGCAATTGCTGACACTAATCTGTTCGCCCCTCCGCTTCCTATTTTCCGCTTTGCTTCACTCCATCTACCAACTCTATTTGTATTAACAAAGTCATATCCCTCATCCATATATTCAATAACTTTTTTAACATTCTCAATAGGAATTTCCAAATCGGCCGACACAAGCACTACATAGTCTCCCTTTGATTCATCAAAACCCGCTTGATAAGCGGCGGACTGTCCATAATTCCCCATAAGGTTAACGCCCTTAACTGCTTCATACTTTCGTGCATATTCCGATATTACCTTCCATGTTTCATCAGAACTGCCGTCATTTACCGCAATAATTTCAACTTTATAATTTTCCTTCTCAGCCAATCTCAACAACTCGTCAAAAGTTCTATTTATATTTTTTTCCTCGTTATAACAAGGAATTATTATTGATATAAGTTTATTTTCTGCCATACCTTTTCCTTAAACCAATCTATCTCCTTCTTTAAACCTTCTTCTGGTTTTGTTGTTGGATTATACCCTAAAATCCGCCTTGCCTTTTGTATATTTGCGGATGTCTTTTCTTGGTCGCCTGCTCTCTTCGGAACAATATCAAACTTAGCTTTCTTTCCCATTAGTTCTTCAATAATGCTTATGATCTCCCCAGTTGTGGAAGTAACATCAAGACCAAGGTTAAAGATTTCTCCAATACACTTATCCCGATTTTCCAGTACTGAAACTAGGCCGTCAACTATATCACCCACATATGTAAAACTCCTTAGATGCCCTTTACTTCCTTCAAATAGAGGGAATTTGTATTTACTATCCAAAATCGAATAAATGACTTTCGGGTGCAGCTTTTCTGGCCGCTCCCGCTCACCGTATACTGAGAATAGCCTTGTTGAACACGCGGGTAACCCCTTTTCTCTTTGCCGCGCCAAAACCAGCTGCTCGGCCGCCAATTTTGTTACACCATAATATGAGGTAGGTTTTAGTTCGTGATCCTCCGGATAAGAAGCGTCAGATCCATAACAAGACGAAGTGGCTATATTCACAAATAACTTTACCGACACGTTTTCAAGGGAATTTAACAACCTATTAGTTGCAATGATATTGTTCTTCAGGTAATCTTCAAATGGCGTTTTAGCTGAAATGCCCGGTTGGGCTGCAAGGTGGTAAACAACCTCAATTCCCGTTACGAGATCTGACAAATCGTCCTCGGCGAGATCTAGGTTTTCAACTTCAACACCAACTTCTTTCAAATCTTCCTCGTTAACCCTTTTCAACTCCTCTGAGTAATAGGGTGCAAAGTTGTCAACTCCCATAACAGAATGCCCTTGTTTTTTTAGTGCTTCGGAAAGGTGGGAACCTATAAAGCCAGCTGCGCCGGTAACCAATATTTTCATATTTACGATTATATAATATATACCTAACTAAACAGAAATGCAGCGAGAAAAAACACCCATGTTATCACGTAAGGTATCAAAAATACCTTTCTTCTTTTCACCCACTCGGGAAATTCAGGCTTGGCCCTTTTGAATTTACCAACCTTATTATGTTTGATAAAAGTCTTATAAAACTCCACTGTAATTCTATTTCCACCCGCGATTGAAAACAGAAGTATTCCTAAATTTCCGATGTATAAAGAGAGTAAAACTCCCCACAACGTACTAACAATAGGACTCCTAAAGAACTTCACATAACTAAATCCTTCGAAGGGGGCATCTTTCCAAGACCCCCCAACAGCTTCAAGTACTCCCGCAAATAACCCCAAGCCAGCGCCAACAAGCAAGACCTTAACAACACCAACTTCACTCTGCGTGGGTAGGTTAAATCCAAATGAAAATACAAAAACAGTATATGCAATAACCATTAACAATATTCCAGCAAAAAACTTAACATAAGGATTCGCCTCCAGTTTAAGCAGATGAAAAGTAGAAGGAATTTTATATCTCTCCTGAGACTCCCTTCGAACAAAAAGTTTGTAATACTCTGTAGTTAAAGTATCCAAACTCAACGAAACCAGATATACAAAGGCGGGGGATACATCTAATACATCAATATTATAAAGGGGGTACACACAATACTGAAAAACGCCCCACAAACCTCCCAGTATTACACTCCTTATCGATTTTGATAACTTATATGGTTCGTAGGGTGTGTCCTTGAATCCTCCCCAAGCCGCCCGATGAGTCCCGGCCAAAATGCCATAAAATAAATAAGAGAGCATGCTTTGATTATATACTACAGATCATTTACAAAGATTTTTCCGGCATCTGAATATTTGGTTGGCTCCCATAAACAGGCTGCTCAAGCTGTTCTATTTCTTTAAGCTTCAATGCCCAATTAATAGTATTGGAAATGGCGCAACCCACTTTTAAACCTGTAAATGAACCGGGACCTTTAAAGAAGTTGCATCCATTTATTTTAGATATTTTTATGCCGTTTTTTACAAGCAATTTTGATAAAGAATCCACCACATCAATTTCTCCGGTCATCGAATCAATAAGACCTCCGTCTTTCAGAATACGCACCTCTTTTCCCCCTCTTTTTGATGTATCAATATAAATCTCTATCATAACTCCAAATTCTCAATAGTAATTTTCCTCTTATCCCCGCCTAAATCTTCAAAGTACAGTTTAATTGTATCTTTATCAAAATAGTCCTCGGCCAACTCAGGCCATTCTATGATACTTATCTCATCTTTTTCTTTCAGTACACCGCTTAAATCTAAGGTCTCCAACTCCTCTTTAAACTGAAATCTAAATAAATCAAGATGATTTACACCCTTAAGGCCTACTTTGTTATTTCCCTGATATTTTCTTATTATCACAAATGTGGGGCTTTGGACTCTCGCGTCAAATCCCAACGCACTAACTAAAAACCTTACAAAAGTAGTTTTGCCGCTTCCCAGGTCACCGTACAGCGCTAGTACATCCCCCGCTTTTATCTTTTCAGCTACTTTTGAAGCCAATTTATTAGTCTCCTTGGTATTTTGTGTTGTAACTTCCATAATATTAACCCAGCAAATAAACCTCCCGATAAATCAACGATAATATCAAATATCTGTACCGATCTTCCTGGGACAAAAATCTGGTGTATCTCATCAAAGACAGCATAAGCGAAAGTATACAACATTGAAATCCCTGTGTTTTTTACTGCTTTGTAAAAAGAAAACATTAGCAGAAAAAAAAGTAAGAAATGACCATTAATATGGTACGATTCCTTCCCCAAACCTACAGCATCCACAGTGTCCCCAGGCATAGAAGAAAAAAGGAAAATCACACACATCACTATTAGAGCCGGTATCCATCTTTTACAAGATTTCATTTACTTATATTACCACGGGAAAACACTTTAGTTCCAAGTAAAAACAGCGCTATAACGGATACTATACTAAAAGTTATATAGTATAAATTTAGTCCGGATCCGAATTGACCGGCCAAAACCTCTCCACGCGGACCTTCCAATACCACATTCGCACTGGGCTTAACAGCCACACCTGAAATCAAGTTTCTATTGATCCTGTCTATATAGTTTCCATACGCTCTTAGAAAATAAACTTTATGCGTCGGAGTTTCATACATATCCCCTGTTATTTTATTCTGAATTATAAATGATAGATCCAAAATATCTGCTTTTAAAGGTTCCGTTATTCTAATCCGCATATCTTCACTCAAATCAGGTAGCTTTGACCACTCATCAAACTCGGACAGCCATTTTCCGCTTTGGGAACTATAAATTTCGGCTGTTCCATTTTGCGTCTGCGGCTTAATCCTAAATTCGGCGGGCACATAGCCGTAAAAGACGTACCTCATATCAACTTTAAACTCATTCTGGCGGCTTCCCAGATACGAAACCGGTCTAAAGTCAAAATATAGCCGTTCAAATCCAGAGGAATATACCTTATTTGGAAACAGAAATATTACGCACAAAAATATCAGACACAAAACTCTCATTAAAACATAGTATTTGATTAAACATTTGTGACAAGAGAAATTTCTCTATACCAAGTAGATAATCATTGCAGGTGCCAATATAAGGTCATATAGTCATCACCATGGAACATAAAAACGCCGTTGCCACCGTCCCCCAAACAATTTCGACAATAGTACGCCTCACCATCGTCGACAGCATAAATCGCCGCGCCGTAAGGCCCATACATATCATAAGCGGGATGCGGTTTTCCACCATAATAAACATCCGAGTAACACGTATCACCAAATCCCTGGGAAATAGTTGGATTTTTAATGGGCCAGTCCCAGTCCCCATTACCTATAGTTCTATTACCCGCAGTCTCACAACCAGTATTCCAATATACCGTTTTGCTTTTTAGCTTCTTAGCCGGATCGACATAATTTGAATAGTACCAATCCCACCCGTCAATATCCTCAAACGAACCATACCTATAAACACCAAAGTGAAGATGGTCTCCAAACGAATAACCCGTATTACCTTGGATACCGATTACATCCCCTCTTTTCACCTCCTCTCCGTCTTGATGCTTAAGCACGGATACGGCTCTCATTATCTGCTGTAGTTCCTCCTCGGCTTCCTTCAACAGTTTCTGGTACTTGTTCTCATCGTTTTGCGTAAGTTCAAGCAGTCTGTTCTTTTCAACCTTTTGGCCTTCTAAACTGTTTTTATAGTAATCAAGATTAGCTTTTTCAACTTCGAGTTCGGCTTTAAGTTCCTCCTCTTTGTCCTTTTTATCCTGATAAAGCTTTTTTTGCAGCATAAAACTCTGCTTAGTCTTTGACATATCATCAATCATTTTATTGTCTTGTATACCCATAACCTTCAAGTACTCCGTTTTATGGACTATTTGATCTAAAGTATCGGATGATAATAAAAACACTAGAGGGGAATCTTCTTGGCTCATATAACGTTCTCTCAACCTCGCCTGAAGCACTCCCGTTTGATAGTCGATAGAGCTCTGAAGTTTATCGATCCTCTCAGATAAATTATTTATATCCCCTGTTAACTCCTTAATTTTCTGTTCCTTTTGAACTATCTTTGATATGGAATCCCTAATACGCAATTCCGTAAGGTTTATTTGACTATCCATATATTCAATCTCATTTGCCAAAGTTTTTGCTCGCCCTTGGAGTTCTACTATCTTTTTCTCGTATTTTTCTATTTTGTCTTGCAAATCATCAATTTCCTCGTCAACATCATCTTCCGCCCATACTGTCGTATAAGAATAGAAAACCGCGGCACAGGAAAACACTATAAGTAGTGAAGACATTAATACTTTAAACTTCATAATTTTAATGAGGCAGGATTAATACTTTAGATACCTTCTAACTGCAGTGTAACTGCCTAGGTAACCAAGCAATATTCCTGAAAACAATAGAACACTAAATAAAACAAAAGAAAATACTACAGGAGTCAAAGATATTTGATGAAGAAAAAATAGGGATATCCCACTGGAAAATACAGGCATTCTACTCATAACAAAACCAAGAATTACCGAAAATGACCCCGCAACCACAGCCGACACAAACCCAAACAATACACCCATAAAAATGAGGGGTCGTTTCACATATGTATCAGACGCGCCAACAAGTTTCATAATCTCAAGCTCAATACCCTTTGAGTTGATTGTAGTCCTTAATGTAACCATTACCACCGAGTAAGAAATCAGCAGGAACAAAACAACCAACACAGTTCCGACAATGTATATCAGATTGCTCCAAAAAATAAACTTCGCTACTACATTCTCAAAAAATCTTACTTCTTCAACACCTTCAACAGAGGAAATTTCGTCTGCCAAGGCTTTTAGATCGGCTACCTCCACAGTCTTTATTTCAAGGCTTGCGGGTAGTATATCTTCTGAGATAGATTCAAGTAAAATCGGCTCATCTTTATTTATCTCCGTGAATAACTTAAACGCATCCGCCTTTGATACATACTTCACATCTAAAACCCGTAGATCTTTCATCAGATTATTTCGCATGTTTAAAATATCTTGCTCTGAAAATGTATCTTCAAAGAATACCGTCACCTGTGCCTGTCTTTCCAAATAACGAAGCGCCGTTTGAGATAAAGCTACAACGTAAACAAGCACACCAAGAAGCATAAACGTAACGGACATAATAACTATGTTAGATATACTGAGCAGTCTTTCCCTTTTGACATTACTTAAAACATTCTGCCAAGTACTAGCCACGGTATTTCCCTCCTTTTTTATCTGAAACTATCTGCCCTCGATCTAGCCTAATTACCCTTTTCTTCATCTTGTCTACTACCTCCGCGTTATGCGTAGCCATAATAATAGTTGTCCCGAGGGAGTTTATTTTATCTAGTATTTCCAATATTTCGTCTGCTGAATCGGGATCTATCATACCTGTAGGTTCGTCCGCAACTAAAACATCCGGTTCGTGGGCTAGGGCCCGGGCAATGCTTAGCTTCTGCTTCTCACCACCGGATAACTGCCTGGGATACTTAAACATCTTGTCTGACAAGCTAACCATACTTAAAACATTCGGAACTATATTTCTAATTTCGAAATCCGACGCGTTCACAACCTCCAAGGCAATTGCTACATTTTCGAACACATTTTTAGACTCAAGTAGCTTAAAATCCTGGAAAACGACTCCGATACTTCTTCTTAAATCAGATATCTGCGTCCCTTCAAACATAAGTATGTTCTCATCGTCAAACCATATCTCCCCCGCGCTAGGTTGTTCCTCTCTCACAAGCAATCTTACCACTGTAGATTTTCCAGCACCGGAAGCTCCTACTATAAATAAATATTCTCCCGAAGCAACAGAGAACGAAACATCATCTAAAGCTTTAAAACCCGGCTCATATTCTTTTGTTACTTCTTTGAATTCAATTTGAGGCATTCCTTATCATTACCTCTCTAACTTTAATTGTATCCAGTTTTTGCTCCCCCGTTTTTCTCGTGACTTCCCCGGTAACTGTGACAAACAAACCGTCCGCGATGGATAGTTTATCATCGTCAGCAACCAAAAAGAATATATCCTCACCACCATCGTTGACTAAAACATAAGATACACCATTATTGAAATCGGGGTTTATATACTCGATTCTACCCGCATGAGACTCAATAATCGGCCCAGTGACAACTTCCTCCCTTGTAAAATCTGAATCAAGTTCATTTCCGCTTAAGCTTACATGTATAAAATATCCTACGAGAAGACCTAAAATGGTAAAGGTAACAAACAGAGAAACAAGCAATATAATCAGTTTTTTACCACGTATACTTTCTATTTTTTGATAGTAATCTTTGAGCAGGTCAAACATACTAACATTATACATTATGTACAAAGCATTAGAGCTAATAACAACAATAACAGATCAGAATAGGAAAACAAGCTATTTATACAATAAAAAAGAAAAGATACTGCTCCCCATAACACAAGTATATGCTGATATACCGCACATATACAACACGCTATATCGTATAATAAAAGCTTTAAACTCGGATATATTATGCACAAAAATTTATATGCACTGCAACGATAAATACTATGCATACTTAACTCTCGTCACCCCTCAAGACAGCGTTGAAATTAATATTTGTATAAAAGATGCCCTTAATTTCGCCGAGAAATACAATATTCCTATTTACATTAGAAATCACATTCTGTATAAAAACGGATTTAACATCACACGGGAAATGATCGAAAAGGCCTTAGAAAATGATTAGTTTAGATACTTTGCAATATTCTCCTCGTGAGTTTCTAAATCTTTGGCAAAATACGTATTACCTTCTTCATCATGTAGGTAGTAGTAATAGTTAGTATCCTCGTACTCTAACACAGATCTTATAGAGGAAATTCCTGGATTTGAAATTGGTTTGGGCGGAAGGCCCGGGTTTTTCCTTGTATTATAGAAACTGTCGAAATCCAAATCATACTGAGTTAGTTCTTTTGGCCACCAATCTATTTCCATTGCCTGCTCTTTTGTCAATTCCTGCTGGCAATAACCGACTTCCTCCGGAAGACTGCATAAAACCCCTTCGCTCCTACAGGAATCCGGAACACAAAACTTATCTACTGCAACAGCATATTGTGTTGTTGCATCTGCGCCTATCGGCATGTTTTCTCGCCACCTCTTTATAAGTATTCCAGCTACAATCGGTCGATCCTCCTCTTTCATAGCTTCCCTTTCGACTATGGACGCAAATATGATCACTTCTTCTTCTGTCAACCCAACCCCAGCAAGATTCTCGGCAGTAAATAAATCTCTTGTCCTTTTCTCATAAGTTGATAACAAAGTATCAACCATTTCTTCCTCTTGAATCTCTAAATTAAACATATACGTATCCGGAAAGAGATAGCCCTCATAGTTTTTAGCAACACTTAAAAAATCCTTATAATCAATATGGCTGAACTTCTTAGTCGCTTCCCGCGCGTATTCCTCAACACGCCAACCTTCAATAAAACGTACTTCCACATCGTTTACGCCATGCTGCAAGAGATCCGCCAACTCAACCACGGACACTCCCGCAGGTATCACGTACATTCCCGCCTGTATATTCTGGTCAATCTTATTCAAGTATAAATAGAAGTTAAACAGCACCTTGGAGTTTAAAGCACCTAAATTATATAGATCATTAGTGATCTCAGATAATGTAGCCCCTTTTTTTACTTCATACGTAAGTTCATCCACAAACTGAGATGGACGCCTTACGGCAAATTTATAATATAAAAATCCTAAAAGAGGCGCACACACAACAATGAAAAAGACAATTAATAACACTAAAGCGCGTTTCTTACCGGGAGATAGCACATGATATTTCTTTTCGTCTAACTCTTCAAACATGCAGATATAGTATCACAAATATGTGAGTTTTGAGCAAAGACAAAGTAAAAATGGTAAAATATCAGCGCAGGAAGCTGTTCAGCCGCCCTCAATCTGAATATTCGGAAGGGGGGAGGAAAGTCCAGACTGCAAAGAGTAGGGGGATGGAGCGCAAGCTCTGACGTGCAAACGCTGGTGTCTTTGCGATGAAAATCAAGAGGAACAGAAGGTGAAATGACACTTTCTGAGAGCAGCAGAGACGAGCTTCTTCCTAAATTTAGCAGATCGCTCGCGAGCTGCTAAACACGGAAGGAATGTGAAACGGGCAATCCCACCCCGCAGAAACCCACGAAATTACCGTCACAGTCTACTCGGCAAGTTTCCCGTAAGGGCATACGGTATAAAGATGGGGCGTAGATAGATGGCTGATTAAAACAGAATCTGGCTTACGGGTTTCCTGTATAGAGAAAATCAAAGGCTTACGTAGGTCATTACTTAGGTTGAACTAATAAGTATCCTCTTTAAAATTGTGAAACTCACCATGCTGATTGGCACTGCGAGTATTACACCAATTAACCCAAAGAATTCACCTCCAATTAAAATAGCAAGCAGAACAAACAAGGGACTAAATCCTGATGCTTTGTGCATTATTTTAGGCACTAATATGTTGTTCTCTAATTCCTGCACAATAATATACCAAAAGATAACCAAAACGCCTTGAGTGAAGGAAAACGAAAATCCGACGATTCCCGCGAGAATTGCGGATATAAACGGCCCAAACATTGGTATAAATTCCAGAAATCCCGAAATTATTCCCAACGCCAACGGGTACTGGACACCTAAAACCAACAATCCTGCAAAACACAGTAATCCAACTACTAACATTAAAGTAAGCTGCCCTTTGACCCAATGACCTATCTTACTCTCAATCTCGATAAATATCTCCTCAACCTCGCTTTTTACTCTACCAGAGAAAAATGAAAAAAACCTCTCCTTAAGATTCGTCCAATCTATGGAAGTATATATAGATATGACCAAAACACTTATCAAAGCAGCAAAATTAGTGAAAATGGAGGATAATACAGATAATACTCCTCCTGATGTAGTCGGAATCTCGGGTAGCAAAGTATTAAGAGATACATCTAAGGACCTTAAACTCTCACCTACGTTATACTGCATAAACAACTCAGAAATAATAGAGAGAAGTTTTTGTATCTGCTCAAGAACGGGCTGTAATCCAGATGTTAAAATTCCCAAAAACACCATAACTATAATAAAGTACGTGACTACCACGGCTATATTTCTTGGGACCGGTTTATTGAGAAGTTTAGTCTGCATTATTTTCTGAACTATTGGTTCAACGGACACTACTATTAGGAGAGAGATTATTACCATCCCTATAATTGCCCCTAACCTGACGAGAATATACAATCCTGATAACATGAGGAGAGTAATAATTATTGTTTTTATTGAAATAACGATTTGTTTATCCACTAGCTAAAGTATATATTTTTTCTTTGAAACCGTCACGGGCTATATCATACCAATCCACATTAGACATCTTCTTGAAATACGTTTGCTGCCGCCTTATATACGCATGCATATCAAACTTAATTCTCTCTATCGCATCCTTCTCTCCAACTTCTCCGTTTACATACTGCACCCCGGTTTTATAAATTAGGCCATTCATTTTTGTTGTATCTTTATACCCCATGCCTAAAAGCTTTTGTATCTCTTTAACTAAACCTTTTGCCCATATTTCTTCAACGAACTGATCTGCGTGTTGATAAAGTAATCTTCGAGAACTTTTAAGACCAACCTTTTTAACCGAAAAATTCTTGAGGGAGGGTAGGGGAGTAGAACTTCGCGTTTCCTTCCCTAATTCAATTTCTAACGCGCGAATAATTCTTACTCGGTTTTTTGTATCAAGTTTATCTACACTGGAAGGATTTAACGACATCAGCCAAGTGAGAAGATTCTTCGTGGGTGTTGTTTCAAGGGATTTTCTAAGTTCGTAATCAGGTTTTACTGCGGCAGGTTTTTTATCCCCGGTGAATAGATCTATATAAAAACCAGTCCCGCCGACTATAAATACTTTTTTCCCTTTCTCTACTAAAAACTTTGTCCTCTCCAAAGCTCCTCGCACCCAGTCTACCCCCGTAAAATACTGCTCCGGTGTTGTCAGATCGTACCCCCATATTGGTATGTCATCAATTGTCCAGACTTCATCCCCCTTTTTTACTATGCACTTGGAATCTATTGGAAGCTTCCCCGTGCCTATGTCCATATATTTTACAACCTGGCGAGAATCGGCGGATATTATCTCCCCGTTGCACCTCTTGCACAGATCTAGCGCGAGGGAAGTTTTCCCCGAACACGTGGGCCCAAGAATTACAAACGCTTCATTTTTCATTCTTTATCTCTCTCCACAAACTAAGTAAGTAATTGTGTCGCCATCTCTTTTCTTTTCGAGACACATCATCTTTAAGTAAAGCCGCGGCCGTTCCTTTTCTTTGGGAATACATAGAAATAAAAGCCACTGAAAACTTAACTTTACGAAATAAATCAGCAGTATCCATAAACTGGTCCCGTGTTTCGGACGGGAATCCGACTATCACATCTGTTCCGAATTCCATATCAGGACGCACTTTTCTTATTTTATTTATTAAACTCTTGAATTCCTCAACAGTGTGCCTTCTATTCATTTTTTGCAAAATGTCGTTATTTCCTGATTGAACAGCAATATGCAGATAATTTGAGATCTTTTCCAGTTTTAGCGCATCTATCAAATCCTGCGTAAAATCAAAGGGGTTTGAAGAAATAAACTCAATTTCTTTTATACCTTCAATTTGATTAACATCGTGCAACAACTTCGTAAACGGAAGCTTGTCCCCCAATTCCGGCGGTAATACTCCCCCTGTTCTTAACTTAAACTTTGCCTCTCTATTAAGTCCCCAAGAATTTACATTCTGCCCGCACAACGTAATCTTTTTTGCTCCTTTTTTTACTGCCTCTTTTACTTCAGCTAGTATGTCTCCCTGCGACCGAGACACTTCTTCTCCCCTTGCATACGGAACTACACAGTATGTGCAAAAATTATCGCATCCATAAGAAATGTTTACCAAAGCGTTTTCAATATTTTCCTTTTTTACGCTAAAATCACTCAATTTACAAAAGGACTTCTCACCAATCTCGTTGGTATTATAGTTTTTCCTATTTTCATAGCTTTCTTTTGTCGTAAATCCCTTTTCAAGAAGTCTGTCCGGAACGGAAAGCAAATCATTTGGCTCGACATACATGTTAACCCAAGGTGTTTTCCTCTCTAATTCCTTGAACGAAAACCTCCTTCTCTTTCCTCTAGCACTGCCAACAATACAGCCCGTTAAAACAATATACGGTTTGACCGTATATTTTCCGAGTATCCGCCCCCACCCATAAACTTTGTCCTCGCTTTTTTGGCGTACCGAACATGAATTAATAACAAACAAATCCGCCTCCTCCAAAGAATCAACCTCAAATAAACCTATATTTGCCAACTCTTCCGATAACTTTATAGAATCGGCAATATTGGCCTGACACCCGTATGTTTTTATATGAAACGTTTTGAGTAGTTTTCGTGATAACACGAAGTGATTATATCAATATATGAATATTGTTTGTAACCCGATAAAATCCTTCTATGTTTATTTCTTGCTTTAGTTTCATCTCTCGTCTACCCTTTGACTTATTTTAATAGACTAGTTAACATTATAGTATATGACTAATACTCTAAAACCAGAATCTACAGAACCAGATTCCTTTAGTGGACCCGATGATGAAGCTGAAGAAAATACGGATACCAACGAAACGGCAGAAAATCTGCGGTCTCCGGAATTTATAGGAATATGTAGAGAAGCTTTCTCCTCTGTGCTGGAGAGTGAACGCGATACCTTTGAGAGATTCGTAGAACCTTACGAAGATGAACAAGCAGAAGAATATGCTAGAACTGAGTTTAGTGCCACATTCTCTACACTAGATGCTGCACAACAAGGAATTATCCTAGACCAAGTGCGGAAATACGCGTTAGATATGCGATCTATGCTTGACGCCTCTGAAAGATTTCTTCGCGCATCGGGGGAAGGTGAAGTTGCTGAAAAAGCTGATGTTAATGCGGCAAGAGAATTTACATGGCAATCCCTTCTAGAAGCTAGAAAATGGTTTGAGGAAGCGCCCGGTATAGGTTCTGATATAGCAGTAAGAAACCTTGAAAATGCGGTTGAGGAAAGAAGAAATGCGTATTTATATACAATACTTCTTTCCGAATAAGAAAAATTTGACTCCCCCCTAAAAATCCCTTAAAATCAACATCGCTATGCCTAAAAGAACTTGGCAACCAAAAAAAAGAAAAAGAGTCAAAAAACATGGGTTCCTAAAACGCATGAGTACCCCCTCTGGAAGAAACGTGCTCAAAAGAAGGCGCGCAAAGGGGAGAAAAAGGTTAGCCGTAACCCATTCCACCAAATAACTTATCCTTATTTAAATCCTGCACCGATGCTAAAATTATATTGTTAATATGCTAAAAAAAGAAAATAGGCTATCTACAAGATACGAATATAGAACCACAAGGCAACACGGCGCTCATCATGCCGGAGAGTTCACATACGTGTTTATTCTTCAACCAAGGAATTATTCAGGACCTGCCAGAATCGGTATTGTAACTTCCAAAAAATTCCATAAAAACGCAGTTGTAAGAAATAGAATAAAGAGATTATATAGAGAAATAGTAAGAGAAAATCTTCCAAAAATAAGTAAAAACTTATGGATCGTAATTCAGCCAAGAGTAAAATCTATAGGAAAGACATATGAAGAAATTAGCTCTGACTTTAATAAAATTCTATCAAAGACATCTATCTTTAATTAACATCGGCATTGACATATGCAAATATGAACCAAGTTGTTCCGTCTACACTTATCAAGCTATCGAAAAATACGGAGTAACAAAGGGATGTATAAAGGGTTTATGGAGAATTATAAGGTGTAATCCTTTTTCTAAAGGAGGTTACGATCCTGTATAATATCCAAATTATGGGCACACTGTGGAATCTAATTATATACAATCCGATACTAAACATACTTGTGAGTTTGTATCAACTAACAAGTAATCTCGGTATTTCAATTATTGTTTTTACTGTCCTAGTAAGAGTCGCAATGATCCCCGTTATGGCGCCTGCTATGAAAATGAGAAAGAAACAGCAGGAACTAAAACCAAAACTTGATAAAATCAAAGAAAAATACAAAGACGACAAAATGAAACTTGCCGAGAAGCAGATGGATCTAATGAAACAAAACGGTGTCAATCCCTCCGCGGGATGCCTCACATCAATAATAATGATAGTCGTTATGATCGCAGTATACAGGGCAGTATCCAGTCTAACAAACGGCATAGCCCTTGAAGAAATAAACAACCGAATATACCTAGACACATTTAAGTTCACAGATAATTACTCAATCAACAAAAACTTTTTATATCTAGATTTATCTAAACCGGATCCTTACTACGTTGTCACCGGGATAGCAGTAATAGTGCAATTCTTAACCGGTATGATGATGCTCCCTTATGTTGAAGAAGAAGAGAAAAAAGCCGAAAAAACCCCATCGGAAATGGATGATATGGCAGCTTCTATACAAAAACAAAATATATTCATGACACCAATAATGTTTCTAATATTTGGAATGACACTTCCTTCTGGTGTGATGATTTATATTGTTGTTTCAACTTTAGCCCAGCTTGCTCAGAGTTACCACTATACCGGCTGGGGAGGACTTACTCCGTGGATAAAAAGGCTAAAATTTGGTAATGTGAAATCATGAACAAAGATAATTTCGTAATTACACTACTTAAAGAAATATTTACACATATAGGAGAAGATCCCGATATTGAAGTGGAAGAGAATGAAAATGTATTAAGTATTGATATAAGGGGGAACAACCTGAACTATTTAATAGGTTATAGAGGTCAAGCTCTGGAGGCTCTCCAAAATATTATCAGCATGGCACTTTACAGAAACCTAGATAAATATAAAACAGTCATCGTAGATATAAACGGTTACAAAGAGGGCAAAGCGGACAGAATAAGGGATATGGCCAGAAAGTACATAGATAAAGTAAGGTTTTCGAGGAATGAAGTTGAAATGCCTCGCATGAACCCCTGGGAAAGAAGACATATACATGTTTTAATATCGGAATATGATGATATAGAATCTGAGAGTACGGGTGAGGGTAAAGACAGAAGAGTTATTTTAAAACCAAAAAAATAATTAATAAATGAAATTCTCTAGCCTGCAAGAAAACCTAGCGGAGGGACTTCAAATTGTGTCCCGCGCAGTACCAACTAAAGGATCGCTCCCGATATTGTCAAATGTATATATATCTACTGAATCCGGCAGGATCAAACTTGCCGCTACAGACTTAGCAACCACTATAATGACCTACGTGGGGGCTTCCATTGATAAAAAGGGGGAAGCCACAGTACCCGCCAAACTTCTAAAAGACTTCATCAGTAACTTATCACCGGGAACCGTTGATATTCTGTTAGAAGACGATACATTCCACGTTCATGCGACAAAGTCAAAATCCAAATTCAACAGCACACATGCCGAAGACTTTCCAGAACTTCCCGAACCGTCTATTACCAATCATATCCTTGAACTCGACACTAAACCTTTCCATGAGGCAATATCCGCGGTCGCGTTTTCATCCGGAAACGACACAGGAAGGCCCATACTTACGGGCACCCTTGTTAAAAGCGAAAACGGAGAAATCACTATTGCCGCCACAGATGGCTATAGACTTTCAGAAAAAATACTAAAAGTAAATACGGACCAACAAGATTTCACAGCAGTTATACCTACAAAAACACTAACAGAAGTATCAAGGATTTTCTCCAAAGAGGAAAACCCTATCAAATTCACACTTAGTGAAGACGACAACCAGGTCATATTTCTGTCAGGAGATACTTACGTATCAACAAGAATTATTGACGGCCAATACCCGCCATACAAACAAATTATTCCACCAGATACCAGCATAAAAGCTTCCTTTTCCACAGAAGAATTTATTGAAGCCGTAAAGCTTACCAGCGTGTTTGCATCATCCGGGGACAGCGGAAACGCGGTAAAACTCATTCTCGATCCCACAAAGCAGCATATCAAAATAACATCCTTATCTGAAGAAATGGGCGAGCACGAGAGCACGATTCCGGCGAATGTTGAGGGGGAACCAACGGAGATAGCGTTCAATGTGAAATATCTTCTCGATTTTCTGAATAACATTAAAGGGTCTGAAATATATCTCGAAACAAACGGCAGTATATCGCCGTGCATATTCAGAACTAAGGAACACGAAAACTACAGGCACATCATCATGCCATTACAGATATAATATCTTCTGAGTTAAAAACGGGGAACTTCAATTAGTAATATCTGTACTTCCGATATCATTCAAGCTTATAACACCGTCTCCTCCACTCACTTCATTGGGCTCGCTTGGACTACTGTCTGCTTTATCCTGAACTTCTACACCTTCCGCTGGAGAAGACTGCGGAACAGGGGAGACTTCGAGTTGTGGAGGATTTTGTCCCAGGCTCACATCAGATACCTTAGCAGTACCTACGACTTCCTCCTTCTTCGCACTCAGATCCTTCTCAACCTCAGCTATAATTTCCTTAGAAGAGGGAAATGTCTTCGTACCGGCTGCATCCTCTATACTGCCTGGTTTGGCTGCGGAAGCAGTAACTGCTCCTGGAGGAGCAAACCCTTCTTTAGGCTGACCTTCTTTGGTCATCGTAGAGTACTTTTCCGGGTTCGGCGGATTATAAGATTTATACACCTCTTTTTTCTGCTCTCTTTCCGGAGTCTTAATCAAACCTTCTTGACGGAGTTTCAACAATTCTTCCGGATTTGTTGTTATCAGATTGTGCTCGGCCTCTGAAGCTTTTATTTTAATAGCAACATGGTTAGTACCTGCGAAAAACAAGCCTTCCCCCACATTTGCCGCCAACAGTAGCCTCTTTTCCCCTTCCGAGAGATAAAAAGTTTCCGCAACTCTCTCTATAGCCGCCGGATGCTGTTTGAACAACATCTGAATTGACGAGTTTGTCACTATTGCCTTCCCATATTCCGAACCCAGAAAATCATCAACATCCTGTGAAATAGTAGTAAGTCCCAAATAATACTTTCTTGCTCTTTTCGCGATACCGTAAATAAACCTCGCACTATCCTCATTTTCCATAAGGTACCACGCCTCCTCCACAATAAGTATCCTCTTTCTAAGTTCCTTACGAATCCTGGTCCATACAAAGTCTAAAATAATATAGAAAGCTATTGGCCGCAAAGCTTCTTCAAGATTTTTTGTTGAGAACACAGTCATTGTACTCTTGAGATTAACGTTAGACTGTGAGTCAAAAATACCAGCCATGGAACCCCTAATGAATTTCTCCAGCCTATCCGCCATCCCACGTGCCTCCGGCTCCGCAAAACCCAGCAGCACTTTATATAAATCCTCCATTACAGGAGGCTCTCTTTCCATTTGGGTAGTCGGATCAGTCGTTATACCTTTTATCCTGTATGTTTCCATAAGAGCTCGGTCTAAAAGAGCTTCCTCTGTGGGATTTACATCACCAAGCATAAGCTTAAGCAAGGTAAGTAGAGAAATTAATTTTTGCCCAAGTTCATTTTCTCCCTCGACAGCAATTCCCGAAAGATCGAACGGGTTTATTTTTGCGGGAGAATTCGCCGAGAAGTCAATATAATCTCCTCCAACTGCATCACACAATGTTCTGTACTCCTCTTCAGGATCTATAATCATTATTTCAGCGCCAAACAGCATCAACCTTAGCGCCTCGAGCTTAACAAAATAAGACTTTCCAGCACCTGATTTTGCAAAGACCACTGTATTAGCGTTTTCCATCGAAAACCTGTCAAATATAACTAAAGAGCCATTGTGGCGATTGACCCCATACATAATCCCTTCATCCATTGTTAAGTCAGAAGAAGTAAACGGGAATGTCGTCGCCAGACTTGTCGTATCCATGTTTCTCGTAATGAGAAGCCTGTCCTGCCCCGTTGGGATAGTAGATTTAAAAGCGTCTTCCATCTGAAGCGTGGCCGTTTTAGATATAAGAAGAAGCGCGCCAAGAGTAGATTCAAGTTTGGATGTAATGATTTCAAGTTCTTCCAAACTCGATGCAGGAATGGTTATATAAAAAGAAAATTGGAAGTATTTCTCTATACCTTTTACTAACTGATCTTGAAGAGCTTTAGCATCTTCCAAAGCTGTTGTTACAGCTGGATCGGCAATTCTTCCTTTTTCCTTCGTAGTCATTATAGTAGCTTCAAGTTCGGTTATCTTTCGTCTTAAATCATCCAATATAGTCTTTGACTTCACTGGGTAGTAAAACATTGAAATATCGAGAGAATGGTCAAAGTTTATAACAGGAGATAACCAGTTCGCCCCCACAAAACGCGGATACCCCGAGATAAATAATGTTGTATAAAATGAATTTCCTATCTGAATGTGACTGAAATCGACTTCCAGTGCCGGCGGAGCAATAATATCCCGAACATTTATCATACCCTGCGCTAATAATCCCGCGGGACTTTGGTCCGTTGCGGCGGCTCTCGCGAACTTTTTTCGGCCCTTCTTTGGCTTCGGTTCCGGCGCAAGAGGAATCTGACCCTGTCCTTGAGTTACCTGCTGGGCATCAATCCTCCCACCCTCTTGCTGGGCTGTATCCGTCGATATATCTTCTTTTTTCTTTTTACCAAATAAATTCATGTCTATTCCTCTATAATAGCCGGGTTGACTATAGCTGTAGTATAATCACTCACACTAGTACGAATCCTTTGCCCGTGCACAGAACTGGGATTATATATATCAAAGTACAATTCTACCAATTCTTGAGTTGTTAAAGGACGCGCTTTTATAGATAATCTGTTAAATTCCTTTACCATATGTTCCACTTTAGGCATAAGCTGTACCTTTGCTTCTCTCAGTGTTTTCTCAATGTCAACATTAATAGTCTTTTTATGAGTACCCATGAGTCTACTTATCCAGTCAAAGGCGCCTACACCGGGAGCTTCGCCTCCAGATGCGATAGAGGGTATTACTATATAGAACCTTTTATCCAGAACCTCATTCTGTGTAATAAATTCCTGAACAAATTTTCTATACGATTCCATCTGATACTTCAATAGAGGATCTGTAATTTTACTTTCCACTTTCTGCACCTTCTCGATATATTTTGAAATGTCTAATTTCTTTGACCTCAAAACCACTTGAAGCGAGAAAGTGATAGAATTCAGCAACATTGAAAACGCAGCTATTATCGCATCTTGCTCTATTTCCGATAGAAGATCAAAGTTCACTGCTGTTGTTTGCAGTATAACGCAAGATGTTCCGTTTTTAAGCAAAACTACATTATCCTTTATATCAAATACATCTAGATGCTCTTGAGTTGTCGCTACGATTCTGGCTGTCATATTATGCTCCTATAATTTCAACCGGAGGTATTACCTCTCCTTTTGCCTCTACAGAAATTATATCAAAGGACAGTTCTATATCATTAACAGAACTAACCTCAATTGTATACATGCCATTATCTAAGGGTGTCGCCAGTATAAATTCACCTAGCTTGTTTGTCTTAAACGCTCTCACTGGATCCCCCCTACTATCTTTTACTATAAGCAAAACACCGTCCAATACTGCCCCTTCATTATCCTTCACAACCCCAGACAAAACGTTTGGCTTACTGGTTATCTGAGTTGCGGCAATCTTATAATCCCGGACGCTTCTAGGTGCTCCCCCGGCTTTTGCTACCTCCTGCTTTTCTTTTAGCCGCTGTTGCAACTCAGTTACCTGCCTGTGAAGTCGTTCATAATCACCTTGCGCCTTCTCTCTTTGAACTTCCAATTGCTTAAGCAACCCCTCCTTTTCCGCGGTATCTGCACCCGAGGATTGGGTTATCTCGTTTTTTAACCTATCTATTTCCGAAGACAGTTGATCATTCTCCTCCTTTAATCTATCCGCAGCTTGTCTGGCTTTAACGCCAAGACGCATTTCCCTTTTGTCTTCGGCTGTTTCCGCCGGCAGGGGAATTGATCCGGAAGCAATCTGCGGCACCTGCGGTGCTTGTGGTGTTTGTGGCGCAGGAACAACACCAGCCATATCACCTCTCCTTATCTGCTCCAGAAGCATCTGCAGTTTTTCTGCTTTCTCTTTGACATCCACATCAATTTCCTGCTGAAAAGCTGTTTTCAAAACCCGTTCACCTCTAATTGGCAGAAATATATCGCCTTCCTGCGGTAAAAGCTGTGTAAAACGCCTTCCAGAATGTCTATCCGGAGTCATAAGATCTACGGAAAGAAATTCATCCTGCCGTCTTGGCCGAGGAGGAGGTTGCACCAACGAAGGAGATGGTGGCAGCTGAACCATAGGAGGTGAAAGTGGTGTAACCATTTGCGGAACCGACGCATCCGTCGGTTCGGGTCTCACCGGTATAACCGGCGGCTCCTTATATTCCTCTTCCATAACTTTTAAAGTTCCAACCTTTTCCTCCTCTTCTTTTCCAAATACTCCTTTTTCCTCACCAAAGTCTTCAACAGAAGGCTGTTCTTCAGTTGCAACCTCTGTCACCTCAACCTCTACGGGAGATCCTTCTCCCAAAGGAATTTCTTCTGTCGGTAATTCTTCCTTACGTGGCTCCTCAACCTGCGGCTCTTCAGGAGGACTAACTTGAAATGTTTCAAGTGAAGGTTCCGGGGGAGGAGTCACTGTCGACACAGCTGCGGCCGCTGAAACACCTATCGGCTGACTTTGCACATAATCTGGAACGGCAAATGCCCGCTTTACCTTCATAATATATTCCTCTTCGGGTATATCCAAGGGGTCTTCTTCAGCTTCATTTATGCCGTAATCCAAATATTTCTCCAGCTTCCTTCTGCTAGACGTCGGTGCTAGCGTAATCAACTCCTGTTTAACAACATCAATGCTCTGATACAGAAAAGCCTGGGGAATCATAGGTTCTTTTTTCCAAACCCGCTGTGTGGGTAGAAACATCGCGTTAACAAAGTTCATTACCCATTCATCCATGCCTCTGTCTTGAATTGGCACGAAAGCCAATCCTATTCCCAATACTGTAAAAATGATAACTAACGGCCATTTAAAAATTCCCACAATAGTCGTATAACAGACATATGCTGATATTCCGCATATAAGCAGATAAGCAAACTGCCTTAGTGTCATATCTCCAATAAGCTTGAACTCCACGTCCATAACGTTTTGAGGCACTGCATGTTGTGTTCCTACTTGAGGTGCGTCTTGAATTGGCATATTTAATTACTGGAACTTAATAATAAAGTGTCTATCCTCATTTAACAAACCACTATATTTTACTACTTTAGCACTTTCCTCTAAATCTGCACTCTTCTCACTAACTTCCAGACCAAACGGTGGGGAGAATAGTAACTCAACAGGTACTCCACCAGTACCAGATTGCTTTTGCCAATAAAGATCAAATATCTTGTGATCATCAGATATAGAAAAGTTTTGTGGAAGATCAAAACTTAAGATCAAAGACTTGGTTTCTTGCGGCGCCACTTCTATTCCATACCCAAATACAGTAAGGTTTTTGTCACTATAAATAGCCACATCAGAA
Organism: Patescibacteria group bacterium; assembly: GCA_016926555.1. Classification (GTDB taxonomy): domain Bacteria; phylum Patescibacteriota; class WWE3; order UBA101185; family UBA10185; genus JAFGOI01. Next base: position 134,973 of record JAFGOI010000013.1, on the reverse strand, counting down.
ACCATATCCGTTCTCTTACCCGAGGAATCCACAACCTCAGCAGACGTGAGCTTTGAGTTTAATCCAGAATAAACCCTTATGTAGTCTTTATATACTCCACCAGGCCATGCATCGTCCTGCCCCGTATGCACATATTTAAGTTCCAGCGTACCCCTTAATAGTCCGTCCCTAGTCAGAGATCCCACTTCAAAATACATACTTGGACGTATAAAATAATCAGCTTTATTACCACCAAGATTTGAATTTACAACAAATAAATAGTTCTCATCTGCTGACGCTATACTTCCATCCCAACCCTTTTCTTTTATGTAGGCACTAATTGATAAGTCCGGAATATATAAAAGCATATCTCTTGCATTAAGTAATTTACCCATCTGGTCAAGTAAATTGGGTATCCTGCTTTGTTCCAGAGAAAATAGTTTTTCAAGTAGTTTGCTTCCAAGTACTGTTAAAAACGATCTTTTTTGATCCGACCCGTCCTTATAATTAAATTCGGCGTAGTACTGAGTTCTTTCGTACAAATTCTCCGAAGATATTTCCTCGTTGTATGCAGTTAAGAACACGGGGCCGATTGCATCCAAAATACCTTTTGTGAAGTCAAGATCTACCGCGACTACACCATCGATTTCTTCCCCCGTAATCTTAAAGTACAAGTTCTTAAATGTTTCTGCAGACTCTGGAAAATCCGGGTCCCAATTTGAATTTCTGAGATACAATCTATCCTCCGCTAAATAATCCGCAACTTGTTTCGGCGGCGGTACAACAATATTTCTAACATCTAACTGTCCGTCAGGATTATAAATGTCATCAATTGTTAATCCGATTAATTTCCCCCCAGAAAACTCCAAAACTCCATAAGAGCCAATAAATCCCCCTGTCGCTCTTATCTCATTGGAATTCTGGAACCAAACAATATACTTTTTCTCCTTTCCCATACCCAAAATCTCGGGGAGCTCGTTAACAATACTCGATACAAGATCAATTTCCTGCAAACCAAAAGACATGAATTCACTATATTTTTTAATATCTTCTGAATAAGATTCAGGAAACACGCTTGTATCAACATACTTGAAATCCACTTCAGCTAACTTAAGGTGATTTTTGATAATAGAAAGGTTAGACGAAGCCTTAGAAAAGCTAGCGACATCCAAAGTCGTTTCGGAATCAGGCAAAATAACACTCCATAAATTCTCAAAAGGGGCTATCACGTCAGCTGTCTTATAAACCGCTTGGGAGAAATGGGTCAGGGAACTTAGCATTTTATCTGTCGAGTATAAAGTTGCCTTTTTACCAGTCAAAGAAAACACCCACTTTATATTCTGCAGCGAGTTTTTCGCCTTATAAAGACGCTCATACGATAATTCAGCTCTTTGCGACACTAGCTTCGCGTCAAACATATATACCGCCTCGGGAACAGTCTTCAAACTCTCTAATCCCTCCTTTAGATTTTTATAAAACTTGTACCCAGGTACAATTAGAAATATTAGAGAAGCTGCCAATAATACTCCAAAAAAACCCAGTAAGTACTTTGAACTAAATATATTTTTCAACTTCTCAGACGTTTCTTTCGCTGCACTAAACCTCTTTTTTTCCTTTATCCGCGCACCAAGCAAAGGAGCCTTTTTCGCGTTAATAATCTGGGGAACAACCTGCGGCGGCGGTGGGGACGGTGACGGTAGCGGATCCGAAGCAATCGGCACAGAAGAAGTCTTATTTGCAACAGAAGCGGACGGAGCTATACTATCTGTCTTTTCAGGCTGGTTTTGCTGTTTTCGTTCGTCAAACTCCTTTGGGTGTTCCTTCTCTTCCACAGGTTTATCCGCTAAACCCTGCAGGGTATTAACTTTATTTTCTGACTCTATAGCTAACTGTTTCTTTTTTTTCTTCGCGATCAGTTTCCCCGGCTTGAATCCATATTCATTTGGCGCATACCCAAACCAGGACAATGTCTTTAGAGCACCCTGTTTAAAACCCACTTTCGCCTTCCAATTAATATCACGCAAATTGAGTGTATCCGGAGGAATCATTTTAGGTCTAACCGACGTCTTACCGGGTCTAAACTGGATATCCATCTCCCTATCAGCCAGCCCTTTTAATAAAAAGGCTACCTCCAGTGTCGAAATAGCTTCATTTGTTACCAAAGAATAGATCTTCCCCTTAGTATCTTCTGTAAACAGAGATTTCAGCAGACCTGATACAGCATCTGTTATATACAAATAGTAATCCTTCTCGTAACCATCTCCATAAATGGTTATATCTCTGCCCTCAATTAGGTCCTTCATAAACCTGCCCAAAATACCTGAAGAATCCAAACTCATTTTTGGACCGAATACTTCCGGAAGACGAACTATTCGTACATCCAAATCCTGGGCTTTAAAATACTCCCACACCAAAGCCTCAGCGTACCTTTTAGCCTCGGCAAGACTAAACTTTGTTATTTCTTCTTGTGTGTCACCAAAATACTCCGCGAGATCAAACTGAGACATCCTGCCCTGATAGACATCTATACTTGACCCTAATAAAAATTTAGCCTCTGATTTCTTGGCTAAATCCAGAAGATTTTTGGTTCCATAAGAATTTGTAAGGAGAGACTGAAGGTTAATAAATTCCTTACTAAAAAGATATTCTTCAACTCCCGCCAAATGGAAAATGTAATCAACACTCTCTATATCCTCAGGAAGACCGTAGTTGATATCTACGTTATATAAAGCGAAATTAGGGTCACTAAGATATTCTTTGACATGAAGTTCTTTACCAGTATTAAAATTGTCCAAAACTACAACACGCGCTTTTTTTTCAAGCAGTTCACCTACTAAATAAGATCCTATAAAACCAGCGCCCCCGGCTACCAGGGCTACCGGCAACTGGGCAGATTTTTTTATTACTTGCTTCTTTAGCATTTTAGGCAGTTTTTCTTTCTTTATTCTAACCTATACAGAGAACTTTTTTAATAGATTATTTGCTATTACTGATATAATCTGTTCGTGGAATTAAATTACTTAATAAAAAAACTAACGAAAACCAAAAAGGTTTTGGCTGCTACCACAATAATCGGGGGCTTTCTGGGTTTTATTGTCTATTTTTTTCCCATGAAATATACGGCACAAGGGTCGTTCTACATTTATAGAGATATTCAGACATCAGAGGATGGATCTTTCTCATACGAAGGATTTTACAGCCAACAAGTAGCGATTTCCTTTACAAAAACTGTTGCAGCATTAATTGAAAGCCCCGATGTCGGGCATAAAGTAATAAGTGAAATGAACCTTCAGACAAACGAAAAAAACCTCAGAGAATACAGAAAAAAGACCGAGGTCGTAAATAGCGGACCTCAGATTATTACTCTTGTAACCAAAACTTCATCATCCGAAGAATCAGAAAGATTATGGAACCTGGTCGCAGAAGCTATTGAAGACACAATAAACACTTCTTATATAAGAATACAACGCGTATCAGAATATCCTGTTGTCATTGAGTCGTTTAGAGATCTGCCTGTTTATGCATTACTAGGCTTGGTTATAGGTTTTGGTACTTCTCTAATATTTGTCTCGTTTAGAGAATACATGAGGATAAATAAATGAAGTTAAAACTGTATACAGATGGAGGAGCAAGAGGTAATCCCGGCCCGGCAGCGATTGGGATAGTTATCAGAGACGATAACAGCAAAATTATTAAGGAGTTGGGTCTCTACATCGGAAGCGCCACAAACAATGACGCCGAATATAAAGCTTTGATAAAAGGCCTTGAGGAATGTATAAACTTGGGTGCAACGAACGTAGAATGCGTGCTGGATAGCGAACTGGTTGTAAAGCAGCTAAACGGAGAATATAAAGTTAAAAACACAAGACTCAAGGAATACTGGCGAGAAATAAAAAGACTCGAATCAAAACTTAGCGAAATCGAATACCGGCACGTCAAAAGAACTGAAAATAAAAACGCAGATGCGTTAGTTAATCAAGTTTTGGATTACCTTGAAAATGGCTAGAGAAAGAGCAAAAGAACGTGCGTGCGAAACGGCGATAAAAAGAACATTAGCATATAGGTCAACGTTCAATTATCCGCTGAGCTTCTATCAACTTGGCACTTATCTTATATCCAAAAGGAGATTCGACTATAAATTCCTAAGAAAAATACTAAGACGCTTACTAAAAAACAAATCTGTGAGAGTCAGGAAAAAAAGGTACTTTCTTCCATCGACAAAACCGGTAAGCTGGCGTATAAGAATACAAAATACAAAAGACATCCTGGAAAAAAACGACCTGGTTTTTAGCCTATTAAACAAAATACCATGGATAAAAATGATTGGAGTTACCGGATCATTGGCATCATATAATTCCATAGAGGGAGACGATATTGACCTATTTGTAATAACCGAGAAAAATAGGCTCTGGTTGTCCAGACTATTCCTCGTTCTTATTTTAAAAACCATAAATAAATACCCTGACCAAAACGGTGACCACGGCAAAATCTGTCCCAATATCATGATTGACGAAAATCATCTGTCCTGGCCAGAAAATAAAAGAAATATATACACCGCAAATGAAATACTCCAGCTGCAGCCTGTACGGTGCAAGGATAATATGTATTTCAGATTTATAAGAGAAAATGACTGGATATTTGCATATTTTTCAAACTTTAGAATCCAATTTCCCAAACACTACAACGAAGAAAAACAAAAAAGCGGCTTTGTTGATCTCCTTGAAGATAGCGTAATGGAAACACAACTAAATTATATGAGCAAGAGAAAAACAAAAGAAATCACCGAAAAAGGATTCGTCCATTTTAACGTGCACGACAGCACAAAGGAAGTCATTAAAGCATATAGAAATAGACTTAAGAAAATAAAAATAAGAACCTAAACACTCTTGACACTTGGCACTCGCACTATTATAGTGATAATGTGATAGTTTTAGTTTTTTTGTCGTAGAGGAGGTGAGAAGTGTATGGCAATAGTTAAATGGAGAAAAATGGGACCTTGGTGGCCATCTGTTTTTGATGATGACTTATGGAATAATTGGCCAAGCATTTCTGACGATGCGGCACTTTCCGGAATGGATATATATGAAACAGATGATCACGTAGTAGTTAAGGCACAAGTTCCCGGAATAAAAGAAGAAAACGTTAAAGTAACAATTGAAGGAAACGTACTCACAATTAGTGCGTCCCAGGAAGAAACAGATGAGGAAAAAGAAGGAAAAAAAACTGTATATAAAAGCACTTGCCAAAAATCCTTCAATTATTCAACAAGTTTACCAAGAATGGTAGACGCATCTCAAGCTGAAGCTGAAGTAGAAAACGGTGTTGTTGAGATAAAAGTACCAAAAACAGAAGAGGAAAAACCAAAACAAATCGAAGTCAAAAAAAAGCTTAAATAATTAGCAGACAACCACAGAAATTTGGAGATCCCGGACTAGCTCCGGGATTTTCTTTATATACTTGATTTTAATCTAGTTCAGAAGTTTTTCTATATACTCCAGCTGTTCCTTCATTTTAGGTGGAATCCTTTCTTCATCTAGTTTTTCCCATAAGGTCAGACTTATTTTTAGCTGATCATCCAAAAGATTTTGTGCAGCACTTTTAAAACCACTTGAGTAATCAGACATCCGCACCATACTTGAGGCCAATTTATAAAAAGCAGAAGCATACTTAAACACACTCTCCGGAGGAACTGAGCCGTTATAATCATTTTCTTTTAACCATCTCACAAAAAAATATGTATAAACAAGGTTTCCATCTATAGTGTCAATTATTTTTGCCAACATAGAATTTTCTGACTCGGGATAATCAAGAGATCTGTTCGACAACAATCTTTCCGCTCTTATAAAATCTTTATACAGCGATAAATCAGAATCATTGAAAATTGTAGCCGCAAAACTGAATTCCTTATCGTTCTGCTCTTCGGCAAGAACTTGATTATTAAACCTGCTCACAGCATTCTCATCTACATCTGCAACAATTTCTGGAATATCATGTATCCATAACCTCCTTTGCAAATCTGTATTTTTTGGAAATTTGCTCTTAGCGCGCAAAACACACCTTATCGTATGTGTTTTTGTATTGTCTGGAACCATGCCCTTCATTTGATATCTTTCGTCTGCGAAACGTATTACGTTTTCCGTTTTATCAATCAAATCCTTTATATCAAAGGGTATTTGTATGTCCTTAACTTTTATTTCTGATGAGTCTGGATATATGTGTGGTAGTACGCTGTATGAGATTGGTATTTTTAACATTATTTTTGTATTTTAGCTTAATTGAAGGGGGCGGCGCAAAGCGCCGCCCCCACAAACAAACTTCAAAACAACGCGGTACCCAGGGATTTGGTAAGTTCGGAAACCGCTGAAACCCTAGCGGAACAAGCTTACATCATTCCACCCATGCCCCCCATTCCGCCACCCATACCGGCTGCTCCCGCACCGGAATCTTCTTTCTTAGGTACATCCGTAACCAAAGCATCCGTGGTCATTATCATTATGGCCACAGAAACAGCATTCTGAAGTGCGCTCCTGGTAACTTTTGCTGGGTCCAGTATACCGTCTTCTACCATATCTACATATTTCATGGTCATTACGTTAAAACCTAAGCGCGGATTCTTTTTCTGAACTGACTGCCTATCTATTTCGGCTAAAACCCTTCCTCCATCTAAACCGGCATTTTCAACTATTAATCTGGTTGGTTTCTCAAGAGCCTCCACCAAAATACGTACACCTGTAGCCTCATCGCCTTCCAAATCCAACTTGTTCAGAGCTTCTCGCGCTCTTAGCAAAGCTATTCCGCCTCCGGGAACAATTCCTTCTTCAACGGCTGCTTTTGTAGCGTTCACGGCATCTTCAACTCTCAGCTTCTTTTCTTTCATTTCAGCTTCAGTTGCGGCACCTACGCTAATTACAGCCACACCACCACTAAGTTTGGCAAGTCTTTCCTGGAGTTTTTCTTTATCATAATCACTCGAAGAACTTTCAATTTGTTTCTCGATCTGAGCTATTCTATCGTCAACAGCTTTTTCGGTACCTTTGCCGCCAACTATTGTAGTGTTGTCTTTGTCTGAAATTACTTTTTCAGCTCTTCCCAAATCTTCAACGGTTACTGATTCCAGTTTTCGACCTGTGTCCGCGCTGATTACGGCTGCTCCGGTTAAAACCGCTATATCTTCTAACATAGCTTTTCTTCTGTCGCCAAAACCAGGTGCTTTCACTGCTAGGGCGTTAAATGTTCCCCTCAATTTGTTGACTACTAAGGTAGCAAGTGCTTCGCCTTCAACATCTTCAGAAATAATCACCAGATTTTTAGATACTTTCACAAAGTTTTCAAGCATCGGAAGCAAGTCCTGCATGTTTGAAATCTTCGCATCAGTCACTAAAATGTAAGCATCGTCAATCTCCGCTTCCATCTTGTCGGGATTGGTCACAAAATAGGGCGACGCGTAGCCTTTATCAAACTGCATACCCTCTTTGTATTCCAGTTCCATTTCAAAGCCCTTGCCTTCCTCTACTGTTATAACCCCGTTATTTCCGACTTTCTCCATTGCTTCGGCGATAATATCTCCAATTTCTCTGCTTTGAGCCGAAATTGTGGCAACCTGAGCTTTTTCCTCTTTGTCGGTTATTGGCTTGGATATTTTCTTGATTTCCTCAACTGCTACTTTCGCGGCCTTTTCAAGCCCCTCCCGCAGAATCATGGAATTAGCTCCCGCTGAAACGTTTTTAAGCCCCGATTCTACTAAAGCCTGGGCTAATATGGTCGCTGTGGTTGTACCGTCTCCGGCAACGTCATTAGTCCTGGAGGCCGCTTCTTTTACCAGCTGCGCTCCCATATTCTCAAATTTATCTTCAAGATCAATTTCTTTGGCTATAGTGACACCGTCATTTACGACTTGAGGTGCCCCCCAGCTTTTATCCAAAGCTACATTCGCTCCTTTTGGACCGACTGTTGTAGCAACTGCTTTAGCAAGCGCGTCCACACCCGCTTTAAGCTTTTTTCTTGCTTCTTCTTGATATATCATCATTTTTGCAGACATTTTTTTCCTCCTTAATTAGGCAAATTACTTAACAATCGCCAAAATATCCTCTTCTTTAACTAAGAGAATATCTTTACCTTCGACTTTAATTTCCGTACCACCCCATTTTTTATACATAACCACATCTTTAACTTTTACTTCCATGGTTACTCTCTCACCTTTTTCATTTAACCTGCCGGGGCCAACCGCTACAACTCGGCCTTCCTGAGGTTTTTCTTTTACTGTGTCCGGAATAACAATGCCAGAGGGAGTTGTGGTTTCTTTTTCCACGGGTTCGATTAATACATAATCCGCTAGGGGTTTAATGGTTTTACTTTTTGTTGCTGCCATAAATTTTCTCCGTTAATAAATGTAAATTTATACTTAAGTATATTTAATAATAACAATTTGGGCACATATGTATATAGCACTCTAATTGTGGGAGTGTCAAGTATGTTGGGCTTTGGTCGTCAGTGCGCTGACGACAGAATTATAAATAAACCCGAAGAATCTATGAAATTTTCCACATATTGTCACACAAATTAGTAAATTATTATCAAAAAGTTTAGTAGTATATAGCTTATGCCTAAAAAGAAGATATTTTATTTCTTTGGAATTCTGACTCTCTTAGTTACCGGCTTAACTTATTACATTGAAAAGAATAAAAATAAAGGCAGCGAAGATTACATAGGAATTATATTCACAGAACACTACACCGATATTCCGAAATGCGTAGAAAAATGCTACGGAAACAAGAAAAAACTAAGCTGCAAGGATAGGCTTTGGGACGAGGGAATTTCCTCTTTATGGCGGGTTAAATATAAGGAATGTACTTTTTTGTGTGATGGGAAAGTTTCCAGTATAAATCCAGAAACTGGCGAAGCTTGCGATGATAAATGAACATAAGTAGCTTGACCAAAGAGAGCATCCAACCTGGAACCAATGTCAAATAGAGTTACGTCTTTACCTTCTTCTGGAGCGGCTTCCGCGATTGTAGGTGTACATAAACACGCAGTCCTTCCTTTACACAGTGGAACTAATCTCTCAGCTATCTCTTTGATAAAAAAATACTGCTCGTAACTTATATGCTGTTCTTTTAAATCCGCAACTCCTCCCAGCTCTCCCATTTGTTCTTCTTGCAGAAGACATTCTGCGAAGCATACAGTAAGTATATCAAGATATTCTGACTAATAAACTCAAATAAATAGTGCCATCAAACAATTAACCCAAACCACTTGAACTTCACAAACTTTTAGTCTATTACTAAGAAAACAAAACGAAATTCCCGCTCAACACAAGCTGCACTAAAAATCTTATGCCGAAGAAAAAAAGAACAAAAAAGTTCACAATACTGCACTCAAACGACATGCACGGCGATTTCCTCGCCGAAGTCAGCGGTAAAGAGGGAAAGTTAATTGGGGGTCTGGCCTTGCTGTCCGGATACATTAACAAAGTCAGAAAAGAGGAAGAAAACGTTTTGTACGTAATCTCGGGCGATATGGTGCAAGGGTCGTTAATCGACTCCGAATACAAGGGCATCTCAACCATGGAAATCATGAACTACCTCGCACCGGATGTTGTAGCTTTGGGCAATCACGAGTTCGACTATGGCCTCTCTCATCTGCTCTTCCTGGAAAAAATGGCTAACTTTCCCATCGTTAACGCCAATCTGTACATCAAAAAGTACAACAAACGCCTCATGAACCCTTACTTAATAATCAACAAGGCCGGAATGGATATTCTCTTTACGGGAATTCTTACTGAGAAAGTTATGGACTCCATCAGTATGGACGAAACTGTAGGCAGTTTTATTTCTCTTCAGGAGGCCAGCAGGGAAGTGGGTAAAATCTGTAACGCTTACAAAAACGACGACATAGACTTAACAATACTACTCACCCATATCGGGTTTGAATCAGATATAAAGCTTGCAAAACTTCTAAAACCGGAATGGGGAGTAGATATGATTATCGGAGGCCACTCTCACACAGTTTTGAAAAAACCCAAAAAAGTTAACAATATTTTAATATCTCAAGCGGGCGTTGGATCCGACCAAATCGGAAGATACGACCTAACCGTGGACGATGACACAAATAGTATTATCGAATACAAATGGCAGCTTATCCCAATAGACAGCGACCTAGCAAAACCGGATAAAAAACTAAAAGCGTATATAACCTCGTTCAAAGAGGAAGTAGACAGAAAGTACAATACTATAATCTGCAAGTTCGCGCAGAAACTCACACATCCAAAAAGGGAAATTGAGACCTCCTTAGGAAACTTAATCGCGGATGCGTTTGTCGAAACGGCTCAGTGCGATATTATGCTAGTCGGAAGCGGTTCAATCAGGGTAAAAGAAATGGGCCCCGTTGTCACTTTAATGGACTTGCTATCCTGCTTTCCCTACGACGATAACCTAACAAGATACAGTATCAGCGGGGTCAAACTTAAAAAGATTTTCTCCCATATTATGCGAAAAGAAAACCGCAACAGCGAAGGGGAGTGCTACCAAACAAACAGAGGTGTAACCGCGGTCTATAACGACGAAAAGGAAACCCTTATGTCCTTAAAAATAAATGATGTTCCAGTGGAAAACACCGAATTTTACTCAATTTGTATGCAGGGGTATCACTTCAATAAATCAAACGAATATCTAGATGTCACAAATGAAGAACTGCTGGAATCCGGTATGTCTAAAGTAGTAGCGACTTCCGCTCAAGAAGTACTTGAAGAGTTTTTAAGAAATAATCAAAATATCTCAAAAAGGATTGAGAATAGATTGGTTTACATATAGTACAGCTGTAAACTTTATCCTAATTTGCCTTTTCATAGCTCTCTATGTAAGATAGAATATTAATATGAACGCTGAAATTGAAACAAAATTTAACACAAAATATTCAGATCACACTAGAGGGCTACGCTACGCTTTTGGCGCTGCCCTTGTATCCGGGTTCTCCATATTTCTAAATAAATTTGCCGTTGACGCTATTTCTCCGCCTTCTGTCTATACACTTATGAAGAACACACTCGTTTTGGTTCCATTATTACTAGTGATTTTTGTTTCAAGAAAAGTTAAAACCATTAAATCACTGTCAAAAAAAGATATACTGCTTCTAATCCTAATCGGAATAATAGGCGGAGGAATTCCATTCTATCTGTTTTTTAACGGACTCGCCTTAGTTCCCTCCATAAATTCGGCAATTCTTAATAAGACAATAATTTTATGGGTAGCTTTGTTTTCTTGGTTAATACTTAAAGAAAAAATTAACAAGAACATGCTGGCCGCAGTATTCATACTATTTATTGGAAATCTACTTGTTGGCGGATTTTCTGGTTTTGAGCTATCCAAAGGAGAACTTTTGATACTCTTATCATCTGTATTCTGGGCTTTTGAATACATACTTGCACAAAAAATTCTCGGACATGTGGAACCGGATCTCACCGCCATATTTAGATTTGGAATAGGAGCGATAATTTTGCTTGTGTTGACTTTATCCGAACCAAAGACAGCGTCTATAAAATTTGGTCAGAGCAGCATTCTATGGTTGGTACTAGTCTCAACATTACTATTTGGATACATCTCATTTTTATACAGAGCTTTAAAGTATATTTCCGCTGTTACTGTTGCCTCAGTTTTAGTATCTTCCACCTTAATAACTAATGTATTATCGGCCGTCTTCATAACACACAGTTTAAATACATCTGTATTAATACAATCTATAGTGATATTTTTTGGATTAGGTTTGACCTACTATTCATTCAGAGACGCTAAATCGCGTAAGTTTAATTACCGGAATTTATAAACTCAACTGTTTTGCAAGACCAATGTTCCAGGTTTTTTATTTCTTCTTCCTCCAGAATTTTGTTTGGTACTCGCCAATGCACTGAAACCATATCTCCAAGTTTAACTCCTTTGATTATTTCCGGGTCAAAACTAAATTTCTCCCGTTTTTTAATGATGTGATAGCATCCCTTTTTGACAGTAAGACTATACAGATTAACTAAAACATGAGACTTAGTTATTTTTTCAACTTCTCCCCAGCGAATCATGCAATTATTTACGGAATCCATGTTAAAAGGCACCGAGCCGCTGCATTTTCCTACACCGATATGAAGAACCTGAAACAAGTGGAACGGCAGAAACACCTTTGGTGTATTTATCCTTAAATCCTCGATCACACTTTCCAAAACACCCTGTGAAGAAAAGTTCTTGATCAGCAAATCATAATGTTTAGGTTTAGCTCTCTTGACAAGATCGTTTCCAAGCCAAAAACACTCCACTACTTTATAGTCAAACACATCCCTATTAGATATTTCTGATATGGTCTTTAGATAGGGATATAAAACAATAAATTTGCTTATTTCTTTTTCAACCGCATCACATACACCCGAAGTTATACATTTTTTTAGCTTTTCTACAGCAGAATCTTTTCCGCAGTAACCAAGCGAATTTGGAGGCAAGGCAAATCTGGAAAGAAGCTGTAAAGTTTTTGTTTGGGTTTTCTGCATCATCGAATCTACAAACCCATAATTTTCTGTGCCGTTTTTCTAAAAGATAGAAAATAATCTAAATAGATATCTACAAATTCATTACCAGACATTCTGACCATCCTATTTTGGTTCCTGTTTGTAAAAATAGGCATTATAACTTCTTTATCGTATATATAAACTGAAAATGGTGAGATCATATGTTCCACCAAATATATTTTTACCTTACTATGTGATTTTAGATTTTTGTTAATTTGCTTTATGTAGTCCGGAGTATCCTTGCCAAATATCTCTTCTAGATCTTTGGTGTACTTATCTAGATCCTTTGTTTGCATTATATGTTCTACATCAGCTTTTTCGTACAATTCAAGATAGCTCCTGCGTTTTTGAAGTAAGTCAAATTCTACTGCAGATGAACCAATGACTCTTTGTCTAACCATATGGTTTCGAACTTTAAAAAAACTTTCTTCAGGGAAAAACGCGTATAAAAACCATGGAATTCCACCATCCTTATGAATTAACTTCAACCACGCGCATGAGGTATTCATGTTTATTATTTCCATGTCGAATCTCTTTTTTGTATCCTGAATAACTTCCGCGTTTGCACTTCTATCGATTTTGGAAATCAAATTCAAAATATCTCCCTGAGATTGTGTTTCTTCTTTTAGCTTAAATTCCAAAAATTTGTTAATACAGTCTTGAAAAGGTTCCATTGAATAAATCGACGGTTTCACACCTTCTCTTACAACAACTCCTATCTCCTCTAATTTCCCTAGAATTTTATATATTCTCCCGCTTGATACTGTTGTATTAGCTAAAATCTCCGGTGCAGAGGCGCTTCTTTCACACAGCATTAATAAAATCTTTTTTTCGTCTTTTGAAAAACTATATTTTTGCAGGAGTAACTCTATGACTTTTTTTCTTGTCATGTTTGTAATTATATCACGGCAATATATCCTATAGCTGCACCGGGCTAGTTAAATTTGCTATAATCCACAAAATCACTTATGTGACGTATGGATTTCCATTGGTTGTCATTGTCAATACAAAGAAAGGAGCACAAAAATGACTATTAAAGTCGGGGATACAGTGTATCCCAAGAGTGAACGAGGGACAGTAAGGAACGCTTTCAAACAGGCGTACTATATGCTTCGGGGACGTAGGTCAGCCGATAGACGCTTCGGGCAGGGAGATAATGCGATCTCGGTGAAGGATACAGCCTTTGAAGTTCTCGAAATCTCTGGCGATACAGTGAAGATGCGCGCTAAAAGCGGTCAGCTCTGTGGCGGTACGGAGGTCTCGGTACCTCTCAGTGCCGTTGAGAGACGCGCGAGAGGCTGGTAGTTCGTTCCCGCCACAGCGGGCACGTCACATAAAAGGATTTTCGCGATAACCCGAGATTGATCAACTTTGATCTCGGGTTATTCCTTAGTAATTGCAGCTTCCGAACGGTCTCAAGAGAAATAAAAACTTTTTGACTTTCCAATTTATCCTGATAAACTACTCCCATGAAAACTCACAGAATAATACAAGTAATATCCGATATCTCTGATGTAAGCTACAACGAGATGTACGCCGTCATGCAATCTATCGCTCAAAGTATGTCTAAAAAACTGATAGACATTGCTCCTCTAGCCTCCGTTAAAGAGTTGTCTATTACACATGGTGCGTTTATTACAAGACTTTTAACCAAACATTTCTCTTGCCCTGCAGTAATATTTACTAATGTCGCCCCGCACCCGATATTTAAAGACGATCTGATTTGTAAACTCAAAGACAGAGACATTATTTATATCGGTTCTAACAATGGTATTTTTGGTTGGCTTGCAAACGACTTTGAATTCGAATACCTTATTCGGGTCAAAAAGTTATACCCATTTATTGTTGATGGTAAAATTATCTACCTCCCTGGGCAAAATCCTCCCAAAGATATCGAAAAAATACTCAACACTAATCCAGCCTACAAAACTTTTAGCGCACACGTAATTTATGGGGCAATAGCGACCGCACTAGCATTAGATGTTGACTACAAAAAGTTTGGAGACAATATCAGCAAGGATAAAATTGTTCCATTAAATATTAAAAACGGGGAGATAGTTCATATAGATAATTATGGCAACGTGAAGATATACGGAGCTCTAACCAGCAAGATTGGAGCTCATATTGAGGTATACCTAAAGAATAAATGTATCGCAGAAGCCAAATATATCAATGATAGGATGATGAGTCACGACACAGATTCTTTTGTACTTTATCCAAGTACCTCCCCGCCGGGTATGGTGGATCTCGCTATGGTCAGAAACAACGCAGCTGCACATTTAGGTCTGAATATAAACGATGTTCTGTCCTTCAAAACGGTGTCACGTGCCTCCAAGTAACCTATGAAGGATAATCTATTAACCTAATCGGCTCGTGTGTCCTCCTTACTTTTAGGATCAATATATTCTATGATTTCTTCCAGCGTTTCCGGAGGATTCTGAATTATTGCTTTTAAAGCTTCTTCAATATTAATACCTTGCTCCGCAGCTTTTTCCATATACATATGTACATACGTATATCCTAAAGGGTATAGAAACGGCTGACATCTTTGAATATAGCCCAGAAATCCCTGAAGTGCTTGCACAGACCCTCTTTGCGCCATTTCTTGCGCTTCTTCTAATCCCCGCTTAATAACCTCGTATGATTCTCGTGCATTTTGCTCCACACGACCCTCCGGTATTTCCCAACTCCACTCCGGCTGTTTATCGGGATTAGAAGTCAACAGTTTTAGCATGTCCCATTTAGCATATTTTCTGTGTTCCCTGTTTTCCTCCTCTGGCCCGGTATCTATCCGCCTACGAGCATTTATTCTTATCCAGTCGGCCATACCCTCCTGTACACACATATACGCAGCACCTGTATTTACGGAAAGCTCTTCTGTATCTTCATCCATTTGCAGAAGGTGTTTAAGACGGCGATGCTCCGAAAGGGCCTCATTTAATTTTCCTTCTTGTCTCGATGTCCAAGCATGAGCATTCTCGTGTAAAGACGCTGAGATTGATCCACTTACGGCTTCATTTATTATTACAAGATCTAGTTCGGGTACATAGGCTCCCGCCCCGCCTGTCATGGTGCGCAACAGATTTGGGCCAAGTAAGTGCCTTTGGGATTGGGTAAGGGCTAATAAAACCGCTCCCCTTTTATTAACCACTACTTCACGGGGTTTTTCGTCTCCGAAGGATAGTCCTAAGGTCTGTTCTAGTACTAATGCACCTTCGTTTGGTCTTTCCACCAGATTAAGCGCCGCCTCCGCTATTCTGCCCCTTTCGGGACGTATTGTCCTTACTGGTTCTTCAGGAGAAGTCCGTGGCATATCTCTGATAGGATTTTCCTCATTGGGCATATCAATATTTTAGCAGAAGGTTATTGGGAATGAGTAGGGAGTTAGGCAAATCAATAGCAAATCAATAGTATAGCTAATCGATCTAAATCCTAATCAACTTCTCAAGCCAGGGAATATGCTCATTTTTTCTCTTCCACCACAAATCCTCCCAAATGTAGTGAACAGCCAACTGCTTGTACTTACCATACTTTTCAAAATGCTTCAGGAGTTTTTCGACAGGCACAGGGTTTTCCGGATCCTGATCAAAAAATAACTTTGAATAAATCTTCTGCTCCCAAGGCGAAACGTGATTAAAAAAGTCCCAATGATGAAAGACATCAAAAAGCAGATACCAAACTGTAGCGGGACCAACACCATAAAGACTCAATAGTTCTTTCATCTGGGTTTCCCTGTCTTTTTTCCTAAGTTCAGCTTCGCTGAGTATTCCGTTTACGAATTGGTCATCTATTCTTTTTATTGATTTTGCTCTATATCCAACCTTTAAAGCGCGCAAATCTTCTTCGGTTACATTTTTAAGACCACCGGGTTCCCAAAAGCACCAGAGTTTTTTCCCGTTAAATTTAAGCAGTGTTCCGTAATTTTCAAGAAGAGCCGTAAACATCTGAACAGATCTTTTGACTGTAGCGTTTTGGAGAACTATTCCGATGATCAGATATTCATAAAGCGAACTGGGGTGGCCCGGCCTCATGCCCTTCCACTTTTTAATAATAGGACTGAGCACTTTGTCGGTTTTGAATGTTTTGTAGAAGTCTTTTAGATCAAGCTCCAAGTTGTATCTGTATTTAATTTCTTCTGTAAGAGATTTAATAAAACGGGCATCTAAATCCTCTTTGGAATACACTTCTACGTCTATTTTGGGTGAGTTAACTTCACCCTTGTTTATGAACTTTAGACCTAAATTTATGCCCTCCCAATTCCATGTCTGCCAGCGAATACCAGGTTCCCATTCATTGTCACCTGATGTGAAATGATCGGGTTTATGGAATGTGGAATCGAAATCAAATGGTGTTGCGGGTGTGATTTGTATGGTTTTGATCTTTTTGAGGTTCATGAGTTTATTTTACTATATTTTTCGTGTTTTGTTTGGGTTTTACATCGCATAAGATACTTTCATGTTCAATCTACACAAGAATAAAAATCTATAAACCTAATTAGTCTTGAAATATTCCTCGAGTCGTTTCATACCCTCTTTTACAACATCTATAGAATCTGCGTAAGTGATACAAAAATGTCCCTCACCAATACTCCCATTACCTCTTCCGGGAGATACCACAACGCTACATTTTAAAATAATATCCTCGCACAAATCGTAACTTGAGATGTCCCTTTGATACTTTACATACAAGTATGGGCACGCTTCCGGCATAAAACACGATAACCCGCTCCCCATATTTCTAACTTTATCCACTACATAATCTCTGGTTTTTCTAATTCTTTCTATCTCTTCCTTTACTTTCTCTTTCACAACAGGGTTTTTAAGACTAATCTCTGCTGCTTTTTGCGAAATAGCGGCTGCCACGCTATTAAATGAGCGCTGGAGATGAAACATATCGTTATAAAGCTCATCCGGCAGATAAGAATAACCAACTCTCCAACCGCACATCGAAAACTCCTTTGAGAAAGAAGATGAGATTACTGTTATCAACACTGTTTTCTTACTTATTCACACCAACATGTTGGAGAATTTTTACGGTGCTTTTTTCACTCAATGGGGTTCCCGTTTTTATATGATACTGAATATCACGAGCATCACAAAAGTCAACTATCTTTCCAGCAACAGTTCTATAAAAAACATCATTACCTGAATATTTTGAGGAACCGACATTGTAATTAAGCTTTCCAAAAATAATCTTATCTACAAAAGATATTTTATCGAGCAGGTACTCAATATTTTCCGCCGTTGCATCAATATTAGGTGTTGGATAAGGCTCCATACTAATCCATGTTTTTCTACCTACGTCGGAAAGTCTTTTCAGTGAAAGTAACCTCTCATCATAGGAAGATGAAAATGGCTCAAATCGTTCCTTAAACGCATTATTCAAAGATACTAACGTAATCCCATACTCATTATCGATAGAATAAGGAGACTCTAATATTTCTTCCGGATATAATCCCTTCGTAAGTGTCGTCACACGAATTCCCTCGTCATTCAGCTTCTTAATAATTTTCAATGTCATTTCCTTTACCTCCGGTATCAAGATGTTTTTCGTATCATCGTACATAAAGGGATCAGTCATGAAACACAAGTGAACGACGGATACCTCCTCTTTGAGATTTTCCAATTCTTTCTCTAATAACTCAAGGGCATTAGAAACTAGTTTGGGAGTTCTCCAGTCATTGTAATCTTTAACCCACCCAAACCTTTTAGCCATCATAAACGCATAACAGGGAAATCGGCAGCCGTGTGTACATCCAACAATGTGATTTATAGTCCAACCTCCGTAATCTACCTTTGATTTGTATAGGAGTGTTTTTCTTTTTATCGAACCAATATTTTTATTCATAAAGAATCTTTTTTGACTAAACGTCGTCATGATTCTGTATATATACTATACCAAACAATACCCGAAAATATAACCCTACCCATTGGGAATAAGTGTAACTATTGGATCGAACCCAGGTAAAGGACTTTGTCCCGAATCATTTTTCCTCTCCCTTAAGTATATCTTTCTAACTATACCTGTAATATTGGCGTTCTTGGCTGCAAACAGCAAGTAATACAATGAATCGTTAATTATCGGGTGGCGCATTTCGTATCGTACAACCCTAAGACCTTCTTCTGTTAACGTTCTACAGTAATACTTCAACATATCCAAATCCCCCGGTGGTATATCTTCCACTTCAGACCCGAAATAATCTTCAAACTTTTTTATAGTGCTCATCTCTGTGACAGAAAGCTTCTTTTTACGAACCTTTTTGCTAGCTACCCCCCAAACTCTCCTAACACCCTCTAGCATATAGTTAAGTATTATATCTTTGGGATTTTTCATATTGGCAAGTTTCTCAATTGTTAGCTTATTAATGTGCAATCCATAGGGATCTATAAAAACAAACATCGGATTTTTTGTATTGTTTTTCATCTCAGGAATAATTTTATCGATTATCTTGTTACAGTCATCTTTGTAAAAAAGGATCGTGGCTACATCCCTCAATTTAGGATGCTTCTCAATGTACATGTTTACATTATCTACTAATCCTTCGTAATTTTGGTTATCACACTCAACATAAAATAGCTTCAGTTTAATAGTGTTTTCAATCAACTTATCCGCTTTTTTCAAAATCTCCTCCAAAAAAATAAGCGGAGATCCACTGACAAGCTCCCTATTGCGTGTGTACAAACCTCTGCCGGCAAAAAGATCTATCACATACCACTCTTTTGAAACCCAGTTTTGCTTAGGGGCGTTCCATATGGTTAGCCAAACGTCAAAAACTTTGTGCAATATCTCAAGCTTCGTTTTCGTATGAGGTTTATCTGTAATATCCCACAGGTTATCGCTCATTTTAGTACTTCCTTAAGGAATTCTCGCGTCGATTATACTATATCCACGAACATATACTCCTATTTCATTAGGGTATACTCGGATACAAACTCAAACCAACCTAAAACCTCCCGTAAACCCTCAACTTCCCCTCCCCAATCCTCTCCTGCTTATACAGCTCAAGGGGCTCAAGCTCTGCCGTATTCTCCACATGCGGCCCGCCGCAAAACTCTTTTGAAAAGGCATCCTCAAGTGATTCGCCTGTGTAATAAACCTTCACGGTTTCGGGGTATTGTTCATTTTCTAAATACAATGCTCCTATTTTTTGTGCTTCTTCTTTTGGGAGTATTTCAAATTTAACCGGCAGACCCTTTTTAATTGTTGAATTTACAAGTTCGGTTACTCTTTCTAATTCGTCTTGGGTTAATTTCTTGTCATGAGCGAAATCAAATCTAAGTCTCTCACCTGTAATGTTGCTGCCTATTTGTCTAACGTGGTCTCCTAACACTCTTCGTAACGCTTCCTGCAACAAATGTGTTGCTGTGTGGTATTTGACTACTTGTTCGCTTTGGTCTGCAAGGCCTCCTTTGAATTTTTGTTCAGCACCCTCGCGAGATTTTTGTTTATGTTCTTCATCCAATTTATATGCTATTCGGCACACTTCAGGAATATCTACATCTAAACTTTTAGTTTTTTTTGCAATCTCTAAATCTTCAAAAAAATCTTCTAAAGCATAGCCATCTGACTGATGAAAATCAAATCCCAATTTTGCCCAACCTGCTGACATTATTTCAGCAGATACAAATCCCGATTGTACTAATTCGTTACCATTTTCGAATATTATTGCCATCTGTTCCTTTTCTGGTTTTTCCGTAAATGGCCTAACCTTTTTACTCACACGTGCCAATAAATTCTTAGCTCTTCTCTCCTCATCTTTGAAAAGAGCCTCTATCTCCCCCCTTTTACTAGGAAGATCCGAATATAACCATCTAAACATTTCGCATACAGTACCCACAAGCTCTACTGAAATATCCCCTTGGATACCAAGTAGCCGGCTAAGTCTAACAATTCTCCTTAGCAACCTCCTTAAAACATAACCCCGCTCTTTCTTGCTGGGTGAAACCCCATCCATTGCCAAAAACACACACGCTCTACTATGGTCCGCTATTATTCTCATGCTCTTTTTGACTTCTTCGCTTTCATAATAGTCTTTGCCTGAAATCTCCTGTATTTTTTCTATAATTGGCCAGAAATTGTCCGTCTCGAAAATATCTTTTTTGTTTTGTAGAACCATCGCCATTCTTTCTAAGCCCCCACCAAAGTCTACGTTTTTCTGAGGGAGTTCTTCCCAGCCATTCTCAGTTTTTTTGTATTGAAGAAACACCGAATTGCCAATTTCCAAAAAGTTGCCCTCATCGCCTTCTGGATCTG
Organism: Patescibacteria group bacterium; assembly: GCA_016926555.1. Lineage (GTDB taxonomy): Bacteria > Patescibacteriota > WWE3 > UBA101185 > UBA10185 > JAFGOI01. Next base: position 114,200 of record JAFGOI010000013.1, on the reverse strand, counting down.
ATTCCGGTTTTCCTTCTTCGCCGATATAATAAAAAGCTTCGCTGTCCGGGCCACCTAATTCTCCAACAGCATCTCCTCTTTGCCACCAGTTTGACTTCTTACCATATTCAAATATCCTCTCACCAAGTTTTGCTTCAATCCCGTAACGGGAAAATATCTCTTTTAATATTTCTATTGATTCTCTATCTTTTGGGGCATCTTCATCTCCGGTAAAAACAGATGGATATATTTTTTGCGGATCCAGACCTAAGCTTTCTATTAAGAATTCATAAAACCAGTTTAACTGCTCTTTTTTGAAATAATCTCCTAAACTCCAATTTCCCATCATGTGAAACGCTATAGTGTGTCTTGGGTCTCCTATCTCTCCTAAATCTTCAAATCTTACCGACCTTTGTATGTTTACTAAACGGGTTCCAAGCGGGTGTTTTTCTCCCATTAAATAAGGTACCAGCGGAAACATTCCCGAGTTAACAAACAAAAGTGTCGAATCTCCTTCGGGTACCAAAGATACATTAGGGAGTTGTTTATGTCCCTTTTCTTCAAAGAATGATATGTATTTTTGTACTAGTTCTTGTGTCTTCATAAAGTATTCGATTCCCGCATTCCATAAATTTCCCGCGGTCCTTTGGATCACGGCCAATTTATGGAGGCCCGGGTGGGAATCGAACCCGCGCATAGAGGTTTTGCAGACCTCCGCCTTACCACTTGGCTACCGGGCCAAAAAAAGTATGCAAACTTCAATTTAGCATTGATATTTTAACATTAACATGATAATTTAAGTAGCAGGTGGACTGCCCAAATCCGAATATATAAATGTCTATTTCTACTCTTCAAAACAAGAAAAAAGGCTTGCCGACTCCAGTTGTGTACGTGCTGGGAATAGTAGGTGTTGGACTTATAGTTTATTTCGGGGGCGAGATCCTCCGTAATTTAGGCAATCTTAAAGGAAAATCTAGTGTTAACATAGAGTCTGGATATGGATCGGGAGAGGTTTACATCAATGGAGAAATGGTGGGCAACACTCCGTACAGATCTCAAGAAATTACCCCCGGAGAAAACACTATAGAAATTAAACACGAAAACAGATCATACCAAACATCTTTAACCTTTCTGCCTAACACAAACACATATCTTCACCATGTGGGAATAAATAGAGATTTAGGAGTTTCGGATTATTTTTCAGCGGGAAACGAATTTTGGTTTGAGGAAGACAGTTCAAACAACATCCTTCGGATAGTTTCGGAGCCCTCCGGAGCTTCGGTTTATATAGATGGAAATGAGGTCGGAAAAACTCCCTTTTTGGCAAATAATTTAACGGAAGGAGACTATGACCTAAGAATTGAAGAGGAGGGTTTTGAATCACAAGAAGCCAGAATCAACGTTAAGTCAGGATACACACTAAATATTACAGTTAAGCTTTTTCCGGCGCCAGTTCCCGCGAAGGTAAGTTCGTTTGAAGATTCCCCGAACCTTTACGAGCTGTCCTCCGACAATCCGCTAATCGTAGTAGACACTCAAACCTGGGCTAAGGCGGTAGTCCACTGGAACAGGACAAGAGGAATTGATTTGAAAGGAATAGGTGTGAGTAAAGAACTTCTTTTCGACTACTTCCTGGATTATAGAGGCAATATATATGATCAAGAAGGAGTTCTCGTATCCAACGAGACTGTTCTAAGTATAGCTTCTGGTTCCGCAAAGGGAGCCTATCTTGGAAGAAAAGCCGATGGCGAAGGCCTTACACCGGAAGCAAAACAAGCTTTAGAAACCATAATGGGAGCCGAGATTTCCGCCGGGAAAAACGTAACCATAAAACCAACCGCAACAGGATGGTTAAGAGTTCGCGATACACCCAGCCTTTCGGGCGCTGAAGTTACTACAGTTAACGTAGGGAGTACTTATGCACTTATTGAAGAGGCACAAGAGTGGGTCAAAATAAAAATAGACGAAAACACACAGGGGTGGGTATACAAAACTTATGTCGACATATCGGAATAATCAATTAAAGTTCGTATGCCAGTCCAGGAGGTCCGGGCGAAGCTTCTCCACCAAGGAAACACTGTCATTGTACTCTTCATATAAACCTAATCTATTTTCATATTTGGCTATAAGAGTTATGACACCTACATCATGAGAATATCTCTCTTTCACAGTCTCAAAGAAATCAGCGGCATACCTGATAAACCTATCATCTAAATTATCAACACTAGGAGGAAGTGAGTAGTCATGAACAGACAGATAATAGTACAACGGCACAGAATTTCTTATCGTAACCAGATTATTGGGATTTAATTCATACGCCTTTCTAAGAGAATCTAGCGCCACAGTTTTATACTCATATGATTCATCCCCAGTTGCGTCCGTAGAAATTAGAATAAGTGCTTTGGCCTTCAATCTAAGATAATTCGGCTCTTCCGAATTGCTTTTGATGGCTTGGTTCACATACACAACCGCGATATCATATTCCCCCCTATCTATTGATCTGACAGCATTCTCAAAACACACATCCGCATAATAAATCCTAAATAGCATCTGCAAATAGATAAACAAAACTACAATTATTCCAAAAAAACCGGTATATTTAATACTGTTTACTAATCTACTTTTTGTCTCTTTCATATCCTAATGGCGCAACCAGAACCCAAAACAAAACGTTTGTTACCACAGTCGGCCAGCCAAAAAAGTTAGTTACAACAAAAGCCATTAACACAGGTATAAACGGTTTGGGAACTCTTTTAAACAAACCAAATAGAAAAATTAAATATGCCAGCAAACCTACAATCCCGGTTTCAATCCAGAGTTCCAAATAATAGTTATGCGGTTTATTAAAAACAAAATCCCATTCTGAAGAGTAATTCAAACTCAGTGGCCTGTAATCCTGAAACACATACGGAAAAGTACCTAATCCTGAACCTATGCTAAAAACCTTAAAAGACGACCGTATAACATCCAGCGAACCCCGCCATAATCCAAACCGGATATACCCCGGGTCTGATACCTTATTGCCATCTCCCAACGCATACACATGTGGAACAAAACTAAACCTTAACTTAGATACATCCTGATTAATGTCAATGAGTTTATCTTTAAAAATCCCCGGAAACAGCAGTGAAACTGCCACAGTAATCACACCTAACATTGCCAGTCTATTAATTTTCTCCTTATCTAGATCTTTATAAAAAAGAACAACCAAAACTAGAGATGACACTGCAAAACCAATCAAACCCGACAGAGAATACGTGAACCACAAACACAAATAGCTCATTAAATAAGTAAACAGCCACAGGTTCATCCTTTTTTTTCCGCCAAGATACTCATACACAAGAATCGGCAGTACCATCACTAAATATTGAGCAAGCCAGTTGGGCTGTCCAATAGTTGAATAGACTCTCACGACACCAATAAAATTTTGTGCGATTCCGTACACACTAACCATCAGTGTAGAAAACGCAACAAATCTAAACAGTAATCTGTAATCTTTAGGTTCAAACACATTTATTGCTACAAAATACAACCCCACATACGTAATTAACGAAACTAAACCGCTGTTAAACCTTGTATAGTATCCCCATAAAGAAGTATAACTGTGAGATGAGAATAGCGTGGATATTCCCGCAGTCAAAAGAATTAACAAAACAATATAATTCGGCCTCTTGATTTCTCGGCCGCTAAACAATCTTTCTATTACGAAAATCGCTGCAACTATTGCACCTAAAACATAAACAAAGAACATCTTGGGAAATTCATATAGCTCATTTGTGTTGTTCACATAAACCAAAGGAGAAAAAAACAAAAGCATTGAATATATGTAAAGGTATATTCTCCTTAGAGGATCGCTCTTATTCATTGACGCTGTTGTGGTCATGGTATTATTATAATATCAAACCTGACCATGTTCTCTAAAATTTTAATAAAACTAATAGATCAAGCTATCATTCCCGCGTTGCTCCTTTTAGCCACAAGGATTATCTCTCTTGTCCTTGTGAGCAAATACGTGGGGGCTAATATTTCCCTCCAAGCGGGGGGGTTCACTTTCTCAAATCCTGACGATTACATCTTAATCAATTCATATTCGATGTTCGCGATGGTCTCTATACTTGTGTTAGGATTATCTTTTGTGCTCATAAAATCACTTGTCTTTCATGACACACATATTTCTCCAAGTACCACAGCAAAAGTGTTTTCATACAGGATGTCCTCTCTAATTCAAAGTTCTTATGATCTCTACACTCAGGGCGCGATCTGGATGTCGTATACATATCTATTGACGATTATCGCCGGGATAATGGCCGTATACGGCTTAATTTATAGGTGGGTTTTTACTGTATCATTCCTTTTGACAGTACTCTCCACTGTGCTGCTAATTTTAGATGTAGAACATGAAGTTAAGATAGTTAAAAGAAAAGACCCCGAACTTGATATGGACTGGAGTGATTATTTAGAAACAGAAGGAGAAGCTGAAAATGCATGAGAGGCTAGTTAGTGTATTATCAAACTCGTTCTTGTTCATTATTTTATTAGGCTTATTAATATTGCCCTTTTGGGCTGTAACATACACAAAGCTGGATAGCCGAAGCTCGGTTCTTTCAGACCAGGACAAAAGACCAGCTGTACAACTACCGAGAGAAAGAATCCTTAGAGAGAATAGTGAAAAACTAGATCAAAAAAGATTAGAGTACGAAAGGATTGTAAAGGAAGCAATAGAAAACTCCACAGAAAACTCGGCGGAAGAAGGCCTAAGTGAATAAGGGAAGAACGTACATAATCAGAAGTGTAAATACTGCCCACAAAGACACAACGGAAAGCATGGGTTTGTCCGATAGAAATAGTCGCTCAGGAGATTCGCCCTCCTTTTTTTCGTAGATAATATATAGATATCGAGCAACTCCGTAAATAACCAGAGGTATGGTTATCATCATAATTTTTGGATTCCGCAGAACAGACGGCAAAAACCCTATTATTATTTTCGACGATAATCTCGGGGACACATGAAAAGTAAAAAGCGAATATGTGATTATCGCATAAGTCGCCGACATTGATATCATACTGTCCAGCAAACTATCCGGGTAATGACGCAGGGTTTTTCTTGTATCCCTCTCAATATCCTCTCCATAATATTTCTGTAATAGGGTTTTTTCTGACCTCCTCTTCCCAAATGCCAACAACATAGAAATTCCTATTGTAGTCAAAGCAAGCCAAGAGGATACCGATGTATTTGAGGCGAATGCCCCCGCAAACACTCTAATGACAAAACCTGTAGCAACTACTAACGAATCCAAGATGATGACATTTCTAAAGTAATAGGAGTAGGCCAGCTGCATAAGGAGATACGACAATAGCGCAAAGAAAAAATACCTTCCAACGCAACAATATGAATATGCAAGAGAACCCGCCAGTAAGAGCACTGCGATTGTCTTAGCCAGTTTTATAGACAATTTCCCGGATGCAATCGGACGATTCTTCTTTATTGGATGAAGCTGATCTTTAGGGACATCAACAATATCATTAACAAAATATGACCCTGATGAAACCGCACAGAAGGCAAAGAATGCCTTTAGTGACAATGTAAAAGTATCTCCAGAAAACAAGAGCCCCGAAAACACAGGTGCTGCAAATAGACTAAAGTTTTTCAACCATTGTCTAACACGAGCAGTACGAATAATCTGATAAAGAGTACTAATCATTTTTATTTTTTTATCCTATAACCAAAACCTCTAACGGTCTCAATTAAAACCGTTTTGCTGACCTTTTCTATTTTATCACGTAGATTCCTAATATGAACTTCTACTGTGTTCGAAAAGACAAAAATACCGCCTTCCCAAACGTGCTCTAATATTTCCTCTTTGGACACTATTCTGCCGGCATTTATAGCGAGATACTCAAGTAATTCATACTCTTTTCTCCTTAAGGGAACTAAACAGCCCTTAACCTTGACCTGTCTGTTTCTCATGTCCAGCTCAAACTCTCCACTTTGTATTCTACTACTCAAGTCACTCGAACGGTTTCTCCTCACAAGAGCCCGAATATTGGCTTCCAGTTCTTCTGAGTTTACCGGCTTTGATAAACACACGTCTGCACCAGCATCAAGCAAATCTGCGCGTCCCTTTGGATCATCCTGATTGGTGAGAACAAGAAGAGGCGTCTTCACACCCGAAGCTCGCGCAGCCTCACAAGTTTCTTCACTTTTAATATCAGATAAACAATAGTCTATAACTACAGCATCGTAATCATTAACTTGAAACATGAATATTCCTTCATCGCCACTACAGGCTTTATCGACAATATAATTTTCCTCAACATCGTTTTGCAGTTCCTCTAAGCTATTAGTACTATCGATAAAAAGTAACCTCATTAATAAACTATATTAGATTTTCAGATATAAAACATTAATAGAAGATTAACTGGTTAAATTATTTCTTTTTATAAAACTGCACATTAAGAAGAATGATAAAAAAGGCTACCACACCTGCCATAAGCAGCGCCACTTGAGCTGCGTATCTGTCTGCAGAAATAAGACCTATAAAACCGAACAGAGCAGTTGACACCCAATAAAACAGCGCAATACCGCCGACACTCCAACCCTTTTCCATGAGTATATGATGTAAATGACCTTTATCTCCCTCAAAGGGACTTCTTCCCTGTAACAGCCTTCTAAATACAGTTACCACAGCATCAATAAGGGGGACCAGTATGATCAATATAGAGGTCACAATCTTAGTGCTAACCAAAATAGACAATGTTGAAATAACTAACCCTGCAAGTGTTGCACCAAAACCCCACATAATCCTCGACGGGTGCCACGTAAGCTTCGCGAATCCAAGCGAAATCCCTGCGCTTAGAGCAGCCATTACAGCAACCTGTTTATGAACAGGTTCAAGCGGATCAAACCTTAAAGCTAATATCGCGATGATGAGAGAGGCTATACTTACAATACCGCAATATTGGCCATCGATTCCGTTCGACCACGACAGAACGTTCAGCACCCATACTATCCATACAGCTGTAATAACCAGAGATAGCAGCCCCCCAAATGTACCTATAGCTCCGGAAAAAACGCCAATAGACTCAAAGTTAATCCCGGAAAGCACAACCAAGGAAACTACCGAAAACAAAAAGAGCAGTCTTAGTACAGGAGACTCTATAAGTCTAAATTCTGTTCTCGGATGAGTATTCTGATAGTCATCAACCAGGGACAATATCACAAGCATCAAAATCGCCAGATAAAACCCAAGGTATATCTTATGAAATCCAGCAAAAATGATTGATAGTACCAGGAATAACAGCCCATAAAAAACCCCTCCTCCTCTCGCCGAAGGACTTTGAAGAAGCATGGCCGGATGGCTATGTAGACTCGGAATGGTTACAAGTCTTAAATCTCTAGCCAAATCCACAAACTTCGGCAGCAAATTAATACACGCTATAAACCCAACAAGAAACGGCACTACTAAACTCAAATATTGCGGGGCTACCAAAGGAGGGAAGGGCACAGATGCTTTGAAAACAATCCGCAAAAGTGAATACGTAAGCAAACTGTTTGTCATCACAGCTATGGACGTAATAACAAAGTGAAGATATCTCACAAAATATTTATTCAGCAATACCAGAATCATTAAGCCCAGCAAAGTAATAACTATGGAAACTAGCGGTATTATGTAAATATTATCTTTAGGTGCAAGCTGGTAAGACCCCCACATTTTTGTATACCAGAGGGGAATCACATCGTTAATATACTCAAACCGTAAATCCAGATAAATATATTGAAACAGAATAATAGCGAGATTTATCAGTGAGTAGGAAACCAGTTTGTTCTTAATACTTTCAACAAGACTCTGCCAAGTTTTTTTAAGTCTATTTTTTAGTCTATATGTTGTTCTCTGCCAATTAATCATCTTACCTTAGGAGTAAAATACAAATCATCCTTCTTCTTTCCAAGGAGCAATCTCGTTTGGGCCTCAATAGTTGGAATAAAAGAGAAAGTCAACAAATTAAGAATTATTAAAGGTCCCTCCAGATATACTAGCAGTTTTTTCCACCACGGAAATTCCTTAGGTATCGGCCCGGACAATTTGAACCTATATATGGTGCCAGGAATAAGAAATATTAATGTTACTGTAAGTATGGTACTCATAATATCCGGAAGACTATACGCAAAATTGGATTGTTTAACTAATGGATTTACCACAGTTACAAGCCCGAAGCCAAAGGTTATAAGAAACACTATATTCACAAAGACAACTCTTTTTTGGATGTGCTTGATAAACCAGCCCATTTTCTTTGAAAACGCAACCCTCTTATCCTTAAGAAACCCCTTCATCGATAGCGGAAAGTCTATGACTCCCCACCCCCATCTTAAAAGCTGTTTATACAAACTCTTATGCGACTCCCAATAACTTCTTCCCTCAACAGCATCCGCGGAATAAGGTATAAAATGGGGAAGACCGTCGAATTTTCCTCCTTTGGCGAAAAATGCCCTCCAATAGAAAATTGTGTCATCAACTCCCAAGGTCACATCCCAGTAATCGGCTTCTATCAGTGTTTTAAGCGAAATAGAAAAAGCAGAAAACGTATCTTTTAAGGTTTTTTTAGTAACAATCCAATCCGATAAAACACCCATCGTAACAGCGCTTGCCTCAATTCTCATCATGAGAGGAACCCTCCATAGGTTATTGTCAAAAAGAGGAACTGCCGTTGAGTAGTAATGATTATCTCTGTTATCAGATGATAGATACAAATGTGTAAGCCTGGATATATATTGTGGATGGATTATGTGGTCTCCGTCAATTGAACTGTAAATATAATTCCTAATATTTTCACCCTTCTTTTCAAGGTCCACCACAGCGTTTTTAGATCCCCAAGTTCTGTTGGCGGCTGCCACACCAACTGCCTCTCCGGGAATACCGGCAGGATGGACATATATCATATAATCATGGAATTCGTGGCCACACTCTCCCATTACTTTTTCAACAGCCGACTTGACCTTGTCAACACCCCTTTCTTCTATAGTAAACGCTACAACAATTTGTTTTTTAGAAAAGGTCTGACGGAGAATTCCGCCCATAGTATCCCTAATGACACCTTCCGGCTCCGCTACTAAAGGAACCAAGATTAAATGTCTAACATCCTCCAAACTCGGGGGAAGGGTTTTCTTATCGGGGAGTTCGGAGAAATCCAACTTTTTACATTCCGAAAGCCAATCAATTTTAAGCTCACTCTTATGCTTATTATAGCCTATTACCAGCCCATACGTGTGTCTAAACGCAAGATAAGACCAGTACACTGTTAAAAAGGTCAGCATGTAAACAACAGCCTCGGGATATAAAAACCCGAGCCATAAAGGAGACGTTAACAACGCCCATGTTGATAGCCCCAAAGATATTTCAAAGAATCTCTGGACAAACCTATCGTTTTTTTCTACGAAACTTTTCATCATAGTAAATTAAAAAGTCTGCAGGTGTTCTCATACGAGAACTTCTCAATTTCCTCTAGGGATTTTTGCTTTACCTGAGCCACTTCTTCAGCGACAATTTTAACATATTTTGGATAGTTAATTTTGCCGCGATGCTCCTGCGGAGGCAAATAAGGTGAATCCGTCTCTAATATAAACATTTCCAAAGGCACTTTTTTGACTACTTCCCGAAGCGATTTTGCAGAGGGGTAAGTAGTATTTCCGGAAAATGAAAGATAAAACCCTAAGTCTAAAAACTTCTCAGCAGTTTCCCAGCTTGAAGAAAAACAATGCGAAACACCTCTGAGCCATTCCACCCCTGTATCATTAAGAAGCTTGAAAACGGGGGCATCACCGTTTCTGTTGTGGATAACTAAAGGAAGCCTATACTCTTTTGCCAATTTAATCTGCATTTCAAATAAAGCCTCTTGGTCTTCAAGAGAACGGCCTCCCTTCCAGTTTGTTACGTCTATGCCGCACTCTCCTATACCCACAGCTTTGCCGGATTTATTTATCTGCTTAATAAGAATTTCCTTTAAATCAGGGACCTCGTGGTCCAAGTCATCGTGTGGATAAATACCAACTGTGTGAAATACACAGGCATATTTATCTGACAATGAAATCACATCTTCATTATCCTTAATAGAAGTACCGATACTTATCATTTTTTCAACACCGGCCAAATTCGCTTCCTTTATAATCTGGTCGGGAGGCATTTCGTACTTTTTATGTGGAATATGACAATGAGAATCTATAAGCATTTTTACCTGATACTCCTAAGCCAAAAATATATACCCAAATTTATAAGCATAAAAAGACCATAATTTAGTGGATTTATAAGATCAAAAGCTTTAAATCCCAATGTTCCCGCAACAAAAAAACCAACAAAAATACCCCATCTAAGACTCTTTCTAAAAAGCAACCGCGGCCCAGACCATTGTTGTTTTGAAGTTCTAAATTTAAAGATCGATAAAGAGGCGGTAACGCCAATAGCAAGCATCGCCAAAAACAGAAAGACAAATATATTTATAAAAGTATTAGGGGGCACAAAAAGTAAAACAAGCAGCACACACACCCATAGCACTATATTTACTATGATTACTGAATACAAAAAGTTATACATTTCCTCGGAAAGATAGAGACAAGGAATTTATTATAATAACGGGGATCATTGTTTCAAATTTACCAAAATCATAAACTTTTGTATACAAACCGGGATTTATATATACTCTTTACATGGATCCAATATTTATAGTTATAATCGCGGCCTTAATACTATTCACAGCGCTGTATTTGTCTAGCCAGCTCAAACTACTTAAAAAGGATCTGAACTCTGACGACAACAAGGTGCTGATGGAGTGGTTAAAGGATATGAAAGCATCCGTAGATACAAGCTCAAAAACACTTGATTCAAAACTGACAGACCAAAGACAATCCTTAGAAGAACAACTTAAATCCCAAAGACAAGCCATGAACGCGCAAACTAAAATGGTATGGGAAAGACTGGACGAGGCTCAAAAAGTAATTAGCAGTATGAAAGAGCAAATCGGGGGAATTCAGGAATTCGGAAAAGACATTAAAGATCTTAGTAATATTTTAAAATCCCCTAAGTTGCGGGGTGGTTTAGGTGAACAGCTTTTATACGATATTTTAGAAAATTACATCCCCAAAGACTTCTTTTCTACACAATACAGATTCAAAGACGGAAGTGTCTGCGACGCTGTCGTCTACATTGATGAGGAAATCATACCCATAGACTCTAAGTTCCCGATGGAAAACTTCCAGGCAATGCTCACCGCTGAAAAACAAGAAGATAGGGACAAATTTAAAAAAACTTTTGTGTCTGATGTTAAAAAAAGGATTGATGAAATAGCCTCCAAGTACATTCTTCCCGAAGAAGGAACGGGAGATCAGGCAATAATGTACATTCCTTCCGAAAACGTCTACTATGAACTGGCTGTTAACTCACCCAAAGTTACTGAATACGCAAGAGAGAAAAAAGTATTTATGGCGTCTCCAAACACACTGGTCTTGTTCTTAAGAAACTTAGCAACTTTTTACCAGCAAAGAGAGCTTCAAAAACACGCGGACGATGTTTTAAGAGCACTCAAAGGGATCAAACAGGAAGCAGGTAAATTCGAAGAAGATCTGGGCGTTTTAGAAAGACATGTATCAAACGCGTTTAAATCAATGGACCATGTAAAGAGTAAGTTCGTAAAGCTGTTTACAAAAATAGATAGTGTCCAAAATCTCGGTCAGGGCGAGCAGAATAAGCTGAATGAACAAAATAACCTGATTGAGTGATTTGAGTTGTTTGAGCTCCCCCTAACCCTACTCCTGCGATGTTCTGCAGTTTCTAGTTAAGGGGAGCTTGGTTCATGATATTTTAATCCGGAGCAAGGCTCCGGCCCAAATCATGAACCCGAGTGCACAGGCCCCGGCAATAATGATGCCCCACATCTTCTTTACCTCCTTTGTTGATAAGATATACAGATTCTACTTCGGAAGCACCTTCCCTGCAAACACACTCCACAAAAAATAGACAAAGATGCTCTATAATACAAAAGCAATGCAGCCTAAAATAAACCTAAACGAAAATCAGCAAAAAGCTGTCCAACATAAAACAGGCCCCTTGCTAGTCATCGCAGGAGCTGGTACAGGAAAAACGCGGGTCATAACAGAAAGAATCCGCCACCTTATACAAAACAAAAAAGCATCCCCTGAAGAAATTCTGGCTTTAACGTTCACAGATAAGGCATCTCAAGAAATGGAGGAGCGCGTTGGGGATATAATGCCTCTTGGGTACGTAGAACCTTGGATATCAACTTTTCACTCATTCGCCGATAGACTTCTGCGCGCCGAGGGCTTGGAAATAGGTATTGACCCTTCTTATAAAGTTCTGGCATACCCCGAACAATGGCTCCTTCTTAGGAAAAATCTATTTAAATTAGACCTTGATTATTTCAGGCCACTGGGAAACCCCACCAAATTTATATCCGCAGCTTTGAAATTCATCTCAAGATTACAGGACGAAAATATAACACCTGTTGAATACAGAGATTTCGTCGAAAAGTATAAAGGGGATAAAGAAGAAAAATTAAGATACAAAGAACTCCTTCACATATACGAAAAATATGACGAACTAAAACTCCAAAACTCAAAAATGGATTTTGGCGACCTTATAACATGGACTATAAAACTACTAAAAACAAGAGAAATAATACTCAACAAGTACAAAGAACAATTCAAATACATCCTGGTAGACGAATTTCAAGACACAAACTACGCTCAGTATGAGCTGGTCAAAATTCTATTCCCACCAGACAATACAGAAAAACACTCTAAATATAAAAACCGAAGTTTATTAGCAGTCGGAGACGACTCGCAATCAATTTATAAATTCAGGGGAGCTGCTATTTCAAACATTATGCAGTTTAGAGAAGATTACAAATCGGCTGACACCATAACCCTTTTGCAAAACTACAGATCAACACAAAATATTCTGGATCCCGCGTATAAACTTATACAAGAAAACAACCCCGATACACTTGAACACAAACTTGGAATCTCGAAAAAACTAATTAGTCAAAGTGTCGGGAACCAAGTTAAACCAAAGGCAATAGAACTCGAAACTCATAACGACGAGGTTGAATTCATAATCGAAAAAATATACGAAATACTTGGAACTGAACCTACATATACTTTTAAAGATATTGCCGTGCTAGCCCGTGCCAACAATCACCTTGAACCTGTTGTCATGGGATTAAGACAACACGGAATTCCCTATCAACTTGTCGGTAATAGAGGACTGTACGACAGAGACGAAATACGAGATATTATTTCTCTGTTAAAGGTCATTATAAACCCGCGTGATAATATCAACCTTTATAGAATTCTCAGTATCGCGTCTCTCAACATTCCGTATGAACTGACAGCGGACATACTGGCACAATCTAAATTTAGAAAGGTTTCGCTGTGGGAACTAATGTGCGCTTCCAACGATGAAAACGTATCTTCCCTTTGCGGGAAAATTAGAAAATCGCAACAAGAGATGACTAACATAACACCCGTCGAATTTGTTTATGAACTAGTGCAGTCTATAAAATACATCGAGAATTTTACTAAAGAGGAAAACGTCCAAAACCAACTTTGCATCAAAAACCTCGATATATTCTTAAACAGGATTAAACAATTCCAGGTTGATTACCACTCCGAACAAAGATCCCTGCCCACAATTGTAGATTTTATGGACTATTTGGAACTCATTATTGAAGCGGGAGAAAATCCCGCTCAAGCTGAAATCGAAGACGTTGATACAGTAAATTTGCTTACAGCTCATGCCTCCAAAGGGTTGGAATTTCCAATTGTATTTATTATTAATCTCGTCGCGGGAAGATTTCCCACAAGAAATAGAAGCGATCCTATTGAAATTCCCGAGCAATTGATAAAGGAACTTCTCCCCTCGGGAAATGCTCATATACAAGAAGAGAGAAGACTTTTGTATGTTGGCATAACAAGAGCAAAGAAATACTTATATCTAACCTATGCAAAAAATTACGGCGGAAAAAAAGAGAAAATTCCCAGCGGATTTTTAGGTGAGACAGGTATAAAAACCGAGCAACACAAGTTTGATGAAAATCGAAATACTCAAACAGGATTATTTGGAGTTGAATCAGGTTACAGAACCGCTCCTCAAAAGACTCTGGAATTTACGCCCAAATTCCTTAGCTATTCTCAAATCAATACATATAATACATGTCCCCTGCAATACAAATACAGCTATATATTAAACATACCAACAAAACCCAGCCACGCGCTTAGCTTCGGAATTACTATCCACGACACACTTAGAGATTTTCATAGAAAACTACTTTTTGGCCGGGTGTCCTTTAATGAACTCCTAGAGATGTACGATAAAAACTGGCAACCTCTTGGATATCTGAATGAAGAACACAGAAACTTAAGTTACGAAGAAGGAAAAAAACTATTAAAAACATACTACGAAAAAAACAAGGACATAAAAGAAAAACCCATAGAGCTAGAGAAATCTTTCAAACTAAATATAGACGGAATTAAGTTTTACGGAAGAATAGACCGAATAGACAAACTGCCCGGCGCGGGAGTAGAAATAATAGACTATAAAACGGGAAGCGCGAAAACCCAAAAAGAAGTGGACATGGATGATCAGGTAGCCTTCTACGCTATTGCGGCAAAAGAAGCGCTGAACTTGGAGCCTAAAAAGCTGACTTACTACTTTGTTCAACAGGATCAAAAAATATCAACAACAAGATCTCCTGAGCAACTGCAAAAAGAAAAACAAAAAGCTAAGAGTACCATAGAAAAAATTAAATCAGGAAACTTTGAAGCAACCCCAGGCATGATATGCAAATGGTGCGACTATAAAGATATATGCCCCAACGCGTGGTCGGAATAAACTCGCGTACTCAACACTCACAATCTACCTAGAAAAACCTTAAATATCGGTGAAAAATATTTAACATAAGCTCCAGGAAACTCCACAACCTCGGGCCCAAATTTCATTTTAAACTCCGTAAACCCCTCCCAGTTTTTTGTAAAGAGAGGATAACGCGCATCATAACACCCTTCTAGATCCATAAGTTTATAATCTTCATTCTGCTTAAAATATCTGACCGCCTCCCAAAAAAGGGCATATCCGGCCTTACATTCCAAACCGGCCCTCGACGTCGCACCATTTAAGTAAGTTATAACTTTTTCATCACCTAAGAAAAACTTTGCGCCTGCTAAAGCTCCCTTGGACGTATATGCAAAAAAAAGATAGGCTTTTTCTCTAAATACTTCCGTTAGTATTCTTATTTCCTTGGAATTTTGCGAAACGAACTTCCCCCGCCTTTCTGTTTGCTTTAGGATCTCGCAGTATTCTTGCAACATTTCTTCTTTAGGATATTTAAAACAGGATATAGTTGTCCCTTCCCTTAATGCCCTGTTTACGCCATACTTACCACTTCTTGAGAGATTCCTCCAAAGGCCATCTAGAGATTTTCCCAAATCCATATACATAGATTTAGAGGGACTTAAAGGCGTCGGGCTCAATTTGTAACCCCTTTCTAAAAGCAATTTTCCATTTTGCTGTAAATTGGGTTCTACTTTAACCAATACTGCTCTATTTTCTTTACATATAACTTCTATCTCATCAAGCACTTTGACGTCTAATACATATGGTCGCTGAACTTTTGCCAGTCCCCCAAAAATCGTCTTGAGTACATAAACACCCACATTATCTTTTGTATAAAAACACTTCCAGCCCAATTCACTGAGATACTCCCCCCAAGGCTTGCTCTGCTTAATATAGTGGTACTTGATCATTTCAGGAACTTAAGAAGTTTCCATCTAAAATCATTGGCTCTTATAAACATTTTATACAGGGCATTATTAACTACGAAATCATATGAGTTCAAATAAGTCGCATGTCTGGGGCCAAACTTGGACTTAAATACAGAGAAACCGTGATACGGGTCGGATTTATCATTAAGGTCCTCCGCAGCACCCCACATATCCAGAGATTTACAACCAAGCTTTTTACCCAGTTTAATGGTCTCCCATCCAATTAAACAGCTCCCATGCAAATTTTTATATTCCTCCGAAGACCCGCCATAAGGATAATAAATTACATCTCCATGCACCAAAAGCAGCCATGCCGCCAACGGAGTATTATCATATTTCGCTATAAGAATGTGCGCTTTACCTTCGTTATGAAAAATATCCCATAATTTACTTAAATATCCCTTCACTCTGAAATAATACGCTTGCCTCTCCGCGGTCTTTTTGTACAAAGAATAGAAAATATCAAAGTCACTATCCGACTGAACTTCTTCTACAACAACTCCTTTTCTTTCAGCATAGTTAATATTGTACCTATGCTTCTTATACATATTCTCTAGTAACTCATCATCACTTTTGGTTATATCAAGCAATAAATTCCCTCGCGCAAACTCATTTCTGCCTGATAAAACACATCTTTCTTCAAATATTTTTTTGGCTTTTTCCGCCTCCTTAGTTCCTTCTATAATATTTGGGACGTCAAAGTGTACCGCAACACATGAGTTCTCTTTGAGTGATTTCTCAAGCGAATCAAACTTGATCTTAAAAGGATCTACTCTGGGACAATAAGCAAAGTAATAAGATGTAAACGGGATCTTATGCTTCGTATACAATGTGCCCTCTGAAATTACAGCAGGTGTTCCATATTCACTTTTAAACCGCGCCCACAGAGGAGACTGCATCACATGCTGATCCATAGCTAGAGTATAACACTGAATATGCTACAATAATCCCAGCTCGAATTTGAGCGGGGTTTACAATAAGGGGAGTATCAGGCCCGAACGCAAAATCTAATCTATGGAAACTGCAACGATACAAGTTGTAGTTTTCTAAAGATGGCCCGTTTGGGCCTTGGTCATTTTAAGCTTTTTCTCTCACTTATGTTTGCCCGTTTCAAAGTCAAACTTATCGGCATACTTACGCTTTATTCCCCCTTTGAAAAAGTAATAGTACGAACCCCTAACGTTATTCATCACAAATTTGAAACGCCCCTGTTCATTTAGACGTCTTACAGAAAAATAAATGGGTGGATCCTTTATAATCCTAAATTTTTTATAGCCTTTTTTGTGCACACTTCTCACAAGATTAAAGTCTTCGCCAAGAAATATATCTTCAGGAAAACCTCCAACAGCTTCCAAAGCTTCCCTTTTTATATATATGAAAGTACCAATGGCCACAGGGCTTATTTTGCTAAATATAGGAAGATATACGTCACAAAATAACCAGTATATAAATTTATCAACTAGTTTGTTGGATATCGGTATATTCTTAACAGTAAGAACATCTACATCATTTGTCTTGAGATATTTATCTATCTTTTGTAGAAAATCCGGATCCAATTTTATATCTGCGTCCATAAACATCAAATTATCTGATTTCGCCTTTTCCGCCCCATAATTCCTCTGAAAAGCCGCCCCTGTTTTAGGAGAATCTATCAGTTTCAAATTCTCAATTTGCCCACAAAACTGCGATACTACTTCCTTAGTTTTATCCTTGGAATTACCCTCAATAACAAGTACTTCAAAATCTTTGAAACTCTGCTTTTTCAAACTCTCCAAAAGAATACCGACATATTTCTCTTCATTAAGAGTGGGAATTACAATACTATACTTCATGAAACTCCGGGTTCAATTTTATAAAAGCGTCTAGCCATTGTTCGGGCTGTATATTTTGCGGTCTTAATTTTGGATCTATATTAATTAGACGCAACTCCTGTTTTGTAAAAACCTTGTTAAGCATCTTCCTTGGAGTGCTAAACGCTTTATGCAGAAATCCCTCATATTTCTGAATAAATTCATTAGTGTAATCTTTTTCCTTTCGCGTAAAAGACACTATTCCGCCATCAACTTTAGGAATCGGCTCAAACTTCTCCTTGCTTATATCCTCTAGATATTCAACCACATAAAAAGACTGAGCAAATGAAGATAAGTAAGAAGCATCTGGAGCTTGCGCGGAAATTTTCTGGGCAACTTCTTTTTGCATAAGATAAACAAACTTAAAAGGATGTTTCCTCATCTCCATAGTCGTATGTATTATCGGAGAAGTTATGTAGTAGGGAAGAGATCCCAACAATTTTATGCGTTTTTCAGATACGAAATTGGGAAGCCATCTAAGAATATCCTGATTAATAATCAGGACATTAGATCTGTCATAAAACATGGTGGCTAATTTCTCGGAAAACCTTCTATCTACTTCAACAGCATATACCTGAACAGATATCCCTTCTATTCTATTAGACAATTCCTCCGTTAAAAAACCATGTCCAGCGCCAACTTCTATTAGGACATCTCCCTCCTGAATATCGAGAGCATCAACCATTCTTCCAGCCAATAAAGGATCCGATAGAAAATTTTGTCCTAATTTCTTAATGGGTTCATACATATGCATTACTCCCAATAAAAATTCGAGCTGTTCTCATCTAGAGAATCAAGAAATCTCTCTACAGAATAACTCCTGTTATTCATTTTACTATGATTTCCCGGTCTGTTTATAATCTCCACAACCTCCTCAGGAACTTCGGATAAAAATCTGCTGGGCAAATTTGCTTGTACATTCCCAAAATACAAACGGGAAGAAACATGGGATAAGTAAAGCTTTTCCATGGCCCTTGTAATAGCGACATAACATAAACGTCTCTCCTCCTCTAATTCCTCTAAAGACTCCATGGACTGGGAATGCGGGAATAAACCCTCTTCCATACCAACAACGAATACAACGGGAAACTCAAGACCTTTAGCTGAATGTATGGTCATAAGGGTTACGGCATTATACTGTTCCGGATTTGCTTTATTGGAACTTTCAATTAAAGCTACATTTTCCAAAAAACCCTCAAGTTCAATAAACTGAGCGGCCACCGACTTAAGTTCATGAATATTCTCTATACGGGACTTATTCTCTTCCGAACCATCGTCCAGATAATCTATATAACCAACATCATCTAACACCAGCTCCATTATCTCCAATGTGCTAAGTTCATCTTTTCTTTCAAGCCACGCTTTAAGCGGCAGTTTAGACACCCCACTTACTGTCTCAATATCCCAATTCACTTGTCTCAATTTTTCCTGGGTTTTTTTACCTATCCCCCGCGTGGGTACATTAATAATCCTCTCCCACGAAACCGTATCTTTAGGATTGTGAACTATTCTCAAATATGCGATCACATCTTTAACCTCCTTACGAGAGTAAAACCTGACACCTCCAATTATTTTGTACGGAATATTACTCTTTATAAACGCTTCCTCCAAAATTCTGGATTGAGCATTAGTTCTGTAAAGCACTGCGATATCTTTAAAAGCCTTCCCACTCAATAGCTGCTGTTCTATATTCTCAACAACAAACGCAACTTCATCTTTATCCGAATAACCGGAAAACATCACAACTTTTTCGCCCAAACCATTTTCTGTCCACAAATCTAGCGGAATATGAGTTTTATTATTTGAAATAACATTTTTCGCCGCATCTAGTATATACTGCGTGGATCTATAATTTCTTTCAAGATTATAAACTCTAGCTCCAGGATAATCATTTTGAAAATTTAGGATATTTCTGTAATCAGCCCCCCTAAAACTATATATAGCCTGTGACATATCACCTACCACATACACATTTGACTTATCTCCCCCCAAAACACTTATTAATACATATTGCGCTTTATTAGTATCCTGATATTCGTCAACCAATATATATCTAAATATATCTCTATACTTGTCCAGGACAGGAGATACTCTATCAAATAAATTAATAGTCTCCACAAGTAAATCATCGAAATCCAAGGCATCATTTGACCTGAGTCTCTTTTGATACTCTGGATATACTTTAGATACAGTTCTTTGAAAATAGCCTTTTGCCAGTGCAGAATACTCGGAAGAAGACACCAACTCTGACTTTGCACTGGAAATAGTAATCAAAACAGCTTTCGGATTAAACTTTTTGGGATCTATACCAAAATCCTTAATTATTTGCTTTACCAACGCCAGCTGATCGTCCGTATCGTAAATCACATATGAAGGCGGAATTCCTATTTTTCCGCCTTCCCGCCTAAGTATCTTGGAACAAACGGAATGGAAAGTGCCCACCCAAGGCAGCATTTTGTCCCCTCCCAAAAAAAGGTTTCTTACTCTGACTTTTAACTCATTTGCTGCTTTATTCGTAAAAGTAACACACAAAATGTTGTATTCAGATACATTATGTTCCTGTATTAAATAACACACTCTGTGTGTTAACACACGCGTTTTACCGCTCCCAGGACCTGCAACCACTAAAGCGGGGCCATCAAGGTGCTTTACAGCCTCTATTTGCTGCTCATTTAAATTGGAATAAATATCAGAGACCACGAAGCAAGAATAACATGCACAACCCCATCACTCAAAAACTACATTCGAAGTAGAACGTATATCTGCGCGTTTCGGCTCTTCAGTCAAGCTGTCAACTCTTTCAAGTTGTTTGAAACAATAGCCGTAAACTAAAGCCGATACGAATACAACCAATGTACATAAAATCATTATCACTGTGACGGTCATGTTATCTACACTTAAATTATTCTTTTTCGAAGAAGACTTTGTGGACTTCTCTGATTTACGAGAAGTAGGCATGATAAAATACTATCAAAATATGAATAAAATATTAAGATCTTTAAGAATTTCACACGTTTTATTTCTGCTGATTGCTATAAGTACAATATTGTTCGCATTAGAGTATATTAACTTCAAAGACTACTCAAAAATTAAGATCCAAAATAAATTCTTATACATAACACACGAGGAATACTCTGAGGAAAATACACTCTACACAGGTTCAAAAAGTTATCTAGGTATACCGGTCTGTCTTTTAACATCATTTGAATACGATAGCGAAAGACCTGTTATCGGAACAGACGAATTTACAAAGGAAACGGATATCATCTGGATTGATAGAAATCTCAGGGTAGTAGATATCAAAAATTCAGTACAACCGTGCAACACAAATCCCTGCACACGGATTGCTTCCCAAAAGAGAGTTAAATATTTATTATTTGCTCCAAATAATTGGACCACAGAAAATAACATCCAAACAGGAGATGTAGTATCTCTCTAAACATTGAAAACAAAAATAGTGACATTTTCGTACTAATTGGCGCGATACCAGCGAAAAAGACATATATCTAAAAGGTCTTTTCGGATCAAAAAGTTATGATATTATAGAACCTGTTACTATTTCAAAGTTCCACCAAATGGAGGCAGGATATGATTAAATTGTTAGACTTCTATGCTGATTGGTGTGGTCCTTGTAAGATCATGAAACCAGTCTTTGAGTCTGTAGAAAAAGAATACAAAGACAAAATTGAATTCCAAAAAGTTGATGTCGAAATTGATGGTACACTAACAGAAGCATACGGAATCATGAGCATCCCGACCTTTGTTATCGAAAAAGATAAGGTCGAACTCGACAGAAAGCAGGGCGCCATGCCTCTAGAGGTGTTCAAGAGCTGGATAGATTCACATATCTCATAATCTTCATCTAACTTAAAACTATACAAAAACGTGTTAGAATTATTTTATATATGACTGTCCGTATAGCCATCAATGGATTTGGAAGAATAGGAAGAGCAAGTTTCAAAATAGCTCTTGATAAAGGTATTGAAGTTGTTGCTATAAATGACCTTTCAGATTTAGAATCAATTGCACATCTCCTAAAATACGATTCGGCTTATGGGATCTACCAAAAAGAAGTTTCCTACGACGATAGCCACGTAATCGTCGACAGTAAAAAATATGTAGTCCTGTCAGAAAAAG
Organism: Patescibacteria group bacterium; assembly: GCA_016926555.1. Classification (GTDB taxonomy): domain Bacteria; phylum Patescibacteriota; class WWE3; order UBA101185; family UBA10185; genus JAFGOI01. The sequence goes on along the minus strand of JAFGOI010000013.1, from coordinate 92,408 downwards.
AACCGGCCAAATTGCCATGGAAAGAATACGAAGTTGACGTTGTATTAGAATGCACAGGAAGATTTGTGAAGGACAACGCCGCTAAGGCACATCTTGAAGCAGGGGCAAAAGGGGTCATCGTGTCCGCCCCCACAAAGGGAGACAATAATGACATACAGACTTTTCTGAAAGGTGTAAACCAGGATCAATATCTCGGCCAAAATGCAATCTCGAACGCTTCCTGCACAACAAACTGCGTAGCTCCAGTGACACACGTAATACATAAAAGCTTTAAGGTTATTAAATCAGCCATGACTACTATACATGCAGTAACAGCGGAACAAAATCTGGTGGATGGCTTCCCTCCGCCTATTCACAAAGATCTAAGACGCGCCCGTGCGGCAATCACAAACATGATTCCAACAACCACCGGAGCAGCCATCGCAACCACAAAAGTCATACCTGAATTAAAAGATAAGTTTGATGGCATAGCTATCAGAGTACCTGTTCTTGTCGGATCTTTAACCGATACCACATATCTAGTTGAGAAAAAAACAACCGTTGAGGAAGTAAATCAGAAATTCGTTGAAGCAAGTGAAAACTCGTTTTATAAAGGAGTCATCGCTGTCTCAGATAAACCCCTTGTCTCTTCAGATATAGTAGGTACCACTTATTCAGCCATAGTTGATTTAAACATGACCAAAGTTATTGACGGTGACTTTGTTAAAGTACTAGCTTGGTACGATAATGAGTGGGGTTACAGCCACAGACTTATAGATATGGCTCAAGTAATATCTGGCTAACATGTACCTTCGCTTATTAGTGATAAAATAATCCTGATGAAAAGTATTGTGGAAGCTAATATTTCAAACAGAACAAAAGTATTTGTCAGGGGTGACCTTGATGTCCCAATAGAAAACGGAATTATAATTGACACAACACGACTCGAAAATATGAGCGACACAATAACTTTCATACTGGAAAAAAATGGTCACCCAATCATTGGCGGCCACATGGGAAGACCAGGGGGAGTTTACAAAAAGAATCTGTCCACCAAACAATTAACATCATACTTTGATAAAAAATACGGTGGCGGAAACTACGAACTTTTGGAGAATCTGAGATTCAACAAGGGGGAAGAAGAAAATACTGAAGAATACGCAAAAGATTTGGCTGACTTAGCTGATTTGTACGTTAACGAATGCTTTTCAACCAGTCATAGAAATCACGCTTCATTTATCGGCATTACAAAATATCTTCCGTCATATGGGGGTTTTAGACTTCAGAAGGAGGTTACAACTCTTGAACGTATTTTTAAGAAACCTAAGAGACCGCTTGTTGTCATTATTGGGGGGGCAAAAATAAAAGATAAAGAACCCGTTGTAACAAACTTTATAGGTATAGCCGATTATATTTTGTTGGGAGGGAAAGTAGCTTTGGACTGGCACACTGAAATCCCGGACAATTTAATGCTACCTGTTGATTCTGCTGAAAACTCCATGGATATCGGAAATAATACAATGGATAAATATACGAAAATAATATCTCAAGCAAAAACTATTCTATGGGCGGGGCCACTTGGAAAATATGAAGAAGACAAGTACTTTGCGGGTTCAAAGACTATAGCACAAGCAATTGCGAAAACAACAAAGGACAATAACGCGTTTTCAGTCGTTGGTGGGGGTGATACACTAGCATGCATTGAAAAAGCAGGGGTGCGAGATAGTATAAGTTTTATTTCTTCAGGAGGAAGTGCGATGTTAAAATTCCTTGCTGAAGGGACATTAATCGGATTAGAAGCTCTTAACTAAGTTATGACTAAAAATATACAAGCCAGCAGAAGCCAAAATTGCAACGGGTGCGAACTGTGTGTATTGGAAACACAAAGACAAGCCGGAAAAATCGGCCTGGAAGAGGCGCTAATTAGAATATTAAAAGATTTCAGGATGAACTCAAACAAACCTACCTTTTCTGTAGATATTGACCCGCGTATAGAATCTCAAAATGTTGAAAAAATTAAAAACATATGCCCTAAAGACGTATTTGATATTTCATAAGCATGCTAAACACAAAAGTCCAAAAAGTATTAGAAATTGATCTTCAGCAAAAAACCTCAAATACAAAGAGTTACGATAACCTTAATAAATATATAGGTGGGACTGGTCTTGGACTAAAATTGATGGAAATTTATAAAGACGCTAATCCTATTATTTTCGGCGTAGGGCCCCTTAACGGCTTTTTCCCCTTTGCATCTAAGACGTCAATAGTAGTAAACAGCAGAAACAGAGTTGAGGATATCTACATCGGGGGAAGTTTATCTTTGAGAATAAGATTTGCTGGCATAAATGCAATCGTTATATGCGGAAAATCTCCTACAGCTAAGATCATCAATATATTCAATGAAGATGTAAAACTGGAAAAAAGCCCCACAGAAACCAAAGAACTGGGATTACCCGGAAAAAGGAGTGTGCTTGAATTCAACGAACTAAATCTTGTGGCGGATAGATACTTTGAAAGCCCGGAGGAAATATTAGAAAAGAGTTTTATCGAAAAAAATGTAGCGGGTTTGGTCATAACGGGCACAAAAAATTTCACTCTCAAAAACATGGCTGAATATCAAAAATTATACGAATATATACTAAACAAAAGTGGCATTCTCAACACAGTCGCATCAAACAAGCCGGCTTGCTCAAATTGTCCACTAGGTTGCGAGCAGTCAAAAACCGGAGAAATAGGCGGAAATATACTTTTGCACAGTCTTGTTGCCTGCGGATACGCAGAAAATATATACTCTGATATAGGAACCCTCTTTTCATGTCTTAATATTTTGGGGTACGATTACACTCACGAGGATCTTCAAAATTTACCAAACCTCGTGGAAAAAACACTACAAAATTTAAATAGAACAGGAAACTAAATGGATTATATAGTTGGGAACTGGAAAATGAAAATGACCTCAAGAGAAATGCTTGAGTGGTTTGATAACTGGAATGAATTGAAAAAGAATTTTGAGGGCACCGGTATAGAAGTCATACTAGCACCAAGTTCAATCCACATACCTCTATTAGCCTCTCTCACAGGAGACTCGATTAGACTTTCTTCGCAGGACGCATCACCAAATAGGAAAGGCGCCCACACAGGAGACATAGGGGCATTCCAGATCAAAGAATTTTGCAAATACGCCATCCTCGGGCATAGCGAAAGAAGAGAACCTCCGGAAATTGTTACGGAAAAAAGAGATAGGTGTTTAGAAACAGGATTAATACCCATTATCTGCTTTATAAATCCAAAGAACGCCAATCACTACTATATAGAAGGGTGCATCCTGGCATGGGAAGATCCACAAAACATCTCACAAGAAGGAGTATATCGGGAAAAACCTGAAGATGAAATACGTGCAGGCGCTAAAGAAATCAGAACTTTATTACCTAAAGAAGCTCCTGTTATATATGGAGGATCTGTTAATAGACAAAACGTCAAGAGTATAGTAAACATAAACGAGTTAAATGGTGTCTTAGTAGGAAATGCCAGTTTGGAACCCCGCCATTTTCTTGATATTATTCGCACCTACGAATTTAAGCCCAAAATACATAAAACGTGAATGAGATATACAGATGCTAAAAACTTAAAACTGAATAATCACAAAAAAAGACCTGGAAACACCAAACTAATAGCAGTTTTTACCTTCGCCATTTTGAGTGCCGCAGTACTATTCATTTTTAGAGATAGAATTAAAACTGCCTTCAACCCTATTTCTATAATAGGAAAAGTGGTGGCGGCCGAGCTACACACTACAGACGGACGAACTAACATACTGCTACTAGGGTCAGATATGAGAAAAGAAGGCGCGGAGATCAATAAACCCACTTTAACCGACACTATATTGGTAGCATCAATAGGCAGTTTAGATAAAGATGTGGTTCTGATATCGGTCCCAAGAGATTTGTGGATTAAGTGGAAGACTGACAATGGAGAGGAAACCTTTTCGAAAATAAATGCAGTTTATGACTATACTACTTACCACGGTGAAAAAATAGGGGGCATAGATAATCTTATACAGGTTATCAACGAAACTTTGGACATCCCTATTCATTATTACGGAGTTGTAACATTCAATGTGTTTAAAGAGTTTGTAGATATTGTTGACGGAATAGACATTGATGTTGAAAAATCCTTTACTGACTATTATTACCCGGTTGAAGGCAAGGAAAACGCCCCCCTTGAGGAAAGGTATGAGGTTGTGTCTTTTGAAAAGGGTACACAAACAATGAACGGAGATAGAGCTCTCAAATTTGCGCGATCAAGGAAGGGAGACAACGGGGAAGGTTCAGACTTCGCAAGGTCAAAAAGACAGCAAAAGGTTATCATGGCTATTAAAGACAAAGCGTTATCCATAAAAACCTTAATTAACCCAATTAAACTAAAGGAACTATACGACACTTATTCTGATAACGTAGACACAAACATCGACTTTGGAGTAATTCAGAGTTTCTATCTGCTAAGCCAGCAAATAGACTTCGATAAAGTTGTATCTGTAGTCTTGGATGATAGGAGTCAAGCTATAGAAGGGGGCTTACTATACGCTCCCGAAGATACAACGCTGTATGGGGATCAATACGTTCTAATTCCCCAAACAGGTGATTTTTCACAAATCCATGCCTATGTAAAAAAGTATCTTTTCGGAGATAAATAACTCAATGATATATATAGTACATGGAGATGACATTTCAACTTCTAGAAGTTTAGTCGTTAATCAGCAAAAGAAACTGGGAATTGAAACCAAACAAGAAATAGATTTAACAGAGATTGAACCTCGCGACTTCAAAAACCTCGTCACACAAACTAACCTTTTTGGTCAAAAAGAGCTAATACTTGTGGACATTAGTAAAGTTGATACGGCAAGGGCAGATAAATGTATAGCCATCTTAAAAGATGCTGTTAGTGATAATAGTATTGTTCTGCTGACGAACAAAAGCCTCCCAAAAAGTAATACGTTTATTAAGAACGCAACCACCTTAAACGCTAAAATAATTCATACACAAATAGAACCCAAAGGAAACATTTTTGATTTTGCTGATAGTGTTTTTTATAAAAACAGGACAAAGGCCTACAGAGAATTAGCGCATCTAATCAGTGATAGAAGCGACGAATTCCATATCTTCTCAATTCTCTACTACAATCTCAAAAACATAGCGCATGCTAAGCACAACTCACCGGCTTTTGAATCTTTAAAACCTTTTCAAAAAAATAAGTTCCAAAACCAGGCCCAGCTATTTAGCGACCAAGCACTGCTTGAAATTTTCAGGACATTTTACCAGAACGATAAAATGGTGAAAATAGGCGAGCTAACCCCCGATATATTGATTACAAGAAGTATTGAAAAAGTGTTAAACTCTTGATACAAAGGTTAAAAAGCATGCCCAAGTCTAAAAAGAAAATATATCTAAAAGATGAGTCCTTTGATCCCATATATCATTCCATAAACTTCGACTTCTTATTCAGATCTCGCGTCTTACCTGGCATATTTGCATCTCTTGGGATTGTACTCCTAGTAACGCAAGTCATCCTGCCTCTGATTTTTTTCAAAACTCACGAAAAAGTAACTCCCGAAATAGCCGGAAGTGTGTTGGGCGTAGCAACTGGCTTTAACTACTTTCAGTTCACTGAACTTACACCAACAGACGAAGATGTTTCTATAGAAACAACCAAAGCAATGGATATTAACACGCCTAAATTCTTTTACTTATCTATACCCAAACTGAACATAAAAAACGCCGTGGTTGAAACAAACGCAGAGGACTTGGGCCCTAAAGACAAACTTGGCCATTACAAGCACTCAGCATTACCCGGGCAAAAGGGAAACACATTCATATACGGCCATTCAGTGCTTCCTTGGTTTTTTAACCCCAAAAACTACATGACCATATTCTCTACACTTGACAGACTAGATACCGGAGACAAGATAATAATAACGTACAATAACGTTCCAATTACATATAGAGTCGAATACGAGGAAATACAGAAACCGGCCGACATCAATCCACTTGCAGAATTCAAACCGGATTACTCAAATGAATCTACTCTTACACTCATGACATGTTGGCCCCCGGGAACAAAATCAAAAAGGTTTATGATAAGAGCAGTAAGAACGGATTAATCTCTAATAAATTGATTCTCAAATCTTACTAGAGCCGCACCCTTTGTATTTCTCCCTATCATCCAAGCTGCAAACAGGAGGAATAGCACGGAAGAGAACAATCCAAATGTAATGCTTACAACTCCCCCGTTAGGAACAGTACTTTCAGTTGTCTCTTCGGTTTCATCTGGTGAATTTACGGTCTCTTCTGTAGCTCCAGACAAAACAGCCCTTCTTGGAACATCCATTTCTTGACTTGCTAGTTTTCCAAAAACCGTATCTGCTCCGGAAGACGCCTCATCTTCTGAGTCCGGTGTGTCTTTTGTATATACTTCCTCTGTAACAGACGTAGTTATATCCGGAGTCCTGTTAGAGTTTGTGACAAAGTAGTAAATAACACTAAATATAATAAGAGATACTGACAGAGTAAGTACAAATGTCTGAAATCCTTTTTGTGCTTGTGTACTATTGTTCATAGGCAGGCTTTAAATTCTCTAAGAATTCTGTATCTATTGTAACATCAAAGGGGGTACTCATTTCAAGTACTTCTTCGGATATGAATTTATTCTCAGAGTATTCCCAAAAACGCGAAACTATCGCTATGACTACCACCACTATATTAAGAATTATTAAGCCAATCACTGCTTTCATAAAACATTTCCGGAAAATACAGTTATACTCATAGTTATAGAGTTAACAGATTTTCCTATGTCAATATCCATACCTTCTATTTTAGTTATTCTATCCAGAGATTCTATTTCAGCTGTCAACCTCGCTGGATCCCTGCTCCCAGTAACGGACAATATAATCGTGTAATTCCCCGTAGTATTGTGGTAAGTAGGGGCAAATTTTTCCAACACATACCCCGACTTACCACATGCAACAGCAAGCTCAACCATATAGTCACCCAGGTGGACTTCGGGGGAAACTTTTTTATCGAGCGCAGAAATTTTGATATCCAAATTCCGTATGTCGTTTCTCATTTTCTCCAACTTCTTTGACTTATTATTTAACGCCACAGTCACTTTCTTCATCTTACCAATTAATATAACCTTGTTATACAGGTTCCTTGATAATAAAACCCCCCCAAATAGTACAAACACAATAAAAACACATAGAACCCACATCTGATGAAGTCGTACAGAGTTTGATAACCTCTTAATACTTTTCACCTAAACCCTCCTTTTAATTCAATCTGAACATTTTTATTTTTAACATCAAAAGAGGCTGATTGTAACAAAATATAATCAATATTTTCGTCTTCTAAATATGTACCGATTAGTCTTGCCGCGGTATATGGACTACTTTCTACTGTACTGACTGAAAAATCGCCAAATCTTATTGAAATCTTCGACACGTCTGACGAACTCAACGGAGCTAAAACTGACTCTAATTTACTTGTAAAGATTGCACGTTTTTCAAGAAGATATTGGTACTGATGAATTTTCTTATCCAAATCCCTTGCTAGATCCTCTACATAAACCAGTTCCCATACATTCTCCTCTGCTAAATCTAATTCTGATTTTAACTCATAAAGACGCCTCTGAATCCGATTATCGATAAAAAGGCCTAATGAAAAACTCAACAGGATAACCAGAATAATTTGTCTGTATATTTTAATTGGACGAGGTATCTGAAGAATATTTTGGGTCACCTCTGTAACAGATGCGAGTAGATTTAAAGTTTCTCCGCCTTCATTTTGCTTATTCTTCCGCGAGATTTTTAGTAGATTTTTGAGTTTTGGCAGCTTTTGTAAGATTAGACTTAACTTTTTGGGCATACCTAGATTTTAGCCTATTAGCCTTATTTTTAGAAATAATTTTATTCTTTGAGGCTTTGTCTAAAACCTTCTGCAAACCAGATAGCTGTTCATTTAGGACCTTGCCTTCCACATCCGTTTCAACCAAAACCCTAGCTAAAGTCTTTGCAGACCTCTTTATTCTACCTTTCCAAAAAAAGTTGCGCGCCTTTTTCTTCGAAGAAGATCTCACTGCTTTTTTTGCTGATTTAGTATTTGGCATAATCGGCTAGTATGATAGCATAGGAAAAGCTATTTTCCAAACTAATTAACTGTTATTTTATAGAGGAAAGTTAAAGTATAAAAATGATAAACGGTAAGTTATCTCTTGCAAGAACACAAAATACTATCCTATCTGCAGCCTTTGTCCTGTCCATCACGACGGGGTTCAACGCTGTATTGGGTTTCGCCAAAAACAGACTTCTAGCACACTTTTTTGGTGTTTCCAACCAACTGGCTATATTCTACACTGCAGACAGAATACCCAATCTCATATATTCTATACTGGTTATCGGGGTGGTTTCGACAGTATTTATTCCAACATTCACAAGTTTAAAAAAGCAAAACAAAGAAGTCGCCCATAGGACAGCTACCTCTATGATAATCAGCGTACTAATTGCATTTATCGCAATGGGAATTCTGATTTTTATTTTTGCCCCTCAAATTTTGTCTCTCTTAGCCGTCGGCAATTTTACCGCCGATGAAATCTATCTGGGCGTAAATATTATGAGAATTATGATTCTCGCACAAGTATTACTCGTAGGAGGAAGTCTCGCCACGAGCGTTTTACAGTCATACAAATACTTTATAGTTCCCGCATTAGCCCCCGTCTTCTACAACCTGGGTATGATGTTTGGAACTTTCTTCTTTTCCTCGGAATTTGGCATTTACGGACCCACTTTCGGCGTTTTAATTGGCGCTCTGCTTCATGTTGGGATACAAATACCCTTACTACTTAGATCTGAATTTAAGTTTCATGTTTTCCAACCTTTTAAAGATACGCACATGCTGGAAACTCTGAAACTCGTACCGTCGCGTATTGCACAAGTAACCTTAGCAGGACTAGTACAAACAATAAATAATTCTCTCGCCCTTTTAATTTCGGCTTCTTCAGTAGTATATTTAAAATTCGCTAATCAGCTTCAATTTTTCCCTGTAGGTATATTCGGAATGTCCATTGCATCCGCTGCTTTGCCAACTTTATCCACGCAAAGTGACCCGGAGAATATAGATAAATTTAAAAGATCCCTATATACATCCTTACACCAGATGCTGTTTCTAGTAATGCCAATAAGCATGATCTTGTTTGTGTTAAGAGTTCCCTCCGTAAGAATTGTTTACGGCGTTAGTAATTTTCCCTGGGAAGCAACCATAAAAACCTCGTACGTACTGGGTTTTTTCAGCGTAAGTATTTTTGCGCAAAGCGCAAACTATATATTAACAAGAGCCTTTTTCGCTCTTAAGAACACCAAAATCCCAGTAAATATAAGCATCATATCCTCATTATTTAACGTTTCAACTGCATTTACTCTTGTGCATATCTTAGGGTTCGGCGTGTGGAGTGTTGCATTAGTATACTCGGTGTCGGCAATACTGGAAACTGTATTTCTGGTGTACTTTTTATCTCCAAAAGTAAACGGGATAAATCCAAAAAAAATAATTATCCCCTTTGTTAAGATCTCCTACGCCACCGTAATGATGGGAGCAACCATATACGGCGGTTTAAAATTGCTTGATATAACTGTCCTGGATACAACAAAAACTCTCAATATGTTGATACTTACTGCTTTGACAACCCTGGCCGGATGTGTAACCTATCTCTTCTTCACTTACATGTTAAAGGTTGAGGAAATACAACTCTTCTATGAACTGGTAAAGCGGCTAAACTTATCAAGGTTCATTAAGAACAATCAACTTTCAGCAGTAAACCAAAACCAGATCGACTAGTGTAAAATCACTCCATGCAAGATAAAATCAGAAATTTCTGCATTATAGCTCACATAGACCACGGAAAATCTACTCTCGCTGATAGGTTTCTTGAGATAACAGAAACAGTGGATAAAAGAAACCTAAAAACCCAATTTCTGGATTCTATGGAACTTGAACGCGAGAAAGGAATTACAATCAAACTAAAGGCGGTCCGAATGGCTTATAAAGGATATCAATTAAATCTAATAGATACGCCCGGACATGTTGATTTCTCCTACGAGGTATCTCGTTCCCTTGCAGCTTGTGAGGGCGCGATTCTAGTTGTTGATGTTTCCCAGGGAATTCAGGCACAAACAGTATCAAATATATATAAAGCGCTAGAAGCGGATCTGACTATTATTCCCGTAATAAACAAAATAGATCTAAAAGGTAGCGATATAAACAAAGTCACAAAAGACATTACAAATATGTTTGGCTTTAGCATAGATGAGATAATCAAGGTATCGGCAAAAACGGGTGAGGGAATAGACAGACTTTTAGATACCCTTATAGAGAAGATACCGGCACCTAAAGGGAATCCTGATACCAACATGCGCGCTCTAATATTTGACTCCTACTATGATGAATACATGGGTGTGATTGCTGCCGTAAAAGTAGTCGACGGGAGGATATCGAGTGATAGAGAAATAAGATTCCTCGCGACCAATAAAACTACAAAATGCGATGAAATTGGGTATTTCTCACCCAAAAGAAAGAAGTCACAGAGACTGTCAACAGGGGAAGTAGGATATATTGCTACGGGACTAAAAGATATTCATGCAGTTAAAGTAGGCGACACAGTCGGATACGAGACACAGAACCCTAAACCTCTTCCGGGATATAAAAACATAAAGCCTTTCGTCTTCGTCTCTATATTTCCAGTGGAAAACGATAAATATAATCAGCTCAGAAATGCCCTAGATAAACTTTCATTGTCTGATGCATCATTAACATACGAACCCGAGACCGGTACTGCTTTAGGATTTGGATTCAGATGCGGATTTTTGGGCCTACTTCACGCGGATATAATCCAGGAAAGACTGGAAAGAGAATACAGCCTGAACCTCGTATCAACAACCCCTACAGTCGAGTATCAAATTATTAAAACTGACGGAGAAGTTGTAAATATCAGAACCGCCTCAGAATTCCTGGATCCAACGAAAATAAGACAAGTCAAAGAGCCCTGGATAAAACTCACTCTTGTATCCCCAACAGAATACACGGGAAATATAATCTCTCTATGCGAGGAAAGGAGAGGTATTCAGAAAAACATGGAATATCCCTCAGAAAATACTGTTTTATTCGAGTATGAACTGCCTCTATCGGAACTCGTATACAACTTCTTCGACGATCTAAAAAGCGTGTCTTCAGGTTTTGCGAGCTTAGATTACAATTTTCTTGATTTTAGGCCGGTTGAAGCTGTCAAACTGGATATTCTTGTACACGGAGAAATAATTGAGCCTCTATCCTATATAGTTCTAAAAAACAAAGCGGAAGAAAACGGGCGCAAGCTATTAAAAAAGCTAAAGGAAGTAATCCCCCGTCAACAATTCAAAGTGGCGTTGCAGGCAGCTATTGGAGGAAAAATCGTAGCTCGAGAAGACATCCCGGCTACCAGAAAAGACGTCCTCGCGGGAATTTACGGGGGCCATAGGGAACGTAAAGACAAACTCCTGGAAAGACAAAAAAAGGGCAAGGCGCGCCTTAAAAAGTTTGGAAAGGTGGACATTCCACAGGAAGCATTCAGACAAATTTTAAAGAAATAAAGTTCTAACAGCTTGACACACTTAGCACTCGTGATATTATTCTGATAACACAGTGGCTTTTTCATTCTGTCCAGAAAGGTTCATAAATGCTTACAGAAAGACAAATAAGTTTAATACAAGCGATAATAGACAGATATATACAAACGGCAGAACCTGTCGGTTCTATGGAGATCGTTAAAAATTATAACTTAAGCTGTTCAGCGGCTACCATTAGAAATGAAATGGCCAAACTTATAGAGTTGGGTTTCTTAGAAATGCTACATACCTCCTCAGGACGCATACCTACAAGAACCGCCTATCGATTGTATATTTCTGAACTTATGGAGGAAGAAGATCTTCCAGTTCTTCAAGAAGTGGCCATGAAACAGCGATTGTGGCCTAACAGATTTGCGTTCGAAAGACTTCTAAGGGAAACTGTTCTGTCATTATCCGAAAACACAAAATTACTTTCCATTGCCACGACCGAAGACAACTATGTTTCTCACGCGGGAAGCGTGTATGTACTTGAGCACAAGGAATTCTGGGATATCGACACGGCAAAAACAGCTCTCCTTCTCACAGACAGTTATGAGATCTTAAACAAGCTTTTCACCAGCATCCCCAATCCAGATGGAAGAGTGTTGTCTCTAATCGAAAAAGAAATAGGAATAGAAAACCTAAATAGAGCAGCTCTTCTATTTGTCCCCTACAAAGGAGGAAACAAAGCTGGCTTTATAGGAGTTCTTGGCCCATCCCGTTTAAACTATTCAACGGTAATACCTTTTATTCGATATGCCAAAGACTTACTAGAAGAGTTGGGCGGATCCTGGTAAATTTATTTAGGGAAATTTTATGGAAAACGATAACGGAAACAATATGAATACTTCAGATGATCAAATTCGGAACGGAACGGATTCTGTTGATAATGCCAGTTCAATTGATGATATTGAAGCCCTAAAAAAGGAAATTTCGGAATTAAAAGAGCAACTCAGTGAATTTGAAAACGGCTGGAAAAGAGCTCTTGCGGATTACCAAAATCTTAAAAAAAGAGTTGAAGAAGATCGAGCAGAAATTATCTTACACGCAAATGAAAATCTAATGGAAAAATTAATTCACGTCTTAGCTCATCTTGAAAATTTAGAAAAATATGTGAAAGATGAAGGTTTCACACTTATCCTAAATGAATTTCGATTCATTTTAGAAAATGAAGGACTTAAAGAACTAAACCCCGAAAACGCGATGTTTAATCCGGATATCATGGAAGCGATTCAACCGGCACCCGGAGAGAAAAATAAGGTTGTAGAGGTAATGCAAAAAGGGTACATGATAAATGAAAAGTTAATTAGACCTGCCCGAGTCAAGGTAGGTACAGGGGAAGAAACACCCGCTAAAGAAACGGAAGAAACCCCAAACAGATAAAGGAGGATTATAAAATGAGTAAAATAATAGGAATAGATTTAGGAACAACCAATAGTGTCATGTCCTTGATGGAAGGCGGCAGCCCAAAGGTTATACCAAATGCCGAAGGCGCTAATACTACACCATCCATTGTTGTGCCAGATCAAAATATCGTCGGTATCCCTGCAAAAAGACAACAGGTGGTCAACCCCAAAAATACAATTTTCAGCATAAAAAGACTGATGGGTAGAAAATACAGCGACCCAGAGGTTCAATCAATGAAGGAAGTCTATCCCTATGAGATAATTGAAGGTCAAAACGGCCTTGCCTGTGTAGAAGTTGAGGGAAAGGTTTATACCCCGCAAGAAATTTCGGCAAAAATACTTGCGAAAATGAAAGCGGACGCCGAAAAGTTTCTGGGCGAAAAAATTACTGATGCTGTTATTACTGTACCTGCGTATTTTAATGACCCACAGAGAAATGCCACAAAAGAAGCGGGACAAATTGCCGGGTTCAATGTCCAAAGAATAATAAACGAGCCTACAGCCGCTTCCTTAGCATACGGTTTAGACAAAAAAGCCAATGAGCAGATCCTTGTATACGACCTTGGAGGCGGAACCTTTGATGTATCAATACTAGAAATAGGCGAGGGGGTTTTTGAAGTAAAAGCAACCAAAGGAGATACACACTTGGGAGGAGACGATTTTGACAGAAAAGTCATTGAATGGCTACTTGAAGAGTTCAAAAAAGACAACGGCTTAGATCTCTCCCATGACAGACAGGCCATGCAGAGACTAAAGGACGCAGCCGAAAAAGCAAAAATTGAGCTTTCTTCCACAATGGAAACAGAAATAAATGTTCCTTTTATAACAGCTGATCAAGCCGGGCCAAAACACTTAAACGTAAAACTCACCAGATCCAAGCTGGAGCAGATGGTAGAAGACCTAGTTCAAAGGACTATAAAACCAATGGAAGACGCTCTTACTGATGCCGGAATGAAAAAAGGCGATATAGATGAAATAGTCATGGTTGGCGGAATGACAAGAATGCCTAAAATTATTGAAATCGTCAAAAACTTTTTAGGAAAAGATCCCCATCAAGGCATAAATCCAGATGAAGTAGTAGCCGTCGGAGCCGGAATTCAAGGAGGTGTACTGAGAGGAGAAGTCAAAGACATTCTATTACTGGACGTTACGCCTCTGACACTTGGAATTGAAACACTAGGCGGTATATCTACACCGCTTATCAAAAGAAACACGACTATTCCAACTTCCGCATCACAAATATTCAGCACTGCCGGAGATAACCAAACCAGCGTGGAGATAAATGTCCTTCAAGGCGAACGAGAGATGTCTGGTGATAACAAAAGTCTCGGTAGATTTATTTTGGACGGAATTCCTCCCGCTCCTAGAGGCATCCCCCAAATAGAAGTTAAATTTGATATAGACGCGAACGGAATAATAAATGTTACTGCAAAAGATAAAGCAACAAACAAAGAGCAAAAAATCACAATTCAAGGGGGTACCGGACTTGCAAAAGACGAAATAGAAAAGATGGTTAAAGATGCGGAGTCACACGTAGCCGAAGACAAAAAACGAAAAGAGCAAGTTGAGATGAGAAACACCGCAGACACTTTATGCTATACATCCGAGAAAACATTAAGAGATGCCGGAAACAAAATAACTGACGAACTCAAAAAAGAAATAGAGGATAAAGTGGCCGATATAAGAAAAGTACTCCAAACAGCATCTTATGAAGAACTTAAAAATAAGACCCAAAGTTTGTCGGAGTCGCTTCAGAAAATTGGCCAATACATGTATGACCAGGCAGGTAGCCAAACTACCTCTGGAGATACCTCGCAAAACCAAGGAGAAACTACAGAAGGACCTTCCAAAGACCAAAACGGGGATGAAGAAAACGATGAGCCCGTAGAGGGAGAAGTTATTGACGACTAGCTAAAACGTTGACTGTACACATCACTAAGATATAATCTAAGTACTGCTCTATGGACTACTTACAGGTCACATTAATAATAGTTCTTATAATACTGGCTGCCAATCTTACCTTCGTTGGGGTTTATTTGGTGTTGGTTCTGAAAAATTTTCTCGAAACCGTGAAAAAGGCAAACAGGGTATTAGATGACGTAGGCGATGTTACAGGGGCTGTATCAGGTCCTGTATCAACAATTGCAGGATTTATCTCAGGAATTTCCGAAAGTGTTAGGGCTGTTAAAGGTATCAGCAGTCTTATAGATAATTCTAAATACAAGGAGGATTAATATGACAGGTTCAAAGAAATCATTTGTTAAGGGGGCCGCCTTAGGAGCAGCGCTTGGAGCGTTATTAGGAATGCTGTTCGCTCCAGCTCCCGGTAAAGAAACCCGAAAGAAAATAAAAGAGGCGGGAGAGGACGCTCTAGACAAAGGCAAGGAAGCGGTCGATAACGTAAAAGCAAAAATCGGAGACATGGTAGAGACTGTTTCAGAAAATATCTCAGATACAAGCGCGGTAATAGAAGATAAACTAGAAGACTTAGCCGCCGGAATGGAAAAGAGTACTAAAAAGGTAAAAAGATTATTTAAAACCACAAAAAACGACACTGAACGAGAATCGGAAGAAATCTAAAAACAGGACTGATTTATTAGATATATAAGATATACTCATAATTTTGCGCGTAAAGTGTTAAAATCGTAATATGGATGTATCTAAACAACCTCCAGTCACAAATCTAAATAATCAAGGTGCTGACGATATTCCTCCACAACAAGCCCCATCCAAACCTGCCGAACCAAAAAACCCCGAAGGGTACGTACCTTCTTTCGAGACATATACACCATCGGAAGTTCAGGAAGCCCAAGAGGTTCAAAAGGCACCGGAAACAGAACCAAAACCTGTGTCTGAAACTCCGCAACCAAAGAAACTCCCAGAACCACAAACAATTTCGCTTGATACTGAAGTAGCTCAAGAAGAACTTAACATTGTAGATAAAACGGAGAAAGTAACAGAACTACACGAAATAAAAACACCAAAAGACAAAATAACTGACCGGGCTGACGCGGATGAAGAAAAATTTATTCAAGAGGTTGAGGCTGCCCATGGACATAAATAATCCATTTTATTCAATATTTTGGGTTTCTATATACACAGCAGTAGCCATTGGGTCTGTCTTGGGAATTATCTATTTTTTAATATCTAAAAAGAAAAAAGCCGAGGAGCAGAAGCATGCATATAATCTCACATTCTTGCAGATAAAACTCCCAAAAGATAATGAAATAGAAGTTGACTCGGCTGAACATATGTTCTCTAACCTTATGGGATTTAGAAAAACTTTGTGGGGCGCTTTCTTTACAGGACAATACCGAATTTCTTTTGAGATAGTGTCAAAAACAGATGGCATTGGTTTTTATGTAGTAATACCAGACGAAATAGCTGCTCTTGTAGAAAAACAGATACACGCGGCCTATCCGTCTGCTGAAATAGATATAGTCAATCCGCAAGAAATATGGGATAGAGGTGAGTACACAAAAGTAACAGAACTTAAACTGAAAGGCCCGAACTACTATCCTATTAAAGACTATGAGGAACTTAAAAACGATGCTCTTAATTCCATTACGTCCGCTATGAGTAAACTGGGTGAGGAAGAGGTTGTATCCGTCCAATATATTGTTCAACCTGCTAACGACAACTGGCGTTATGCAGGACGCGGATATATCGCAAAAATAAAGCAGAAAAGCGCTGATACGGAAAATAAAACCTTTGTGGATACCTCCTTTATTGAAGGTGTGGAAAAGAAGATCGCCCATCCAGGACTTTACACAAAAATTAGGATAATAGCTATAGGAAAAGACAATATAGCTGCACAAAATCATACACAAAACATGCTAAGCGCCTTTGAACAATTCACAGATCCAAATTACAACAAGTTCGTAACTAGGGGATTCTGGTCAACAATGAAAGTTGTGGACGACTTTATATACAGACGTATGAGTGTTAAAGATATTACCGTTCCCGTACTTGGTATCACACTTGCCTCAAACTGTTCAATACTCAGTATTAAAGAATTGGCTACAATATTCCACTTCCCCAACAAAGACGTATTAACTCCAAACATTATGTGGTTAACTGCTCGAAAAGCTCCCGCACCAACTAATATTCCCGAAGAGGGCTTGAACCTAGGTTCTAGTGTTTATAGAGGAGTAGAAAAAAGAATTCATATGCTTGATAAAGATAGGTTGCGTCATTTCTATATTATCGGCCAAACCGGCACAGGTAAATCAGTCTATATGATGTCTTTAGCACTACAAGATATTCTAAACGGAGAGGGTTTAGCGATTATAGATCCCCATGGAGGAGACATAGATGAACTTCTGGAAAAGATACCCCCGGAACGAATAAACGATGTAATTTTATTCGATCCTTCAGATACAGAACGCCCTATGGGTATCAATATGCTAGAAGCTCATAGTGAAGAGGAAAAACATATGATAGTAAATGCTTTTATTGCCCTACTATACAAGATGTATGACCCAAACAGACAAGGAATTATGGGCCCCCAATTGGAACGTGCCATTAGAAACGTCATGTTAACGGCAATGGTGGACCCGGCAGCATCGATGGTAGATGTACTGCGCCTACTTATTGATCCTAAATACTCGCAAAAGTTCATTGACAAACTGGAAGACCCTCTAGTCAAAAGGTATTGGACAGACGAAATGGCAAACACAAGTGATTATCATAAGGGTGAAAAAATGGGTTATTTCGTCTCCAAGTTTGATAGATTTGTTACAGATAGATTAATGAGAAATATACTAGGTCAACCAAAATCAGCTTTCAATTTCACAGAGATTATGGATAATAAAAAAATCCTTCTTATAAAATTAGCAAAGGGAATGATAGGGGAAGAAAACGCCAACTTTTTGGGACTTCTAATAATACCCAGAATTCTTGCATCAGCTCTACGACGACAAGAAAGACTTTCCCGCGGGGATAGAGACTTCCCTCCGTTTTATCTCTATGTAGACGAGTTCCAGAATTTCGCTACAGAGGACTTCGCGACCATATTATCAGAAGCCAGAAAATACAAACTCGCACTCGTTGTCGCGCATCAGTTTATTTCGCAATTGGATGAAGATATTAAAAATGCCGTAATGGGAAACGTTGGAACCAAAGCTGTATTCAGAATTGGCATAGAAGACGCAGAAGTGTTCGAAAGCGAAATGGCACCCGTTTTCACGCCGCAAGACATGAGCAATCTTCCCATAGGTAACTTCTATATGAGACTGCTTGTAAATGGGCACCCAACCCCTCCCTTCTCTGTATTTCTCAATTGGGAAGAAGTAAACAAAATCCCTAAAAATATACAAGTTGCGGCACAAATAAGAGAAATGTCACGTATGAAATACGGAACACCAGTAGCTGAAGTAGAAAAATACATACAAGAACGTGCCGGATTTAACGAAACAGAAAAACCGCCTCCTCCCAAAATACCTCCTGGTAAAATTCCCTTTTAAAGCAAAATATTCTAAAATAAAGCCAATGGTTATGCTACCCTTCCTGAAAAAGTCCCAAAGAGATTCTAATAAATTTTTTACTCTGGAGATAAGTTCTTCTTATGTGAGGTGTTTAGTTATGTACCAGGAAGAATCTTCCTGTAAAATTATAGGTCATGACAAGCAGAAGCTGGAACTGGGAAGTGTACTCTCTGGGACAATTATAGACCAATCCGATGTAGAAGAAGCAATAAAAATTGCTGTAGTAAACGCTACCAAAGATCTGGAAGAAAATATCAAACAAGTTATCGTTGGCGTAACAGGAGACATGTGTATGGGATTAATGACAACTGTAAGAGTAAATCGAGGAACTAAATCCCCAATTTCGAAAAAAGATATAGACAAGATATATAAACAGCTTCTAGAAGCAGCCTATATGCAGGTCCAAAATGACTATTTAAATAAAACGGGTAATCCCGACGCAGACTTAGAAGTAATAACCACATCAAACGTATATACAAAACTGGACGGAAAATTTATTGACGAACTGGAAGGGAAGGAAGGAAAGGTCATTGAAACTGCCGTATTTAACTCTTTCTGCCCAAAGTTTCACTTAAGAACACTTGAGAAAGTCATCGACGCTAGCGGTCTTAACTTATTTGCAGTAGGATCGGAAACATACTCAATCGCGCAACAGTTAAACTTTGCCTCCCTTGAAAACACCGACTACGTTATCATCGATACTAGCAATGATTCGACTAATGTAGCCGTCGTATTCGGAAAGGGAATCGCTGCAACCAGAAGTTTAAATATAGGATACAATCATTTTATTGAGGATCTAGGTGAAAAAATGGGTTTAACTCCCATGGAAGCAGAAAAAGTGTTGGAGGCATTTATATCTGAGAAATTAACTCCCGGAGAAAGCGCCATTGTCCATTCGTGTTTGCTTGAAACTCTAGACGTATGGCTGCAAGGTCTTGAACTTCTATTTGGTGAATTTAGCGGCGTCAAAACCTTCTCTCCCAAAGTATATCTAACCGGAGCCGCGACACATATTCCAAACCTTGTAGAAACTGTATCTGAGGAGCCTTGGATGAGATCTGTTCCTTTCAAACAGCCTCCGGATTTTAAAAAACTTGATTTTATGGATCTAAGTAAAATAAATGACGCTACAGGAAGAACAAACAATTCTGAATGGCTGCCTCTAGCCTGCCTTTCAATAATATATAGTGAAATAACAGGAGTAAAATATGACTAAAATAGAACTTGAACTTTACGACGATACAATATCCACCATAAATAAAATCAGAAATATCAATGACTCCGGCATAGAACTTATAGTTCCAGATGGCTCCGTTCTTTTCGACAACATCATTAATCTTAAGCTAATAAATTCCTTCTGCGACAAAAACGACGTAAGCGTACATTTCACGACAACAGATGAGCAGGGAAACACATTAATTGAGATGATGGAGGAAAAAGTAGGCACAAGCGTACTAGAGGATTCAGACAGTATAGACGAAGTAGCCACATTTGAAGGGTCCGCTGCAGAAACTAAGCCCAGAAAAAAACGTAAATTTCCGAAATTGAAATTCAATCTTCTATTTTTGGTGATTCCCTTAGTTATCGCGATAATAGGATATTTCGGACTAAAGATGCTCTCGAAAAAACCCGAGGCCTATGCAAAAATTTTCGTTAACGCACAGCCACTTACACGCAGCATCACAGTAAAAGTTTCATCAACTTCAGACACAAATATAGAAAACAAAATACTCAAGGGTATATCTGTTGAAACCAAAATAAAAAATGAAAAATCAATTGAAACAACAGGAGAAAAAATCGAAGGAGAAAAAGCCAGGGGAACTGTACTGATTTATAACAAAACAACAGATGAAATTGAGTTAGACAAAGGAGCCGAACTAGCTTATAAAGAAGACGATGAAGATTTAGTATTTGTCACTTTAGACGATATTAAAATCCCTCCACTTGCTCCCCAAGATATTACAGATCCGGGAAGTCCTCTTATCCCCGGGCAGAAAGAGGTTGATGTTGAAGCAAAACACATAGGGGATGCCTACAACATAGAAAAAGGCTCCGCATTAGAACTGGACGACTATAAGAAAAGCAAAGCCGCCGCGGAGGCAAACTCTGATTTCAAGGGTGGGAAAAGTACAACAATTAAAACTGTGGGCAAGGACGATATAGAAAAATTGTCATTAGAACTTTTAGAAGAAGCCGAGGAAAAAGCTGCCAAATCCTTGAAAAACACTGTAAATACCGGATTTCAATATATTGAGGGCTCATATTCGACCACCATAACCAACGAGAAGTACAGCCACGAACTGGGTGAAGAAACAAAAGAACTCACACTTACACAAGAAATAACAGCAACAGGACTATCATACTCAAAAAAAGACTTGGACAGTTTTTTGGATAAAATAGTAGCGGATATTGTACCCGAAGGATTTGAGCTATACGAAGGTGATAGGGATACTAAAGTGGATATTCTGGGGAATTCAACCAACAGCATATTATCCCCAACCGAAGCCGATGTGCAAGTCACTCTTAAAACCTATATTGTACCCAAGTTAAACAAAGAAGATATAATAGAAAGTCTTAAGGGTAAAACTCCCGAGGAAGCCCAAAAAACACTTGGCGGTATAAATAATATTCAAACATATGAATTAGAAATAAGACCCAGTATTCCGTTTTTCGGATATGTCCCACATGAAACAGATAAAATTCACCTAGAAATAGTGCGAGAATGAATAAAAGAAACACATCAGCAAAAACTTATATAGGAATAGACTACGGAGAAACTAATATAGGTATTGCACTCGGAAGAAACGAGTTAGTTCAACCTCTAAATATTATCCCGGGAAAAAATTCCATATTTGCCGCACAAGAAATAACAAGAATCGGTATGCAGAATAAGGTAGATCTATATGTACTGGGACTCCCTGTAACACATGACGGAAAAGATACCAATCAGGCCAAGAAAGTTAGAAAGTTCGCCAATTTGTTAAAAGCGATATCAAAAAAACCAGTGGAATTCCAGGAAGAACTAGACTCCTCAAGAGAGGCACTTGAAGCCTCTATTGAGCTGGAAATATCCCAAAAAAGAGGGCAACACAAAGACCATCTAGCTGCTGGTATAATATTAAGGAGATACTTTAAAAGTTTAGAAAAATAATATGTATAAAGACATTTTTTTAAATCGTAAAGCAGTGTGTTTTGATCTTGACGGCACTATTGTCGATTCGCATCCTATATGGCTGCGTGCTCATAGACTAGTATTGGAAAATCTCAAAATGAACACATATGTAGAACCAACAGACTACTGCGAGGTGGGTGTTAGTTTGACAAAAACATGGGAAAATTTTCTTAACAAATATGACGTAGATAAAGATTTAACCGCCGAAGGACTCGCAGAAGCAACAAACAGATCCTTCGTAAACATACTTCAAACTATAGAACTAGAACCAAGAGAGGGCTTCTGGTCACTCGCTGCAAAATTAAAAGAGGATATGAAGTTAAAACTAGGATTGGTCACAAATACACCCAGATATGTCGCAGAACAAGTCTTAAACAAAATAGGTTTCGTGTCCAGTCTAGACGCAAAAATGTTCGGAGATGATGTTCAGCATAAAAAACCAAATCCGGAAATGTACATAAAAGTTGCAAAAGATCTGGGTGCTATAAAACCAAAAGAAATAGTAGTATTCGAAGACTCGGTCGTCGGAGTTACCGCGGCCGCGGAAGCCAAAATGGATATAGTGCTTATTAAAGACAGTAACAGAAGTCTTAAGGATTATCCTGGTAATATAGTTTTTGCAGCTCCAGACTTTTCAAGTTTAGCGGATGAACTTGACACCACATATAAAGAAGCTTGGGATGCAGCTTTAGAGAATATAGGTGAAAAAATCAACAAAAAAGATTAGTTAAACCAACACACGTTGCTTTATCATTGTGGATAACTCATGCTAAATTTATATCTACTGCCCCGTAATCTGTCCACGAAATGTTATTATACCAACAAATAAGTATGTCTAAGAAAACTCAAGTAGATACAACTACATTGTGGAAAGCAATTATAGGTGAAATAGAAATAAAATCACCTATATTTAGATCTTTAAGCAACAAGGCAACTCTTAATAAAATATCTGACAATAAATATGAGATCATTTGTGAAGACACATTTACTAAAAGGAATATAGACTCAAAATACATAGACAACATAAAAATGGTAATAGACAAAACTACAGACACTAAAAGCAAGCTAACATCCAAAGTATTCAAAACAACGCAACAATACGAAGAAGAAGGCATGGAAGAAGATACTGTACTAGGTCCCTTATTTACACAAAAGCAGGACCAGGAAAATCTTTTTAGGGAAAAACAGCAAAGATCAAATTTAACACCAAAATTTACGTTCGAAACTTTCGTTACAGGAAGAAACAACAACCTTGCTTATGCAATAGCCATAGCTGTAGCAGAAAGACCGGGGGAACAATACAATCCTGTATTTATGTACTCCGGCGTGGGACTAGGAAAAACACATCTACTGCAAGCAATTGGAAACAGAATTATTCAATCTAAACCTGGCATGAAAGTTATTTATACAACAGGGGAACAATTCACAAATGAGTTAATTGAATCAATTCAAAGTGGAAGAAGAGGAAAATACGCTTCTAACGAATTTAGAAATAAGTTTCGCAAGGCGGATGTCCTACTAATTGACGACATCCAATTTGTAATAGGTAGGGAGACTACTCAAGAGGAATTCTTCCACACATTTAACACACTCTACATGGCTCAAAAACAGATAGTAATAACTTCAGATAGACCACCTAAAGAATTTACTAAACTTGAAGATAGAATTACTTCACGCTTTGCTTCAGGAATAATTGCAGACATACAACCTCCTGACTTAGAGATGAGAATAGCTATTTTAAGGAATTTAAGAGACAAAAACCAAGACACTATCCCAAATGATGTCATTGATTTTATTGCAGAAAAAGTGGTTACAAACATTAGAGAGTTAGAAGGAGCTTACATGCAGGTATTAACAAGCATTCGATCATCCGGGTTGGATTTCACTGTTGATAACGCTGCAAACATACTCGGGCACACGATTAAAGAAAGATCTTCAATACCTGTAAATATGAACCAAATATTAAAATATGTGTGTACTTATTACTCTGTTAAATCAACCGATTTAAAAGGGAAAAGACGAACAAAAGAAATAGTTATCCCCAGACAAGTAGCCATGTATCTTATTAAAGATATTACAGACACACCGTTTATGACCATCGGAGAATTTTTAGGAGGTAGGGATCACACAACAATTATGCACGGTGTGGATAAAATAGGGGAAGAACTTACAAAAATGGGGAAACTAAGGCAAGATATAGTTAACATAAAGCAAATGATATTCGAGGAATAATTTGTGAAAAACTTTGGAAAAATGTGGATAAATAAGTACAAAACTATGAGGTTTGTGGATAAACTAGTTGATTTATCCACAAGGATACCCACATACATTCATATCTTATCAACAAAAACTCTGTATATAAATAACCCTTTTTATGTATGTGGAGTTAAAAATAACGCTGCGGGTACAGTAAAAGAAACTTATCCACGCACAGATACATTTAATTTGACAGATACCACAACCAAAGAAAGTCTATTCCACAAATACACAACATCTACTACAACTACTACGTATTATATATATAATAAATTTTATAACTCTGGGGATATATGTATCTTATAACAACTTACATTTCAAAATTGATCAGCAGAATCTCCAAAATCATAAACAAAGGTGCGGGGTACACATATCCAGGATATATTGCACTAAAAATATATCCCAAAATAGTTAAAAAAATTTGCTGCATGTTACCGAGTAAACTCATACTTGTTACTGGTACTAATGGTAAAACTACAACTACAAAAATAATCAGTCATATCTTACAGAATAATAATTACAGAGTAATTAGCAATAAAAGCGGTGCGAATCTTCTTAATGGCATCATATCATCTTTACTTTTAGGTACAAATATACTTGGTAGGTTAAACAGAGATGTTGCTGTATTGGAAGTGGACGAGTTGTTTTTTCCCTATTTTCTGGATTTACTTGGCAAACATAGAACTTCTTCACTTGATGTTACTGCTTTGTTAATGAATGTGTCCCGAGATCAATTAGATAGATATTTTGAACCAGATATAGTTTTAAATAAATGGAAGGCTGGATTAAAAAAGTTTAGTTTCCCTACCAAAATAGTGTTGGATAAATCCCAGGAATATTTTAAGCCTTTTTTTGTGGATGATACGCTGGATACTTATGGTTTTGACTCTTCTTACACTGCTCTAGATAAGACTTCTTTATCAGGTGAGTTTAATGCGAAAAATTTAAATGCGGCTTTAATTGCAGTTGAATTAATGGGTATTTCGGAAGAAGTGAGTATCTCTGCACTTTCCGATTTTAAATTAGCCTATGGTCGAGGGGAGGAAATAAATTATGCTCAGAATATATATAAAATATATCTGGCTAAAAATCCCGCTAGTTTCAACAATAACTTAAAAATGTTTATGTCTCAAAAAATCCATATAGACTCTCTATTGTTTATACTAAACGATAATATCCCTGACGGAAAAGATGTTTCTTGGATATATGATATTGACCCTGTTTTGCTAAAAAAAGTTTGTCATTCTAAAGATATTTATGTAAGTGGTACGCGTTATCTTGAAATGGCGCTAAGGTTGGATTATGCAGGTGTAACTCTTGGTAAAGATAATATAAACAGGAGTATAAAAGAGAGCTTGAAAAAGATAAATAAGTGTATGAAAGATAAAACAATTGTGTGTTATCCCAATTATTCATCTATGCTTGAGCTGCGTAAGTTGTTAGTTGGGAGGTCTATATTATGACCACAAAATTAACTATTGGCTATTTTTATAAGGATCAGCTCAATTTATATGGAGATAACGGAAATGTTGAAATATTAACAATGCGCGCCCTGAGAAGAAATATATATGTTGACATTGTACATATTGATACTGATTTGAAAATAAATTCGAAAGCTATGTCTGCTCTGGACATTGTTTTCATGGGGGGCGGCCCTGATTCAGGCCAGAAAGAGGTATATAAGGATTTGTTAAAAAATAAAGGAGATTATCTTAATGAGTATATTCAAAAGGGAGGTGTTGGTTTGTTTATTTGTGGAGCTTATCAATTATTAGGGCACTATTATAAAGCGGATGACGGTACATTTATAGAAGGACTGGGTATTTATGATATGTACACGCAACACTTTGGGGGTAGAAAAGCAAGGTGTGTTGGTAATGTTGTAGCTCGCTTGAATAGCGATTTTCTTAGTGATCCTGTCTTTTCTGAGGTTAATTTTCTAGGCGGTAAAATTGTAGGTTTTTGTAATCACGGAGGGAGAAGCTATTTAGCTGATGACATGGCCCCTCTTGCGTATGTTGAAAGAGGTTATGGTAATAATGGGGAAGATGATACTGAGGGAATCTTATTTAAGAATACATTGGGAACGTATTTCCACGGTCCCCTTTTATCAAGGAATGCGCATATAGCTGATTACTTAATATCTAAAAGTTTAGGAATGGACAGTCTGCCTTCTATAGATAATTCGTTAGTGATTCCTGCTTACACTGCCTCATTTAAGTATAAATGAGTCACAAGAAAATATCTCAATACATCTTTTTAGTACTCGTGTTTTTTTTGCCTCTTAATATAGGTAAGCATTATGTTGTCAAGGATTCTTATGTATATGGGTTAACTGTTGATTATTTAATCCCTGTTATATACGTGCAGGACTTACTTGTTGTATTACTCCTGTTTTTCTGGTTTTTGGAACTTGTGAAAGATAAAGATTCTTTTCGAAGTATATTTTTTGATAAGTATGGTCAGGTACTTTTTTTGTTTCTGTTTTCGTTGATCTTTTCAATTATAAATTCCGAAAGGAAAATGGCCTCCGTCACATTTTTTTTGAGGACCTTTTTATATAGCTTGATTACTTTTTATGTGAGATATGAAGTCAGTACAAAAAAGTTCATAAAAAATATAGTGTGTGTATCTTTTGTTTCGATTTTTTTGCTAAGTGTTTTAGGGGTTATGCAGTTAATTAAACAGGGATCAGTGTTTAACAATTATTTATATTTTGGCGAGCAACCTTACAACAAACAGACTAGAGGAATCACGAGTGAGTATTTTTTCGGCAGTGAATTTATTCCGCCATATGGGCTGTTTAGACATCCGAATACATTTTCGGGATATTTAACTATTTTTATCGTATGGTTCTTAATGTTTCTTGTTTTGGAGGTGGAGTTTTCAAATAAGAAGAGCAAATTAATATTTAAGCTATCTTTGTATAAAAACAAATATACCGGCCTATATTACCTGGTTCTATTGTTGGCTCTGGTTAATCTACTAATAACCCTCAGCATTGTGTCTTATGTCTGTTTTATTTTGAGTTTATTTTTGTTGTTTATGTCAAAAGGCAAAAAGTTTGTTGGCCTTGTTTATTTGCTGATTGTTGTTACACTGATATTTTCATTAAGCCTTCCTGTTTTTCGAAAAAGTGCGCTTTTATCAAAATATTCCTCTTTTTATAGAAGGGCTGATTTGCTTGTTTCTAACTACAGAATAATTAAGGATAATGCTCTTTTTGGGCTGGGTTATGGAACATCTACGTCGGTTATTGAAGATAACAAGGTGATATATACATCTGTGAGGTTTATTCAACCGGTGCATAATATATTTGTTCTCATTCTTTCGGAAGCGGGTGTGTTTTCAGCAGGGCTGTTTTTATGTCTAATTTATCTAACATTAAAAGCGTGTCTACGTAATAACACCTTATTTTTAGTCCCACTTTTTACGTTGGTGTTTATAGGGTGTTTTGATCACTACTTAATTACGATGCATCAAACCCATTTATTGTTCTGGATTACACTTGGCTTGTCCTTGATACACAATCCTTTTTATGCCTATAATACAAGGGATGCGTAGTAAGAAGGCTGCACTTGCCCTTTTGTTAATAATACCTTTTTTTGTTACTGCCTGTTCACTTCGGGATTTGCCGCTGATTGGGAAATTCTTTGGCGGAGGAGATGGAGGCGGTAATACAGAAGAACCCGTCACATTAAATTTTTGGAGTTTGTGGGAGAAACCTGAGGTAATGGAAGAGCTTATAACTCAGTATAAGCAAGATCATCCAAATATTACTATTAACTTTGATGATAGAACTATAGTTAATGTAAATGATTACAAAGAAGCTGTGTTTACACGAGCATCGCAAGAGGGTTCTTTTGATATAGTATTAGTTCATAATTCGTGGGTACCCAGACTTAGAAATGTTTTGGTTCCGTCTAAAAATATAGACAGCACTTTTGTGGCGGAAAATATGTATCCCACGGCTAGCGAAAGCGGTGTATATAATGGTGAAGTATATGCGGTTCCGATGTATTATGACGGGTTAGCCCTTATTTATAACAAAGCGCATTTCAACGAAATTGACCAGATGTATCCTCCTACTGCTTGGGAGGAATTTAGAAAGTTAGCTATGCAGCTTACCGTTTTTTCCGAGGGCAGAGATAGAGAACTTATTAGAGCTGGTGCGGCTTTAGGATGCGCTTCTAATATCGATTTCTTTTCAGATATCTTAGGTTTGATGTTTGTTCAAGCACTAACGGATGTTCCGGAGGATTTGGATTCGAAATATGCAGCAGACGCCCTGCAGTTTTATGTAAACTTTGTTTTGGAGGACGAAGTGTGGTCTGAAAATATGCCTGAATCTGCTACAGCATTTGCTCAGGAAAAGGTATCTATGATATTTGCTCCATCATGGATTGTTTTGGATATATTAAAGGAGAGGCCGGATCTTGATATTGGAGTAGCGAAAGTACCTCAGGCATTGACTGAGAAAGATAGTGATAAATATACTAGTTGGGCTACATATTGGATGGCAGCCGTTCCGGTGGGAAGTCAATACCAGCAACAGGCATGGGAATTTATAAAGTATCTAACTGAGGAAGAAACTCAGCTGGTCTATTATAATGCTGCTGCGAAGTATCGTGAATTCGGACCTGTATATAGTAAAGTTGGTCTAGCCGATCAGATAGCCCCCGGGCACTTTTTGGAGCCTTATGTAAAGGATGCGCTAATAGCCAGGTCAGGTTCTATTGCGGCTCGAGCTGGGAATAAGGATCAAGTAACGGCGATGAAGGAGGCAGTGGATGCTGTGTTACATCAGGGCGTTTCTCCGTTAGACGCTTTAACCGCAGCAAAGGATAAAATATTAAAATCTCAGTAGTAAGCAATAATTCCTTTTTAAGTAATATAATTTGTTAGTTGATGTTATGAAAATATTAGCTTTAGAAACATCTTGTGATGAAACAGCGGCAGCGATAGTAGAAGATGGTGTAAAAGAGGTATGCAGTGTTGTTGCTTCTTCTAGGGAGTTTCATGAGGAAACGGGGGGGATAGTTCCGGAGGTTGCTGCTAGAAAGCAAGTAGAGTTCATCATTCCTGTATTGGATAATATCGTGAAAAAATTTTCAGATAAAGCTGATACTAACACCTCTATTGATTATGCTAGGGAAAATATAGATATGCTTGCAGTTACTGTTGGACCGGGTTTAATAGGTTCTTTATTGGTAGGGGTTGAAGCGGCAAAGGCCCTTTCATTAGCGTGGGAAAAATCTTTGATTCCCGTAAATCATCTTGTCGGACATATTTATGCTAATTGGGTCGATGCGGAAGATTTGCCGGAATTTCCCTCACTTGCTCTTGTCGTAAGTGGAGGTCATACAGATTTGGTTTTGATGGGAGGGCATGGCGATTTAATTTATTTGGGAGGAACTCTTGATGATGCAGTTGGCGAAGCTTTTGATAAAACAGCTCGTTTACTCGGTCTATCTAAGTATTTGGGCGGTCCTGAACTATCTAGATTAGCATCTACATGTAAAGATAATAAGGCGATAGGTGTATTACCAAGGCCGTTGCTGGATAGTGATAAATACGACCTTTCGTTTTCAGGTTTAAAAACAGCAGTAAAAAGACTTATTGAAAAGGATATTTATCCCCCTGATGTTATTGCGTGTGAGTTTGAGAATGCTGTTGTAGATGTATTAGTATCAAAAAGTATAAAGGCTGCTAAAGAATATAAAGTTAAATCGTTGTTGCTGGGAGGAGGTGTGTCTGCTAATTTGCAATTACGCACAAGAATAAAAAATGAAGCGGCCAATATAGGTGTAAAAACTCATATTCCGCCATTACATCTATGTACGGATAATGCTGTATACATTGCTAGCGCGGCGTATTTTAATAATCATCCTAGAAATCTTTCGGAAATAGACGCAGATTCATCTTTAGGTATTATTGATATTGTTTAACTATTTTGTTATCTCAGACGTTCTATTAAAATATCAGTATTAATCAGCTCTGCGTTTTCTCCGTTCCGTATTTTTATTTCAACTTGGTCTCCTGTTTTTTCCGAAACGACTACTCTGTAGGGGCAGCCTATTAAATCAGCATCACTAAACTTTTCTCCCGCGCTTACTTGATCCCGATCATCGTATAAAACTTCTATGTTTGCCTCTAGGAACTGTTTATATATCTTTTCAGCGCGTAGTCTGACTTCATCATTTTCTGTGTTAAGAGAAATTAAGTGAACTTTGTAAGGCGCTACGATTTCCGGCCATATAATACCTTTATTATCGTGATATACCTCAACTATAGTGGCAAGAGTTCGCCCAATTCCGATCCCATAACATCCCATATAGTAAGGTTTTTTTTCACCATTGGTGTCAGTAAATACGGCGTTTGCCATTTTTGATGAGTAATGCAGTCCCAGTTGGAAAATGTTTCCTACTTCAATGCCTTTTTTCTCTGTAAGTTTTTGTCCGTTTTCCGTAAGGTAGCCTTCTTTTGCTAAAGCTATATCAGCTAATATTTCACATTCAAAATCCCGGCCATAATTTACATTTTTTGAATCTGTAGTTTTTTCTTTTTGTCCGCCTATAAAGTTTTTGACGGTAGTAAGAGATATATCTCCTACGTAGGTTACGCTCTCATGACCCCAGGAATGAACATATCCCGGTTTAGTTCCGATTTTTTCCAGATCTTTTTCTGAAGCTTCTTCTAATTGTCCTACAGCATTTAAGACGTGTTCAAGTTTTGTTTTGTTTACTTCAAGGTCTCCTCTTATAACAGCAATTACTATTTCTTGTGAAACGCGGTTTTTGTATACTACATTTTTTAGAAATCGTTGCGCGGGAAGTTTATAGTGTTTAAAGTTGTCTTCCATTGTGGTGACCCATTCAGGCTGCTGGATTATTTCAAAAGGCTGTTCTTCTTCATCTGTATTAACCTCTTCTCTTTTAAATTTAGCTACTTCTTCGTGAGCGATATATGTGCCGTCTTCACTCACTAAATACTTGCTTTCTCCAATATCTGATTCGACGACGAACTCATGGCAGTAATCTCCTCCTATATATCCATTGTCTGCCAGTACTTTTTCTGTTTTTAGTCCCAATCGATCAAAAATTCTTTTGTAAGTTTCAGCCATTTTTTCGTATTCTTTTTCAAAGTCTTTCTCATTAGTGTGAAATGAGTAAGCGTCTTTCATCGTGAATTCTCTTACTCTTAATAAACCCCCTCTTGCTCTTAATTCGTCCCTGAATTTTTGTGAAAATTGGTAGATATTAAAGGGTAAATCTTTATATGAAAGCTCAAACTTTCTGCATAACTCTACCATCATTTCTTCAGCTGTCCCGCCAAGAGCGAATTCCGCACCCCTTCTGTCAACTACTTTTGTTAATTCAAAGCCGGCCTCGTTATCTCTATTAGTTTCCTGCCACAGTTCAACAGGATGCATAACAGGAGTGAGAACTTCCTGTGCGCCTGTAGCATCCATTTCTTCTCTTATAACTTTTATGATTTTATTTCTGACACGAATACCTAAAGGTAAGAAGTAGTATCTTCCTGCGGTACTTTCTCTTACAAATCCCGCTTGGTAAAGAAGTTTATGTGAGGAATTTTGCATGTCTCTTTTAGGTTGTCTTACGGTTTTACCGAATAAATGTGAATATCTCATATCTGCAATCGATTTTAACAGATTAATTGGCAAATTCCACGTTTTTGCTATAATGCTCATATTAAACTAAAAGCGTCTGAGCTTGGATCATGTCACCAGGTGATGCTTCGGGAAGAAATTTTGCGTCTAGTAGCGCTGTTTTGACGCGCTCCGCAGGAAACTAGAACCCGACGGGAATGCCCGTTATAGCTGTAAATAAAGTATAGAGAAGGTTGGTACCTTCCACTAAAATTAGTTTGTGGAGCCTCTCAGTAATGAGAGGTTTTTTATGGACAAAAAATACGACCACAAAGAGTGGGAAGAAAAAATATATAAAAAGTGGGAAGAACTTGGTGTCTTTTCACCTGAAAAAAGTATAAAAATGAGAGAAGACGCTGGTTTGGAAGTAAAGAAAAATGCTGATGGCACTTATGAAACTTACACTGTTTTAATACCTCCTCCAAACGCTAACGCTCCCCTGCACTGTGGGCACGCGACATATGCGATTCAGGATTTAATGACAAGGTTTAAAAGAATGCAAGGATACAAAACTTTGTATGTTCCGGGAACAGATCACGCCGGTTTTGAAACTCAAGTTGTATACGAACGAAAACTAAAAAAAGAAGGTAAATCCAGATTTGATTTTGACAGAGAAACTTTGTACAACGATATTTTAAATTTTGTATTAGAAAACTCTGATATGGCAATAGATCAGCTTAAAAAAATGGGCATGAGCTGTGATTGGGATCGGTCTACTTTTATGTTGGACCAACATGTAATTGATACTGTCTACGATACTTTTCAAAAAATGCACAAAGATGGTTTAGTTTACAGGGATGACTATCTTGTGAATTATTCTCCTACGCATGGGACCACTTTTAGCAATTTAGAGACTGAACATGTGGAAGAGGTTTCTCCGCTTTACTATGTTAAATACAAAATCAAGGATTCAGATGAATTTGTAACTGTGGCGACCGGGCGCCCAGAAACAATATATGCCGATGTTGCCATTGCGGTAAATCCAAAAGATAAAAAGTATAAAAAATATGTTGGAAAGGTAGCTATAAATCCGTTAAATAGCAGAGAAATGAAAATTATTGAAGATGAGTACGTGGATATAGATTTTGGAACAGGTGCGTTAAAAATTACCCCGGGACACGATTTTAATGATTATGAAATAGGTAAAAAACACAATTTGCCCATGATTTCCGTGGTTGATTTGGAAGGGAAAATGACAAAAGAGGCTTCTGATGTAGCCGGAATGAGAGTACATTCAGCTCGTAAGAAAACTGTAGAGATTCTTGAGGAAAAAGGCGCTTTAGAAAAAATAGACGAGAAGTACACACACAACCTTCTTGTTGATTATAAAGATAAAAAACCTATTGAGCCTATGCTTTTGCCAAATTGGTTTGTAAAAATGACTGACAAGAAAATTAATCTGGCAAGTATGGCTATAGAGGCAATAAGAACGGGAAAAGTTAAATACAATAGAAATTTGTGGAAGAGAGAGTCACTCAAATGGCTTGAAAATATTCATGATTGGCCGATAAGCAGACAGACCGTTTTTGGTATTAGGATTCCTATTTGGTATTACGTAAAGGATTCTGAATCTAATGAGAACGGGGGAATCTTTGTTGTTTTTATTGACAAAGATGGTAACAGTCATGAGGGATTATTGCACGATCTTAGGGAAGAAGGTTTTAGTTTGGATGAAATTAAGGAAGGTTTACAAAAAGTAATCGTTCCAAAAGATGCAAGATATGAAATAAGCGCTGAAGATCCGGGTAAGAGAATCAATACGGGTCTTGATAAAAAAGCTGGACAAGATCAGATAAACGAAGAATTCATACCTGAAACAGACACATTTGATACATGGTTTTCATCGGGGCAATGGCCTTTCGCAACTTTGCGTTATCCTGATGGTGACGATTACAAGGAGTTTTTCCCAACCCAATTTATGGACTCTATGTGGGACATTCTGTTTTTCTGGATAGCTAGAATGATTATGTTTTCGCTCTATTTAACAAAGGATGATGAAGATGGTCCGAAAGTTCCTTATGAAAATGTATATATTCACGGAAGAATAGACGATGAAAAAGGTCAAAAGATGAGTAAAAGCAAGGGAAATGTTATAGATCCATTGGAATTTGTGGAAAAGTATGGAGCAGACGCGTTAAGAATGGGTATGCTGGTTGGAGGAAATTCAGCAGCTAGAACTACTTCTTTTAGCGCCGATAAAGTTAGAGGTTACAGGAATTTTGCAAACAAAATATGGAATATGGGAAGGTTTATGATTATGATGGCGGATTCATACAAGGAAGAAACTGGTGAAGATGTACCGTTTTTGAAGCATTGTACCTGTACAGAGTCTTGTGACTGCAATCCGTGGCTAGATCCAGAGGATTTCATTGAGGTGGATGTGGAGATATTAAATAAGTATTCAGATTTAGTAACATATGTGACTGAAAACCTTGAGAAATACAGATTTATGGAGGCAGGGGACGCACTGTACCACTTTTTATGGCATGAAATTGCAGATATATATATTGAAGATGTTAAGAATAGAGAAGATATAAAGAGTAAAAGGATAGGGTTAAGCGTGTTAAGACATGTGTTTTTAAATAGTTTGAAGTTGTTACACCCGTTTATGCCGTTTGTGACTGAGGCTGTGTGGGAAAATATTCCGA
Organism: Patescibacteria group bacterium; assembly: GCA_016926555.1. Taxonomy (GTDB): domain Bacteria; phylum Patescibacteriota; class WWE3; order UBA101185; family UBA10185; genus JAFGOI01. The sequence continues at coordinate 58,109 of JAFGOI010000013.1, read as the reverse complement.
GAAAATACGATAATCCTATTGCAGTTTCTAAATGGCCTGAAGTTTAGCATTTATTTTATTAGATTTTGAATGGTTTCTCATTTCTGAAAGTAAGTAATATTTTTGCGATCTAAAGTGTTAGTAAAGGTGTTGTGGTTCTAACTCAAAAAAAGTCTATAAAACGACGAAGCCCCCCGTTCCCCTTGCTGCACACGACATATTGTGTGTAGTAGGTAGAGCGGAGGGCTCCGGGCAGTTAGCTTTTCTTGTCTCCTTTCTTGCTGCTCCCGCATGTGAACTGGCGAAACTGCATGGGGCGGTCCCCCGTCCATTGGGCTTTCATTCATCGTCCTCCCCATCGCCCTCGTCCTTGATGTTCTCCATGATGTGGTTGAGGATGGTGTCGATGTCTGCCCACCTTGGTATGAAGGCTTCGTCGGGATCTCCCCCGGAACTTCCTATTGTAACAATGGCTGCGCCAAGCAACCACGATAGGATAGTCACATCTACGTCGATGTCTGTTGTGGATCCTCCCACATTGCTTTCACCTCGTCCGAAGCTCAAGATCCGCCAGCGGCTAATTCGTGTTCCTTTCGGTCCATAGGAGAACCTCTGGAACATGTACCCGATCTGTCCCGTAAGGAGGGAGTACAGGAAGGCGGGGTGTATATGCCACAAGCCTTTTGAGTCCTGCCAAGGTCGGCTTGGTTTACGTAGCCAGATGAAGCTGATACCCGTCAGCACCAGTCCGAAGAGGGCTGCCAACCCTGGGGCACTGATGGTGATTGCTACGGTGGTTATTATGACAGCCAGGGATACCCCTAGCTTAACCACGAAGGTGAAGAAACCGGATCCTTTCCCGGCTGATTCCTCATTCTCATCCTCATCACCGCCGATCTTGTCGCGTACATCTTGCGGCAGTGTCCCCAGTAGCTTCCCTGACCTGTGCAACATATACAGTCGCAATCCGATCCCGGCTGCTGGTGCCAAAATGCTCGGTGTGTAGAGCCACAGCACGAACACAGCCGTCCAGTAGAGGATTTCGAACAGGCACCCCCAACCCAGGAATGACGGCTTGCTGGGCCGAGGGATATAGAGTCGCTGTAGAAGCCCCTTACGAGCCTGCCAGGTACTTTCCAGCTCCTCTACGGCTGCTCTTGCGGCATCTGCGTCCTGATTCGCCCTTTCTTTGGCGTACTTTTCCTCGAGTAGCCTTGATCTCTTGGACATAGTAGCCTCCTCACTCCTCCGTCAGTGTATAGTCCGCTGGGAACTCGGGAACTGTCGGCAGGGTCAGCCCATGTCCTTCCGCGCCTATACCAAGGTCCCAGAGGACGGCTAGTTGAACCGTCATCTCTACGGCCTTAACGTCGCCTGCCATAAGAGTCGGTGGGTTGACGTACACATGGCAAGGCTCACCGCCTCCAACAATCCTCTGTAGGATCTTCGGCAACAAGCCTTCGATCTCGGCCAGGTGAAACGTTCCACCTAGCTCCGTGACGATGCTTTTAAAGCCTCGTGTGTCCGTCGGACTGAGGCTTTCGGCTGCCATTGCGACGGTGTTCCATGAGTCGATCGCCATTTGTCTTGTATCGGCTTCCGCCTGGAGTCGCGCCTTGTACAGGCCCACCGCCCCCATTGCTGCGGCTGCCACTTCCATGGCTTCCACGTCGTTTCCGGGGCACTCAGCCAGAACTTCGTTGGCTTGTTCCTCTACGAGTGTGTAGTCTGCGCCGTCGCCAAGTCCCTTGAGGAACCCAACGTACATGGCGCACTTGCCTGAACGAATGTACTCAGCTGCGCCACCCGTATTGGTCTCCGGTGCTGTCTGAGCTCCAGTCGTGTCCTCAGACTCTTCCGGAACTTCGAACGTGACGATTTGGCTTTCACTGCCTCCACTGCCGCCTTCGTCGAGCCAGCTTTCTTCGCCAGTCGGGAGGTAGAAAGTGGTACCCCCCATGTTGACGCACAGTTTGCCTCCGAACAGGCAGTGAGGACCTCCTGGTATCTGAATCGAAGGATTCTCTTCCCCAGTATATCCTTGTGCCACCTGTCCCGGCGCGGTTGTGATTCCTTTGAGACCGCGACCGACTAGTACCCACCATCCCGTCCCGGATAGTGCTCCGGCCAGGATGATAACCACGAATGCTTTCATCCACGTCCAAAACTTGGCTTCCATTGTTGTAACTCCTCTTATTTGATGTGTGTGAAGTTAGATCATTTAAAAGGGCTATCAGTTTCTTCACCGATACTGATGATAGCCCAGTCTACCAGCGGGTTGAGCCCTAGCTCTTTAGGTTGACCCGCTATGGCGAGGGTAGAAACTGGCACATACCACCTTTTTCCTGCCGAGCTGATTGATTCGAGAAGCTCGGTCAGAGTAGAAACACGCTCCGTTTCCCGAACTACTTCCGGGATAGGAGTACGTTCAAGGATGGCCACGCCTTGTTCTGCCGCTCGCGAAACCTTTCCCAACCAAGCTGCAAATTCTACGGAGGGAGTATTCAAGAGTATAACTGTCACCTCTCTCGACGTACCTCCGGTGATTCTGCCTCTGATTGGGACCTCTGCTGTAAGTTCGAATTCACCACCTCCTTGGGTGTTGTTGACCCAGAGATCTGGATCAACCCACTGGCCGTCTGACCAATCACGGCCGTCTGCATCAGCCCCGTCATACTCGATTCCACCGCCCTTTCGGATGGCGAAATGGAGATGGGGACCGCTGGATGCGCCTGTGTTTCCTGATAAACCTACGATATCGCCTTCCTGAACGTACTCGCCGGTTTCAACAGCGAATTCAGAAAGGTGTGCGTAGTAGGAATACACAGGGTCTCCATCCGATGCTACCCCGTGGTACACGATCACAGTATTACCGTGACCGATGTTTCTCAGTTTCCACAACGCCTGCTGCGGGAACCAACCAACGTAGACGACGACTCCGGACCCGACACTCTTGATCGGGGTGCCTGTAGATACGCCCAGGTCGATCCCTGAATGCCCTTGAGGCTGGTAACTAGACGGTGCTCCAAAAGGTACGCCAGTTCTGCCCGTACCTAGGGGAACGGGCCATCCGTCGAGTTCAGTAACCGACTCTGTTGTCGGTTCCTCAAGTTCGACTTCAACTATGTTTTCTTCTGTTTCTTCATCTCCCGCCAGTGTAAGCTCTGATGTTCTGAGCTCAACTTCCGGGGCAGCTAGCTCTGCTTCCTCAAAAGCCGTCTGCAACTGAGCTGCTCTTGCGAGTACTGGTTGCAAGTATTCCGCGTCGCTTGCATTAGGGTTGTAAGCCCTAATTGCGTGCTCACGACCCATGGTGAAGTAATCACCATCCGCGACCAAGTAACGCGCTGTGAACTCTTGCGCGTGTTCGCGGTTCCATGGGTCGAACTCGGGTCCCATTAGTCGGATCCAGTTAGTAGGGAGACTTTGATTCCACCCCACGCAGCCGGCTCCGCAGCTTCCCTTGATCTTCCAGAGGTTTAAGCCCTGTGCCTTAGCTATCTGGCGAAGGGCGTTTACCTCCTTAACTCCGTCCAGCAACGGGTGGTGCATTAGCTCCCACACCGCGTTGCATCCCCCGGTAACGTTCTTTTCCTCCGGGTTCACGGAGTCCACATCGAGAGAACTCTCGATATCACCAATACCGCCTATCGTGTACATATCTACTCTCAGGCCTGTACCGGCTTCTGGAAGTCCGGACGCAATGCTCCGTTCGAGCGCAGAGGCTTTCACCATCCCACTCAAAGCATCCGGATGCACCCCATTCTCAATGCCAACGGCTATGAGTTCTGGGGTAAGATCAGGAAGCAGGTCAGCGTTCCATGAGATTGCAGTCCTGCCAATATCAGCGCCTTCAGCAACGGCAACCGTTGCCACTGTCCACTTCTGCCACTTGGGCACCAGCGAGAAGGGTAATCCTGTGGCGAACCACAGGAAGAAAGCGGTAAAAATCGATAGGGCTTTTCCGAGGAATTGCCAGATCGAAATTCCGCTCTTCTTCTCGTGGCCTTTCTTCTTTTTCGCCACGGCCTTCCTCCTTTCAAAAGTTTATGTTCTTATTCAGTTTTCCAGTTCATTCGGGTTAATAAGCCCAACATACACTCAAATCCCAGGATAACTAGAGGGAAATATAAGTGTATGTAGGACCTATCAACCCATACGGGTTTTCAAGGTGCCATAATAATTAGTTTTCACCTGCACTAAGAGCAGATTACAAGTTGGAAAATTGTTTGAAGTATACTATAAAATTATAGGGGGTGCAATATTATAGGTCAATCTATAGAATTCAACTTTCGGCTGTATCTTCAGCCTCTTCTTCGTCTTTTTCAGTCTCTTCAGTGGCTTCAATACCCTCTATAAGCTCTTCTTCGCTGACTTCCTCTTCTTCTTCGGCCATTTGAGCGTAATCTAGCCTTACAACAGCCTCATCCTTTTCCACGTCAACGATTTCAACTTTTTCCCTGTCATAGTCTAATTGTGCGACTGTAACAGCAGCGCCGACTTCAGTTAGTTTAGAAACATCAATGACAAAAGCATCTTTTAGCTCGGTAGGAAGCGCGCTTATTGTTATTTCCTGAAGGAGTACCAGTACAACAGCTTCACCGCTTTTAATAAGGTCGTTTTCTTCTTCACCGATTACTTCCACAGGTACATTTACTTCTACTTTTTCGGTAAGGTCTGGTTTATAAAATCCCACATGGATTATTTTGTCTGATATAGGGTCATACTGGACTTCTTTGATCAGAACCTTATGAGATTCACTGTTATAATTTAGGTCAATAAGATTAGTTTCACCTGCCTCCTTGTATAATCTATCAAAATCAAGATAATTCAAGGACAAAGACACTGATTCAAGACCTTTGCCAAACATAACGGCAGGTATTTTATTTTCTTTTCGTAAGTGTCTTACTTTTTTTCCTGATTCCTGTCTTTTTTCTGCAGTAAGTTCCATATACTTTCTTTCTTTAATGATGCGTGCAGTTTTAGCAGTTCCTTAAAACTCACGGAATTAGCACCTATAAACTTTTTAATCTCGTCCCCCTTTAGATCTGATCTGATGGGCATCAAACCACTTCCAACGGGAGTGATAGTAAGCATAGCTTCTGCTTGACATGCAGGGCATACTGTGTGAGCTACTAAGGCTAACGGGGCTTCAGTTATTGGTATAATTTTTGCATTTTCCATGCTAGCACCGCATTTATAACAATATGTTCTTTGTAGAATTTCTGTTATATATTTCTTTTCAAGCATTAGCGAAACGTATTCTACCTTCCATTTTGGTTGATGTAAAGGATAATTTTATATATTTACTCGGTAATACCTGCGGAAGTGTCTCCTACTTCAACATTATCTGTGGAAGTATTCGTATAAGTGTTTTCTGTTGTATCCACGCTTTCTTCCACCTGTGGGGATTCTTCTGTCTCTGCTTCTTCTTCGAATTCTTCAACATCAAGACCTATTACGTATATTTTTGTGTCATTAAGCACATAAATATATTTTTCGTCATCAGAAACCGAGATATCCTTCATATTATTCCAGGTCTCCTCCTTTTCCGTTTTGTATTGTTTTATAAGTTCGCCCGAATCGTTGAAGATGACTACTCTTTTGTTATCCGGATCCAGGATGTATATATCGTTCAGTAACGTATCGGAAAATATTTTTATTCTAGGTCCTAAAGGTATTTCTAATTTGGTATGTTCGAAAGGGTCAAATTCTCCCGCAGTATACTTTAAAATCGAACTGTCCTTTGTAGTTACAAAAATACTGTATGCTATAGATAAAGACACTGCGTTTGAAAACCTTTCATCGTCGCTCCATACTGTGTTGCTTAGATAACCATTTTCTTTTGTGAACTTGATTATCTGATTGCCTTTTATGGCGTATATAAAGTCCATGTATGTATCTGTAAGTGTAAGATCAGGATCTTCGTAGCTTTCGTCTACTTCAGCTGTTTCTATGTTGAAATATTTGAACCCTTCATTATCGTTGAAGGATAAGGCGCTTTTTGAGCTGTTTAGACTCTCAACCCCCGGAAATTCAAGGTTTGTTTTTTCGAAATTGGGAGTTTCCATCTCGGATATGAAGATTTTACCGCTGTCTTTTGCTGCTACTATAATCTTTTCATCGACTACTTCTATTTCAGTAGGATCAGTTGTGTCGTCTATGATTTTAATATCAAAGAATGCTTCTGGGGATATTCTGACGACTTTGTTTTTCTCGTCATTCTTTTTTTCCTCCTCCCAAGTATTTGTTTCCCTTTTGATATCCATGCCTAAGAGTTGCTCCTGTGCGGGTTCTGTGGGTTCTTCGGTTTTTTTACTTTTCTTGACAATTAAAACCGCGATAGGTATTAATAGTACGGTAAGGCCTATAATGATGATTAATTTCCTGTTTGACATATTAGTAGATTTTGCCTGTAGTCTACCTTTTTTAATGGCGTTAGTAAGTTTTTTGAAGAGATTTTTTATTTTCTGAGACAGGTTGCCTTTTCTTTTGGTTTCTTCAAGACCAAAGTCTACTATTTCGTTTTCGGAAAACTCAGTGTCTACAATGAATTTCATTAGTATTGCGGCCTGCTGTGCCGCGAGATTATTTTCCGGTATGGATGATGATAGTAGCTTTTTTGGCGGGAACTCGTTGTCAAAGGATTCTGTGGATAGAATGACTACGTCATCATCGTTGACTACTCCTGAAGCTGCCGCGAAATTTCCTTCAGAGATAGTACTTATCGGTCTAATTTCACCTTCTTGGACGAGGTAGCTTTTTCCGGAGCCGAACTGTACTGAATATAATACATTTCCCCATAATACTGCCGCGACAATGTTAAATCTAGTTTTGCTAGTTTCGTCCATTTGCGTGACTTTGTTTCTTATTTCTAAGATGGTTTTTTCCAGAGTTTGTGTTGGGGATATATTTTCCGACTGGAAGTACAGATCCCGAAGTATATCATGGACGATTTTTGATATAACACTATGTTCCAGTTCGAGATCGCTGGAGATATCATATACGGCGTAAATAGTGCCTTTTTGCAACGCGAGTTTGCGAGTTTCCGGTTCTATGACTAAACTTTGTGCGAAAGCTTTTGTAGTTGTTCCCTGGTGTGTGGGATTGAGTTTTTGTATTTTCGCAGTTAGTTTTCTTTTCATATGTTAAATAATGAAAAGAGTCAAAGTAGCTACAAGAATAGAAGCTCCAAAGTGAAGAAGCGCCAATGTTCTAAATAAAGGAGCGTATGGGGTTGTAAAACTTCTATTCATGAGTTTTACTTGTCGGGTTAGAATAAATGCAAGAAGTGTATAGATAACCATTGTAATGAAAACGAAAAACTCAATTACGTCAACTGCTCCATTCACTGTAAATAGTTTTGCTATAAAGTCAATATAGTTAGTCATATAAAACCTTAATCTTCTTTAAGTAGGATTTCCCCCCTTCTTGAGAAACCTTTCCCGCGCATGTAAGAGTCTCTAATATCTCTTACCAGATCGGAGATTATATCTCTAACTTTTGCGGGGTCGTGTACTCCCTCAAATTCGAATTCCCTAGTTTCAGCAGCAGTTTGTATGAAAACATTTCCTATGTTAAAGACAACGCCAAACGTTCCTTTAACTGTTGATGTAACATCTTCTATATTATCTAAAGTTGCTTCCGATATATTTTTGTAGAAGAGACCTCTAAAATCCATGTCCACTATTTTTTTTGTTGTGATTATATAAACATTGAAATACCAAAGTAAGAACTTCGTTAGGAAGTACCCAAATGTTCCTGTGTACCAAAATAAGGTAAACATAACTATGAATCCTGGTTTCAGCAACATTCTTCCGTCAAATTTTAGTGTGGCCAGGAAAATGTCCATTAAAAAGGGAGCTAGGATCATGATTATGGTTAGGGTAAGCCATTTGTAGTTAGTTAAGAATGCGCTTCTCATTACATAAAGAATACGTTCACCCTTATCCTCCCCATCGTAGTGTGTTTTACTTGGATTTTCTATAAATGATGCAAATACCATTTGTGGGCATATTATAGCATTAAATTAATTTGAAACGTCTTCTCTTGTTGCAATACCAATTGCATTTGTGAAATTATATTTGAATTTGTGCGGAAGCGAATTCGCCAAGTATGTCTTATTTCTTTACTATTTCTGTAACGTCCCTATACGCGTAGGGGTTTTCGCAGGTTGTTTGATAGCTTTTGTCTTCGAGAAGTTCCATATCCTTTCCGAAGAATTTATTTAGTATCACACGGAATGTATTTACAGGAGTGATGTTATCGTACAGAAGTTCATAGTTATTATCGGGAAAATATATAGCATTAAGTATGGACATTTTTTCTTTTAGCTTAATTTCGGTGTTGTAATCTTCGGGATAAAGACGCTCTCTGTATCCGGATCCGTGGTCCGCTTGGATTATAATTATTGGTTTTTGTTTTGAATTTTTTAGGATAAGGTCTATTGTTTCAAGAATTAGGGTATCTATATAACTTACTTGGTCTTTATATCCGGCTAGATATTCTTCAGCGAGGCCTTTATATGAAACAGCTTCTTTATATCCTCTCCAAGGGATGTTATCTACCATTTCCCCTGTGCTACTAAATACAAATGGGGGATGAGGAGATAAGATGTGAGCGAATGTGAAGGTAGCCTCATCTTTTAACGCTACTTTTGGTAGCACTGCAAACTCATATTCAATGCCGGTATGCATTTGTTTTTTCAATATTTCTCCAAAACCCAGATCTAGGAGAGGTGTCATTTCGATTAGTCTGCTTTCCGCTTCATTGAACTGATGTTTTGGATATAAAAAGCTAGTATGTGCTGTAATGTTTGTACACATGGACTTCGACTTTACATTTATAGTTTCATAACTGTGTTCTTCTAGGATTTGTTGAATTGAGCAGTTATTGATTAAGTTTTTAAATGGTACGTAGTTGATTCTGTCCGAAGAGGGCTTTTCGACTAGATTGTGAAGATAATTCATGTTTAATGAAGATGATAGGGATAAGAGAGTAGTGTGGTAATTTGACACGCTGTTTTCTGCTACATAAAAGTCCCTTTTTTTCAATTCGTCAACTAATATTGTTGTTGATTTGCTGCCGAATATTTCTTCGACTTTATCCGCGCGTGAATGTGCATCAAGAATAATGTAATAAATATCTGGATAAGTGTTGTCAGACACAAAGGGCTTGTCTATGTTTGAAGGAATGTTTTTAGGGTGAATAGGTATGTTCTCAGATATACTGATGTGCACAATATCATACATTGAAAGGGCAACCAGAGTTCCGAGAACAATATTTAGAAATTGGTTAAATTTCCACAATGGAAATACATCTGGGAACCTGAATTTAAACCCTATAAGAAGAATAGGGATATAGATAATAAGTGTAAGCACTTTGATAAATTCGGGAGGTAAAAGGGGAAAAAAACTCATAAGAGAAGTATTTAGCATACTGTAACAGAAAAATAGAAATATAATTATAGTAGTGACTAGCGATGTCCTTTGAGTATCTTTAACAACATATTTAACCGCGACGAGCGTAATTCCAGTACTAAAAAGAAATGTAGCTAACAAACCAGATATATCTAGAAGGGACATAAGTCCTATATTATTTGAAAGAAGCCATAAAGGAGGAATTAATGTTAAAAACAAAGGACCTAATGTTAAGACATTTTTTTGCTCATATGATAAAGAATTCTTTTTGATTTTTTTAACTGCTGACACGCAGATATTATATAGTATTTACTAAAGGTTTTTTCAAATTGATTCTTATCGTAGGTATCAAAAATGTCATCACGCGTACTTAAAAGTTTTTGGACCTGGGAATCACTCTTTGGTATGAACTCAACTATTAAATTATCGGTCAAACCGTTAAAGAAACTTGCGAGCATGTCCAGAGGTGTATTGTTTCCTATAACTAAATGGTGTATTAGTGCCAGTGCCAAAACTAAATCCGGTTTTTTACGATTTAAAAGGGATACTCTTTCCTGAAGGTTCCACCCTATGTTTGGGCTTGGATTTGTTATGTCTATGACAAGCGGAGTGCAGTTTTTAATGTGATTCTCTCTGCATATTGAGTAGTTTTGTTCTATAGACATAAGGTCATTATCTATAGAGATGACCCGTTTGCAGTACTTTGCTACATTACGGCTAAATATTCCTGTATTTGCTCCTATGTCCCATACGATACTTGGTTTAAGCTGTTCCGCCCATTGAGAAACGAACTGTACCTTTTCTTCAAAAGATGTGTCTGTATAGTTGGTTTCATTGTAGTAGTTTTCCCAGGTTGTTTTTTGGTTGCCGTTAAGTTTCAGGCTGTGTACGGTCGATTTAAGGCTTTCTATAAGACCATACATGGAATTTTTGCTTACGTTTCCTTTGGGAAGCCGGGTGTGCCTGTTCTTATTTCGTTTTTGGCTAAAGGAGTGCAGATGTAAATGAATACCTAATCCAGTATTTAAGTAACTTCTATTTGGAAGAAGTTTTGATGCGAGATCAAGAGGTATTCCGTCCAGGTGAATTTTAAGTAATTGAATTAGACTGGGATCTTTATAGGCCGCTAAGGCTAACGGAGCTAGGAAATGTTGACAGAATTGTCTGTAGGCGATCCACGGCGATCCTTTTTCGTATATTTCAAAAGATAATGAATCTATTAGCAAATGGTTCCCTTCGTGTATCTGCATATTATAAGAACTCGCGTCTTTTAACGTCATTCCATGAGTTAGTGCAATAGTTTGGATATTAAGTAAAGTTAACGCGGCATCTTTAAGATGAGAAAAACACCATTCGTATGGGTATGTAATAAAAGGAATTGTGTCCGGTTCTAGTATTTTATAAGTATTTTCATCTGTGTATTGTTTCAGAGTAACTTCTTTGTGGGGTATTAACAGATTCTTTTCAACAAGATCCTGGTATAAATTCAAAGATATCAGGTGATCGTATTGATCTTTGTATGATAAGTTTACTCGTCTATAAATTTTGTCGTCAATTTTGAAAACATATCCACTAGGATCTCGGAAGGAACTATTTAATGGAATTGTCTTTCTCTTTTGTTTCATTTTTTTTGCTTTTTTGAAGGGCTGCCTTCATTTTGCCGATAATTTTAAGTATGGAAGTTTTGAATACAAATAGAGCTCCGAGCACACCAGCAAGAACTATTTGAATCATATAACTTCCGGTGCCTAGATCTATGTAAGCGTAAGCCTTCTTAGATATAAGTAATACCGCAATACAAAATCCTAGAGTGTATACTAAATCGGTATCTTTTTTATGCATATGCAAATTATATCAATTAGAGTCAACTAATCCTCTTTGGGTAGTGCAAGAACATAGATATCATCTTTTTCTATAATTTCAAAATTGCTTTCATGATCCAGCAGCAATTCACCCATTTGTGATTCTGTATCTAAAAGAATCCAGGAGATGTTGTATTCTTGGATTAAGGATTTAAGCTTTTCGAAATCTTTTGAGGCAGCTCTATATTCGAGTATAAGTTCGGGTTTGTTTCCCTTGCACCAGGCAGGCAGTCTGCCGTCAATAAAGGTTTTGTGTTCAGGAAGCTGCCATATCAGATATCCCCCCCAATTATACGAATTAAGCATGTTTCCCTTGAATCTGGAGCTGGAATCATTTTTTATTGTATTAACTGCGTTGAATGGGTATCTTGCTTCTATTGACCAATATTTTGTGTTTAGTGCGGAAGCTATATTAAACGTGAAGTTTTCCAGAGAAATTAATGAAAGCGTCATAATTAACAGGATACCAAGAACACGAAAGATTTTTTGGAGGCCTTTATTTTTTAAGAAAGTTGCTATATTTGTATACACATTTCCTGAGAAAACTCCTAAGAAATTTGGTAGTGCGGGAAGAGAAACAAGAATAAATAATCTAAAAAAATAACCCGATTTGCAGGCTAATATAAATAAAAATATGATTGATACTAGATACCACTTCGGCAGGATTTTCTTGTAAAAAAAGGTAGCCGCCAGTATTGTACCGGCAGTGATCATAAAAGCTAGATAATAAAATATGCTGCTGATATCTGTACCAATATTTATAGGGGACCACTCAGCAATAAATCCTCTATTTGCCATGATGGCTTCACGTCCAAGTGTTACCCAGAGAAATAATCTATAGGGATTTATCAGTGTAGCACACAAATTCAAGGCTAATGCCAAAATTGTCTTTAATAACAATATGATATCTATTACCCCTTTGTTTTTTTGTTCCAGGTATCTAAATAAATAGAAAAACCCCGTTATTATCATCCCGAATATCCAGTCAGCATGCATATTTGCCCAAATTAAGAAAATAATTGGAGTTATATGCTGAAAATTAGGTTTTTTTAAAAATATATACACGAGTAACATAGTAAAGATTGAGCTGAAAAACATTGGTCTAGCAATCAGGATATATCTAGAAAGATATGCAGGTATTAGGAATACAGATAGAATTCTGCCTGTATAACTTGTGCCATAGGTGTCAAGAAGCTTAATAAACACAATGCTGAATACCACGCTGAGAATCAGCCCCGCTAGAATACTCGGTAAATTGCTGTATAGAGCATAGAGTATTATCTGTGATACCCAGTAAAAATCCGCCCAAGGCTCTCCCGCATTTGGGTAAGAAAAAAAGTTTTTTTTGGGGATATCTCTGTTGGTTACAATATATTCCCCGTATTTATACTGCCAACCGAAATCGGGATCAGTAGGAGGGCAGAAAAGTAAGATTGTGCTGATAATAACAAGAAATACGTTTATAATAATAGATATGTTTTTTTTGATGAAACAGTTGACGCCCATCAATCTCTTCTTTCCAAATCGTAGAGTCTGCTCCTTATAGACACATAACCCGGAGCTCGAAGGTTAAATACTGTTTTAAATGTGTCCCCGTTTATGCGAACAGTTCCCTCATTTGTTTCGAAGATAACTTCAGAAGTGTATCCATTATTACTGATTTCAATATCTACATTGGACACACTAGTATATTTGTAGCCGTATTTATCTGCCTTTTCGGCCATTTCATCTGGTGAGTAAGGGTCTCCTCCCCAGCAGTCGGATAACGGTGAAATATGTGACTTTTCGTTACTGGAGCCTTTTGTATAAACTACCCATGAATTAAGAATATCCGCCATTTCTGTTTCTGTTAACCAAGGGTGATCATGATCACATGTACTGCTATCATTATAGCTTTTTGTGTACCATGCCTTATAGAACCATGGTGAGTCCGCCTTTTTTTCGTATGCGTCTCCCGGCCAGTTGCCATTAACGTCCCAGCCTACGTTTTCTATATATCCCCCCGTAGTTGATGAGTAATATGCGACGACATCTCCATCTATGATTTTCTTTTTTGTGTCGTCTACAGCCTCTTTCCATTTTGAGGGGGGATTATCGCTTTTACTTTTTAAAAACACCTGGCAGCTTTGTGTAGTGCAGATACAGGTGCCGTTTTTGTAATATCGGTAAGCGTAAGATCTGGCTGCTATCGCTTGAGCTTTTAAGGCGTCTTCCGGCCAGTCGCTTGGCATTTCTGCTATTCCATATAAATACTTTTGAAAGTCCATGTTCCCATACCCCTGAACACATATTTCGCTGGGAAAATCGTCTTTCTTTTTTATACCCGCCTTGTAATAGAATTCTATGATATCTTCATAATCTTTACCGTCTTTAGCTCTGCCCTTGGCTCCGTATTGACTCATTCCTTTGTAGTGAGTGTATGCGCCATAACTGAACGCGCCAAAAGCCGGTTTGAAGGGTGGTTCAGGTGTTTTCGCGCTTACTTTTTCATAATCCCCCACAGTGCCGTTTTCCATACTAGCCTTTATGGATAGAATTTTATCTTGTAATTCTTCAAGCTCTTCCTCATATCCGTTTTCTTTTTCTTCAAGTTCCTCTGCCTCCTTTTCCTCATTTGTTTTTTTATAGGCAAGGTCGTTTTGAAGTGAGATTAAGCTAGCTTGAGTATTTTCAAGTTCTTCTTTTAGCTCTTCTGTGTCGGCTTTGTCAGTTTCGTATTGGGTTACTTCAGAATTTAGAATACCGATTACTTTAAGAGATTCATCATTCAGTTTTTTATTGAAAGCGTGTAACCAGATTGAAGCTTGGAATCCGTTTAGATTCTGATTATTTTCACTTGGCAGGAACAGTTCAATGTCATTGAATATAGATCTCTTGGAGTAGTTTCTTATTATGTTGTTCCTAAAATCAATTTTGTCCGCCAGTTTCTCACGAGTGTCTTCCAGATTTTCTTTTATTAGTTCAAGTTCGTTTATTATTTCGTCTATGCTGTTTTGTACGTCTTGTAATTCAGATTGTGTCACATTAAGCTGATTAGATAAATCCTGGATTGTTTTTTGTGTGGATTCTATTTTTTCTCTTGTCGAGGCTAATTTCTTTTTTGTTTCCTCTTCTTTTTCTTCGTAGCATTTGATTTGTTCTTCTTTGTTATCAATGTCTTTGCACTTGTCTTTAGCGTTTGTATTTTGGGAGAGAATTAAAAGCCCAGTCGAAATAAGAATAGTTGCCATGAAGGTGGTATAGTTGCTAGTTTTATTTGGGCGGGACAACATAAGGCTATTATATCAGTTTTATTGTTGGTATAATTTAACCGTAATAAATATGAATTTCAACAAGTTGTCTTTTAAGTCATCTATATTTTTAGTTGTTTTGCTGGTTGCTAGCATGTTCGTTGTTAGAGCCGATCCCCCTGAAAATATTGAGCGGGTTGACATACCTGAAGGTTATGAAAAAGATGGTTCCGTATGTCCCCCTTTGTTGACGGGACATATTACTGTCTGTGGGCAGGTAAGCTCCGCCAGATATTACACTGAGGATATTGGCTCCATAGAGGATATTCAATTTGGCTCTCATCCGATTGAGGGTGTAACTATTGCAGTATATTTGGGGGGGAGCCGTGTGGGTCTTCGTGACCCAAATCAAACAGGCGATATATGGGGGAAGTTGACTGGCTTGTATTCGTATACGGTTACTAATCAAGATGGAGAGTATGCCGTACCGATACCTAGGGGTATGGGTACAAGTGGGTATGCGTTTGTCGCATTTTTATGTGGAGACGGTTCAAATCTTCGACTGGCCGATTTATATATGATTGATACTACACTGGACTCGGATCATTTTGATGTGTCCATAGGTGTGGGAAACCGCTGTCACGAGACCATGAATGAGGGAATTCCGGCTCCTCCGTTATTGGAGTATATTGATCGTGGTGAACCGGGTGTGAACGATGCTGGGGAAGTGGATTTAACCGTAAGGGGTACTCCCCCTATAGCTTGCTCGGCTACGGGTATGGGTGGTTATCCGGGGGCGGAACCTGGTCAAGGAATATCTGCTGGGCTTCCAATTTTTAGGGCGGATTTGGATGACACTTACCACACAGACTATCATTCAGCGACCGGATGGATTGAAGGAGCAGCTGCTTATGCGGCTACACTTCCTGCGGGAGAACGCGTTTTATCGCGAAGGGATTTGGAGGGGTATACATCAAATTGGGTTAACTATTCTTTATATCCGTATTCGAGTGTTAACTGTGGTTTGGGTGGATGTTATAGAACAGGTTCTCCTTCTGAAACTAACATGGCGGGTATAGGTTGTGGGCAGGCTCGAGATTGTAGTTATACGGAGGATCCTGAACCAAATGATGGAAAAGATTTTCCCCTACCAGCAAAGTGTAGAGCGCCTGGTTTGATGTTGACATCTCCCTGGGAGTGGGTTGAGCATCTCAATCATTGGTATGATGTTCTACGTAATATAGATGGGGACATGACTATTTGTGACGGGCAGGATATTAGCAGTTTTGCCCGGTTAGTCCCGGGCTCTATTCCTTATTCAAACGATGACGAGGGTTCTATTTGGATGTTTACTCGTAACCGTGCTGCGGATTTTCCCTTGAGTTTATTAATGAATCCTTGGCACGGCAGGTTTTTAGCAACGACGTATAAGGACAGGCCGTCTAGTGATCAATATAGAAACTTTGATCTAACGGAATTAAGCGGAATAACGGACTGCGCCGCCAACGAGTTAGAGCGTGAGTGGCGCAGAACTATACCTACAGATACTCTTGAGTTGCAGGCAGACAAACCCTTTAAGTCTTGTTACAAATCTAAGCAGCCCCAAGATCAGACTTATAGTCCACAACAGTCCACTGTGTTAGCCACAGGTAACGTGGATGCTGACCGCGGGTTTAATCCTGTAGTAGCAGCATTTGCCGCTCCTGGAGAAATTATAGGCCAAACCAGAGAGTTGCAAGTAGATCCTGCTGTAAACCTAGATAAGATAGGCAGAGGTTATTGGAGAATAGGAACTGAAGTGACTCTATGTACGGGAGATTCGGGGGATATGGAGGATGGGTATCTTGAACCTAGTGATCAAGTCTTTGCGTATGATTTAGACTATCCTTATGAGGGAGGATGGTCATCCGGTTATAAATACAGTACTCAGTCTACATGGGATGCATGGGATGAGCAATTTCCTAGTGTAAGCCCCTATTACGCGGATGCCGGTGCTGAACCTCATCATGGGAGTATAGATACGTTCAAAAGAGGGTTAATAGTGGAAGCTATGAGAATAGAACCTCATAGTACGGATCTGTGGGCCAATTTTGATATTCATCAGGGAAATTGGAATGGGAATTGGACAGACTGTAATGAGTACCGAGATATTTGGAGACCTTCCGGGTGTCGGAGGCCTGGGGATGACTGCGGGGAATATACAATTACAGTTTGCGAGCCCCTGGAAGGATCAGCATCCTGTACAGGTGACTGTAAAATAGTAGGAACTCAGTGTTGCTGTCCGGATAAGGATAACTATGGGAGCTGTTGTGAAGGCTGGGATTGTTGTACTGGCGCCGATGTGACCGCAGGTTTGTGTAATGCTAATACGTGCTTTGATGATCCTACTGAAGAGAATCCGCGCGAATATAGATATACATGTGATGGAGATGTGGAGACAAATTTCAGGGCAGATCTCACTATAGAGAACGCCCCCAACGGCGATAGTACATATGGCACATGGTTAGCAACCACAATGTTCGATCCTCCTATGGCAAATTGTTCAGAAGATGGTGTGTGTTTTGTTGGTAATGCTTTTACAATGGATATGGATGTAGAATATGACAGGTATAATCTGCAGTCTGGTTGGGGGTTAAAAGTAACTGGGCACGGCGCGCCAGGAGAAATTTACCATTTGGACAGGGCAAGAAAGGCTGTATCTATGAATTTTAGAACAGACGGTCCTGAGGGAGATCTAAATGATTCTTTCATTATAGTTGAGGAGGATGGTGGGACTGGAAAGATTGATATAGCTTGTATGGCGGAAGCAGTCGGGGAATTTCTTGCGGTTTTTATAGAAGAGGCCAGTCAGCACCACTTACCTCACATTCTAATTTATACGGGGGCATTTAATATGACGTCTCCTTATATAGGTCAGATGATTTCAGGGGCAGCTGCTGCTGCTGGTCCTGCATGGGGTATGTTGGATGGTGTGGCAGGAAATATATATAATATGCATGTTTCTGATCCCCCAGTTCCCATCACAAATATATTAGCTGGGGTGAGGGCAATTATTGGTCAGACAGGAGTGTCAAGTAAACCAATATTCTTGTCTGAAACAGGATTTTATCCTCCCGACAGGTTCTTGCCATTGTCTAATCCCGATAGGGGGCCGGCTCTTGAATTGTTGGCACAAGAAATTCAGGCGTTAAGTTCGGATTCGGATTTTACGGGGAGTGCGTTTTTCAACGCCTTTAATTATAATGCTATGTTTGCAGGGCATCAACTTGTAAGACCAAGTGAAACCGATATTGTATACTCTGGCTGTGACGCCGGATGTAAAAGAAAGACAGGGGTAAATTCTGCCCGCCCGATTTCTACTTCCGAGATGTACCCCGAAGCGGCAGGTCTTGGTATGGGGTTTACTGTTGAGATACTTAGTAATGATACAGCTCATGCGAGTGCAGTAGCTGGTCAGGTGACAGGGGCAAATACTGGAGGACCTAGCCTAACACCTGCTTTGAGATTAGGTGTTGGTATGAACAGTTATGATTTTATAACTAATGATAGCTTAGTAGGCGAGGAAAGGTGGTTGCATCTCTCGGATAATTTAATAAACTTTTTACTTAGTGTCGAAGCGTCTATTCCCAGCGATATTACATGCGGGGGCCCTCATAATCCCGAAGGGTGTGTAATTATCATGGCGGGACCTAATGAGCCTATTTCGGAAGGCTGGCTTGCTCCGTGGTGTGGAGAAGGTTCGGCCGGTGAAATTCCTGGTGGTGGAGATCCGGGAGGTGGGGGGACTCCGGTAGAATGCCCGAATGGCGTGTGTAGAAAATGTGACCCATCTTATTATGATGGTTTGAGCGCGATAGGAGGTTTAGGTGCAGAGCACGCTTCAACACCATACACGGAAGTTTTGGACGAAGTTGCAATTGACGCCTATGCCGCCGGTGAAGAGGCTTGGGGGGTACCTTGCGCAATCTTAGCAGGTATTCACCATGTAGAAGGTTCTAATAATCCAGGTGTGTCTGTAATAAGTGGGAGAGCAATAGGAGTTGAAGAACCCGATCGTGGTGGCAAGAAATATACTTCATTGGCAGAGACAGCTGTAGATGCGGCAGAAATATTAGTGGTTGAAAAAGGTTACGGGACTCCTATTAATGAATGGAGTTTCCAACAGCTTGTAAGAGCGATAAGCTCTTACAACGGTGGAGGTAATAGCCAGATTAGGGGTGTGGGTTTAAATTATCCTTATAGGAACTTTCCTTGTTGGGGTCCAGAGGATCCGGATGGTGATGGTATAACTTGTGCCGAAACAGATTGCCGCACAGATCCCGCAAATGAATGTTGTCAAAGGGCTTTTATCGATTCACACGGACCATTTTCTACGCGGACAACAGGAGCTCCTAACGATGGAACGGATATTAACGATGATCCCATAAGTTTAGGCTGGCTCGGTATGCCCGAACCTTATCCCCGATGGTCGGATTTATATCCTTTAAGCAGGTATGATGCAGATCATGCGGGTAATATGGCGTTGCAGTATCTTTCTGACGATGATCATGTTCTTGCCGGTTTGGATTGTGGGGATCCCAGCCCAACTTTGACTGTGTATAGCAGAGCTGGCGTAATACCGGCCGCAATTTGGTTTCATGAGAGCGGTCAGTTATATTAGTTGGACTAGTTGTATTAAAATGTATAAGTAAATATGGAGAAAACAAACCTAGAAAAAATAAGATTTATAGGAAGAAAGGTAATCCCTGGTGTTTTAGCGGTTTTCTTATTTGCGGTAATTTATACTTTAGTTCGTGGGAAGCTGGATGAGTCGGAAAGTAGCGACAAGCCTGCCGAGACTACAGAGGAAAGAACATCTGTTTTTAAAGAATTAGGAGGGGATAGTGAATCAATTAAACCGGAGCGGATTGTACCCTATGTATACAATGACAGGGCAACAACGTCCTTAGCTGAGGCAAAAGTGCAAAGAAAGTTGATAGAAGATAAGCTTCCAATATATGTGAATGCGGTAGAGACTACTCAGGATATAACAACAGAAATCAAGATATTTGTTCTTCAAGGAGATCCTGTTGGAGATGAAGTGCATATTACAATAGAAGGCGTTGACTACTATGATTCTGCTATGGATACTCCCAACGCCAGAGCATATGCGGAGTCTTTTAAAGCAGCGCTTGATATTATAAGATCAATTGGCGGGGATCCTAGAAAAATACATTTTGTTCTTGGTACAAAAGCATTTATTCGCGAAACGGCAAATATGTGGGTTAAAGAATTTGGTCTTTTATAGGGCGTGTAGATAATTTAAGCTTTGATATTACCCTTCGTATAAGTTATCATTAAGTAGTACTAATATGAGGAGTGCCTACGATCAATTTATGACAATGATCGGGAAAATCACGGCAGTGGCTTTTCCCTTATCTATAGTGGTTGGCGTGGCGGTGATAATAAAGGCTGGATACGGACTTATATCAAGTGAGGGAAATCCTGCCAAAGTTAAGGAAGCTCAGGCCGATTTAGTCGCTGCAATTACCGGTGTGCTTTTTGTTGTGTTGTCACTGGGAATTTTGAATATTATAATGGGTTCGTTATTAGGTTTATAAATTATTTTGAAAAGTAAAATTTTGTACTTATAAGCTATTAAAAAAGGGGGTGAAAATAAATGTTGGAAAAAGTATATGCAGTAGTATCTTCAAATAGTCTTACGAATACCGGGTTTAATGATGTTTCGACTCTGTCCTCAATATTTACCTGGATCGTGAACTTAATTATTGGAGCCGGCTGGTCAATCGTTATTATTATGGTGGCTATGGGATTTTTACAGTACGCGATGTCTCAAGGTGACAAAGGTAAGGTTGAGACCGCACAGAAATGGTTAACATACGCAGTAGTTGGCGGGTTAGGTTTAGCGTTAGTTACGGCTATAAGAGCTATAATCCAAAACCTTTCCGGTGGTGCAGTCAGCGTAAACGGTGTTACAATTGGTTAGTAATTAATTATTGGCGAATAATATGCGGGAGTGCTGTTTGCACTCCCGTAGGTTAATTTATGTATTTAGCGACAAACCCAACTGAGTTTTTAGATACCGTGTACAACGGGTCCGGTGTGCCTGACCTTGATTTGAGTCTGGGAGGTCTAGTTACATTGTTTGTTAATTTATTGATAGGTGTGGGGCTTTCTATCTCAATAATTACGTTTGCGTATGCCGCGTTGGAATATGCTATGAGTGCAGGAAATCCGGACAGGATAAGCAGAGCAAACAAAATACTTTTATGGGCTGCTGTTTCTGCTTTTGTTACGCTTGCTGCCGTTGGTATACAAAGAGCTTTCTTTAGTGCCGCGGGTGCAAGCAGTGAGGTTTCAGATGTTGTCCAGGATATATAAAAATAAAAAATCAATATTTTTAATAGTTTCCTCTCTTACTTTTACCGGGAGTGTATATGCTTCCTGTGACGGGTTTAAAGCCGAGATGCAGGCTGGTGAGACGCCGCATCTTGCTCAAATAATATGTCCTTTGATCGCGCTCTTTAATATTGCCATATTGGTTTTAGCCGGTGTCTTTGTAGGATTCATAATTTACGGTGCGATTAAAGCCTCAATGGCTCTTGGAGATCCAAAGGGAATCAAAGGTGCCCAGCAAACTTGGACGTATGCTGTAGTTGGAGCGTTTGTTGTACTATTGGGATTCTCTATAATAGTGATTGTTGCCAGAATATTTGGCTATGATAGTATAGGCAGCTTATCCGGTATGATGGACAGTTTATACGATGCGCTAGAAGGGATTTCAACAAAGGAAGGTTTGGGTTTGCTTGGTATTGGTGCAAGCTAGGATTGTTTGATGTAATAAGTCAGTATATTTACTCCGGAATTTTTTGTCCTTTATATAAAACATAATATCCTCCCCAGTCATTAGGATTTATATATAAGCCTTCCAGATGTGCAAGAGCTAAATCAAGTGCGAACAGTTTGTCAAACTCGGAGGAATCTTCCGAGATTTTTAATCTTATTCTGAACATTTCTTTTTGATAATCATATATTATTACGTATGATTCTGTATCAATAGGCAGCTTGGTTAAAAAAGGCCACTTTTGGAAAGTTTCCGCTTCAGCTTCGGCAAATTCTATGTCATTTTTTAGCTGTTCCTCCACTAAACTTGAGTATTCTTCCTTGCCAAACTCACTTGTTGTAAATTTAAATTCGTGTATAGGTGTGTCTTTATAAACTAATGTTACGGTGTATGTTGTGTTTTTCTCCAACTTATCGCCTAATATCAATTCCACTTTGTACTGTCCCGGCCAGGAATCCTCAAAGTTCATTTTAGGGTTGATTCTAAATTTAAGGTTTTCTTTTGTACTTTCGTCTATCTTATTTGCAAGAAATATTTCTATCTTATCCAAGTCAAAGATGTTTGTTTCGAGGTTTCGTGGATTTGTTCTTTCGACAGTGAGCAGATTTTTTATGTTCTCCGTTTCTTTTTCATGGGATATTTCCTCCTGGGGTTTGTTCTCTGAAGTTTCATAATAAGTTTCCTCTGGTGGAGTTGCTTTTTGCACAGGCCAGAAGTAGATGACTGTCACTAGCAGCACTGCTAATCCTATTAAAACGTACTTTTTATTTTCTTTTATATAATTGATTATTTTATCTATTTTCATAGGTTATCTTTGCGGGTCTCCTGTTACACTGAGACCGTAATACCAGGCTCTTGCGTTGAACGCATTATAAGCATAGCCATCTGCTGCGATTGCGTAATATACAAACTGGTATCCTGTGTTTGTCTGCATAATTCCAACGTAATCTTCACTCACGGAATGTACAGCTGCAACATGAGATACGAAAGCTGGAGGACTTCCATCAGGCTGTGGGGCACCTCCTGTGTAAGCGGCATCCCCTGATACTAGCGCATCTTCATGATTGGGGGCATTCCCTGCGCGAAGTCTCCCCATGGATTGGAAGGCAGCTACTTGGGACATATTTATTGCATTTGTGATAGGTACTTCCCCAGAGATTCCGTGTAACCGATATGCTTGGTGTACGAGTTGCCCGCACCAAAATAGCGAATCGTCTGCGGCAATGGCGCTGGACTCTCCCGTACATCCGGGATATAGCCAGGTAAAGTGATGATAGCAGTGATTAGGATGCTGAATAAACTCATCCCAGAAAAATATATTGTCGCATCTTCTTGGGTTGGCGTCATTCCAATCACAATATCTTGGCGAGAAATTGTTCCAGCACCAGAATCCCAATCTTATACCATCATCAGGGTCTGCAAGTATAGTCCACATTTCATCCGAGATTGCATTACTGTTAGTAGGTGATGGAATCGCTGACATGTCTCTTCTTGGCAAATTTAAGTAATGAGGAGGGGGCGTTCCTTCTAAGAAACATTCCAGATGCTCTTCCCCCCAGTCGATGCTAGGCACACCTGGTATAGGCTCTCCTCCAGGTATTCCGGTGGGATATCCAGATGCGCCAGGAAGGGGCCAGTATTCCTCCCAGTCATGGAATTCCTGAGTCATTAAAGAGTGTTGCCTTGTTGGGTCGATGTCTGAGAAGGTTGATAGCATAACAATATATGGGTTAGATGCTAAGTTTTGCTGGCTCCCTAGTGTAGCGCTTCCGAAGACTGTACCCAGACCATTGGGACCCAACATGAGTATGCCGGATACTAAGGCCCCAAGTCCTCCAAAGATTACCGTGGAGACTAGAAGCAATAACAATATCACAACGGCTACAATTTTTAGTGTTTTTACGGCTGCTTCATCTACCTCCGCCATCACGTCTTTGGCCTCGCCCTTTACTATTAAATCCCAAGCGGATCCGACAGTGCTTTTTGCAACACTTACAGCGGTATTTACTATCTTCTCGGCAACCATCGTTGCAACAAACGCCACAGCGTTTCCTATGCCGGGTGCTGCGGAGCCGATAGATTGAGAAATGGCGTGAAGTCCTAACTTGGCTGCCGCTTTTTCCAGCCCGACTACGATAGCTTCTTGAATGGCTTTCTTTATTGCGACATTCTGAAGCCCATAGGCCTGTACGAACCTAGATACTCCAAGTTTTTCAAATAAAGCGGCCTGTAGCCTGTTTCCAAATGCAACAATCTTTTCCAGCCATCCGGCGTACTGGCGTGTTATGTTTAGGAAAACACTCTGCTTATTCAGCTTATCTATAAGTTGCATGTACAGGTCTATATCTGGCATTTCTCTTATGCCTAAAGCGCCGAGGTGGCCATGAACCCATTTTTTGAATTCTTCAGCTTGTTCCTGGAGAACTTTTAGCTTCCTGAGTGCCTTTTGCAGTTCTTCCGGGTCAGTAGGTATTCCGTTTGGAAAGAAAGCATGCAGATAATGTTCACTTAAAAACAGTTTTCCATCCCTTTCTATAACAATTGGGAGGCCCTGTATAAGTAGTTTTTCAAGTGTTTCTTTCCCACCAGGGAGCTTTGATAATTGCTGAAGATCTTTGACCGCTGCGAAGTGTGCGCCGCCAACCATTCTTGTTGTTTTCCATTTTTGGCCTATTGCTGCATCTTCAAGTTCAATACTAAAACCGTTTTCCAGTAGTCTGTTTACACCAAGATCGTTTCTCCATCCCTTTCCCCACGTTTCATCAAATGTACCGTCGTCAGTTGCCTGTGCCCCAAAATAATTAATCTTTGAAAGCCCATATTGAATAATTTGATTTGGATTTGCTGCCAGACTACTTGCCCTAAATAATGTTTTCATTCCTTGTGTCCACCCGTAGTTTTCGGGCATTTTGCCACCTTTCCATGCATTGTATATTTCGGATACCCGCTCAAATCCCTCTTGTCTTCTTGCGATTTTTGCATATAGTTCGGCTCTTGCGGAGTGGAGACCGTGTTCCTGTGCTATCTTTCTGAATTTAGAATCACTTTCAGCTAATAATCCATAGCCCAGATATCTGTCTAGGGTAGCTTCGGGGCTTTCTCTAAGTGAGTTAAATCCCCAAAGGCCCTTTCCAAGAAGCGCCTTATCAGAAACACCCATATAAGTTTCCAGCTGAAATCTTAGCTTTTGAATATTTGCCTTTGAGGGATCGTCTAGTAACGCTTGTAGATATTCACTGGGAATGAATCGAGCGCGACCTCCTTCAAGCGTTTCCAATATCCCAAATCTTCCAAGTAACTCATCCATATGGCCTTCTATGGTGCGGGTCATTTTATCGAAATCTGCCAGCATTTTTGCATCACCATTCCGTGCTAATATTGCTCTAGTTTGTGTAAAAGTCTCCTTGTCTTTTTCAAGTTTTTCAAAGAATTCGTAAATTGTACCCCCGTATTTTCCTGTTGTTTCATTGTAAGATAGAAGCACGACAGGTTTTTTAGCTGCCCCTGCAGCTACTGCAGGGGCAGCTACCATAGTTGTTTCAGGTCCTGCGGGACCAGCACTTGGAGTTGGTGCGGAGGCACTCCCAATTTGGATTTTAATTATATTTTGTTTTGCATCATTTGTTTCTACAACTCTTACCGTATTGCCATCAGGCATTCGTTGGCTGTCGAGTTTATCCGTTATCCTTTTGTATGCGGATCCCGTGTCCTCATGAACATTTTTAAAGTGAGCCATTGCCAGGTAGTTTTCAATAAACTGTGTGTCCTCAGCGGATAATCTTTCCGCTGCAGGTAGAGTACTCCGCCTTTGATATAGATTGTGTAAATCCGTTGCCACAAAGTCAGTTGTAGTTGCTAGGAACTCGTGGTATTTCCTGGCTCTGTAAAGAGGTGAATCGTAATACCGCTGCCACTCTATAAATGCGGCACCCATTCTTTCACCTGTGTCTACCTGCTTTTCCACCAGGAATCCTCCCGCCATTATTTCCCCATCTCTACCTATTACTCCCCCTGCTGTGGACGCAGTGGTTGTTTGGATTTTGATTCTTGCGTGCCCTTTATCTCTTCCTGTCCAGCCGGCTAAACCGGGCTCCATTGAAAGCTTTTCTGTCACAGTTGTTACAGTCCCATCATTTTCAAAGACTTCCTCTAATTGAGCTTTTTCTTTTCTTATTACATTTAATCCATGAAGTGCCAGGGGATTGGAATCACCACCTAAACCGTATCTTGACGCTTCTGCTAAATATTGAGATTGAATAGTTCTGTCGATACCAGTTAGAGCTGAATCTCTTTGTGTAGGATCTTCTTTCATCATTGTATCCCATACTCTTTCTCTAGCTCTTCGTTCCATATCGTCAGGGTCAAACACTATCCTGGCATAGGATTTGGCAGTCTTAGAAAGTATTTTTCCGGGATCTTTTGCCCAGTCAACGGGATTTACATTTAAAGAAAGGCCGCTTGCTCCAGGTACTGTACCGGGTTCATAATCATCGACAGCTATGGGGTCTACTTTTGAGGGATATACGTGGACCATAAGAGCCTGTTTCATATCGTCTACAGTTCTGTCCCACATCCATTTGGGTATGTTTACAAACTTAAGATTTCCTTTTTCCAAATCGGGACGAAGTTTTGCGTCAATTTCGTCCATCAAGATATTAAAACCCTCCCCAAAATTCCCAAATTGGAATGAAGGTGCCGCTCTATACGCGGGCATTCTTGCCATACCTTTACCGGGATAGATTCTGTTTACATCATCCGCAGGATTGTATCCTGGATAAAATGGGTTGTCCGCCATACGCTTTCTATTATATACTGTATTTGATTTGGCTTTAAGTGTATTTTTTATTTAAATTGTTGGCCAAACTGGTTGAAAGGGTTATAATTATCGGGAACTATGTATTTTAAATCCGCTAAAAAGAAATTTGTTCCTTCTCTTTTTTCATTGTTATTAGCTCTTTTTTTAGTATTCGGTAGCAGTAGCCTACACAGAGTATATGCTTCCGCGTCCCCTCCAATTGTAGGATCAATAATTGGATTGTTGCAGAATATTTTAAATGGCGATGCCGCAGAACTTTTTAGGATGGCCTTATGCGAGCCCACGAGACTAATTTACAGAAATATAATGATGGATCAGCCTCAAAGCAGTATTTTAAGAACTCACTATTTCCTGACCGCGGCGGGGCCACTTAATGCAATATATACTTTTTTTGGAGTAAGTTTGGATAGTCTTCCTAGATGTATGCCTTTTATTGGATCAACAATACATTGGGTGTGTGAAAACCCCACTATTCTTGCGATAATAGCTCAACCGGATGATCCTCCTCCTTTTTGCGGTCCGGTAGTGGAGTTATTCAGATATGAAGCCGGAGGTTCTTCCGGGGAACCTGTGGGGTCTATTAACGGGGGTTTCTTAGGGATCGCTGGGAAGATACATTCATATACTTATTATCAAGCACCCCCTGTGAATTTAGCTTATTTCTGGAATGATGCTGTTGGAGACATTCCGGTAGTTGGTAGTGCTTTAGCCGCAGATCCGGATACGCACGGAGATTTAGCAGATCCGTTCTCAGAAGAGATTCTCATCGCGTGGAAGGTTATACGTAATATAGCCTTTGGTTTCCTGGCTCTGTACATGTTTTATGTAGGTATCTTAATTATGACGAGGAAACATGTTGATCAGAGAACCGTTGTTACGATTCAGTATGCGCTTCCAAAGCTTGTTATTGCAATATTATTGATGGCATTCAGCTATGCTATTGGAACACTTGTTACTCAGGTATCCTGGGTAGTGGCTCATAACATGAAAGATATTATTCGGGGGGCGTTCCAGGCATCCGGTGCGACTTATTATGCCTGGGCGTTCGATATAACTTTTATAGGATTGATTGCGTTATATTTGATCCTCGCTATGCTTTTGGCTCCTACCGGAGTGGGATTATTCATAATGGTGGGTATAGCAGTTGTGTTGGGGCTTATGTACATAATAGTCGAGATAAAGCTGCTGCTTACATACTTTAAATTATTATTGGCTGTTATCGTCAGCCCAATTGAACTTCTGTTGTTTTCGATACCTGGTAGTGAGAAAAATGTAAGCCACTGGTTCAGAAAACTTTTGTCTTACGGTGCGGGTATGATAGCTCTAAGGGGCGTCTTTTGGATAACCCTCTATATTGGTGTAGCAGTCTTTATTGGTGCTCTGAACAACTTTACGGATACGGGGGGACTAGGTGATGTAGTGTCCTCCATAGGGACGCTTTTTGTGGCTATACTGGCATTCCCGCTGATTGCGGTATTTGGCTTGATCCAATCGTATACCGCGCCCAAGAAGGTAGAAGCTCTTATAAGCGGGGAGAAGCCCGGTAGGAAGTAGTCGCAAATAAACTCATAGGTCGGTTTTTCAGTCGTAGGTGTTGTTTTTTTTGGTTTGTTTATCAAAGTGCGTATAAACCCACTTTTTTAATAAATGATGTAGAATAATTCCATGTTACTCGCGAAAAACAGAAAAGCGCTCTATAACTATGAGATTATTGAGAAGTTTATTGCAGGTATTGTTTTAAAGGGATATGAAGTTAAGGCGTTGAGAGAAAAAAAAGCTGGTTTCGAGGGTTCTTATGTAAAATTGGATAATGGCAAAGCTGTTGTTGTTGGGCTTCATATAGGAAAGTATTCAAAGCAGAGTAAAGATTTTAACGAAGTTTCAGCCACTAGATCCCGCCAACTTCTTCTTAATAAAGCTGAATTATTAAAGTTGGAAAGAGAGTTATCCCAAAAAGGGAAGACCGCGGTACCTTTATCGTTGCTGTTAAAAAACAACAGAGTTAAGTTGGAATTCGCGCTAGTAAAAGGCAGAAAACAATACGAAAAAAAGCATGTAGAAAAGGAGCGTCAGATAAAAAGAGATTTAGCTAAAAAAGTTAAAGATCTGTGGAATCCTCAATGAATCACACTTGTGTGTATTTGTGTTTTTCCGGTCATTATATTATAATGACGCCGTTCGTTTAAAACATAGGGATGTGTCGGAATTGACTAACACTTCCCAGTATTACTGCAAGTCGGATGCCAACGCCGCAAAGTTGGAAAAAAAATAAATGCCAATGAAGAGGCAATGGTTAGTGAACCAGCATTAGTTGGTGCACTCGCCTAATACCAATCCTTATAGAGATTGGGATCGATAGTAGCTTGTCCGGAAGTTATTATTTTCTTAGATCTTATAAAACCGGAATGAGGTTTATTAGAAGTAGCTTTTTAGTAAGCCGAGGGAGAGAATCTCAAAGAGAGTTAGCTTGCGGATTAAATTTAGGGTGTCAGGTGCCTTGTTTAATTCAAAGATAAGTCCTGGCTATGCTTGAAGATGTAATGCTGAGGTGGTTTTAGGACGGGGGTTCGAGTCCTCCCATCCCTACCATAGCGGACTATGTTTGCAACTTTTTTAAGTTAGAAAACAACGCTACAATACCTTTTTAGCTTACGCCAGAAAGTAGTTTTCAACAGCAAAATTATATTGATCCAAGAATATTTTTTTGAACAAACTCAGATTGTTTTGCTCATAGAATAATAGTAGTGCCCTTCTGTACTCCTCTTCATCTAGTGTAAGCAATGACAATGGAGAGCAAGTATTCGCAAGAAGGAGTGCATTTCCAACTATTCGGGCAGTTCTTTTGTTACCGTCTTTGAACGGTTGTAGGTAAGCAATTAACAAATTAGCGAGAAGACTCTTCTCAAACGGTAGTACTTTCTTATTGATCAGGTCTACAATCTTATCCAATTCCTTTTGGAGCTTTTCTTTCTTTTGTAACGGTCTATACAATGTTCCTGTTATTCCAACAGGAGAATTTCGGTAACCATGAGATTCTAGGTCCTTAATAAGGACTTCATGCACCTTCAACACCACTATCGTTGTTAATTTGGTGAACTCTTCAGTATTACCAACAATATATTTTATCGCGTCTTTATGGTTTAGAATCATTTGAGTTTCAGCCTTTGTTTTCCCTTCCGCCACCTTATTTTTTTCTATAAGTAATTCCGTCTCAATCAGAGAATACGTGTTACCTTCAATTTTGCTACTCATCCAGCTTAATTCGATAATCACTCTCTCTAATTCGCGCTTTAAAACATCAGTGCCCAGCCTTTTAACATTACTGCGATATTTTTGGGTTAGAGCTTCTAATCTAATTACCTCCTCGTCAGAAAAAATTTCAATGCTCTCTAATTCTTCTGTAATATTTTGGTTATAGTTTGGGTTGATATCCCTTTCAGCTGGGTTTTTGTAGAAGTAATCTATTGAGTAAGGTTTGGTGTAGGTATAACCTTTAGAAATAAAATATTCAGTGTTTTTTCCTTTACCTTCTTTGTAAATCTTATTTTCGTCAAGCAGAAGTTCTAAATCTCTGTTTACAGTAGCTCTGGACACCCCTTTAAGATAGTTCTCTATCTCAGTGGCAGATTTAGGGGCACTAACCTTTAAAAATTCAAGTATTCTTAGTTGTCTAGAATTCAATGTTTTCATATTCTTCTCAAATTTATATCTAAATTATACACATTCTTATCAAAGATGAGAAGAATAATTGGATTTATGAGAAGAATATAAGGGTACCAGTGGGCTATCATGCTTTCGGCAGACAAGTTGTTTGCAACTTTTTTAGTGCTAGCAAAAACTATTCTGTGAT
This sequence comes from Patescibacteria group bacterium, assembly GCA_016926555.1. Taxonomy (GTDB): domain Bacteria; phylum Patescibacteriota; class WWE3; order UBA101185; family UBA10185; genus JAFGOI01. Next base: position 28,109 of record JAFGOI010000013.1, on the reverse strand, counting down.
GAATGTTTAGTGCTTTTTACCTGCAACAATAAGGTGTTCACATATTTTTGTTATGTCTTTTTCAGGGTACTTCGCAAAGAAGTTACTAATAAATTCTGGATATTTTTGTGCAAAGTCCTTTGTAAACGTGGGTTTGTATGTCTCAAAATCTTTGAAGCCATTTTCTGAAAACACTTCATTATATTCTTTTGCGGTGCGTATATAGGTTGGAATACGGGTTTCCTCATCCAAACATAAGAAACCCTTTTCGGGTTTTTCTTTCGAGTCAAAATCCTTGAATATAATATCAACGCTAACGAAGTTTTTCACGAATAGCGGATTAAATACAACTGCAATTAATAAACCCTTTTCATTAAGTAAATTCGATAATTGTATTGTCGTCTGTTCTATGTTTCTTATAAATTGCATGACCATTATGGATGTGACTACATCAAACTTACCTTCTATTTCAGTAAGAGGCTGATCATATATAGAGATATCTTTGGGACAATTAGATTTTGCAGCTTCAACCATCCATTTGGAGGTATCTTGCCCACTAACTTTATAACCAAGTGAGTGCAATTTATTGATAAATTCTCCTGTTCCGCAGCCATGATCTAGTATTTTTAGAGCTTTAGTATCCCCGAAGTGCTTATTGATAATATCCAGTACAATAGGCCAGGCAATTTCTATATTGTCTATACTTGCAGAGTTAGCTCTTTCTTCTGGTGACTTTGCCTTAAACATTTTTCCCAAGTTATCCCAGGGATTGTCTTTAATACTCATATCTGAATTATATCTAGGAAAGTTTGAAAAGTCTTGTCAGGCCTACAAAATTGAGAACTTAGGACTTGTTGCTGTTGCGCAAATAACAGGGTTTTTGAGGGCTGGTTTTTAAAATGGTCTACCAAGAAATAGAAAAAACACCTTATATGGTGTTTTTTTGTTTCTTTATAGATATATAGAGGGCGAGAATAATGCGGACTGAGGAGCGAAGCGACTTAGAGACATTTGGATTTGTGCGTGTTCTCCCCATCATTAGACATATATATGTCTATATGTTACCCTACTCTTATGACAAAAAATAAAATAAGAACAACATTGTATTTAGATAAAAACCTTAAAGACTTAGCTGCAGCACAAGCACTTCGTGAAGGTACTACTCTTCAATATATTTTTAATAGAGCACTTAGAACGGAATTACAGAAGGTTGTACCAAGCAAGAAGAAAAAAATAGATTTTGTTACCTATAAGCTGGATATACCCTATGATCTGAAACGGGATGATTACTATAAGGACTTGAAGTGAAAGATATTTTAGTAGATACAGATTTGCTTGTTTACGCGATAAATGATTCGAATGAACTTTATAACAAGAAGTCCAGAGATTTTATAAATGACAATGTAGAGTATTTAGTTATATCAGATCAGAATATTAATGAAGCTTTACGAATTTTAACCCATCCCGTTTTCAAAAAGAGGCTTACCGTAACAAAAGCGCTAAATGCTGTAAAAAAAATTACGGATGAGTGTACTCAAATCGTTCCAAATATTTCAACAAGAGATACATTTTATAAGTTAGTCAAAAAATATTGTATAGATTCAAATAGGATATATGATGCATATCTCGTTGCTACCATGCTTACAAACGGGGTGCATTTAATAGCCACATTTGATAAAAAGGGTTTTTCCTGTTTTGATGAAGTTCAAATAATGGAGCTGTGAGAAGTATGATTGTACTACGGGGCTAATTATAAGTAAAGCGGTATACACTGGGGAAAAGCTAAATATAGCCCTTCCTCTGAAGCTCAAAAGCAGTCTTGTACTTACCGCCAGAAATACTCATTAAATCCTCATGATTTCCCATTTCTACAATCTTTCCTTTGTCTAAAACCACTATTCTATTGGCGTTTCTAACAGTAGAGAATCTGTGGGAGATAATAATTACAGTCTTTCCTTTAGCAAACCTAAATAAGTGCTGGAAAATCTCGTATTCGGCTTTTGGATCTATTGCGCTGGTTGGTTCGTCTAATATTAAAATGGGGGCGTTTTTAAAAAATGCTCTAGCTAAAGCGATCCTTTGTCTTTGTCCAGTAGATGGAGTAATGCCATGCTTAAACTGTTTATCCATCATTTGTTCATACTTGTATTCATATTCTTTTATAAAGTCATCTGCACCCGAGTCTTCTGAGGCTTTAAGAATATTGTCGAAATCATCAAGTCTAGATACATCTCCTACGCCGATATTTTCTTTAGCTGTAAAATGGTAGAAGTTAAAATCTTGAAATAAGACTCCGACATGTGTATACCAACTGTCTATATCTAAATCTTTTATATTTATTCCGTTAATCAATATATGTCCATTTGTTGTATCGTAAAATCTCATTAGAAGTTTAATTAGAGTGGTTTTTCCTGCGCCGTTTTCGCCTACTATTGCGATATGTTCCCCGGGTTCTATGGTTAAGTTGATGCTATCTAAAGCTTTTATAGTAGTTTCTTTTGTAGGGTAGGAGAATGTTGTTTCTTTAAATTCAATTTTTGGAGGTTTTTCGCTTGTTAAGCATACTTCTCCTGGTTTTAGTTTTTCAGGGAGATCCAAGAATTCAAAAAGATCAACGATGTAAAGTCCATGTTCATATAGGTCCGCGACACGTCTGAGCAATGTACCAAACCCTTCCTGAAGCCTTCCGACAGATTGTATGTAGAAGTTAAACTGGCCTATGGTTATTTCGGCTCCGATTACTGCTAAAACTATTAGAAGATAGGCCGTGGTTCTACCCACTAATCTTAGTAAAGACAATAAGAAAACTACTATGTTGCGTTTGTTATCTATTGCTAGTTGACTCTTTTGGAAGTTATCATAAACATTCATCATTCTATTTAAAAGGTATTTTCTAATACCGAAGATTTTTAATTCCATTAGTGTTCTATCATTTTGCAGGTAGCTTTCAGTCCACCAAAAATCTCTGCTCACATCCCCTTTTGCGTTCCAAATTCCCCAGCTTCTTCGACTATATGCCATGTTTACTATAAGGACAGGTATGGAGCTTACAAGCATAAGAAAAATGATTATTGGCGAGAATACGATGAAGATTGCAGTGGCTGATATTATTGTGGTCACGCTTTCTAAGGAACTTAAAAGAGACTCTGTAAATCTCTGTGGGTGGGCTTGAAAATTTTGACGCACTTTATTGATTTTGTCGTTCATTTCAGGATCGTCATAGTATTCATAATCTAAATATGCAAATTTTTTTGTAAAATCATGCTGGAGGTCTCGGCCAACTTTAAACCATATATTTGTGTTTGCTATGACATTGAGTATGTCGGTTAAGTTATCAAGTATTGAAATAACAACACCCCATCCGATCAGTAAATAAAGTGTTCTGAGGCCAGTATTCTGTGAGGCTAGTATTTTTATCAGTTCATCTATAACTAAACTTCCAATCCATGTATTTATGAAAGGTAGAATAGAGAAAAGAATGGATGTGATAATGAAAAGTAGTGTGTATCCGGGAGACTTTTTAAATACGTATTTCATCAGTCGATATCCGGCTTTTGACACCTTTGGAAAATCCTTGAGGAATGTCTTAAGTGTCTTTTTTTCTTCCTCTTCTTTTTCGATCATCGGCGGTAAAGAACCTGGTGTAGTTACGCCCTTTTCTTTTGACGGTTTGTTTTTAGTAAAGCCTCTTTTTATTTTCATAGGCATATTTATGATATCGCAAATTTTTCTGTTTGTGGCGCTTACACTTTATGTTATTTTCGCGTGAAGTTGTCCATTTTACTTAGAGGTTAGTATATTGTAAAAGAAGGCAAGAGCTGTAATATATAGGTTATTCAGCGCAGTACACTACAGGGTACGGAGTAATAAAATGTTGTTATTGCAGCGCAACTCGTATTGTGGATAACCTATGGAAAACTTAATTAATCTGATATTTCCTCAAGAATGCTTCTCGTGTGGGAAAATAGGTAGGATTCTATGTGTTGAATGTCTCAGAAAGTTGAGTTTGTCAAAAATAGCGGATAAACAGATATGTATTGTGTGCGGTACTTATTCAAAAGAGGGAATGACGCATGAAAAGTGTTTGAAAAGCAAAGATAATAAAGCGCCCAGACAGTTAATCTACTTGTTTGAATATAAGGATATGGTGCGAAAAAGTGTCAAAGAGTCGAAATATGCAAGGAAGCAGTTTTTGGCACTTAAATATCTGACAAGATGGGGTATTCAAGAATGTGGGTTTGATTTCGGTTATTATACCGGATTTGCTTTGGTTCCAGTTCCGATAAGCAAGAAAAAAATGAGAAGAAGAGGTTTTAACCAGGCGAGGATTATAGCTAGAGAAGCAGCGCCTTTGTTAGGGCTTAAGTTAAATGCAACCTGTGTTACGCGAGAAAAGGATACTCGGGCGCAGTATACAAAGTCTCGCACCGAAAGATTTAAGAGTTTAGAGGGTGCCTTTTCGGTAGAGGGAAATTATGTGAGGGGTAGGAAGATTTTGCTTGTGGACGATATATGTACGACCGGGGCAACTTTGCTTGAGATATCTAAAGTGTTATATGAAGTGGGAGCCCAAGAAGTTAGATGTCTTTGTTTGAGTAAGGCGGTGTGAGTAAAATACTGGTGTCGTGCTTTTTTCTCTGGCGGAGGGTGCGGGATTCGAACCCACGGTCCGAGGAATCGGACACGGCTTAGCAAGCCGCTGCATTACCACTCTGCCAACCCTCCATAAGCACAAGTATTATATCAGAGGATCTCTTTACCGAAATAACTAATTTGTATATTATGTATTTGTGAGAAAGTGGCTATATTCTTTATCTTTTCTTTCGTTTACACTGACGGCTCTTTTTTTCTTAAAACAACCTATTTTTGCTGATGGAGCAATGATTGTGCGCCCAGATCCATATTCAGATAGATGGGATTATGGAGATGAGGAGTCTCAGCAGGCGTACATCAATTATGAATACGGTGTTCAGAAAATGATTCTGGCTATAAAAGTGGGGGAGAATTATTATTCCGATGCGGTTTGGATCTTTCCGGTGCCGTCCTTACCAGAGAAGGTAACCATAGATGTTGTTAAAGAACTGCCCAATCTAACCGGCGAGGACATATCCATTCTTGCCGAAAGGACTTTAGACCGAAATAGGAGTTTTTTGCTAGCGACCCAAATATATCCCATTCCGTTTCTTTTTATTCACAGCGGCTTATCTAGCATGAATGTAGAAGATGTGACTTTGGGCGGTGGAGAATACGGTGTTAAATCAGCGCGGGAATCCGATGTGGAGGTTCACGAAACAATAACAAAAGAGGGTATAACAACAGAACTCGTCACAGCAAAAACATCTGAAGGTTTATATAACTATCTTAAAGATAAGGATCTGGATATTAAAGCTAATTCTATCGATGCGTTTGATAACTACATCGGAAAGGATTACTCCTTTGTCGTTTCGTGGATATCAAATAAACACTATTATTATTATGATAGCTATAAGCCCGCGAGTCTTCCGGGTCGTGATGTGTATGAAACCGGAGAGGATATGAATCCTACAGTGTATGGTATTTCTGATGAGTCAGGTATGATGTTGCCTTCACCGACAGATGATAAAGTAACCGCTGAAAGGCCCATACCGCCGCCGCGCCCAATTCCTCATCCTGATCAAGCAGCGTTAAAGGGTGTGTTTGTTACTTTTCCGACAAAAGATATTTACTATCCTTTAATACCGACTAGCGTATACGGCAGTAAAAAAGTCCCCGCGGCAATAAGAGTCATGGGGCATGTAACACCGAGGATATTTGAGGATATAAAAGCGTTTTCTGAGGTAAATTACTACTTTGACGAATATTCGACACTACAGAAAGATTTTTACAGAAAAGCGCCGGCTAATAATCGATATACAGAAGACGTAATGTACACAAAGATTGATATTGAAGCTCCCTCAAAGTTATTAACTCAGGATTTATGGATAAAAAGACTGGCGCCGGCATATACTTATCCGGTTGCTTTTGTGGCGCTGAATTCTTTCTGGACTTTGGTGTTGTTTCTAATTTCCTGCTCCTTATTTACCGGTATTGTTGTTGGAAAGATAGTGTTTGGCAAGTCTGTCTCTTTAAAAAAATGCGTTGTTCTTGGGTTAAGCAACTGTTTGTCTTTACTCGGTGTTGTATATGCAACGGTAATTTTAAGTACTAAAGAAAATACTGAGGATGTTTCAGATTTAATGAAGAAACTTAAGGATAAAGGGTATTTGATAAGAAGAAGGATAGCTCTGTTCTTGTGTATCGCAAATTTGCCCTTTTTGGTTCTTGGGGGTCTGTTTTTTATAGGTTTAGTTCTTGAAATACTTCGTGGGTCTATGAGTATATTGGAAATACCTTTAGCGCCTGTTGTGCCCTTTATAGTGCTTGTAATCGTGAAAAAACTAAGACATATTAAAGATGAAGATAAAGATCTCTTCCGGGATTTAAAGAAGAAGGGGTATTCTCCGAGTACAATGTCTTCTATAGATCCGAAGAAATTGATTTTTATATCTGTCTTCTCGGTTTTATTTATAGTTAATGTGTTATGTTTAGGAGGACTTTTAAAATTAATGCTCTAAGTTTGTGCAAAAATTTTTAATTAGTTTACAATGTATATATGAAGATATCCGAGGTCACTCACAAATTAGGTTTAACAGCTGCTCCGAAAGATCCGTCAGATACTGCTCCGGAGTTTCCCGCATCATATGAGCAACCCTTGGGTCCGAGGAAGGTTCTAATGGAATGGACAGAGATGTCCCGTCCTGAGATGAAACAGTTGGATCCAAAGGTATCAAAGACGTTGAATGTAATAGGGGGTTTTTTCCTTGTTTTATTGCTATTAATGAAGGAATTTCCCCTTATTTTGGTTATTGTAAGCATGATGCTGATTGCGCGCACACTTCGTCAGATACCCCCAGAGAAAGTTAATTATGAGATCAGTAATCACGGTATAAAGTTTAACGAGTTTTTGTATCGCTGGGATGAGCTGGAGAGCTATTTTATAAAAGATTCATCGGAAATGCATGTGATGGTGGTTGCAACGAAGGTGCCAATCCCCGGAAGGGTGTATTTGACTTACAAAAATAAGGATGAGGAAAAACTGATAGATTTGTTGGGAGAGTATCTAATTTATATAGAAGGAGAGCCTAAAACCAAATTGGATCATTGGTACGAGAAAGCAATAGGTAAGTTGGATTTGGATAGATAGTTTGTTATTAATTTACTCTTAAATAAAGAAGTTAGGTATAATTAGCCCGTTATTTGATTTTCTGTGTGTGCACCCGTAGTTCAGTGGATAGAACGCAGCGTTGCGGACGCTGAAGTCGGGGGTTCGAGTCCCTCCGGGTGCGCCACAAAGAAGTATACACACTTCTTTGTGGGTCAGCGTACGTGTGAGTGAAACGAACATTTCGCTGTGCCCGAGAAATCGCGTAGCGATTTGGAGAGGTTTGGGAACACCCGAAAGTTTACGTAGTAATCTTGAGTAGTCGGGTAGATAGGTTTGATCGTGAGGGATGAGAGTAATGTTACCGAGTCCCTCCGGGTATATACAAGGGCCGTTAGCTCAGATGGCTAGAGCGCCACATTCGCATTGTGGAGGTCACCGGTTCGAATCCGGTACGGTCCACCAGGTTATAAACTATATGTATTCAAAACTTCTTCTAGATATTTTTCGTCCAGTTTTAGTTTTTTTAGCTCATTAGGATTGGGTCTCCATCTATATTTTTCGATATCTATTTTGAGTTTTGGAGTCACTTTTACATTTTCAGCTTCGAGATGTTTCTTTTGAAGGGAGGCATGGTGTTCTATACATTTTGTACTGATTCTTCCAGCATTGTTTATTACTCTCCACCAGGGAGTTGTTTCCCCGTATTGGTGCAGTATCCAGCCCACCTGTAGAGCTGCTCTAGGGATTCCAGCTATTAGCGACACTTGTCCATAACTGGCAACGGTGCCTTTTGGTATCTTGTTAACTACTTCAAGTACTTTTTCTGTGAATTTGGACATGGGATAAGTATAGATTATTACACTATTTATTTTTTGTTCAATTGGATTTTATGGCGTGTTTCTGTGATAAAATCAAGATATTCGAGTGTATATCGTATTATCCTGGAGGGATGCAGGAGTGGTTTAACTGGCAGCTCTCGAAAAGCTTGCGCTGCGTTTGCGGCACGGGGGTTCGAATCCCCCTCCCTCCGCCATGAGGAATTGATAGCTTTCACAAGGTCTTCTTTTGTTGCTTTACCAAGTAAAATCATAGTTTCTAACTCGGTTTATAGTGTTCTGCCATAATAAATTCTGCGAAAGGCCACGTTTTATTTATATACCCAGATAAGTTTTTATATTATCAACAGAATCTTTTGGATTGTTTAAATCAAGCAAGAATGTTTGCCATCCATAGTTTTTTGCAGCTTCTATGTTTTCTACACTATCGTCGACAAAAAAAATCTGCTTTTTACCGCAACCGGTTTTCTCCGTAGCTATTGAATATATAGCTTCATCTGGTTTAGCTACTTTGTATTTGGAGGAGTTGACGATTTCATCGAATTCAATATTAAAGAAGTTACTCTCAATTACTATTTCCAATACACCTGGATACATATTTGTTAAAAGTCCAACTTTGTAAAACCGTTTCATTGAAGGTAAAATCTGAAAAGTTTCCTCAATTCTTAAAAAACGATCTGCTATATATTTTGTATAGTTCATTTCCAAATCTCTTCTGTTGAAATCTCAGCTATTACAGCTTTGTGATCGTATTTTCGTAGATGCTGTATTACCATATCCAGTGGTATATTAGATAGTTCCGCTAAATCCGTTTTTACGCCGTCCAAGGTAGCAATAACACCACCCAGATCTAAATATATGAAAGATATATTTTTATTCACATAGTTGGTTTAACAAATTTGGAGTAGCAACATTTGAGTCCAAAGCTGAAGCGCGCAGAATAGACTTGGGTTTAGTTAGAATCAGATCTGTTGAAAAATACGGTTTCAGGCAGGATCGGCAGAACTATCCCGTATAAAATGGAAAAAGCATGACTGGGGTATTTTTCAGAGCAAATTTGTAAAGAAAGGAAACCACCTTTATGCTAGTTCTGTTATAGCCAATCTGATACACTTAATTAACTATGAAGTTCATTCTGCAAACAGGTGGCCAAGGCACAAAACTATGGCCATTGAGCAGGGAAAAACTCCCGAAGCAGTTCCAAAAAATCGCAAATAGCACTTCCCTATTTTCGTACCAGGTAAAAACTTTATTACAGGCCTATCCCGCGGAAGATCTCTTTGTTTCGACAAAAGAAAAATATGTTAAGTTGTCTATGGAACAGGCTCCCCAGATTCCGGTAAAGAATTACATTGTTGAGCCGGATGCTAAAAAAGGAAGGGGACCGGCAGAGGGGTTTGTGTTTTTAATGCTCGCATTGTCCTACCCGAATGAACCTTTTATGCTGGTTCAGACAGATTGTCTGAGAGAACCGGAGGAAGAATATCTGAAGATGATTTCTGAAATGCAGAAACTTGTTGTGAGAGATAGAAAATATATTACCGGCGGTATGAAAGCAAATTACCCAACCTTGGGAATAGATTACCTAAAACTTGGCAAAAGGGTTAAGAGTGATGCAAAACTCAACATTTTTGAAGTAGATGAATATATAGAGAGAAATAATGACTTCTACAAAACAAAGAAGCTTGTGACGGATTTTTATGTGGCTATGCATTGCAACCATGGGTGTTGGTATCCGGAGCTAATGCTCAATGCGTATAAAAAACACGCACCGGATTGGTACAAAAGCCTTATGGACATAAAAGAAGTGGTTGGTAAATCTAAAAACGGCGATAAGTTAGAAAGTATTTATTCAGAGATGCGAGAGGGAAAAACAGAAGAAGTTACCAGTCATGTGTTTTCTGATGGCTACGTTGTACTATTACCTTTTGAATGGACGGATATCGGAACGTGGAATTCTCTATATGAGTTTTTGAGCAGTCAGGGGAAGAATTATGAAAGTGGAATGGTAGTGTCTATTGATTCAACCGGCTCAATAATAAAAAGTACTAATGAGAAAAAGCTGGTTGCTGTTATGGGAGTTAAAGATTTAGTGGTGGTTGATACGGATGATATTTTGTTAGTTATACCTCGGGATAAGGCAGAAAAAGTTAAGGAAATACAATCAGAGCTTCGAGACAGGAAATTGAGCAAATACTTATAATATAACTATCTATTCATGTTAAAATTTACCAGTTCGTGGAGGGATGCGAGAGTGGACTAATCGGCTCGCCTGGAAAGCGACGCGCTGTGAAAGCGGCACGGGGGTTCGAATCCCCCTCCCTCCGCCATATATCAATATCGTTAGATTTTGAAACATTTGCCAGTTCCTGATAGGGTATTTTGTATTGTGCTGATGCTATTTCTTGTTGTGCTAGAAGCTATATGCGGTTTTGTTTTCTTAAATTTTGTATTACAATTCTTACATGGGAATACAGGCTCCAACATCTCAGGGTACGTTTGTTGCGCTTCAAACTGCGCTGTTTAGCTACAATAGGCCTGTGATTTTGGTACTTATTTTCTTAGGGGGGTTTTTCTCGGCTTTAATTCTTTCTAAAAAGAATATTATATTATCAATAACTGTTTCACTTATCGTTGTTTTTATTGTTGCTCTGTATTTTATTGTCAGCTATACAAGCACCATACGCTATTAAATTATTATTACTGAAAAAAGTTCCAAGTGAATCCCCCTCCCTCCGCCAGGCGAGAACCAGTGGCCGAATCCCCCCTATTCTTAGTAGAATATACAACCTGATATACATGTCGAGTTATGGTATAAGATTACATGTGGGTTTTTTCACAACCCTCAATTAAAGAGATTTTCGAATATATTTGACAACGCAGGTTAGGTGTTTTTAGGGTCATCAGTCGTAACTCCTTTGATTAGTTCATTAAACTCGGAGGGGTTGCTCCCCGTTGTCTTATCAGGTATAACCTTGACGTTTTTCTTTTGGTGGGTATCATTGAGACTAGAAAGGATTTTATCCTAGATATGAATACACTGGCTTTAGTTTATCTTATATTTGCAGTCATTGGTGTGGGGGTTGCTATAATAATTTTCGTAGGAAATAGACCGCAAAAGAAAGATTAGATTCTCAATCCATTTTAAAATCAATAGGTATCTTAGGTGGAATGGATCCGGAAGCAACGGTTGATCTATTTCACTGGATCGTAGCACTTACACCCGCGAAAAACGATTCGGAACATCCCCGTATACAGTATGGGCGAATAAGTTACAATTGCGGATATCCTTTGTGTATGGTATACACAATCTAATGGATCCTGTTTCCCAGATAAAACAAACCTTAGATATTGTTGACGTAATTGGTGGATATGTTTCACTAAAAAAGGCCGGAAAAAGCTACAAGGGTTTGTGCCCTTTTCACGGCGAAAAAACACCATCCTTCATGGTTTCTCCTGAATTGCAGATTTATAAATGTTTTGGTTGTGGCGCGGGCGGAGACATGTTTTCGTTTATTGAACAGATTGAAGGAATAGATTTTATAAATGCCCTAGAAATTTTGGCGGAAAGAGCGGGAGTGACGCTTGAAAAAGTTGAGTATGACCCAAAAAGTAAACTTAAAAAAAGAATATACGATATAAATGAACTCGCTACAAGATTCTATAATTATGTTCTTACGAAGCACAAATCGGGCGCTGTTGCACGCAAGTATCTGAAAAAAGAACGTAGTGTAACAGACGCTTCTATAGACCTTTTTAGATTGGGATATGCGATTGATTCCTCGAATTCCTTATATAAATTTTTACAGAAAAATTCTGTTACCCAAGAAGAGATGTTGGCAGCGGGTTTGATTGTTAGAAGGAAATTAGGTAATGGGTTTATTGATAAGTTTCGAGGCAGGGTAATCTTTCCCCTTGCGGGAATCGATGGCCGTACAGTTGGGTTTACGGGTCGTGATATAGTTGGGCGCGATCCTAAGTATCTGAACACCCCCGAGACCCCCGTCTTTTATAAGAGCTCGTATCTTTTTGGCCTTGATAAAGCCAAAATAGAGATTAAGAAGTATGGTGCGATAGTTACGGAAGGTCAGATGGATGTTATTTCTGCGCATCAGAACGGCATAAAAAACGTTATAGCATCCTCCGGTACCTCTCTGACAGAAAATCAGCTTAGAATACTTTCTCGTTATACGAATGACATAGTTTTTTGCTTTGATTCCGATCAAGCGGGGCTAAACGCAGTCTATAGGGCGATAGGAATAGCTGAGAAATTTGAGTTTAATATTAAGGTAATTATGATACCAGATGGGTATAAGGACCTTGACGAGTTGATAAAAACTGACCTGGAGAAAACAAAAAGAATAATAGAGACCGCGGTGTCGGTGTATGATTATTTTCTTGCAACCCTCTTAAAAAAATACGATAAAACTTCAGCGATTGGAAAAAAGAATATAGTGAATGAGTTGGCACCTTACTTTTCCCGTATCGGTAATATGGTCTTACTAGATCATTACGTAAAACAGATATCGAAAGAATTAGACATTCGTGAGGAAACAGTAAGAACTCTGTTTGATAAAGATGCACGCAAGAGAAAAACTGAAAGCGATAAAATAGCTGAAGAGACCAAAAAGGGTGTTGACAGCACGTTGCACAGCTCCAAAGAGATGTATTTACTGGGATTATTAATTAGATCAGGGGTTGACACGATTAGAGAATTTATATATAAAATCAACGCGGATTATATCAATGATAATATGGTTAAAAGAGTGGTAAATGAACTGGGCCAATACATAGAAGAAGAAAATAAGCCTTTTGATATTAAGAAGTTTATAGGCGGGTTGGACGATCCAAGTAAGGCTTTGATATCCGACTTGTATTTGGAGACTTTTGAAGAAACCATTGGAGAAGAAGCGGATATTTTGAGAGAATTAGAATTAGTATTAAAATCTCTCAAATCCGACTTCGTAAAAAGGGAGCTGAAAAATCTTAGTGAAAGGATTAAGTTGGCCGAGATGTCAAATGAAAAACAGGAGGTGCAGAAACTCACACGTGATTTTAAGAAATTATCACAGGAGTTGGTAGATAAAAAAGATGGCAAGAAAGAAGAGTACTAAAGAAAAAGATAATAAAACCTCATCAAAACCTGAAGCGTTAATAGCACGATTGGTTAAAAGGGGAAAAAAGCAGGGTTTTTTGACTCTTGATGAAGTCTTGGAACTATTTCCTGAAGCAGAAGAAAAGATAGAGGAGTTGGACATGCTCTATGAAAAGCTTATGGATGTGGGCATTGATGTGTTTGATGTTGATTCAGCCGAAGAAGCGGCTAGGATGGCTAAAGTAGACGAGATTGATCTATCTCAGATTAAACTCGACAAAACGGCATCTTCAGATCCGGTCAGGATGTATCTAAGAGAGATTGGTAAAGTAGATCTGTTAACAGCAGAAGAAGAGGTTACGCTAGCAAGAAAAGCGGAGATAATTCGGTATAAGGACACGAAAAAGGTTATGGAGAAAGAAAAGGGAAAAAAAGTGTCTTTATCTGAGGTTGCCGATGAACTTGGTATAGAGATGGGGATAATGAGAGATATTTCTGCTTCCGAGGACAAGTACACTGACAAAGAGTGCCGTGCTGCCGCTGAAAAACTAGCACAGGCCAATCTTAGACTTGTTGTCTCAATCGCCAAGAAGTATATGGGGAGAGGTTTGATGTTTTTAGATTTAATTCAAGAAGGAAATATCGGATTGATGCGGGCTGTAGAGAAATTTGACTGGAGACGCGGGTTTAAATTCTCAACGTATGCTACATGGTGGATTAGGCAAGCTATAACAAGAGCTATAGCTGATCAGGCGAAAACAATTAGAATACCGGTGCATATGGTAGAGACAATAAATAAATATAAAAAGATTGCGCGGCAGCTTGAACAGCACTTGGAAAGGGCGCCAACGCCGGAGGAGGTAGCAAAAATCATGGGTATAGAGGAGGAAAAGGCGCATGAAATTGTGAAGATCTCTCAGAACACGACATCACTTGAAACCCCGGTAGGCAAGGAAGAAGATACCCGCTTGAAGGAGTTTATAGAAGACGAAACTGCGCTGTCCCCATTTGAATCTGCGAGCAGAGATTTATTAAAAGGCCATATCACTGATGTACTACATACACTAAACCCCAGGGAGCAGAAAGTTTTAGAACTACGTTTTGGTTTAAAAGATGGGAGAACGCGTACTTTAGAAGAGGTTGGTAAGGTTTTTGGCGTTACCCGGGAGAGAATAAGACAGATAGAAGCTAAAGCTTTGAGAAAACTGCGCCACCCCTCTAGGAGTATACGACTTAGAGATTATCTATAAAAATTGGTAAATTGGGCTATTTACATTTTCCGGAACAGGTTTTTTGTTTTTATATATGTATATATCTGATAAAGGTATGAGGTTTGGTTTTGGAAGAACAAATTTTTTCACTAGTTCATACCTTTCACCGTGAAGAAGTTCATGTTCAAACCGCGCCCATTTTTCAAAGTAATAAGGGTATTTTTCTATAATTTCAGGTTTTTTGTAGTTTTCCATAGGTCGCGATGCTAGAACAATGTAGTTGTAGCCAATAGGATTTTCAGGCAAAAAATACTGGGCGCCTTCGTATTCGTATGCTTTATATCTGAGAACTCTAGCCCCAGGGAGCTTATTCATGGGGTCTAATCCCTCCTCTGTATATACGAGTTTATTGGTTGAAGGATCCGCGTTTTCTTGCATCCATATATACGCGGCTGATTTAGGTGTGTTTCTTTGAAACTGTTTTAGTAATAGTAAAGGAAACGAAACGTAATATGCTGCAGAAATGCATATAAATAAGTAGTACGCTTTTTTTGGCAATTTCTCTTTAAGTATAATAAATCCTTTTGCTGAGTATAAAAGCATTATTGGCAGTATTGGTAAAAGCCATCTGAAGACTAATCTTGACTGCAGGGAGTAGAACGCTAAATAGAATACTATGTGTCCAATTAAAAAAATATGGAAAGGGGTGTTTTCATTGTCTTTTCTTGCCGCAGCCTTTCCAAAGAAAGAGCTTATAACTAGGGGAAGTGTAGTCATATAAATTAGTGCTGAAACGTACTTAAAAATATTGTGATCCACCGAATCGAATACCATTCCCGCTTCTTTGAACATCATTGAATATATTCTGAATGTAAAGTTGGTTGCGAAGATTATTGAAAAGGGATTTGTTGCTAGAAATGTTCCAAATATAATAAACCCAAAAGCAAACAGTCCTCTGTAATCTTTTTTCTTTAAGAATAAATACAGGAATAATGGGACAGTAAGTAGCGTTGTAAATTTCGTTCCTATAGAGAAGCCAACCAGCAAACCTGATATGACAGTATAAACTGTATCGGTATCTTTTTTAAAATACATATACATTGAAAGGAAAGACCAAAATAGTAGGGTGGAAACGAATATATCCATATTTACATAATGAGCGTGCACGATTAGTTTCCAGTTTAAGGCAAGAAGTGAGGCCGCAATAACAGCGCCTTTCCTATCCCTGAATAGTTTATTGTAGAGGATTGCGCCCACGGGGATAACAGAGAGTGATATAAGAGAAGTTATGATTCGCAGAAAAATATAGATGTGCATTTTCTCAAAGGTTATACCGAGTAGACCGTTTATTTTACTAAACCCCATTGTTAGAAAAGTTAGTAAATATGTTGGGAAAGTGCCGTATACATAAGAAATTGGGACTAATTTGTACCAGTCGTTGTTTGAGATTATATCTCTAATTTCGTAAGTGTACTTTATGGCCAGTTCCACTATTTCCGGCTCATCGGCGTGGAAGCTGTGGGGGAGGCCAAATTCAATATGGTGGATGCGAAAAAGTAGTCCAATGACAGTTATAAGCAGAACAGAAAAAACATACTTGTTTGCAAGAAAACTACTGATGCGATTTTCGTAACGAGGATATTCCATCCCACTAGGCTCTTTTTGTGAGTTTTTGGTCACATCGAAAGTATACTATATCTATATTCTCATTTAACTCCAAATGTTACTGTTACAGTCTTGCTTACTTTCGATGATCCGGGTTCCATAGGCATCCCCGTGTCTATAGCGATGCTTTCTTCTCTGGCAAAAAGCAGAGACTGTTGTTGGTAGCCTTCTGAAACACTGATGATATCACCAAGTTTGACATCTTGAGTTTCCGCTACGATCTCAGCTTTTTCTCGGGCATTGCCAATTGCGTCTTCGAGCAGCTTCTTTTCTGTTTCTTGAGTATCATCTAAGGTGAAATTAGGACCGTATACGTTTGATGTTTCCAGTTCTGTTAACAGACTTGTAAATTCCGAAGCTTTATCGATGTCTCTTAAAACTATAGATATGGAACTGCTCGCGTGCCATTTACCCAAGTCAACTTTTTTCTCGCGCTCATAAATTTCGTCCTCTCTTTCATAAACACTTACGGATTCTGTTTTGATATCACTGTTTGGTATACCAAAAGCTTTGATAGCGTCAACGATGTTTTTCATTTTATTTTCAACCTCGGAGACGGCAGTACCCTTATCATCATTTGATGTGAGTACTCCCGCGGTGAAGTGGGCGATCTGGTTCGCTTCGGTTATTGATGCCTGTCCGGAAACAGTTATCGTTCTTTCCGGGCCTATTCTTAGCGTTCCCCAGTTAATTTTCTTCCAAGGGAAAAGATAAGTTGCCAGCAATATAGCAAGAATGGTCGGTATTGATATTACTAGTTTGTTTTTCATATATATGAATTATAGCAATGCGAGTTATTTTCACAATGTACAATGCTAGAATATTTCTACAATGAATGAATTTCAAACACCAATGATGAATCAGTACGCAAAACTGAAAAAAGAGCATCCAAACTGCTTGTTGTTATTTAGACTAGGAGATTTCTACGAGATGTTTTTTGATGACGCTAAAATCGGGGCTAGTGTTTTGAATATTGCTCTAACAAGTAGAAGTAGGGGGAAAGATGGAAGGATACCCATGTCAGGAATTCCTTATCACGCGTTGGATGCATATTTATCTAAACTTGTTGAAGCGGGATATAAAGTTGCTATATGCGAACAAGTGGGGGATATTACATCGAATAAACTCGTAGAAAGAGAGGTTGTACGGATTGTGACGCCCGGGACGCTTCTTGATGAAAAGACTCTTTCCGAAAAAGAGAATAATTATATTGCCGGTATACATATTGAAGGGCATAAGATTGGCCTGGCTTTGGCAGATATTTCAACGGGGTATTTCAACGTCAATGAATATGAAGGAGATAATTTAGTTGAAGCTTTGTCGGCAGACCTTTCAAAGTATTTGCCCTCGGAAGTTGTGCTCTCGGAAGAAAACTATAGCAATCCAGAGTTACAGAAGGTTCTCAATAATTTTAAGGTAAAAAATGTATCTTCCCACGAAGATTGGTCAGCTAATGCCGAAAATTACCGGGAGGAGTTAGATAATAGTTTTGGGAGTAATAGCTTACGCACTAATGGAATAAGTGAATTAGAGTATGGCCAAAAAGCATCCGCCGGTTTATTGGGGTATCTGAGGTATACCCAGAAAGGAGATGTCTCCCATTTTAAGAAGATTACCTCCTTTTCGGGAGATTTTGTGAATTTGGGCTCTTCGACGATTTCCAATCTCGAGTTGTTCTCATCCATAAAAAACACATCTCAAAGAGGAACTTTAGTTGAATATTTAGATCATACAGAATCCCCCATGGGTGGCAGGATGTTGAGAAGATGGCTTCTTAATCCTTTAAAATCGAGAAAGAAGATAGAAGAAAGATATTCGTCTATTGAATTTCTGCTCAAAAATAAACTTAAAAGGAAGAAAACGGAGAGATTGTTGAGTGAAGTATCAGACATAGAAAGAGCGATTTCAAGATTATCTGCCGGTTTGGGAAACCCCAGAGATTTGATTCGTGTGAAGAATTCTTTGGAAACGATCGAAGATATCAAGGGTGTTTTGGGAAATTCCGGGGAAGAATTACTTGATAATGTGGGAAATCTTTATACGTCCGAAGTGAAATCCTTGTCTGAATATATAGAAAAATATATTGTGGAAGAACCTCCCTTTGATCCAAAAGGGGGAGATTTGATTAAAGATGGGATTAACTCGAAGCTTGATGAATTAAGAGAGAAGGTTACGTCAAGCCAGAATTATCTAGTTAAATTAGAGGAAGAAGAAAAAGGGAGAACCAAGATAAATTCGTTAAAGGTGAGGTTCAACCAGGTTTTCGGCTACTATATTGAAGTTACTAGACCGAATTTGAATCTTGTACCTGAAGATTATATTAGAAAGCAGACCCTAGTTAACGCAGAGAGGTTTATTACGCCGGAACTAAAAGAGCATGAAGAGATAATACTAGCAGCTGGGGAGAGGATCAAAGAGATCGAATATGAAATATTTCAGGAAGTCGTCGGGAGTGTTTTGAATTATATTAGAGAGCTACAGGATTTATCTGATGCAATAGCTGTACTTGATTGTCTTGTGTGTTTTGCGAATCTCTCTGAGAGAGACTTATTATGTAAACCCGAGGTTAGGAATGATGGCGTCATTGATATAAAACAGGGTAGGCACCCTGTGGTGGAAAGTAATATTGAGTATATGCAGTTTGTTCCAAATGATGTTTACCTTGATAGCAAAGCAAATCAGCTACTTATTATCACCGGGCCAAATATGGCCGGAAAGTCCGTATTTATCCGGCAAGTTGCAGTAATGGTGCTTATGGCCCAAATAGGTTGTTTTGTACCTGCTAAATCGGCGGGAATCTCATTAGTTGATAAAATATTTGTTCGAAGCGGTGCCTCGGATGTAATAAGCTCTGGTTTGTCAACCTTTATGGTGGAAATGGTTGAGACTGCAAATATACTTAATAACGCGACAAGTGACAGTTTGGTAATCATGGATGAGATAGGGCGAGGTACGAGTACATATGATGGGATAAGTATCGCGTGGGCTGTTACCGAATATCTAGTTAGCAACCCAAACTTGACTCCAAAAACAATGTTTGCAACCCATTACCACGAACTTCAAAATCTTGAAGAAAAGTATCCCGATAAGATCAAGAACTATAATGTTGCGGTAAAACGCAACGGGGCCGAACCGGTGTTTTTGCATACAGTTGTAAGAGGAGGCGCGGATCATAGTTTTGGTATAGATGTAGCCAAGATGGCAGGTGTTCCAGATCAAGTTTGTGATAGGGCTTGGGAGATATTAAGTACGTTGGAGGAAAAGTCAGAACATGAGAAAGGGAATTAAGAAATTAAAACCGGAGGTAGTAAAAAAAATAGCAGCGGGCCAGGTTGTGGAAGATGCAGCATCGGTGCTAAAGGAACTTGTAGAGAATTCACTTGATGCATACGCAAATAATATTGTAGTGGAGATAAGAGGGGGAGGTATGCAGTCCATTAAAGTAATTGATGACGGTGTGGGTATGTCAGCAGATGATCTTAAATTGTGTTTTCAACCTCATACTACAAGCAAAATTACTAGGCTGGAAGATTTAACTTCACTAAGAACATTAGGTTTCAGGGGAGAAGCATTGGCAAGTATATGTTCCGTATCAAAAGTAAGGATCAGAAGCAAGGTTGAAGATGAAGAGTGCGGCAAAGAAATATATATAGAAGAAGGAAAACTTGTGAACGAAAAGGAAATTGGTATGCCCGTGGGGACTTTAGCTGAAGTGACGGATCTGTTTTCTAACGTACCCGCCAGGAGAAAGTTGCTCAAGAAGGAAAATAGCGCTAACACGAAGGTGTTAAATAGTGTTTTGCCCTTTGTGATATCTAACAGCGAGGTCGGATTTAAGCTCTATCAAGAAGGTTCTCTATTATTCAACTTTTCCCCGGGGCATGATTTGATGGACCGACTGATAGAGTATCTTGGGGAAGATAAGGCAGTGTATCTGATTCCAATAACCAATAAGACAGACGCAATTCATTTAAGCGGATATATATCAAAGCCCCAAGCTGGAGTAAAGGATGTAGGGAGTCAACTTGTTTTTGTTAATAACCGCTTGGTTACGTATAACGTTGTGAATCGCGCAGTGAGGGAATCCTATAATACTCTTCTGGAGCAAGATAAAAACCCTCCGTTTGTTTTGTTCCTAAATATTGCACCAGATCTGCTAGATGTTAACGTGCATCCCAGAAAAGAAAAGGTGATATTTTGGGACGATGCTGAAGTTTATGATTTTGTGTTTAATAGTGTTTCAGAGTGTTTACAAACTAATGATTTGGTTTATAGGATGAATAGTGGCAGTGACACGGATGTTTTGCAGGAACCCATCTCAAAATATATGTATGAGTCGTTAAAAAAGGACGTTAATACATGGGTTCCGGGTGAAACTTCGGTAGAAATAGTACAAATGTTTGACACTTTTATTGTCACATCAACCCAAGAAGGACTTTTGCTTGTAGATCAGCATTCAGCACACGAAAGTATTTTGTTTGATCAGTATACGGAATATTTCAATAACTTAGATGCAAATAAGGATATAGTATTCTTTGAGAAACCTTTTTTAGTAAATCTCTCGGCGCCATTATACGAAGTATTCAAAAATAATAAGGATCTTCTTAAAAAGATAGGTTTTGAAATAGAGGATTTCGGTAAAAGGTCTTTGCGGATTCATGCAGCTCCCAAGATATATAAAGATCACAACCTATCTGTGCTAGTGGAGGAACTCCTTTACGACATAAAGGATTTTGGAAAAATAAAGAGTATTGATGAAAAATCTAAAAAAACCTTAATGACGCTTGCATGTAGGAATGCAATAAAGGCGGGGCAGAGATTAAGTACGGAGGAAATGTTGGATCTGGTGTCAAAATTGGGCGAAAGCAGTAGGTATTATACTTGCCCCCATGGCAGGCCTGCAAAGGTGTTACTAACACTTAAGGATTTAGAGAAGTTATTTAAAAGGTGATGATTTACAATGCGCTATAGTTTCTATAAAATATCTCTATATGGCATTATTTGATTTTCTAAAAAAACTATTTGGTACGGATACTGGTAGTTCTGAGCCTGCCGCTCCACAGGAAGCTTCTATGGGTGAACCTGCAAATGAGAGTGGTCAACCTGCGGCTTCTGCAGAATCCCCAGCAGATGAACCAACAGATACACCTCAGGAATAGATAATCCTTCTAGAATAATTTACCTAGGTGATTAATCCCTATATTTGGCCGTTTTAGAAGTTGAACGAGTCGATTATGTGGTTGTATAGTTCCTTGTTGCCTTCGTTGTCTGAATCTATGAGGGAAATGTTGAATAGCATATTGTCTTTAATAAAATATATATTTTCGGAGGGGTATACTCCCGGGCCACCAGGAGAATAGACTCTTACTGCTGGAGTTCCGCCAATTTCTTCGTTTTCTTCTTCCAAGACCTCTTCAAATGCAAAGTGAGTTGTAAGCCAAGGAATTAGTTCAGTGCCTTCCGGGGGATTATAGATATCTGTATTGTAGTGGACGACGGATAAGGTTGCGAGTGTCAAATTAGGTTTCTCGCCAGTGTAAGTTTGAAAGAATATGTTACTTGGATCTTCGTTGTTCAAGAAGCATAAGCAGTCTAATTCTCTTTCCTCGGGCGGTGCTTGTTTGCATTCCCCGGGGAGCGGCCCTAGTTTGCATGTGCTGGGAAAGTCGAAGGAGTAGCCATATTCGTTGTTTATATATAATTTCCACTCTACTGTGGGGTCGAAGATTGTTTCAGTTTCTTCACTTTCTTCCTTTGCGGCTTCTGTTGATTCACAGGCCTCCTCCCACTCTTTAAGACATTTTCCTTTATTTTCGCACCAGGTATAACCTGCTGATGTAATACATCCATGTTCATCTTCCATTTCTTCTCTAACTGTATGTTCTGATGCGTTTGATGATTGTGTGGATTCGGCGGTATTCCCGTCAGGAGAAGTATTGCTTTGGGTGACAAGTAAGATACCGAGAAGAATCATTACGAAAAATAATATTATGAACGATGTTGTCTTTTTATCCATTTCGAAGGTATTTTATGCTGATATTGTCATTTATGCAAGTTTGGCTGTGTATAAAAGTAGTTGCATAGCTTTGGTGTGAAACCCTTCTGGCGAGGCGACGATGATGTTATTTTTCGTCAGAAGGGTTTCGGGATGTGTTGTGCAGGGGGTCATTCTCTTATTTCGACAACGAATGGTTTCCCCCTGTATTTACGGGTTTCGAGAACCGTCGGATTTTTGAATCGTTGGAAATACGAAACGGTTCGCCCCGTTTTGCGGTCAAGAAAATTCCCTTTTTCGTCTTGCACGACGAAGCGAACTTGTCCGCGGACCTCTCTCCATCCTACGGTTTTGACCCTCTGGATCCTCCCACGAACTAGGTCGCGGAGGACTTTCTCGTATTTCGGGCCGAAGCCGGCCTTCCATACGACAGTTACAGGCCCAATGGAAGAATGTGACATGTCTCTCCTTTCGCGCATGATCTTACTGCGCCGATAGTAATAATATAAGCCAGATTGTAATATAAGTTGTCTTAGGTATCAAGCCGGAATAGTCCATTTAAAACAAAAAACGCAGTGTAGCGGAAAAAAAAATCTAATTCAAAACAGCAATAAAAAAGTTCAAAACCGCGGCAAAACTGACCCAAAGAATGTAGGGATAAAGTAAATAACTTGCGGCCTTTGAAATCACTTTAAATTTCTTAATAGTCACAAAAATTGCCAACCAAAGAAATACTATATCAAGAAGCGCAAGGTAAGGGAGTTTCATCCCAAAGAATATGAATGACCATAGAAAATTAAGAACAAGCTGAATTCCAAAAAAAATATTAGCTTCTTTTTTATCTCCTTCTTTAATCCATATTAAGTAATAGGCTATGCCCATGAGAATATAAAGCAGTATCCAGACCGGACTAAATACTTCATTGGGGGGGTGTAAACGCTGGTTTTTCTAGGCGCATATACCAATCCTTTATAGCGGGCAAAGTGAAGTAAGCCCCGAACGCACCGACAAGATTGCATATTAGTATTGATGTCATAAATTTCAAGAGCTTCACAAGATAATTTTAATGTATTTTTCCGTAATTTGAATACTGTTTGGTTGTATAAAATTAGTTGAAAGAAATATTTATTGCTATAACGGTCAAATTTGATGCTTATTTTAGAGTCGAAAAAAATTTGCTAGATTTTTATAAAACTTCTCTGTTATACTGATCATGGGGGTCAAGAATATCAGTGACTCCTCATTCAGCTTAGTGGTAGCCACTTATACCTCGAGGCCCCCACTGAACATATAGCTCTGTCCGGGAGAGTGTTTTTTTCCTTGTGATTCTTTGGTTGGTTACTTTTTTATTTTGTCCTCCTTTTTTATCCATTAAATTTGTTGGGCAGGGTTTTCATAACCCATGTGCTAAACCATCAACGGAGGCCAAGAATATCTGCGACTCCTCAGTTAGCCTAGTGGTAACCGCTTATAGACTCGACGGCTCCGCTGACGGTATAGCTTTGCCCAAGAGAGTTATCCTTACTCTCGATATCAATTTTCAATTAATTGCTAAACCATCAACGGAGGCCAAGAATATCTGCGACTCCTCACCTAATTTTCCATTCAGTTTAGTGGATAACAAACCTAGTGGCAGTCACTTAATAGGTTCGACACATCCGCTGATGGTATAGCTTTATTTATGAGTCTTCTTTTTTAAGACCCGGTCTTTTTAATGTTCCTAATTTACGATCCACCAGTTAACAAGCAGATCGGTTTCCGGCGGCTCTTCAACATAGATTTCAAATCTTCCATTCGGGTGTTTTCTGTATGAAACTCTTGCTACACTATCAACGGGAGTCAAGAATATCAGTGACTCCTCATTCAGCTTGGTGGTAGCGACTTCTACGCTCGACATTCCCGCCGATAGTGTAACTTGCCCAAGAGAGCTATCCTGAC
Source organism: Patescibacteria group bacterium (assembly GCA_016926555.1). Classification (GTDB taxonomy): domain Bacteria; phylum Patescibacteriota; class WWE3; order UBA101185; family UBA10185; genus JAFGOI01. The sequence continues at coordinate 4,207 of JAFGOI010000013.1, read as the reverse complement.
TCTCATCTGTAATTCCAAGAATATTCAGTTTCTCAGTTTGTATTTCTCTAGCTTCAAGTTTGCCGGTGATTCTCATATCGCCGTTTGGTTCAAACACGACTTTGCCGTCAAAGAAGTTAACATTCCCCGCCAATTCTTTTTGCAGGAATAAAGTTTGCGCTTCACATAGGACTGTGTTTATAAATCCAAGTGTTTCGTTATAGCACTCGGGCCCGGTTACGTTGAGCGCGTTATTTAGGGTATCGAATCTCATCATGCCCAGGGTTAAGTCTCCGGTTATTGAAACATTGTTAAAAGTGGCATCTGAGAGAACGTTCATGTCTGTTTCTATAGTTAATATGTCGTTTCCTTCTTCATCAGTTTCTTTTCTAAGACCTAAAGATGTTAGTAAATCTTTAAATTCTTCAAGTATACTTTGCATTTGAGCAAGTAGCCCCTCACTCGCTGATTCTGTAGATTCATCAACTCCGTGTAGATTTAATAGTTCATTTATAATTACGAGATTGTTCTTTACATCGTCCAAATCAGCTGCCAGTGTGTCTGTTATTGTTGTAGTTTCTCCAAGGGCAAGGCTGTTATCCCATACGATACCCACGACGGCCATTATGCTATCTCCATCGTCTTTTCCTCCCCACGCGTTAAGAGCTCTTCCGATTATTATCTGGTCGGAACTTGTAGCCTTCATAGCTTTTCCTTCATCAACATCGCTTACTGTTAATAAGTCTCCAGTCATTATCGGTTCCGAATTTGGAGATACTTTTACGGGAACTCTACCGGATAATGCAACCGGGACTTCTTTTCTTGCCGTGCAGGCATACACCATATCTTCTATGTCGTCGATTTCTTCCTCGACAAGTTCATAGTCAGATCTTTTCAACATGCTTTCATCAGTTAATCCCAATTCCCTCATCGCGGCGGCTTTCTTGCTTTCAGTAAGTTGTTCAACTTCCCTTTCTATTATTGTGTCTGCGCCCAGACTTTCTACATCTTTGCAGAATTCTGATCTAAAGCTACCGGATCCCATTACGATTCCGGGATCTGTTGAAAGTACACCAAATGCGGCCTTATCTTTTGGTCCTTCTGCTTTTACAAGATGATAAGGCAGATCCCCCATATCAGAACTTGTTAGTGACACAATCATCCCGGCTGTGAGGGAATCATCAAAAGTTGGATAAGTTTCAGCAAGATCCCAGTCGCTGCCTGCGCTTATCGTTTGGTCAGCTTCTATAGAGTCGCCGGATCCATTTGTGTAGTTAAATCTGACTTCTTCGTTTCCATCTATGTATAGCGCCACCCGATTGTTCGTACTATCATGCTCGAAATACGTATCTTCACTGTCGTTTATATCTAGTATTAAATCTTCTCCTGTATATAAAGCAAGTCCGCTATTGTCTATGACGATTTCTCCTGTTCCGTGCGCTTTAAGTGTTAAGTTGTCGTTGTTAAAGCTTTCTCCTGATGCTATTGTTAAAGGTGCGTCCGATAGGATATTACTGGATATGTCGTGAGTGAATACTAAGTCATAGGCCATGCTTACGTCGCCCGCGGCGTTGAAGCTAGTTGGGACTTCAAAATCTATCCCAGTAGCGTCAAATTTGGCCACGTCTGTTCCAGAATCCGCCACGGTCAATTCTCCGTCAGAAGCTACTGTAAATGATGTGTAATTGGTTCCATCGTAACCGAGTCTTAATTGTTCGGTAGTGTCGAATATGTGTAGGGTAACAAGCGGGTCAGTACCGATTCCCAAGAAGCCGTTGCTGTCCATTATAATATCGTCTTGTCCTGTTCCGGTGTAGTTAAATCCAAGGAAGTTTGATGTTGTGTTGTAGGATAAGACGTATTCGTCCGCAGCCGAGGTTCCTATGTGTATAGAACCGGGACCGAGGAATAGGTCTCTCCACCTTAGATTTGTGCTTCCAAGATCCAGGCTGTCATTAGAAGAAGGCAGTAAACTGCCACTGAATGTCATCGCGTTTGTTGTGTCAGCAATTTCTATGTTTCCAAGGTATAGTGTGTTTCCGGATTGGACGGTTAGATCTCCAGCTACTTCAAACTTTGTTCCCGGGTTGGTTGTTCCTACTCCAACATTGCCGCCATCTTCCACCCACATACCAAGGTTTCCGCCATCGTCAAAGAAGCCAATTCCTGTTGTATCATATGCTCTTAACGCGCCATCAAATCTGGCTTCTCCGCCAACATCCAAGGTGTATGCTGGAGAGGTAGTTCCTATTCCAAAGTACTGGCCGAATAGGTAAGAACTTGTGTATGGTCCTACGGTGAATCTGCCGAATGGTTCATTATTCGGACCGAATAGATCTAAAAGCCCTGCGGTCATAGGACCTACTCCCAGTCGAGCATAGGTACTTCCATCATAGGCTATATCTAATCCATATCCCTTTGATGTCTGTAGTCTCGCTGTACCTGCTATATCCAGTGTGTGCTGAGGATTGGATGTACCTATACCAAGGTAGTCGCTGGCGTTATTCCAGTAGAGGTCAGTAATATCTTGAGTGAAGTTGGTCCCGTTGGCAAATAAAACACCGCCGCTGAGCATGGAAGATCCCGATAAATAATCTAGTTCAGCGCTGGTGACAGATACATCAGTTAGGAGGTTTAGTTTAGTTGCTGAGGAAGTGAGCGCGATACCATTTAAGATTAGAGCTTGTAGCGCGCCTGTACCTCCTACGTCCAATAAATAGTCTGGATTAGTAGTACCGAGACCAAGATATCCTGTTGTGTTCTCTATACCAACTTTCGAGGATGCGTTGATTGCGAAAATGTAAGTTCCGGCGTCAGTCCATTTGCTTACATCTGCCCCGAGTTGAGTGTCAAAGTCGTTTAGTACAGCTTGAAGTCTTGTATGATCTGAATATGTGAAGTCGTCGTTGACACCAATTAGATATGCGCCCGATGTGGTAGCCGAACCGGAATCACCAAGACCGATGTTTCCTATGTGCAAATCGTATCCCGAGTTTATGCCTACGTTGCCCACCACTTGTAATTTATTTGTAGGGTTAGTTGTTCCTATTCCCACACTAGCGTAAAATCCTAATAGATCGTTGGCAAAATCCCCCCAAATTAAAGGTGTCGTTGAGTTTGAATTTTCTATATACAGGCGGTTGCTGTTGTTTTCATAGTAGCCAGCTTGATATCCAAGGAACACATCGCCCGACTTATTAGCGTATGTGGTACCTCTTCCCGCTTCGTACCCGATTGCGACGTTGTTGGAACCGTTTCTGTTATAGCGTCCCGCGTAATATCCTATGGCAATATTGTTGTTTCCCGCTGAGTTTCCCACACCTGCGTTGAGTCCTGCAAAGACGTTGAATTGTCCTGTTGAATTGTTGTAACCGGCTTGATATCCTAGAGCAACATTACCATCTCCTCCTGTGGTGGAATACCCCGATTGTCCACCCAGAAATGTGTTGTAAAGAGCGTTACTTCCGCTACTTGCTAGAGAATATCCGCTGGAAGATCCTACAGCAGTGTTCCAGGTATGTCCATAATTTAGGGCGATTCCGTACCCGGCATTACTTCCTATGTAGACGTTATCCCCTTCTGGGAAAGCGGCAGAGGTGTAAACTCCCGCATTGGCTCCAATTGCTACAGTGTTGTTCATTTGAGCGGTTTCAGACATCGCATTTCTTCCTATGGCTACGTTGTTATACCCAGAGTCTAGAACAAACAGGGCTCTTGATCCGAGTGCCGTGTTGCCCGTTGAATTTTCGGAAGCGGAGTATAACGCTCTGTAACCTATCGCGGTATTATCTATTCCAGAATTTCCTATTGATATGAGAGCGTCACCTCCCACAACATCTATTCCTAAAAAAGTGTTCGTCGCTGATTCTGCCCACCTGTCAGTGAATATATCGCCTCTAATATCTAGAGTTGCCTGTGGTGTAGATGTCCCGATGCCCAGTCGGTCGGATGAACCGTTGTAGAAGAGAGAATAATTGTCTAACGACAGGCTCCCCGTAGAAGTTGTGAAGTATAGACCGGCTTGGGGTGTAGAGCCGCCCACCGCCAGGTTATCGGTTTGGTTTGTAAGAGTGGTAAGTGATCCGAGATCCGTCCATTTAGAGGAGCCGCTGCCTAATTGAGTGTCAATGTCTTTTAGTATGGCTTGAAGTCTGGTGTGATCTGAGTAAGTGAATTCGTCGTTGACACCAATTAGATACGCGCCTGACGTAGTAACTGAACCAGAGTC
>JAFGOI010000012.1 GCA_016926555.1 Patescibacteria group bacterium | reverse complement strand
GGCAGATTTAATATTCGATTACATGAGGCGAGCCTAGCTTTACCCTTCTGAATTGCTTGAACTTCTGTTACATAACTTCATAACCCGAAGGTCGTTGGTTCGAATCCAACCCCCGCTACCAAGTTTGAAGCTATAAAGCCCTCGAATCATAATGGTTTTGGGGCTTATTGTATTTTGCTAACAAATTGCTTACACGAAGAGCAAAATAATGAAATACCAGAATTAGATTGGTTCTGCATCTTTTGTGGATTTGAGTAAAGCTTCTTCGAGACTCCGTACAGAAAAATAGTTTTCGTATGGTAAATCATGAAGGGCTATATTTTTTGTATAGATATTTAGGTAAGTAGTTAATATCAATTTGTACAGCAATGGCGCGAATGAACTGAGAGCGTGTCTGCTCGTTTTAAACCAAGGATGTAAATGTTTTGTAGTTACTATATTGCCATGTAAAAAATTGTTACGAGCATCATAAATTTGATGATATAGTTTTTCAGGTAAATTGCATCGGCGTTTAGTTCTTTTCACTTCAATAGTATATCGCTTTGCTAAGAGAGAGCTTATTTTAACAGGGAATTCAGAAATAAAATTTAAAACCTTTTCTTCCTCAACATTAGTGTTAGGAGGATGAGCTATTATTTCGAATGCACTAACCCATAAAGCCAAACTCGAGCCGATATCGTAGATAGATGGATAGTTTGCGAGTGGGATGGAGCAGGCTTGGTATGCTACTCTTAGAGATCGAAATAAAGCCGTTGTTTTAAGTTCAGAGAATCGACAAGAGATATAACGGTCTTCCCATGCCTTTTGAAGGATTTCGAAGATGTCCGAATCGTATTTGACATCATATGTTGGACCAGCTAATGCAGGTGTAGTTTGACCACCAAATTCGTTTGCTAGGTCTATACCGCGAACTGCCGGAGAAAGAATTAGAAGACTATTTAGGTCTTTGGAAGGGTATATGGGATAAACGTCAAAGTATTCGGAATACGGAGTATGAGTGAACCATTGTTTCTGAATTAAAAAGTCTTGCCAGGCTCTAATTATGCACGGAATAGCAAAAATATTACGAAAATCAATAAGAGCGTCGTTTATGTTGGTGTCGCTTAAACTATTATATATTAGAACATTAGGAGATACTGACCTGTTGAACTGGTCAGTAAACCCATTTAGCAAGCGCTGTAGACTAGCGTTTTTTTTCGCAAGGAGTTGAACCCTGTTATCATGAAGTGGGGCTATAAGGACATAATCGTTCCCAATAACTTCAGGAAATGACAGATTAGGAAGTACAAAGCCAAAGTTCCAATCTCGTTGTAAGTCTACCATGATTACACTATAAGTAGCATTATATCATGCATGTTTAATTAAATTTGGTAGTGTTATATCTATCATATTGCATTTGTCACCTATAATTGATTGGCAATAGTGAGTAATTCGTCAAATCGTTTCGCAGCCGCTTCTAGAAGTCCTGGCGTAACGTGGCTGTAAGAAGTATCTAAGATTATATGTATGCTGGAATGCCCTAGCATTTCTTGAATAACCTTCAGGTATACTCCTTGTTTTGACTTTAATGAAGCATGAGTATGTCTAGCATCATGAAAGTGGATCCATCGTAAGTGGCGGGCTTTCGGTAAAGAGATGTACAAACTAGGAGAATTGGTTAATGCCTGCGAATATGAGTTAATCCACGAAATAAGTATAATGAAAGAAAGAATAGATTACATGAACTGGCGGTTGATGGATGCAACTCTGAGAGCCGTCAAACGTGGATTGCCAGTAAGTGAACTAGTGCAATTTTAATAGTGACGTATCTAAGTTCTAGCGGTGCCAGAGTCCCCGGCGGAGCCAATATTATGGGGAAAGCAAGTGCATTTTACCCTTGCGCCGTATGGTAATCTGAGAAATGACGACGGCATTTTCTGATGTTCTCGCGTCCGCCGTCGTCCACAAAAATATAAATCATACGAGCGTCAAGGGCTTGCGGGTGGTGTGAAGAAACATATATAGTTCGATGGGTAGACAATAATGTATAAAATGCAGTGAGTTTCAGAGTTCTATGATTAAATTAAAGCAAAAAACTAAGGGTAACTAGTCATTTGTAACTTGTATAGAAGTGCTAGAATTTATATAGGATTGTTGAATTTGTTGTAGACAACTATGATTGGTTAATGTATAATCCATAAACAAATCAAGGAAAAAATGGATAGGATAGTATTAAAAAACAAACCATTAGTAGAAGCCATTTTCGAATATAGATGGGCTCTAAAAGTTATTGACAATAACATCAGAGAAGATCCATTTTCAAATATTCTAGTTGGATCTTTATTCGAGAGAATAAAGAAGAAATATCCTTTTTACGAAAAACTACCTTCAGCTGAAGTACCTAGTATGCTTGCAGAATATTTGCCGCAATATAGATTTCGTGTAGGTGATGGATTATGGCCATTGATACAAGTTGGTCCTGGGATAATAACAGTAAATGAGACCAAAGAATACATTTGGGAAGATTTTAAAGACAGAATATCTGATGCAGTGTCAAAGTTATACTCAGTTTATCCAAAAGGTAACGGAGGGATTGTTCCTAAAAATTTGATATTGCGGTACATTGATTCAATGCCATTCAATTTTATGAACGAAAACATAATTGAGTTCTTGAAAAAGTATCTAAAAGTTAACATAGGGATTTATGGAAAACTTTTCGAAAAAACTGGAGTCGATAAAGCGCCTAAGGGAATCGATATCAGGCTTGCCTTCAAGTCAGTAAAACCAAAGGGAATAATAGGTTTAAGGATCTTTCGTGGCAAGAGAGACAACATAGAATCGATTATGTGGGAAACTACGGTGACTTCTAGCGACCAAACAGGATTACCATCAATTCCTAGTGCACTAAATGAATGGCTAGAAAAAGCACACATAGTAACAGATAAATGGTTCTTCAGCTTAATAGAAGGCGAACTTTTGGAGAAGTTTAAATGACAACATTATCTGTTAAGAAGGATACTGAAGTAGAAGAAAGAAATTGGGATGTTATTCCGACTAGTTGTACAATGTTTGCTAGAGAACAATCGGAAATAGAAGAACAATTCTATATTAATTTACAGAATACTTTTAACAAAAAGAATTATGTAACTTGGTATTTGTGGAATGAATATTTTTACGGGCAAAAACCATTAGAAGGTTTTTGGAGTTTCGCTAGAAAAGAATGGTTTGCTCAAAATGATATGTGGTCTGACGCTTTGTACACTTGGAACAATAGCATATTCAATTTTTCTTTTCTTTCGAAAACAGTACAAGATATTGAAAGTGTAGAAAAAGAAGATGACATATTTGTGGAACCGCAGGCTAAGCGAACGTACAAGATAGATTTGAATATTAAAAAAATTATACGTGGTGAACCTATATTAACTATTGAATTTCAAGATAAAATCCAATAGCAAGCAAACGAAATGGAAAAAACAAACTATCCTTGGTATGGAATAGTATCTAGTGATAGCAAAATAGAACAAGGTGATTTCCTAGAATCTTGCCCTGTTATAGTTCCTACAAGCAGAATTGAGCCAGGTTCAATTCCCGCGGTTGCAAAAGAATTTGATGTGGTAGTGATGAGCCAATCTTGTGATATATCAGCAAGAAAAATACAAACTGTTCTTGTATGTCCGGTGTGGACTTTGGCAGAATTGGGGCGAAAAAATACCTTTCTTAGGGGTACTGAAGGTAAAGAAAGCCTTCGGCAAGGACATATTGTAGGATATCATATATTAGATAAATGTCCAATAAAAGATTACGAAGCGGATTTTAAAGTTGTAGATTTTAGGGCAATTTTCGGAATAGCTTTAGAAAGAATTGAAGAAATCGCGAAATTGAAACCAAATAGATTAAGATTATTACCTCCATATAGGGAGCATCTTTCACAAGCATTTGCGCGTTTTTTCATGAGAGTTGGTCTACCAGTAGACATACCAGAATTTAAAAAAGAGAAATCTTAGATTTTTGCTAATCTTTTGCTAATCCATTTGATACATAAGTATAATTTTTAACATCATTTGGCGGACGAATAATTACCAATTTAAATTCAAAATAATGAGTAACATAATGTCAAAACATAGGATAGCAGAAGTCTGGACGAATTCCTAAACCGTTAGTTTATGCTATTACAAAGTAGTGTGTTATTGCTAACAAATTGCTAACAGAAGTAAAATAACGGACAAACATTAAATGGTAGATTAAGCACAAAACAGGATTTGTGGTAAAATAAGAAAAACCTAGAAACGAAGCTAAAAGCATTAGGTAGCAGGTGATTCGCTAAACTCATAACCCGAAGGTCGTTGGTTCGAATCCAACCCCCGCTACCAAAACTGAATCTAATTAAAGCGTTATCCTAAGTAACCGTCCGCCCAGTTATATATCCCTTGTTTTCGTCGTGCCTGGGAATTTCTTGTGTCTTTTTTACTTCCGGTTGCGGTGTGGTCTTTACCGGTAGCTCCTTCGCCAGTTTAACGCTGGGCGGCTCGATCTCCGTCTTGTTATCTTTCCTCAGGTTGCCGATATACTCCCGTAACCTCTGAACAAACGGGTTGTACTCCAGCATAAATTTATTGTACTGGTCTCTCGTTTCCTGATGAATGTCGACTTTTTCGGCTACCTCGTAGAATTGCTCGATGTACTCCTGGTAATGAAT
>JAFGOI010000011.1 GCA_016926555.1 Patescibacteria group bacterium | reverse complement strand
TTGGGAGCCAGCTTGGCGTATGGTGGGAGTTCGCCCCCCCGCCACCTCCTAAAGAGTACAAGGTGTTCCTGCCCTACATCGCTGGGCCGCCGCCCACGCCACCTGCGCCGATGTACGAAGATCGAACCATCAACGAGCACTACGGACTACAGATCGTTACTGCCTCCTGGACGGATCCCACACCACAATACGAACAGCCCACATGCTTACGGGTCACGTTCAGTGGCGATAGCAACGCAAAGGTCGAGAGTGGATGGTTCTTCGGCGGGGAGATCTACGGATCAATGAATGGAGTGGACATCGACATCCCTCACTATACACGAGAGAGAGAAGACGCAGTGCAGATTGATTCGTTCAATTTGGCCAAACCGGCTACTTTGACAATCTGCACTGTTGGGACAGGGGGACCTACGGAGATCGGACTTCGGGTTCGATATCCTCACTAACTCTGCCCCACCAACAACGAGCAAAAAACCAAACCAACCTACACCGAGGCCCTCTATCTAAACGCAGCGCACAGCGCATAAGACGTCATGATAGGGGGCCTCACTCTTTTATAAACCTTTTTCCCATCATAACTTCACCACACCCACACACACATGAAAAGTACACTCCACACTAAAATCCATCGAACATGCTGTCATAATATTTCCTATCCTTAATATTCCCCAACTTCCCCCACACATAAAAACCCTTCATTCCCACATACAAAACCTCTAAAATAGAGATATCGTGTCCAAAGGATTCAAATACTCACTGCTCATAATAACCACCATCTTTTTCTTTCTCTATATTGGACTAAAAATATTTCCGCCCGGGTACATCATCCATATAGACGTCACAGAGGGGCTTTCCGTAGACAAACTCTATCAAAGGTATATATATACTTATAGCAACGACATAGGCGAGTCTCTTGCCGAACAGGCCCGCATACCTCTTTTCTACCTCGTATTCGGAATATATGAGCTGGCTGATCTTCCAGATGAAGACTATATTAAGGTAAAGATACTGGTTTTAATGCTGTTAACTTTCCTTGTTTACCTCACTACTGTTTCACAACTGATTAAATTCTTAGATAAGGAAACGCCTCACGAAAAATACACCACAAAATACATTTTGCCGGCTTTTTTAGGAGCTTTTTACTACCTAACTAACTATTGGTTCACAAACAGGTTAATGCACTTTTACCTGTTCTTCTCATCCGTAACAATTCCCATAACATTTTATTACATATTTACATACCTGTACTCCGAGAAATTCCTGTACAGAAACCTTCTCTCTTTGATTGTTGTACTTTCTATATTCACCGCCACGCCACATACTGTTTTGTTTGAGGGATTAATAATTACAACACTGACCGCTGTTTTTCTATTCCACCACAAATTTACGACCAAACAAAAACTCTCAAAATTACTGGGTCTTGCGTTATTCACGGTATTTTACATTCTCGCGAATTCTTACTGGCTTCTCCCTTACTTTGCAACCTTTTCAAAACCGGATGCTATTGTAAGTGAGACCGTCGTGGAATTTTTAGCCAAAAACTCTCAACTCGGCAACTCTGTCCGCCTTATGGGATATTGGCTTACAGATCTTGAAGATTATTTCCTCCCCCTAAAATCTGTAGCCTTTCTACAGGAATTCTTTACTCTAATACCTCTTTTTCTATTCGGAATTGCATTAATCAAGCTCCGAAGGGAAAGAAGAATAATAGCTGCTCTTATTCTATTGCTTGGTTCGGGGGTTCTTTTGGCTTCATTTACACCCCTTTCGAAGCAGCTCTACTACTATCTTATGTTCTATTCTCCAATCAAGTTCATTGGGTGGCTTTTCAGGGAAATTGACAAACTCGGCATTATATTAGCCTTTGTTTACTCACTGGTATTCTCACTTCTTTTCTTCTATTTAGGTAACAGAAGTAAAAGGTCTATACCTATTCTTGTGGTTCTATATCTCGGCGTAATGGCTAACAATTTATACTTTTTGAATAAAACCTTAAACGATTACTATCTACCTCAAGAAGTACCTAAAGAGTTTGAACAAGCTATTGAACTAATTGACTCGGACAAAGATGAATTTAATGTTGCGTGGTATCCGGGAGTACCGCAGCCTTACTGGTCCAGCACCAAAGAAGTAAGATTTAAATTCTCAAATCTAATTTCACCCAAACCTGCAATTACAACAAGATCAGATATGATGAACTATCTCCATTACTTATTTAAAGAGGAACACATATATTACATAAATATGGGACAGGCCTTAGATAGAGTAGGAGTTAAGTATCTTGTAATCCGAAAGGATGAATCAGTATTTGATAAGTTTTTATACGATGACCGTCTTGAAACTCAAACTTCTTTGGAAAAGATTCTCAGCACGGCCAATCTAGCTGTATACAAAAACAAAGAGTTTACCGGACTCTCCAAGTTTTACGACGAACAATTAACTTCAAACTACGGTCTTGACACCTTAATTAAGATACCTGGACTTGGAATAATGGTTGAAAGAGAAGTTACTATGCCAAATACTGAACTATTACTCGAGGGCTCATCTCCGAATTTTGAACTCAGTGCAGATGGAAAATACATAACTAAAAAAGAAGTTCCCTACGATGGTTTAACAACTTTTATAGACTATACAGATAAACCTTCTAATATAGCCTTATCCTCAACTCAATTACTGCTAAAAGACAACAGAAAAATAGATATCCTATTAAAAGACTATAGAGATAGATTTATTTACCCAGCAGATTTCACTACAAAAAAGGATGATGGAAATCCCGGATACTGGAAACTGGGTTCTCTAGAAAATTTAACACATGCTGAAGTAGATCTGTTTTTTAGCAATATGGGGCTTGAAATAAACCAGTTTGACTACGAAAACGGAGTTGTAGTTGCAAGAGACGGTTGGCAGAAGGCCAAGGAAATTACAAGAGGCAGAGCTCTATACTTTAACTTCTCTAATCATCCAAACCTGGACTTATCAAATAACGACATAACTTACTACTCTCAAGCAGATGACTTTAAATACTTTTGGAATATCATCAGAAGCGATAAATTCACTACAGTTGGAGTTCGGGCTTTACAAATAGATTTAATATCCAATATTGATGAGGATTTAATTCCTCACTTTAAAATTTATGCATATGACAATGAAGGAAACCTCCTCGATATTAATTTCATGTATCCTGATTTGAATAATAAAGTTCACGCAATAATAAAGCTGCCGCCAAATACTGCTAAATGTGATTTTAGTATATGGACATTGTCAAAATCGCAAGATTATGGATACGAAGTAGAAGATTTATCTATTCAAGACATCAGCAATAACGTTGAACCTGTTACCCTTTCTTTTGAGCATAAGAGCTCCTGCACAGAAAATTGTGAGGTTTTCGCAAGACTACTGAAAAGTAACATTAGCGGTATGCTAGAAATAATGGTGAACGACATTAAATTTGAAGCAGACACAAAAATAGATAATGACGATGAACGTGAAGAATACATCTGGTATCACCTTGGAAACGTTGAACAAGTTGGAGACATTCCCACTATAAGGTTGATAAATATAGAAGGCTTCAACTCCGTAAATGCCCTACTGTTTCTAAATCAGGATGAATATAACGCAACAATAAACGAAGCAGAATACCTTCCGCCACAAGTGTTAAAACTAAGAGATACAACAGTAAAATATCCCCAAGTCTATACTAGACAACTCAACCCTACAAAATATGAAATAACTATTAAGGATGCTAATGGCGAGGAAGGTGTGTTAGCTTTTTCAAAACCTTATAGCCAAAACTGGGTCTTAGACGGAAAAAAAACCGAACTAGTGAATGGATATATTAACGGCTGGAAGTTCGATGAACTTAAAAACGGTACCTACACAGTAGAATACGCCCCTCAGGAGCACTTTTACACCGGTGTCGAAATATCTATAGTCTCGCTGGGCTTGGCTGTTGTCTATTTAGTATTAACCAAGGTAGTAACGGTTTCTGTAGCCAAATCCACTTCCCACGGATAAACCTTGTCGGCCATAAGCTTTTTGCCTTTCGAAACTGCGTCTATTACTTCCTCGAATATTTTTGTCGTTGTCTGCCACGAGAATTTGTTTGCCCAATCTTCACCATTTTCACCGAGTCCTTTTCTTATAGTTTTGTTATTTAAAAGTGTACGTACGCTTTCTATATAGTCCTCCAGATCTCTTGCTAACAGACCTGTAACTCCGTGCTTTATAGAATCTTTGACGCCCAAAACGTTAAATCCAACAGCAGGTGTCTTGCAGGAAGCGGCTTCAATAATAGTTATGCCCCACCCTTCATGCATTGACGGCATCAAAAACACCCACGCTTTTTGCAATAACTCCCACTTTTTGCGCTCGGAAACAAAACCCGGAAACTCAACATGGTCATCTAGTTTCAGTCTGCTCACTAAATCCTTCAACTCATCCAAATAATCTCCGGCACCGGCTATAACTAACTTCAGGTTTGGAAACTCCTTAATAAGCTCTCTAAGGGTCACAACGGCTATTTCCAGGCGTTTATACGCCTTTACCCTGCCAATATATACCAAAAGCGGACTTTCTGATTCTCTGTAAAAACCCCCTACTCTTGGCGGAATTGAGTTGTAACCTAGGAAAATACGCTTGTCCGCAAACCCGATTGAATTAAGTTCATCCTTACTGGAAGGCGACACTGTAATAATTGGCACGTGTTTATACACGAAAGGCATCACAAAAACCTCTAAAAAATACCCCACAATAGCAACCGGAACCGGAAACTGCTTAAACCACTGTTTTTTGTGGACATGATGCAGTAACATCAACTTCGGCTTAAATGAATATAAAGCTGTAAAAAAAGGTATGCCATTTTGGACATCAATAATAAAATCAGTCTTTTTGCCTATGTACAAAACATATATTAGAAACGCCCACAGGTATACCGTAAAACGATTCCCCTTTCTTATTATTCTGACACCATCTATTTCGTCTATCATACTTAAATTGCCCGGCTGAGACGTAAAAATAGTCACGTTGTGCTTCTTTGCCAGTCTCATGGCTACTTGATGCACGTACACCTCAGAACCGCCCATTTCGGGGTGTTTGATGTCTCTCCAGGCAAAAATAAGTATGTTTTGTGCCTTATCCAGTACCCTATCCAACACTCCAAAGTCCCAAATCTTCAATAATACCCTCTCAGAAGCGTAAGAAAGCTGCATTCTCTTTAAATCAAGTAATTCTAAGGGTGTATTAATAAAAGCGTCATAAAACGAGAATTTAGAGCCCTCCCTCTCTGACCAAGCTACTCCTTGCTCTAACAGTCTATAATTAAGGTACCTTGCCACTAAGAGCAAATTTACGTCAAATGCCCAGCCGGTTTTTGAAAGCTTTTTAGATATGTCCTTTGCAGGATCTTTCCTAAAGATTTTAGCCGCGCATTGAGTATCAGAATAGTTCAAATTAAACAAAAGTCGAACCCAGAAATTGAAAACTTTACTCAATACTTTCCTCTTGAGACTCATTTGAGTCTTATCCTTTGATCTAACGCCAACAACACCATCTAACCAAGGGGTTTCTTCTAAAAACTGGTATAACCTATAAATTTCTGAAGCAGAAACAGCCCCATCAGCGTCTACATAACCAATAAAGTCACCCGTAGCCTCATTAAAACCGAGAGCAACAGCCCCGCCCTTTCCGGAAGCATAATGAGTCTCCACACGCCTTATAAACTCATATTTTTGGTGGTACTTATCTACAATATCCGGAGTAGAATCATCTGTATCATTAACAACTACTATAATTTCTGTTTCTAACGCGGGCTTTCTGGATTCAAAAAAAGATCCGTAATTACTAAGAGTCGAGGCAATGCGCTTTTCCTCGTTTTTTGCAGGTATGATTATGGACAGTTTATTCATTTCGGGCAGCTTATTTTTACTTTAGCTTATGCAGCTTGAAAATACCTTTATTTTCCAACTAACTTTCTGATTTTACGCCACAGAAGCAACTAACTAATATAGTTAGATTGTATATGAAAATATGAAGGTTGAGAAATGGGGTGTGCTAGAAAAAAGGTGAAAAAAGGTCCCAAAAACGGTCGGGGCCCTTGGTGCTGGAGAAAGATTTGTGTGTTTCATTGGGGTGAAGTCACATCTCTTTCTTGATTCCAGACACCAAGGGCCCGTGTACACTTTGATTACCTTTACCCAACAGGGTTCAGACTAGCAGTGTGCCTGCTATGTTACGTGGTGGTGATACTACCAGGGGCTCCCGGTCTGCAAAGCGCGTTCGATCGCCTCTTCGTCCAGGATGATGCTCGGGCGTTCGATCTCGACCAGGGGCCGTTCGTCCATAGCCATCGTGAAAGCCTCGTCCGTCTCGAACTCCGGGCGGGTACGCAGCCGTAGCGTGTACTCGTCGGTGTCCTGTGAAAAGACCAAGAGGATGCCGCGATTGACCTGCTTGTCCTCATGATCACGGACGCGAAAGATGAAGTACGAGCCGGCCTGAACGTCGTCGAAGTGAATGGCTTGATAGTTCTGAGCCAAAATCTCACCTCCGATGATGTCTACACCGCGTGAAGCCATATAGGCCAAATTCCGCGCGGGGTCATCGTTCGGGGCGTCGGTCGCCGTCATCATCTCGACCGCCACGGTCAGGGTTTCGGTCGTGACGTAGCCCATCTCGAGCTGCTCAGTCAGGTCCCATTCGACGGTCGTTGCGTTCGCGCGCGTGTACATCCCGGCATCCAAAGCCTGAACGGCATCGGCGGGGTAGAACTGCGCCTCGATCAACTCGTCGTCCGGCACCAGCCGCAGCAAAGTGAGCCGGGGCTCGTCCTGCATAACCTCAACCAGGAAAGAAGCCTCGTCACCGGGTTCGCGTACCGCCGCCCGCATATCCATATAGGCGGGGTAGTCCCCATAGAGTGCCCAGTAGCCGTCGTGATCCCTGGGGTCAAAGGAGACCTCGGGGGTCGGCTCGGGGGTCGGGGTCGGGCTCGGCGTCGGCAGCGGAGATTCCGCGGCCAAGGACGGCGGATCGGTTGGCTCGGCAGCCGGTTCGGTCGGGTTTGCGGCCAGGGCCGGCTCGGTCGGCGTCGCGGCGGGTGCCTCTGTCGGTTCCTCAGGGGGAGCGACCTGTTGCTCGGGGTTGTACACCCGGCTCAGGACTGCGTCCCACAATTCCGGCTTGACTGCACTGCAGATCAGGCACCCCAAGATCAGCCCAATCGCGCCCAAACCCAGCAAGATATAACGTCCTTTCATTTTGTTTACCTCCTCAAAATAGTTGATGTGTTTCACAAAAGTAACAGGGGTGTTGAAAACCCCTACTTACTACAGCCACTCCCGGATGGGAACGCCGAACACCCTGTGGAAAATCCCGCGATGTTCTGCGGGGTTCTCGGCGGGTGCAGCGACGGTGGCTGCGGGCACAACGACGACATCCGGATCGGCCTCGCCCCAGGACTCACCCAGGTTTTCCGAGACCCAATTGGTCTTCTGCACATCGGGACGCCCGAGGGCTTTTTCGATGATGTCAGACACCTCTGGGGTCAACCCGAGTAACCCGAGGTCAGCCACCTCGCGACCGTCGGCAACGTCCTTCAGCTTGGTCATCCCATCGCAGACGTGATCGCCAATCACTCGGCGATACTCCGCCTCGACATAACCGGGAAGACCCAAAGCTTTGACATCTCTCCCCAGACGAATGGTCTCCGGTTCCTGCACTTGTTCACGTTTCTGCACTGGCATTGTATTGCCTCCTTTTCTCTAAAGATTGTGCTTTTGATCAGTTGTTGTTTCGTTTGCTTCCACCACCACCACTTCACCCCACACTACCCACCTTCAGCTATCTTTTAAAGATAGGCAATATGGGGTGCATTGATGGTGTTATTGTTTTAGTAGTTCACACCACTTTTCAAAGTTCTAATTCAACAGTGATATCTATATTTGTTCAGAATTATTAAAGGGTAGTTTATTTGTCTCTCCTTTATTAAATTCATGAAAGATAAAACTGCTGACTAATGCGTCTTTTTTAAAGGCGCATAAACCAACAGTTTTCTCGGGGTCAAATCATTAGGTGATTAACAACTATATTTTACTACAATAGGACTTACTTGTCAATACTACAGGTTATACCAACCTATATCTTTATTATATGCTAATTTACTATATTGTCAACAACAACGCCACTTTCGATACTCTCGTTTGAGAGTAACATTTTTCTTAACGCCTCCTCAACCACAACCTGTAATGTTGTATCGTTTTGTTGAAACTTTCTCTAGCCAAAAGGGTTAAAAACCTCTATTTTGCTAACATAAAAGAAATCCTTTTCATTCGCTGTATATAACGTACCTACACCATTTTCAACTGCAACAGAGTATAAATAAGCATCAAAGATTTGATTACCACGCAAATCATTTTCTACTACCAGATTTAAAGCGTTCTGAGCCGTAGTTAAACTAGGATATATCAGCGTACAAACATCCAGATAGGTTCCAATACTCCGTATAGCTTCTTGGGGGGTCATTGGGTTCTGATATTTTGAATGAGTTAAAACACGATAAACTTCCAAAAGATTTTGTTGCGCCAATACTCCTTTGAATTCCCCAGCACATACTTGTTCATACACACTTAATGCCTGTTCAAAGTATTTATGAGAAGAATTCAGACTGTACACAACCACATTAGAATCTATCAGTACTACTTTCTTCCTAGAAACAGCCATAAAATTAGTCGTAGAAATCGCTCCTTGTCAAATCTCCCATTTTTTCATCTATTGGTTTTGCAGTCTCTCGAAGCTTTCCACTTCTGCTTTTTACATCTTCCGGGTATCTGCTATAGATTTCATTGTACAAAGCTGTATTAACAAGGTCCTGAAAGGTGACCTCGAGATCCAAAGCCCGTTTTTCAGCCAACTGTTTTATATTTTTGTCTATTTTGATTGTTGCTCTAACTTTTTCTTCTTCCACAGATGAATGCTAGCATAAAAGCATCTATATGTAAATATGCCTGCTATTCAATTTGACCCGCAGAACTATTATTTTCCCCAAGCAGCATTTTCCTTAACGCCTCCTCGACTACAGCCTGTAATGTTTTATCATTTTGAATCGCATAAACTTGCGCAAGTTTTTTAAGAGTTTTATCTAAAAGTAGAGTTGTTTTTACTCGATCTTTATTATTAGCCATATATTTGCTCCTTTCTTAAATTTGCCTTTATAAACATTTATCCACATGATTTAATACTTATCCACACGGTATTTACACCCTATAGGGCGTACTTCTATTAACTACAAACATATTACCGTATTTCTGTATATATGTACAATACAGCAACGGCGGTTGGAATCGGAAAGGTTTCTATCCCCTCTTATAACAACATTTGGCAAATGTTCTAACTGTGATCGCTGGTAAAGTTTGACTAAATAAACTAACTTATATGTATTCATGCTTCGACTGCTCTGAAGCATGTTATTATCCCCGAATTCTCGGGGGTGCTTCGAAAAAAAAATCGCTCTGTGGTTGTCGCTTCGTATGTCGCTTCGTACGGAGCGATTTTTTATGGGACTAAAAAGAATTATTCTCTTTTCAATACCTTACTTTTACTACCCAAACACAGAAAACATCTTAGAAACGCGCTTTTGACCTTATTCTACGAAACTTTATACCGGTAAACTGATAACGACCTTAGAAACACAAAAAGCCATACATAAAAACCAGCTGATTCCTGTAATATTAGAGTATGACAAACAGATCAGAAACCGGTGAACGCCTGCCCGATTCACTAAGTGATGCACTTCATACCACCCCGGAAGCAATAGCCGAAATATACGGTCCGGGAACAAATCAGCAAACACCCTCAGAACAAGAAATCCACGACGAATCGGAGGAAAAAAAGGAAATGTCAAGGAGAGAATTCATCAGATTGTCTCTAGGAGCACTAGGAGCTCTGGGAACCGCAGCTACTGTAGGGGCACTTGTAAAAGAACTGGGAGATGAAAAAAAAAGAAAAAAGTATGTATCAAAAGTAATAGGCGTTTCGGAGGTAGGAAGATCCTTTATAGAATCCCACAGAAGCTATGAAACCGATCGCGTAGAAATCGTACAAGAAGAAGCTTTAAGAGAAACAGAATTATATTCAATTAGTAGACTTACAGTAAACGTTGAAGGCTCGGGGAAACCCTTCCACCCTGTCAAAGTTACATTCAATGGTACATATCAAGCACATCTCGCAGAGGTACCTTCAACATATAAAAGAGACCTTCTTAACTCCGAAAATTCAGGAAACTCTGAAAATTTACTTGTATGCCCTACAACATACGTAGTAGGAAGATATCATTACGACGAGCTGGAAGGGGGCGAAACCCCTATTCTTGATACAGGCTTAACAACAATGGTCTCACTAGGAATAACTTTCGGTCCCGCAGCTGTTGAAGATAGATTTCCCGGGTTATCTCCCGAAATTAACGAAGCATCCGGTGGAATAGCTTTAGTCGATAACAAACTCAGATTGTGTAATAAAACAGAGCTGATAAGGTACAAGGCGCAAAAAACACCCCACATGCAGATGGTTTTTTATGTGGATCAAGACAACGAAACTTATCTTTTAAAAGAGAAATGGCGTCACTTCGCTTTTGAGGCGGAAATAGGGAATACATCCTACTACTGGGGTGCCTACTATGAAATACCTACAAAAACCGGTACGGAAACCGGATTCATAGTTGTAGATCAGGAAATGGTCCCTTTAACAAATCTTGTGAAAACAGTCAAAGCTATGTCAGAAACTGGTGAATACAAGTTTGTTCTGGTAGATGCGGGTAACGGCTCCTCTATTCTAGGCAAAGAGGGCAATGAGGAGTTTGCATACGGAGCAAATGAGTTTGAGACCCATCTATCTCCGGTTACGCTAATAATTGAATAAAAACTACTTTACCAAATCGCAAAAAATCATCTTGCCCGCCGCGGACTGAATCACTTTCTTGACTATCACATTAACTTTAGTGCCTACTTTATCCTTAGATTCGGACACAACAATCATAGTACCATCATTTAGGTAACCCACACCCTGATTCTTTTCTTTACCTTCCTGAATAATTTCCACTTCAATTTCTTCACCCGGCAACAAAACTGTTTTTAATGCGTTGACCAGATTATTTACATTTAATACTTTTATACCTAATACATCAGCGACCTTGCTCAGATTATAATCGAGTGTCATCATTGTTAAATTGTGCTCCTTAGCAAAACTTACAAGGGTCTTATCTACACCCTTCTTTTTGCCTTTTATCTGCGGATTTATCACCCTCACATGTTTCTTAAGTTTTTTAACAACATCAAGACCTCTACGACCTCTTTGTCTTTTTATTTTATCTTTGCTATCTGAAATAAGATGAAGTTCATCAATAACATTTTGAGAAACAATAAGTGTCCTATTTAAAAATCCCGCCCGTATAATATCTAAAATCCTGCCATCTACTAATACTGAAGTATCAACTAAAAGCGCGTTTTCGAGATCACTTTTCAACTGATCTTTCTTTTCTTGAGCTTGCTGGCGTTGTTTATCTCTTCTGGCCTCCTGAATACGTTTAGACTGCTCTTCCCAAAATTTAGACACAATATCTGATATAGCATTGGAAACCAGCTTCTCAAACCATTTATTGGCTTGAATCAATAACGTGGGCAGAGCAAAATAACCCAAAGATCCCGCCAATATAAGGGACATCAGTTCTCCTACATATCTAACACCAAAAAGCGGATATTCTCGAAAAAAAGCTGTTCTTGAAAAATTATACC
This sequence comes from Patescibacteria group bacterium, assembly GCA_016926555.1. Classification (GTDB taxonomy): domain Bacteria; phylum Patescibacteriota; class WWE3; order UBA101185; family UBA10185; genus JAFGOI01. Next base: position 6,256 of record JAFGOI010000011.1, on the reverse strand, counting down.
CAAGAATCGCAGACAGTATACTCACTATTACTCGCAGTAACAGCGGAGCAGAACTTTCCGCCGATTCTGAAACAGTGTTTTGTACTTCCTTACTTTGTGCGCTCATTATATTTATTAAACCATACAAATACCGAAATTCATATGAACTCCCTATGTTTGGAAACCCGCGGTATTATAACATAAAAACTAGTTTTTGCTTAAAGACTCGCTCACAGCCTCTTTAAGAGTCTTCGTATTTTCCGGACTTATTATATTCTTATAACCAAGCTTTTCAGCTTCCTGCACCCTTCTTTTCTGCTGGGATACTTTTCTTATTTCTCCGCTTAAACCTACTTCCCCAAAGGCCAACGTATTGACTTTTAGAGGCTTGTTTTTTACAGCTGATATAATTGCCAAGCATACTGATAAATCCGCCGCGTATTCCTTTACGGAGAATCCTCCTGCAACGTTAAGGTAGACATCGTGATTTGATAATTTTACACCTGTTCTTTTCTCTATCGTCGCAATCAGCACTTGCAGCCTATTATTACTAAAACCGCTTGTAGTCCTCTTGGGATATCCAAACGACGTAGGGATTGTTAGAGCTTGAATCTCAAATAGTAAGGGTCTGTTTCCTTCCATAATAACCGTAATACTAGATCCGGGAGATTTTTCTATTCTGTGTTCCAAAAACAGTTCTGAAGGGTTTTTTACTTCCCTCATACCTTTGTCCACCATTTCGAATATACCAACCTCTGAAAGAGGCCCGAATCTGTTCTTTGTTGTTCTAAGGACCCTGAAAAGATGCTGCCCATCTCCTTCCAGCTGAAGTACTGTATCAACTATATGTTCCAAAACCTTCGGACCTGCCACAGAACCCACTTTTGTTACGTGTCCGACCAGAATCATTGGTATACCGGTCTCTTTGGCTACATTAGTCAAATACGAAGCGCATCCTTTTACTTGCGACACTCCGCCAGGTATTGATTCCATATCCGGAGAATAAAGTGTCTGAATTGAGTCCACAATCACTAGACCTAAGTCAGGTCTGGACATAATGATTTCTCCTATAACATACGCATTTGTCTCAGGAAGCATAACAAGGTTTTCTGCCGAATAACCCATTCTTTGGACTCTTAATTTAATCTGCTCGACACTTTCCTCCCCGCACACATAAAGCACTTCACTATCTTTCATACTTCTTGAAATCTCGGTGAGAATTGTACTTTTGCCTATACCGGGTTCACCTGAAATTAAAACAACTTGTCCTGAAACAAAACCCCCGCCTAAAACCCGGTCAAACTCGCTTATTCCTGAATTAACGCGCTGAATCGGCTTGGAAATTACCTCCGAGAGTTTGATTAAATTTGCTCTTTTTTTTTGCTGCGCTTTCGATATGCTTTTACCCGATTTACTCCCCGAACTCACTACTACTTCCTCAACAAATGTATTCCACTCGGAACAATCGGGACATTGCCCGATCCACGACGGGGACGTATATCCGCATGATTGGCAAACATAAACATTTTTCGTTTTAGGCATATAACTTAGTGTATCAGAATAATCTCCCGTAATTTGTAATTGCAAAAACTAATCTGCCCTTTCCTTCTTTCGCGCAATATGTTCCTCTCCACTTTTGTTAGTTCTATTTCTACTTTTGCTAGATATTCTCCTTTTTATCGGGCTACTTTTTACTTGTACTTTATCTTTCACAAGCGTTACAACTAGTTTTAGAGGCCTCTCCGTATTATCCAATAAATATTCTGCTATAACATCCAACAGCTTTTTTTCCATGGTTCTTCTTAAAGCGCGGGCCCCATATTCCTTTGAATAACCTTCTTTCAACAAATGATCCCTGACATTTTTCCTTATGGTAAGTGTAATCTGTTGATCTCTCAAGCTTCTAGAAATGTCTTTTATCAACAGATTAAGTATTTTTAGCTGGCTCTCTTTGTACAAACGGGAGAAAGTAATAATCTCATCAAATCTGTTTATCAACTCCGGTTTTAGTATCTTTTTGACGTTTATTCTTAACCTGCTTTCCACCTCGGAATCAGGGACATCGCGTGAGTCAAAACCTATACCGGAGTCGTGTAGTATATCAGTTCCCAAATTACTGGTTAGAATAACTATGGAACTCGAAAAACTGAATGTATGTCCCTTAGCGTCAGCTAACTCTCCCTCCTCCATTATTTGAAGTAGTATATTAAGTACATCCGGATGGGCTTTTTCTATCTCATCAAAAAGAACTACGCTGTCAGGCTTTATACTTATTTTTGTAGTCAGTTCACCACCTTCCCCGTATCCGACATATCCGGGGGGCGATCCTACTAACCTTGCAACCGTGTGTTTTTCGCCAAAGTCACTCATATCTAGTCTGATTAGAGATTTCTCACCAAAGAATTCATCGGCTAAAACTTTTGCTAATTCAGTTTTACCTACTCCTGTAGGCCCTAAAAAGAGAAAGTTTCCAAGCGGTCTATTTTTGTATCTTAACCCCATTCTTGCTCTTATTAAACTTTTTGTTACCAGCTCGACAGCGTTGTCTTGCCCTATTATTCTTTTTTGAACCCTATCTTTCAATGAACTTAGGTTCTTTATATTAACATCCTTTCTATCATCCTTTTTTTCCGCATGAAAATCCAAAACACTATCAATATCCGCTATTGTAAGTTCTATCTTATTCGGGTTTTCGAAAATGACTTTTTCCTTTGAGGTTAATTTGTTGTCTATTTGAAAAATTCTTTTGTTCATTTTAACGGCTTCCTCGTATTTGCCGGCAGAAAGTAGATCCTCAAGCTCAAGTGAAGCCTCGATACTGCTGTCTACAAGACTTTTATAACTTTGAGGTATTTTACCTTTCGCAAGTAAAACATGAGCGCAGCATTGATCGAGGAATAATATTGATTTCTTAGGCATCCTCACATTAGACGGAAAGTCTTTTGACTTCTCAAACAGGTAGTCTATGACTTTATCTGAAATATAAACGTTATATCTATCCGATATAGACTTTGCGGAGGTATTGAGTACTTTTTTACTAATCTTATCGTCGGGTTCTTCAACTTCTATAATATTAAACTTATCAAAAAAGACGTTATTATCACCAAAAGTCCTATCGTATGCAGTTGTATTTACAGTGGCAACCACTTTAACATCAGCACTTTCAAGAGCGGTTACAAAAAGTGAATAAAATACCGGAATTGTTGATCCCATCGCTGTAGAAGAAAATAAGTTTTGGAAATTCTTGATATAGAGAATAACTCTGTCCAACTTTTTAAGTTCATCTACAAGTTGATTCAAGCTTGAGTCAACACCAGATGATTTATTAAATAGTCCTGTTATAAAAGCAACAATATCGAATTCGAGTACATGGTACCCCGCTAACGCGGGGGGTACTTCAAGGTAAGCAATATCACGTACCAAAAGCCTGATTAGCGCATCCTTACCAACCCCACTTTCTCCTATGATTAGAGTGTTAGTTGATGTTTTGAGTAACAGGGATTCCAAGAAGGAGTCATACACATCCCGATAGATAAGAGGTTTGTCGTAATCCGTCAAAGCTTCCGCACTCAAATCTTTGCTAAAAACGTCTAGAATGGGGAAATTGCCCGTTTTACTCACCCTGTCGGCATAAGGAAATACTGTCATTCTAACCAATTCTATTTTCACTTTTCCGAAGTCCTTGGAGGATAAAAGCTTTAATAAAGCCAATAATAGATGTTCGGTCCCCACATAGGGATGCTCCAGTTTTATTGATTGGAAATATGCCTCCTTAACCAATTTCTCAACCTCAACTTTTTTAACGGTAGACACCCTTAACTTTGGAAAAGCTTTGATTAAGTAACCGCCCATTCCTCCCGCAATTTCTATATGATGAAGTACCGTAGCACCCATAACGCTATCGCGCTTTGGTAATTCCAATAGGGCGGTTTTTGCTCTGTGAGTTAACCTGTCAATAGACATTTAAGTTAATTTTATTCCAACTGCCTTGTACTTAATGCTAGTTTCTGATTGGCGCCATCAACCTGGATTACAACCGCGGATACTTTGTCCCCCTCACTCAGTGGCTTTTCTGCTTCAGACGCGTGAATTAGACCATCAAGCCCTTTCTCCAAGGTAACAAAGGCGCCAAACGGCACAACCTTGCTTACTTCACCTTTCACTTTAGTACCAACCGGGTACTTCTCCTCTACCGTTTCCCAGGGATTGTTCATGAGTCTTTTTACGCTCAACGCGAGCTTCTTTGACTTATCATCTATACCAAGAACTAACACCTGAATAGTTTGACCAACTGAAAAGTATTTTGAGGGATGACTCACCTTCTCCCATGCGATTTCGCTTATGTGTACTAAACCTTCAACACCGTCCAAATCGACAAAAACCCCAAATGGCATAATACCGGTGACTATTCCATTTTGAACCGAATTAACCTCAATGCCCTCCAATCTCTTTTGGCGCGCTTCATCGCTATATGCGCCTAAAGCGTCTTTTTCAGATAGTACAAATCTATTTTTTTCCTCATCTAGTTCAATCACTTTCACCTTTAGTATTTTTCCAGATAATACTTTTAAAGATTCCCTAAGTTCTTTTTCACTTCCCGCGGCAAACTTAGCCACATCGTTGGCGAAATGTACTCTATCCAAATGAGACAGGGGAATAAAGCCTCTAAGGCCTAAACAGTCACATAAAAGTCCCCCTTTGTTGTATTCAATGATAGAAGCTTCCAAAACCGACCCATTTTCAAAAGCTTCAGTAGCTTGGATCCATCTTCTTTCCTTCTGTGAACGTCTTAGAGATAACACAATATAACCCTGGTCGTTTTCAGCTTGAAGAACTTTAACTAGCACCGTATCTCCTACTAATAAGTTTTTGTGGGTTCCGTCATCATCAATTAACTCCTGGCCGCTTATTATTCCTTCGGATTTTGCTCCCACATCTAACAAAATCTCGCTATGAGTAATACTCACAACAACACCCTCGATTAAATCTCCAGATTTTAACTGTCTCATTTCCATATCTCCATCTTTTAGATATTTTGACATTTGAGAATTTTCTTTGTGGATTTGTTTTGCTTTCGGCATTTTAATTTACCTTGATCTGCGCAAATTTGTACTTTTTTTGGTAGTACAGATCAAAAGGCGGGTAGTTTACTACCAGCGCGTAGGGATTATAACGGATTGGCGGAATATGTACAAGGAGTAGAACTTACTAGGTTGAAAACGAACACTCCGGGTTTTGAGGTGGGGAGAGACCGCATTACACTGTGGTTATGATGTGTGTTTTGCGATCTCTCCCCAAGAAGAAAATCATTCATTTTATTACCGGGAGAGAGAGAAACTCTCCCAGTTGCGCGTAGGTGGCCGTGAACTCTCCTCCTTCTTTGAGAGAAAAATTAAGGCCACCCAGCCCCGCATCGCGAACAAAACCCATCAGCTGCCATGCGCTTAGCGTTTGCGCAACGCTGTTATCCAAAACGCACAGCCTGCCCGCTATGCGGACCTCTTCATCGCATGTATACACGTGAGCGATTCTACGAAGCTTTTTCATCGATTTCACCTCCTTTATCCTGATTTGAGGCATATTATAACCTATATAAATATCTTTTTCACAATGAATCACATAAATTGGGCTAGAGTACAAAAAAAGCTTGCAACCACAGTCCCGGCGACGACCTATCTTCCCAGACATTCTGTCAAGTATTTTCGGCGCTGGTAGGTTTAACTTCTCTGTTCGGAATGGAAAGAGGTGGTTCCCTACCGCAAACATCACCAGGACTCTAATTGCAAGCTTAATATAAACCGCGAAGAGTTCTGCTAGATTTAATATGTCAAATCACAAATAACCCCCTGAAAACTGGTTAGAAAGTCCGATTACTAAATACAGGTAAAAACTTTATCCGAATACTCATTAAAGATGCGCAACCATTAGTACTGCTCGGCTCAATACATTACTGTACTTACACCTGCAGCCTATCAACCTAGTAATCTCCTAGGTGTTGCGTCCCCCGATAACTCGGGGGAAGGAGTTTCATCTCGAAGTGTGCTTCGTGCTTAGATGCTTTCAGCGCTTATCACATCTAAACGTAGCTACCCAGCGATGCGGCTGGTGCCACAACTGGTACACTAGAGGTTTAGGGATTTCGATCCTCTCGTACTAGAAATCCGCCTTCTCAAACTCCATACGCTCGTTCTGGAAATAGACCGAGCTGTCTCACGACGCTCTGAACCCAACTAACGCGCCTTTTTAATGGCAGAACAGGCCAACCCTTGGAAGCTGC
>JAFGOI010000010.1 GCA_016926555.1 Patescibacteria group bacterium | reverse complement strand
TTGAGTTAGCAAAAGTTTCCTAATTTATAAAGTAACTTTTGCATAATGAAACTAGGACACGTGACCGAGTCCGGCCACCCCGACCAGAATGAGCATGGTATCGACCACCATGCTTAGAATTTCCTTTAAGGTCTTGATAAAGCCTATCCCGATTATTTTAAATTCGAAACGCTGTTTTGCTTGATTTGGCTTGGTTTTATATTAGTATTTACTTCACTGTAGGAGCATAGTCTTCGTTTCTCCAATATATTTTCTGGTTTTCCAAATATCGCTCAATATTCTTTTCGGATTTCGCTATCACCAGCCTTGTATTATATTTTAACTTTGCACCCATCTTACTTTTATAAGTATCTGGTCCTCTAGACAGATCATACTTCTCTACACCTCTTTGGACGCAATCTTCTATATCATAACCATAGAGCAAAGTTCCTGGTCTCAATTTTGAAAAGGTTGGGTCATGCCCGATTGTCATATTGAAACTAGTTACATCTTTCTCAATACCCAAAATCGTTGCGCAACAACTTTTATCTATTTCCAGAAAAACCAACTTTAGCAAACCATCCTTTTCAATAGACCCAACATATTCTGATATTAGCTTTTTTACCGACTCTTTTTCATAAGTTCCTTTATCCCCCTTTTTATTGCGTGCTTCTTGATGTAAACGAAAGTGTTCGATCAAATCACTAGAATTGCCCTTTCTATAAATAACACTTTCCGCGTTTCTATTAGCATATCTACGATAGTACTTTAAATCAGATCTTTCTCTCTTGGACAAAGCTTCCAAATATCCCCTCCAACCATTGGATAAGTCTATTTCGAAACAGGGACAGTATTTATCATTAAAGTAATAAGATAATCCGTTTTTTTTTGCATTCTTCTTCAAGAAACTAATATAGAATGCAGTATGTGGTAAGTCCTCTAGGTTTAATATATCTAGTTTGGAAAGACTAAACCACTTAAGAAATTTGTCAGTTACTTCTTCAGCAGAATCAAAATCCAACAAAAGATGGATATAATCAGTACCTCGCGTGCCTATTGGTTCCAGTACGAAAAGGCCCAGTTGCTCTCGTACCCACATAGGAAGGATCGCATCTGCAGTTCTCTCAACACTGTAAACAAATACACTTAACTGCTTATCTCCTCTAAAGTTTTTCCAATATAGATAGTTCCAATTCCAATCTTGGTATGGAGTGGCATAATCAAGCGTCTCATACACTTCTTTCCATTCAGAGGCAAATTTCCTTAGTAATTTTTCATTATTTAGAATCTTTACATTCATTTGGTGTTAATTCCAACACAGGTCAACAAGTAGTTAGTTTTACCATTTAGTTCGTCGTATTTTTCAAATGAGGACTCAGATAGCTTCTCATCATCTTCAATCTCGATAGATGTGTTTATTTTTAATAGGTTATATGTATCTTCGACAATATCCCCATGCGCAAGTAATAAAGCGCTTAGTCTCTCTGGAAGATCGGAGAGGTTTGCATACACATTCTCAATAGATCCATAACTAGATATTAGTTTTTGAGCCGTCTTTTTACCAATACCTGGCACACCAGGTATATTGTCTGATGTATCTCCTTTTAATGTTAGATAATCGATGTAGTATTTGCTATCAAATCCAAAGTTTTCAGAAAAGATGTTATTGTCTATAAGCTCTGGTTGTTTTCTTCCTATCTTCACTACATTTAGAGAACCGTCCAACAATTGAAGAAAATCTGCATCATTTGAAAATATCAGGGTATCTCCTTTTATTTTGCTTTGATTAGCCAACGCTCCTATGTAATCATCAGCCTCGAAGTTATGCGGTTCAATATAAGGAATTGTTAGAAAGGTTAGAATAGCCTTTATTATAGGCAATTGTTCATACATTCCAGTATCGGAATAATCCCTGTTTGCTTTATAAGATGCGTTTTGAATCACCTTTTCGGAAACACCTGTCTCTGAATCAAAAACAACAATTATATCAGAGGGTTTTACTAGATCTACAACTTTTCGCAAGTATGCAAAGAAACCATATACAGCATTCACCTGTAGTCCACTCGGCAATTTTGCGCTATCTGGCACTCCATAATATGCTCTATACAAGTAGTGGCTTCCATCCATTATTAATGTTCTTTTTTCCTTAGAATTCGTTGGCATTCTTTACCTCCAGTTTAGTATAGTTTATTTTAAGATTGAGCTTCCGTAGTTGGGCGTCAGCCTTCTCTATCAACCCATCTTTTTCCTCAAGTGTGTCTAATGCAAAATATAGATCATCGCTGAATCTTGCATACCTTTTTGGGAAAAACCTATCAAAAGGTGTGAGATAAACATTTGATAATATAGGCGATAGAACATTACCTTGTGGTAGCCCTTTATTTGTATGAGAGACGCTCTTTCTGATTTTTACAAGTATGTCTCCATCTACACCTACTGTACTAACTAAGTAATTAAACAATATCTCTCTATCAATATGATCAAAATACCTAACTATGTCTAGATGAACTACATACTTAGAGCCAATGCTACGTAAGTAATCATTCAAGTTTCCCATTGTCATACCTTTTCTATAACCAAAGACATAATCCTCTAGGGTTCTTTCAACATTTTGCTTAATTTGTAGTTTCAAATACATTTGCAACCATCTCTCATGGATACAGTAAACAAATATATCTCTATCTCTTCCTGTATAATCAATTATTGTTGTTGTTTTTATAGGTAGTACATTTATTTGATCCTCAATATATTTTCTGGAAACTATGTTCTTGTGTTTTATGTAATCTCGCTTCATTTTTTTCAATGAGATTCCATCCAAACCAGGACAACCATAATTCCTTCTCAAAAATTTAAAGGATTTGTCTAGTACGTCTGCTGTCATATTTATTAGGCTGAACTAGTCGTGTATCACCCTAATTCAGCCTATGTTTATTATACCAAGCGTGTACCCCTGTTGGAGCATTTTATGTGGTATTATTCTCAGCATATGGGAAAATTAGTATACATTGCAGCACCACTATTCAATGAGATGGAATGGAATAGGAATTTATATGTTAAGAAACTTGTCGAGGATATGGGTTTTGAGGTTCATCTACCACAGGACAAGGCTGGGAGATTCAGTGATTTAAGCAAAAACACGAAGAATACCGTTAAACTGAGGAAAACAATATTTAACAATGATTTAGAAGGAGTTAAGAACTGCGACATAATTCTGTGTTTGTTAGACGGAAGAGTACCAGATGAGGGCACTTGTGTTGAACTTGGTATGTCATATGTATTAGGTAAGAAATGTGTGGGATTTAAAACAGATATCAGAAGTATGGATAGGCAGGGTTACGATAATATCATGATAACAGAGAGTATCGGTCAAAATATGGCTGAGTCTGAGGAAGAACTCGTAAAAATTTTGACGTCTATAAAAAATGAAGTTGAGTAACCTAACAAAAAAGGAAATATGGTCGGTAATTTTGCTAGTGGGTTCCTATCTTGTGTTTCAAGCACTAGCAGATATTGGGGCAACAAAAATAGTACGGATCCATAGCTTTACCATACCTGCAGGAACATTTATTTTTACACTTACATTTACATTAAGAGACATGCTGCATAAACGATTAGGTAAAGAGTGGGCAAAAGCAACAATCTTAACGGCAGGGGGATTAAACTTAGTAATGGCTATGTATTTACAGCTGATGGCTGTTCTTCCTTCGCCAAAATTTTTCGAGTTGGGAGAAGCGTGGAACTCCATTTTTGGATTAGTACCTTCCATCACTATTGCTTCTATTGTAGCTGAGGTTATTAGCGAGTTGATCGATACTGAAATATATCAACTGTGGAAAAATCGCTTTTCTAAATTTCCCCAATGGTCAAGGGTCTTAGTCAGTAATGCCGTTAGTTTACCCATAGACTCACTAATCTTTGCCGTTTTGGCCTTTACCTTTTTACCACTGATTTTTGGCGGGGAATCGCTCGGAATATCTACAGCGTTAGGACTAACAATGGGGCAAATTGTATGGAAAACTATTGTAACTGTAATAAGTTTACCGGGTATCTATTTAGTTAAAGGTCGAGATTAAGCTCTCTTATATCTTTTTTAATAGCATAAATATTTTTTTGCGGATTAAAATATTTTCCAATGTAGTCAAGGCTTGACGAACTTAGACGTGTATATAGCTTAGAATCGATAGGTAATTTCCGAATAGCAGGGTAAAATGAGTCGCTGTCGTCAACAATAACATAATTACTGATGTTTGAGGGATGTCCTCTAACTCCTATACTATTTGCTATAATGGGTAACCCAGCTGCCATATAATCTAGTACCTTAAGGCTAATACCCGAACCATACGAAGGGCACGCAAATGCTAGTTGGTAACTCAAAAAAAGATCACTTATGCTATCTACTTTACCTTTAAAATTAAGGTTGGGAAACTTCTTTGCAAGGAATAATAGATCCCCCTCACCCACAACATCAATTTCAAGGTAAATATCGTTTCTCACACAATCTCTATAAGTGTTTTCCAGAATCTCTAAACCCCCTATGTTCGGAGAATAAAACATATTTCCAAGAAAAATCGCCTTTACGGGGTTGCCTAGATGCCTCCTTAAGGAATGGTGTATATTTTTAGTATCAATGATGGGATATCTAACCCTAATTTTATGTGAGTCTATACCTACATCTTGTAACTGCGTTCTATCCAACTCTGTTTTTGCCCAGTATAAATCTACAAATTTATCTGCAGTAATAAGCTCTTGTTTCTGATTCTTCACTATGTTGGGAGACAAACCTCCCTTTTCTGATAGTACATGATCTATGTTTTGTATATCATGGACTATTTTTAAACCAAGGTGCTCTTTAAAGTAGGCTCCTTGATACAAAATAACCTCAGATGTATCAAAAACCAATGTATTTATAGAATATTTTTGCAAAAGGTTCGCTTGCAAACCAGGTTCATCATAAAACACAGTAGGATCTATACACACAGTATTGAACGGCAATTTCCTATAAATATTGGGGTCTTCCCACCCCCTATAACATCTGAATAAGTAAACATTTATGGAATCCTTTGATAACCCTGTTAAAAGATTCATAAAGTGGTAGGAGGCTCCTGTAGTAGTTGGATAGAATACACCATCAAGAAAAAGCGCAATGCCCATGTCTCTCTTCTCCTCAGATTCCTTTTCATAAACACTGAAAGGCGCATTCTTAAACAAATCTACGCCAAGCTGTTTTTGTCTTTCTGTATCAATATACCTGAACCAATGAGGTAAGAACGGTTTATTCTTTTTCATAATCGCCCTCATCCAAGTTTATTATATTGAGTTTGATATCAAGTTGTTCACAACTGTCTTTGATTACAGCATAATATGGTTCCCAATCAACGTGTGTGTTTACATCTAAACCATAAAAATCTATCTCAGTTGCATTTAGTTTTTCAAACTGCAGAACTACTTTTTCAACCATTTCATTAACAAGTTTTTCTTCCAACTTTAGATCGTAAAACGGAATTAGATCATCCGTTTTCAAAATGCCAAATTTACCAGAAAATATAATCATTGGTAGTGATCTCTTCTCACTTATCATATGCACGTAAGAAATTCTCTTATCTGTGTATCGCTGAATAGCCGGAAGGGGGATTTCACTCGCATCTTTATCCTTACTGCATGTTGTCAGAGCGTATTGCATTTAAAAGCCTTTCTGCAACAATTTTGTTATTATACCTATTAACAAAGTACGCTTTGCATCTGCCAGATTTCTTCTTGTAATGCTCATAATTATCGATTACGTCTCTTATTTTCTTTCCTAAGTCGGTTACATCATTCGGAGAAAAATACAATGCATTTTTTTTCACGAGATCCTTAAAATTTGTGGCATAGGCAGCTATTAAAGGAACACCAGCAATGGAAGCCTCTAGCGCTGCAATCCCAAAAGTTTCATAAGTCGAAGGTAACACAACCGCATAGGATTTTTTAACTAGCTCTGGAACGTCCCGCCACTCCAAGTTAGGTAAGAATTCAACTCGATTCTCTATCCCTAGCTTTTTGACCAATCTCTCCATATTGCTGCGCTCACTATTGGAATCCCCAAAAGGAAATTTTCCTGTACAAAGTACTAATTTCATTCCATCATTCTTAATTGTGCTGAAGGCCTCAACCAGAACATCCACGTTTTTTCCTTCCGCTATCCTAGAATTACATAAGATGTATTGTTCGGGAACAGTAATATTACTTTCATATAAAGACGTATCTATAGAGTTTGGTAGCACCTTCATAGCTATATTCTTGGCTTTCGGAAATTCTTTCTTTATCTCTGTTGATAAAAATGTACTCACAACAAAAAAATTAACGTAGTCACTCAACAGCGAATACGCCATTATTGTACGTGTTTCTGCCCACGTATTGGCTATATGATACGAAATGGAAAATGGGGTATTGGTATTGTTAGTATAGTACGTCGCTCCTAAAATCCCCCAAATAGGATCTACTACTACAACATGGTCAGGTTTAAATTTCTCTAGAAAGTAATCAAAATCATTGTTAATTGCCGTTCGATTGTCATACAAAGAAGATATAAGATGCTTCACGTTGCCGTTATATTCAGTGGGTAAAAACTTCGATCGATACACGTCAGCAGGAAAATTTTCAGTACCATCAATGTATGTGGAACTGGTAAAAACAAAAACATCATGGTCAAGTTCATCCAATCCTTTAGTCAAGTTAAACAATGCATTCTCAATACCCCCAAAAATATCTTTACCATAAGTAAGAAATGTAAACGCTATTTTCATCAAAAAAGAGACAGGTTAGCTAATTTTCCTAAAATAGGTACTTGGAGAAAACCTTCCGCATATTTAACATCGGACAATCGAGATCCAAGCAATACGTCCTGATTTGTGGCTATCTTCTTCCACATTTGAAAAGGCTGTGATTTATGCATTTCTATTGCGGACATCTTTGTGTCAAAGTACCCAGAGACATCAACATAAACGTTTGGATTAAACACACCGTCCAAGCATATCTCATTATAAGTATTTGCACATAACAGCAACTTTGGTTTTCCATGGTTAATTCTTGAAGTAACTACTGAGCTAGATACTATTGCAAACGTCGCACGGTGCTCTGGATGGGAATCTTGCGCAACATGTGTAATGATAATATCGGGACCAAAATCTTCAATTACCTTGGACACTTCAGTAACATTGGACTTACTAAATTCTGGAGTGTT
>JAFGOI010000009.1 GCA_016926555.1 Patescibacteria group bacterium | reverse complement strand
TACCCATTCCAGGTGACCGTTTTTGAACGGTCTCCAGCCATTCAGCCTGGAGAATATGCGTACAGGATAGAGGATGTGTTTACTAAATGTTAGATAAAACTCATCCAAAGTAGCCAGGAACCTAGAAAAAGCATAAAGACTGCACTAATAATTTGATTTTTTTTGAACCTCTGTGCTTGTTTATGAACTACCGGCAGCTTACGCAGCCGGTTTACCGACTTAATTCAAGCTCCGCTTGCCCAAAATCCTCCTCACCCTGTTGCTTTATGTACTGCTGAATTATCTTCTCATTCACCCCCACCGTTGATACATAATACCCCTCCGACCATATCGCTTCTGTACCCCAGTATATTCCTGTGAGATGTCCAAATTTCTTTTTAAGCATTCGGGCTGTATTTGCCTTGATAACCCTAACTACTGTTCCAACACTAAGCTTAGGGGGTATAGAAACAAGCAAGTGTATGTGATCCTTGTCATGATTTATTTCTAAAATATGTATTTGAGGATAATAATCTTTGATCTTTTCTAAAATATCTTTCAGGTAGGCAAATATACCCTCATTTAAGATTTTTCTTCTATATTTAGTTGGAAATACTAAGTGGTACTCACAGAAATATACTGCGTTTGATTGTTTACGTAGTTTCACACTGTCATTATATACGGGAGGATTTTGGGGGGACTGCCTCCACCAGCTTACGCTGGTGGTTTCAAGTTAGGAACTTATGAAAATCTATTTTTATGGGATGGATGGGGTTTCCCATCATATTGAAAGGTTGCAAAGGATCGCCGAGGAACGCGGTCATCGGGTTGGGGAGCCTGCCGACACTTCAAATCTGGACTAACTTCAATGCAGCCCGATGCAACAAACACAGCCTGGCGTCCTTTATGGATAAAAGGTGAGTAATCCCTTAAATAGGGGATCCTTAAGGTAATAAGATATCTTGTCATTTTAAGTAAAGTAACGACTCAGAAATGGGTCGTTTTTTTATGCATGTACTTTTATTAAATAGTTTCTAACTTCTATAACAGTGGCTCACCATTTGTGGTTTTGAAAGATTGGAATCTTGATCTAGCTGGAGGATAAGGGACAAATTGGGGGTTCTATTAACTACCTTTTCATAACTACTTAATTCTCTAAATTATCTTTTACGGTTTTAAAAGAAAAAACCGCTCGCTGACTTGGCTAATGAATGGTTGGTTCCCGGCAGTTAGCTGTATCAACTGTTAACAAATTTACACAACTCAAACTCTTTGATTAAAAGCCTTTGTTTGGCTTTTCGGCTAATCTAATCTATTTTCTTTTGTCTGCAGACTGGTTTTATAGTTTTCGCATATTTTAAATTAATTTAACATAGGAACACCATTAATTACCTTATTTCCGGGTTACGCATACCAAACCGAGGGTTTCCCCAGCAGTCAGAGCTGCCTCAAAGGGTTTATCTACTGTTCTACTTTGTTCTATAGATTCCTGAACTAAAACAAAAGCCACTTCTTTTAACTCTTTTGCCGTTTGTGTCCTTAGTCTCGTGGAATCGGGTTCCTCTCCAATTCGCCATAAATCCAAAGCATCAGCATCTTTCAGAATCTTTAGCTCCGGGGTCATTTCCGGAACAGAATCATCCTCTACATCATGCCAACGACACAAATAGGCTACAGTATCCGCAGACACCTCTGGGTCTATGCGTGGTAAGTTTTTCTTAATCCAGTCAGAAGCTCTTTGAGAATGGTTCTCATCTTCGAAATCATTCTCTCGAAGAGCGTCATGCAGAACACAAGCCCAACGTAATGATTTCATGTCTAAGTTTTGTATCGTTTTGCGTGCTATATTCTCTGCCAACATCAAAACACGTGCCGCATGATCTTGCCCATGAAAACTTTCCATTCCGTGTGAATACAACTCTCCGCCAGGATCAATAGCATATTTAATGAATTGGCCTCTGCTTAGAGAAGTTACGAGCATATCGGGTATTTCCCTCTCATTGGGATATAACTGTACAACTGATCGACCCTGTATATAAGGAGTATTGTTAGAACTAGATTGGGGCCACATAAGTCTCTCTCCTAAAGTTTTGAAAATAGTATCTCTGGAAAGACAAGCGCTCCCATCTTCCAAGAGTACAGGTAAGTCTGGTCGAGATTCTAAAAGCCGTTTAAGATATTCCGCTCTCATAAAAGCATAGAGTCCTTCTCTAGCCTGCTCTGCCCAATCTAAGGGTACCCAGAGTGCGTAAGCTTCTGGTTCCCCCATCCATATTTCAGTATAAAGATCTGATCGAGTTTCCCATGCTTCTGCACAAGAGCTGCAGTGGCTAGCACCAACTTCAGCTAACTGTTCTCTCATCCCTTCTTCCCAAGTGATATTATCTCCATTGCGCCTAGCAGATGCCACATAAGTATCATTTTGAAGTTCGCAGCCATCTTCCAGTGTCCATTCCTTTCCTAGTGCAAATTCTTCTATGGAGGTATGCATGTCTCGGTTAAAAAAATTGAAAGGTTCCCCAGAAGTAAGAAGAACACCTCCAAGATAATCCCGTTCGGAAAAAGCACCTTCCCAATTTAGTCCAGGAGAATGGCTACATATAACCGTATTAGGCGTGTCTATAGGCCATCGTGCTGCGGTAGCATAAAAAACCCAACCAGAATCGCTGTTCCCCTCTGTATGCCCTTTATCTAGTGCAGAAACACCAGATTCCAGATGTACCTTTAAATTAGCTAAACGTTCTTTAGCAGTTTCTAATCGTGTACTAACGTCCATAGATAGACCACTGAAGTCAGTATAGTCTGTTAGTGTGGTTTCAAGCTCCAATACACTGTGAGCTAAGGTTTCCAATAGAACGGGTGCTAATTGCGGTGGGATTTGACCTTTCTTATAGTCTAAGGAATTACTTTCACAATCCTCTATTATATCTGCATAGGCATCTATATATTCGGCTAGCATACGTGTTGCTAGGGTATAAGAAATAGGTTGTCGCATAGTGGCAGAAGTCTCCCCATAATCCTCTAATCTGGCAAGAACCTGCTGTTCTGCCCTCACTCCAGCAAGCGCCACGTAAGAAAACAGTTTATTCTCTCCAAGACCAAGATTGTCAATCTGTGCAGAATAGGCTGGATATTTTGCCATAATTCTTTCTACTTGCTGTGTATCCTGCAACTCCAATGCCCTTTTGGTATTACATTCCGCACAAGCGTATACAGTATTTTTAATATATTCAAGCTTTTCCCTACCATGTAGCCATTCCCCCCAACGATTATCATATTCAAAAACCGGTTCTAAATTTTCCGATAATGTAATTCTGGTTGGTTCCAAACCCAGACTGAGTTGTTCCTCAACTTGCCGGGCTTTTTTTGACCATTCACGAAATCTGCCTCTGGTAGGACCAATGCGCTCATCATACCAATGACCTTGCTCAATCTTTTTTTCAGCAAATAGGTTTTCTGGCATATTCTCTGTGGTTAAATGCTCCGTCAAAGGTAGATTTTCACAAAATTCCACATCAGTGAGTATACAGCATTTCAATACAGGAAAAAAAACCAGACTAAATTTCCCTCAAATACTACAAAGCTATTGATTTGGGTGTTCAAAATAACCAAACTTTCGGTCACCATAGGTTTTTCTTTGTATTGACGACCTAAGTTAAGCTCGAAGAAACAGGATAAACTCATTCTTCGCTTAAGTAATTGTTCATATGTTGGTACTTCATCAAAAATAAGCCCAAATAGGGCAGCCTTTTTGAATGGATCTTCTTGTTGTTTAAACAATTCCTCAAAGTTTTCGACAAAATAATTTACGTAACGGATAGCTACACTCAAATCAATGTCTTCTATCTCACTGTGGTGTCTAGCGATATTATCAAGTAATACAGCGTTCGTGCTTACCACTTCCTCCACGTTGAGATAGCTTTTAATTACTTTGATTTTACCCTCGAGAGTCAATCGACTCATATAGACATTATGCTGGTACCTCAACTTGCAGTGGAATACGAGGATAAAATACTAGATAAAAAAGGTATTATTGTAGTTCCGGACGTTCTTGCAAACTCTGGCGGAGTTATAGTTTCATATTTTGAGTGGTTGCAAAACATGGAAAACGAAAGTTGGGCGGAAGAAGAGGTAACAAGGAAACTTAAGGCTAAAATAACGAAAGCTTTCGATGATACATGGAAATATATGGAAGATCTTGGAACCAATATGAGAATGGGAGCGTACGCTTTAGGTGTATCTCGTGTCGTTGAAGAGCTTGAAAAGAAATAAAAAGCTACTTTTTCTGCGCAATTAACATAGTCACTTTTCTATGCATGTTACCTTGTTCCTTGTATTCAAGAATTTCCCAATCTTCGTCTGTAGAATAATAGCTTTTTAGCTCATCGTGCACAAATATATGAGGTAGATCCCCCATATAATTTTGGGTCATTCTGGCAGCTATAACATTTAATCCAGCGGATTTTGTGAAATCTTTCATGTTCTTGATGATTTTATTGATACTTTCGATATTTAAAAAATGAAAAAGTCCAATTGCACACACAAAATCAAACTTTTCAGTAGTTTCAAAATCTAACACATCACTAACTATAAGATTCAAATCAGATCCCTTTGGTACTCTTTCTTTCACAAGGGCTATACCTTCCTTAGACATATCCACTCCCGTTACCCTGAAACCCCTCGATAGTAGATAAATTGTATTTCTTCCGTTTCCCACTCCCAAATCTAAAGCTAAGCCACTTGAAACATATTTTAATGCGTTTTCTATTATTGGCATAGGTTTATCCCCAAATACATTTGGAGTATCTTTGTACTTTTGATTAAATCTGCTCTTGAAACTCATTTTTGTTCCCTCTCATCGGGGTATGTAATTTCTGATAAATTACCCTTTATGTAGTTACGGACAGCTTCATTAGCAGTATCCCCATTAAATTTATATAAATCAATAAAATTATCACGCAATGTGTAAAACGAAATTTCCCCAATTTCGGACACAATTAAATCATCTACTTCCTGTTTGGCAATAAGTTTAGACGCCGAAAGTCCAACTTTAGAAGTATCTCCTTTGTAGGGATTATCTATAAAATAATACCCCACTATACTATCGTTTTTTATATTCACAAATAGAAAATAAGAAGCTCTAGCAAATTTTTTTGATATTTCTACGTCCAGATCGCCCTTCCTTTCAACGGGGACGGCTATATGCTTATATACACTCTCAAAAGGCTCCACTTTAACGGTGAAATATTCAATTTGGGAAACGCTTTTCTTCACCTTTTCTTCTATCAAATTAGTAATTCGATAAATACTCTTAGCGTCACGAGATTTTCTTATGCCGATTCTAACCTCTCCAAATATTGATGGCCCGGATTCTCTTAGACGAAGGTCTGAGTACTCTTCAATGCCGGGAATAGCTTCGAGAATAGATACTACTCTTTCACTTATCTCCGTATCAGGACTAATATCCATCAGAGTAAATATGGAATCCCTGAGTGCCTCCCAACCAATTTTTAGAATCAAAAAGGAGATTACCAGTGTAAAAATGGCCTCAACGTTCGGATATTTAAAATAGGAAGCCAATATACCTATAAATACAATTCCTGACGAGAAAATATGGGTTCTGTTTTCTTTTCCCATTGCCACAAGACTTTGTGTGTTGGTAGCTTTTCCAACTTTAATCTCATAGTTACCAAAGAAAAACAGGGTTAGTGCATCCAAAAAAGAGACAGCAAGTGCAAAAACCGGAATTCTTATTTCTGAATAAGATCCAAAAAGCTCAATTCCCCTTCGAAACATATCATAAAATGCAAAAAGTATAATTGCTGATATTAACAACGTCCCTAAGCTTTCTGCCTTATAAAACCCATAAGAAAACCTCTCGTTTGGTTTTTTCTGAGAAATCTTTAGTCCCAACCAAGAAGTGAATATAGACATAATATCTGAACCACTATGAATGGCATCAGATATAAGTACAGTACTACCAGAAAGGACCCCAATGACTGTCTTTGCGACAACTATACTAGATTCAAGCCATAATGCCTGATTTGCAACCTTTTCACCTCTTTTTAAATTTTCCTTAACATTACTATGCACCATATTTTCTAACCATAGGGCTTCCACACTTAGGGCATACCTGTTGGTAACAGGGTTGTCCACGAATATGCGGGGTTTCCATCTTGCAGTTAGGGTTTACGCAAACACACATACCTGCTTCTCCCGAACGACTAAATTTGCCCCCCATTCCTCGACGAAATCTGCCTCCTTGACGTAACCTATTTCTAAAATTTTTCATAAAGATATGTAATTAAGCAAAATTTACTACAAAAAAGTTCATTTATTACTCTTACTACGCTATAATTATACATCAAGAGATTTTTAAGCATAACCACAACAAAAGGAACATAGGGAACATAAAAATAGGATTGTGTAGAATTTTAAACCCCTTTTTATACTGTCTTATTTGTCTCGTTTACATCCCAGAGAATGAAATGGTTCCAGACGCACATGCTCAGCCAGATAGCCTGGAGAAATCGTGTACAGGATAAGCTAATCATCTAATCACAATTTATTCCTTCCGCGGAAAACAATATATAATTTATTAAATGTTTCTTTATCTATATATAATCATTGTCTTTACAC